>NZ_JBWKUQ010000010.1:48809-254341 GCF_059420925.1 Pseudomonas sp. GW821-FHT03C07
CTGAGCTATAGCCCCTCATCGGTGAGGACGGGGCGAATCTTAAGGGCGTATCGGGGAGCTGTCAAACTTATTTTCAAACTTTTTGAAAATTTTTTGTCGGCATAACAACCACTTACCGCCCTGCCCCGGTAAAACCGGGGGGTAAAACGCCATCCCTGCACAAACAACAGATCCACAGAGCACGCGGTCTTGTGGGAGCGGAGCTTGCCCGCGAAGCTCTTGGCAGCCTTGAGGCCCCCTTCGCGGGCAAGCTCCGCTCCCACATGGTTCCACAGAAACAGGGCGGTCTCAGGCAATCGCGCCCAGCAGCTTTTCCCATTCCTTGTTTTCTTTCTTCGACACCCCGCCCAGCAGATCCAGGGCCTGGCGCAGACGGAAGCGCGTGAGGTCCGGGCCAAGGATTTCCATGGCATCGAGCACCGACACCGAACTGGCCTGCCCGGTAATCGCGGCAAACATCAGCGGCATGGCATCGCGCAACTTCAACTCCAGGGCGTCGACCACCGCCTGGATGGTCGCGGTGATGCTGTCCTTTTCCCACTGGCGCAGGCTCTCCAGCTTCCACAGGATCAACTGCATCAGCTTGCGCACGTCGTCAGCCGCGAGCTTCTTGTGCTCGAACAGCTTGGCATCCAGCGGCAGGCTGCCGGCGAAGAAGAAGTTCGCCAGCGGCGCGACCTGGCTGAAGGTCTCGACCCGGCCCTGGACCAGCGGCGCGATCTTCATCAGGTACTCGGGATTCAGCGCCCAGTTCTGCACGCGGCTGGCGAACTCTTCCAGCGGCAGGTCGCGCAGCCACTGGCCGTTGAGCCAGGACAGTTTCTCGATATCGAAGATCGGCCCACCCAGGGAAACGCGGGACAGGTCGAAGTGCTCGACCATTTCCGCCAGGGAGAACTTCTCGCGCTCGTCGGGCATCGACCAGCCCATGCGGCCCAGGTAGTTGAGCATGGCTTCAGGCATAAAGCCCATGCGCTCGTAGAAGGTCACCGAGGTCGGGTTCTTGCGTTTGGACAGCTTGCTCTTGTCCGGGTTGCGCAGCAGCGGCATGTAGCACAGCTGCGGCTGTTCCCAGCCGAAGTATTCGTAGAGCAGGATCAGCTTCGGCGCCGACGGCAGCCACTCTTCGCCACGCAACACGTGGGTGATGCCCATCAGGTGGTCGTCGACCACGTTGGCCAGGAAGTAGGTCGGCAGGCCATCGGTCTTCATCAGCACCTGCATGTCCATGCGGTCCCACGGGATCTCGACGTCGCCACGGAGCATGTCCGGCACCACGCAGACGCCTTCGCTCGGCACTTTCATGCGAATCACATGGGGCTCGCCGGCGGCCAGCCGCTGGGCCACTTCTTCCTTCGACAGCAACAGCGCACGGCCGTCGTAGCGCGGGGTCTCGCCGCGGGCCATCTGCTCGGCGCGCATCTGGTCCAGCTCTTCGGCGGTACAGAAGCACGGGAAAGCGTGGCCCATATCGACCAACTGCTGGGTGTATTTCTTGTAGATCTCGCTACGCTCGCTCTGCCGGTACGGACCGTGGGGACCGCCGACATCCGGGCCTTCGGCCCAGGTGATACCCAGCCAGTTGAGAGCATCGAAAATCTGCTGTTCGGACTCGCGGGTCGAGCGTAACTGATCGGTGTCTTCGATCCGCAGGATGAACTCACCGCCGTGCTGCTTGGCAAAGCAATAGTTGAACAAAGCGATATAGGCGGTGCCGACGTGGGGATCGCCGGTGGGCGATGGCGCGATGCGCGTGCGAACGGTGGTCATGGGCGGTCTCGAAGTGGAGATAAAACAAAGGGCGAATGGTAACAGGCACAGCCGTCCGGGCTCCAGCGCAGGGCATCTGGCAGAGGGCATATAAGCCAAGCTTCGGTCTAAAAAAGGCGCCAGGCCCCGAAAACCGGGCTTTCTCCGCGACTGGCATTTACCCATTGGGACTGCTGTGCCAGATTCGTCTACCGTAAAATTCACTTACACATTGATGTGTTGCTGCCCATGCCCTCCCAACTCAAGCGTCGACTGTCTATTTTCCTGTTCTTGGTCCTGTTGATCGCCCTGGGCTTTTTTGCCCAGTGGTTCTTCAAGGGGCGCTTTTATGAAAGCACCGATAACGCCTATGTCCAGGGCGAAATCACCCGGGTCTCCAGCCAGTTGGGCGCACGCATCGACCAGGTACTGGTGGCGGACAACCAGCATGTGGAGAAAGGCCAGTTGCTGGTGCGCCTCGAAGGCGCCGACTTCCAGCTCGCCGTCGACCGTGCCAACGCCACCCTCGCCACCCGCGAAGCCGAACGCTTGCAGGCCCAGAGCAAGCTGACCCAACAAGCCAGCCTGATCGCCGCCGCCGATGCCCAGGTCGCCTCCAGCCAGGCCAGCCTCGGTCGTTCGCAGCTCGATCTGAACCGCGCGCAGACCCTGCGCAAACCCGGCTACGTTTCGGAAGAACGGGTCACCACACTCTCCGCCGACAACCATATCGCCCGTTCGCAAGTGGCCAAGGCCCAGGCTGATCTGCAAGGCCAGCGCCAGCAGGTTACGGCCCTGAGTGCCGAGCTCAAGCGCCTCGACGCCCAGATCGCCAATGCCCGCGCCGACCTGGCCCAGGCCGAACTGAACCTGACCCGCTGCGAAATCCACGCGCCCATCAGCGGCCTGGTCGGCCAGCGCGCGGCACGCACCGGCCAGTACATACAGGCCGGAGCCTATCTACTGTCCATCGTCCCGGACCAGGACATCTGGGTCCAGGCCAACTTCAAGGAAACCCAGATCGGTCATATGCAGCCGGGCCAGAGCGCGACCCTGACCTTCGATGCTTATGAGGACACGCCGATCCAGGGTCAGGTCGAAAGCCTGTTCGCCGCTTCCGGCGCGCAGTTCAGCCTGTTGCCGCCGGACAACGCCACCGGCAATTTCACCAAGGTGGTGCAGCGCATCCCGGTCAAGCTGACCTTTGCCGCCGATAATCCGTTGCAGGGCAGAATCCGTCCGGGCATGTCGGTCACCGTCAAGGTCGATCTACGCGACGCCCAGCATGGCCGGTGATCAACTGATCCGACCGGTGGGCGAGCCGACCCGCCGGGACTGGATCGCGGTGATGAGCGTGATGCTCGGCGCCTTTATGGCGGTGCTCGATATCCAGATCACCAACTCTTCGCTCAAGGATATCCAGGGCGCCCTGTCGGCGACCCTGGAAGAAGGCTCGTGGATTTCAACCTCCTACCTGGTGGCGGAAATCATCATGATTCCCCTTACCGCCTGGCTGGTGCAATTGCTCTCGGCGCGACGCCTGGCGGTCTGGGTTTCGCTGGGTTTCCTCGGCTCGTCGCTGCTCTGTTCCATGGCCTGGAGCCTGGAAAGCATGATCGTGTTCCGCGCCATGCAGGGCTTCACCGGCGGCGCGCTGATCCCCCTGGCGTTCACCCTGACCCTGATCAAGCTGCCGGATCACCACCGCGCCAAGGGCATGGCCATGTTCGCCATGACCGCCACCTTCGCCCCGTCCATCGGTCCGACCATTGGCGGTTGGCTGACGGAAAACTGGGGCTGGCAGTACATCTTCTATATCAATATCCCGCCCGGCCTGATCATGATCGGCGGCCTGCTCTATGGCCTGGAAAAGAAAGAGGCCCATTGGGAACTGCTCAAGAGCACCGACTACGCCGGGATCGTCAGCCTCGGCATCGGCCTGGGTTGCCTGCAAGTGTTCCTCGAGGAAGGCCACCGCAAGGATTGGCTGGAGTCAAACCTGATCGTGACGCTGGGCAGTATCGCCCTGCTGAGCCTGATCACCTTCGTGATCCTGCAACTATCCAAGGCCAACCCGCTGATCAACCTGCGTATCCTGCAGAACCGCAACTTCGGCCTGTCCAGCATTGCCAGCCTGGGCATGGGCGTGGGTCTGTATGGCTCGATCTACCTGCTACCGCTGTACCTGGCGCAGATCCAGAACTACAACGCCCTGCAGATCGGCGAAGTGATCATGTGGATGGGGGTGCCGCAGCTGTTCCTGATTCCGCTGGTGCCCAAGCTGATGAAATTCATCTCACCGAAGCTGCTCTGCACCCTGGGTTTTGGCCTGTTCGGCCTGGCGAGTTTTTCTTCCGGAGTGCTCAACCCGGACTTTGCCGGCCAGCAGTTCAACCAGATCCAGATCATCCGCGCGCTGGGCCAGCCGCTGATCATGGTGACCATCTCGCTGATCGCCACCGCCTATATCCTGCCCCAGGACGCGGGGTCGGCGTCGAGCCTGTTCAACATCCTGCGCAACCTCGGCGGGGCCATCGGCATAGCCCTGCTCGCGACCTTGCTGGATGCGCGGACCAAGATCTATTTCGACTATCTGCGCGAGGCGATCGTGCCGGGTAATCCGCAGGTGGCCGAACGTCTGACGCTGCTTTCGGAGAGGCTCGGCAGCGACAGCGCGGCGCTGGGCAAGCTGAGCGAAATCACCCATCAGCAGGCATCGATCATGGCCTATAACGACGCCTTCCATTTTGTCGGGATCGCGCTGGGGATCAGCATGTTGGCGGTGCTGTTGACCAAGGCGCTGCCGGCGGGAATCAAGGCTGGGGAGGCGCATTGATCCTGCTGGCCTCTTCGCGGGCAAGCTCCGCTCCCACATTGTCCCGAGCAAGACTGGAGTGATATGTACAACACAGAGTCCGCGGGAGCGAAACCGGATTTTGTGCACAACACAGAACCTGTGGAATTCAGCTCCCACATTGTCCCGAGCAAGACTGGAGTGATATGTACAACACAGAGTCTGCGGGAGCGAAACCGGATTTTGTGCACAACACAGAACCTGTGGAATTCAGCTCCCACATTGTCCCGAGCAACGCTGGAGTGATATGTACAACACAGAACCTGTGGGAGCGGAGCTTGCCCGCGAAGAGGCCAGAGCGGTCAACACATGTCTAAAGCCAGATGGCATCCCACAACGGGTAGTCACCCACCCGCGTCACCAGGCCGGCTCGCAGTGGATTGGCCACTATGTAACGCGCCACAGACTGCAAATCTTCTTCCCGACGTATCGCCCGATCATGGAAACTGCTTTGCCAGAGTGCGCCCGTGCGTTGCAACCTTCGATTGATAGCATTGGTTGCCCGGGACTTGGTCCTACGCACCAAATCGCCAAGGCAGGTCCCTTGAAGCTCGATGAGCCAATGGAAATGATCGGGCATCACCACCCAAGCCAGGGAGCGTGCCAACTGTTCTTCCTCTGCATATCTGAAACTACGGACCAGTAGGCGTCCAAGATTGAAGTCTCTGAAGATGGGTTCACGTTTTCGGACCACCGCAGTCAGTAAATAAATACCACCAGACTCCGAATAGCGGCCCTTACGTAAATAGCAGGAGTTGAAACGAGTAGTCATCCTTGACCCTCTTGAAGCTGGAAAAGCTTGAAAATACAGGAGCCGGGTCAGGGAGCGGGTGGATCAATGACACTGAATATTTCGCGTGAGTCTGTTAACTCGTGGGTGCCTGTCCTGGCCCCTTCGCGGGCAAGCTCCGCTCCCACAGGTCCTGCGCTGTCCACAAAAACTCGCCCTGCTTACACAGCCCCTGTGCTCTCCACAAAAACTTGCCCTGCCCACAGCCCCTGGCTCTCCACAAAAACTTGCCCTGCCCACACAGCCCCTGTGTTCTCCATAAAAACTCGCCCTGCACGGTGCTCACTTCTCCAGCCTTACTCGGTGCAAAGTGGGAGCGGAGCTTGCCCGCGAAGGGGCCGGAACAGGCACCCCATAACTACACAGGCTGACCACTGCGCTCCCTGATCAACTCGATCAAAGCCCGCAACCCCGCCGGCACATGCCGGCGCCCGGGGTAATACAGTGACAAGCCACCGTAAGGCGGTGTCCACTCCTCCAGCACCGGCACCAGGGTACCCGCCGCCAGGTCGGCGGCGGCACTCCACTGCGAGCCATACGCCAAGCCCAGCCCGGCCCGCGCCGCCTCCAGTACCAGGGTCGACTCGTCCAGGGTCAGCACACCCTGTACATCAACCTCGCAGGACTCGCCACGGCGCTCGAACTCCCAGTGATAGATCCGCCCGCTGGGCAAACGCAGGCGGATGCAACGATGGTTCAACAGATCAGCCGGCGTCCGCGGCACCGGATGCCGGGAAAAATACTCCGGGCTGCCCAGCACCAACAGGCGCAACGGCAAGCCCAGGGGAATCGCGATCATGTCCTGGGGCACGCTTTCGGTCAGGCGAATCCCCGCATCGAAACCCTCGACGACAATATCGATCAACTTGCCCTCAGTGACGATATCCACCTTCATGTCCGGATAACGCCGCATGTACTCCAGGAACAAAGGCATCGCCTGCTTCACCGCACCCACCGCGCTGTTGATGCGCAAAGTACCCGTCGGCACATCGCCATGGTTACCGGCCTGCTCCATCGCCTCGCGAATGCTCGACAGCGCTGGCGCAATGCTCTCGACAAACTGCGCTCCAGCCTCGGACAGCGCCACGCTGCGGGTGGTGCGATTGAACAGACGCGCACCAATACGCGCCTCCAGCGCCGACACCGCATGGCTCAGCGCGGAGGTCGAAACATCCAGTTCGGTCGCCGCCGCACGAAAACTGCGATGCCGGGCCACGGCCAGCACCGCTTCCAACTCTGTCAGGCCTGATGTGCGCATTATCCCGGATCACTCATTAACCCATGCCGTTTCATCCGGCTTATCAGGCCAATCCTAGCCGCTTATCCTGACTCACACCACAGACACCCACCTCGGAGCAGCCATGCAACGCATCGACCATATCTATATCAATGGCGCCTTTGTCACCCCCCACGGCGAGGAGCTGTTCGACCTGTTCAACCCGGCAACCGGCCAGGTCATCGGCGAGGTGCGCCTGGCCGACGAACAGGATGCCCACGCCGCGATTGCCGCCGCCAAGGCCGCGTTCCCGGCGTTCTCCCGCACCACCAAGGCCGAACGTCTGGCCATGTTGCAGCGCATGCACGCGGCCATTGCCGCCCGGGAAGACCAGCTCAACGACGCCCTGATCGAGGAATACGGCGCCCCCGCCTCGCGCTCGCGCTGGATGGCCCAGCATGCCGCCAGCGTGCTACTGGAAGCAGCGAAGATCCTCGACAACTACGACTTCAAGCGCCGCGCCGGGACCGCCGAGGTGATCATGCAGCCGCTCGGCGTGGCCGGCCTGATCACTCCCTGGAACAACGACGCCGGATTTATCTGCGGCAAGCTCGCCGCCGCCCTGGCCGCCGGTTGTACCGCGGTGATCAAGCCCAGTGAAATGAGCGCGATCCAGACCCGTATCGTCACCGAGGCCCTGCACGCAGCCGACCTGCCGCCAGGACTGTTCAATATCGTCACCGGGCGCGGTGAAACCGTCGGCGCCACCCTCAGCAGTCATCCGGATATCGCGAAGATCTCCTTCACCGGCTCCACCCTGGTGGGCAAAAACATCCTGCGCAGCGCCGCCGAGACCCTCAAGCGCGTCACCCTGGAGCTGGGCGGTAAATCGCCAGTGGTGATCCTCGACGATGCCGATCTAAGCCAGGCCATTCCCCTGGCCTTGCAGGCCGGCTTTATGAACAGCGGCCAGGCGTGCATCGCCGGAACCCGGATACTGGTACCGGAGGAACGCCTGCATGAAGTCGAAGCCGCCGTGCTCCAGGCCATTGACGCGGTCAAGGCCGGTGATCCCCTTGATCCACAAACTACCGTCGGGCCGATGGTCAGCGAAAAACAATGGCAACGGGTGCAACGCTATATCCGTATCGGCATCGACGACGGCGCCCGCCTGCTGGTCGGTGGCGAAGGCCTGCCCCAAGGCGTGGACAAGGGCTGGTTCGTGCGTCCCACCGTATTCAGTGGCGTGACCAATGAAATGACCATCGCTCGCGAGGAAATCTTTGGGCCGGTGCTGTCGATCATCACCTACCGAGATCAGGAAGACGCCATCCGCATCGCCAATGACACGCCCTACGGCCTGCAGGCCTATGTGATGTCCACCGATGTCGAACGGGCCCGCCAGGTCGCCGACCGCCTCGAGGCCGGACGCGTGCTGATCAACACCCTGGCCCACGAGCCGGCGGCGCCTTTCGGCGGTTTCAAGCAGTCGGGCATCGGCCGCGAATACGGAACCTTCGGGCTCGAGGCGTTCCTCGAGCCGAAATCAATTCTGGGAGGAACTCATACTCAATAACCGGCTCACCCTCCCCCAGCAGAACCATGCCTGCCGGGGGCTAGCGTCCGTCCGTGACGGCTTAGCGCGCCAGCCACTGCTCGGCGGAAACCACCGTGGCATAGCCGAACGCCAGGGCAGCCATGAACGCCCCGTGCACATGGGCCGCCGGCACCGTCAGGCCATTGAACTCCAGGTCCCGCGAAGCACAGGCATCATGAATCAGCGTGACCTGGTAGCCCTGGTCAGCCGCCGCGCGGGTGATGGCGTCGATGCACAGGTGACTCATGCTGCCAACCACCACCAATTCCTTGATCTCATTGCGCTCCAGCACCGCGCTCAGTTCGGTGTCGCGAAATGAATTGACGAAATGCTTGAGTATCACCGGCTCGTCGGCGCGGTTGAGGACTTTGGCGTGCAGCCGTGCCCCCTCGGAACCCGGGACAAAGAACGGCGCATCGGCGCTGGCAAACTCATGGCGGACATGCACCACCAGGTCGCCCGCCTCACGCGCGGCGGCCAGAATCGCGGCGGCCTTGTCAGCGGCGGCGTCGGCGCCGTTCAGGGTCCATTTTCCACCTGGAAAATAATCATTCTGGATATCCACCAGGATCAGCGCTTGTACGGACATATCATCTTCCTCGATTGAGTGGTGCAGCGTTCGGTTGCTTTGCTTTACCGGATCAAGTATCCAGTTCCCACGGGGTTCCGGGGATTGGCCGGACCGACACTTTCGAGGGGAAAACTGACAATGGACGCGCCCACGGCCGCCATCGACCACACCACCACAGCCGCAGGGCGCAACGACAGCGCCGTGGCGGAGATCGGCCTGCTGCTCTATCCCGGTGCGCAGACCGCCGCCATCCACGGCCTGACCGACCTGTTCAGCGTGGCCAATCGCATGGTCGCCGAACACGGTGATGCTTCTCGGCTACTGCGCGTCAGCCATTGGACCACCAGCGCCACGGGCGATTCGATCGAACGCAGCTACGACAGCCAGCCGGGCACGGACGGCCACCCGGTCGCCGTGGTCATCCCCCCGTCGCTGGGCGATACCCCCTCGCCCGCGTCCTTGCAGCTCAGTGCCCACTGGGTTCGCGAACAACATCGCCACGGAGCGATCATCGGCTCCGTGTGCATGGGCGCCTTCGTGCTGGCGCAGACCGGCCTGCTCGACCAGCGTCCCGCCACCACCCATTGGAGTTCGGCCAAGGCCTTTTCCGCGCGCTACCCGCAGATACGGCTCGACACCGACAAACCGATCATCGACGACGGCGACCTGATCACCACCGCCGGGCTGATGGCCTGGGCCGAGCTGGGCATGCGCCTGGTCGAACGGCAGCTGGGACCGGGCATCGCCACCCGTACCGCGCGCTACCTGCTGATCGAACACCGTGACAACAGCGAATGCGCCGGCAACTTTGCGCCGATCCTGGGACACGGCGATGCCGCGATCCTCAAGGTCCAGCACTGGCTGCAAAGCAGCGGCGCGCTGGAGGCGAGCGTGAATGCCATGGCCGACAAGGCCGGCCTGGAAGAACGAACCTTCCTGCGCCGCTTTCGCGCCGCCACCGGCCTGCGCCCGACGGAGTACTGCCAGCACCTGCGAGTCGGCAAGGCACGGGAAATGCTTGAATTCACCAACGGCACCGTCGACCATATCGCCTGGACCGTGGGTTACCAGGATCCCGGTGCGTTCCGTTCGACCTTCAAGAAAATCACCGGTTTTTCTCCCAGTGATTACCGCGGTCGCTACGGTGTCAGGGCGACCTGAGCTCAACCACCGGCAGGGCGATGTCTTGTCGGTCACTCTTATTGATACGGCCCGGAGAAACACATGAGCAACGTGCTGCTGGTACTCGTGGAAACCGTCGACGACTACCTGCCGATCATCCAGAAGCACGGCTTCGAACTGATCCTGGCGCCGACCCAAGCCCTGCGCGCGCAAGCCATTGCCATCCATGGCGAGCGCATCAACGCCGTGCTGACCCGCGGCCCGCTGGGGTTGTTCGCCGATGAAATGGCCGCCCTGCCCAGGCTCGAGATCATCTGCGTGATCGGTGCCGGCTATGAACAGGTCGACCTGCACGCCGCCGCGCAACGCGGCATCGTCGTGACCAATGGCGCTGGCGCCAATGCCTCGTCCGTGGCCGACCACGCCATGGCCCTGCTGCTGTCGCTGGTGCGCGATATTCCCCGCGCCGATGCCTCGGTGCGGCGCGGCGAGTGGCGCAAGCTGATGCGCCCGTCCCTGGGCGGTAAACGCCTGGGCATCCTCGGCATGGGCGCGGTGGGCCTGGCGATTGCCCAGCGCGCGGCCCTGGGCTTTGGCATGACCGTGAGTTATCACAACCGGCGCCAGCGCACAGATGTCGATTACCACTATTGCGCCACGACCACCGAACTGGCGCTGGTCTCGGACTATCTGATCGTCGCCACGCCGGGCGGTGCCGGCACCCATGCCCTGATCGACCGGCAGACCCTTGAAGCCCTCGGCCCGCAAGGCTTCCTGGTCAACATTGCGCGCGCCAGCGTGGTGGTGACCAACGACCTGGTGGACGCGCTCCAGCAAGGCCGCCTCGCCGGCGCGGCGCTGGACGTGTTCGATGACGAGCCGAATGTGCCGGATGTCCTCAAGGGCCTGGACAATGTGGTGCTGACACCCCACGTGGCCGGCCTGTCGCCGGAAGCCTCCGAAGCCACGGTGACGCTGGTGGCCGAAAACCTGCTGGCGTATTTTTCCGGTAAGCCGGTGCTCACGCCGGTGGCTCTTCCCCGCTGATAAGCCACGAACCCATCAGTTATGATCGCCCCCCTCTCCAATCCTTGATGGACACCTCCCGCATGGAACGCACCGCTCGCCTGCTGCTTTTTGCCTGCTTGCTGTTGAGCCTCTCGCCCTTGACCTTTGCCGCCGAGGCCGCGGTGGATTGCGCCGCCCTGGATGAAAAGGCCAATGCCGAAGCCGGCAGCTACCGTCCGCCCGTCGAAGGCAAGGTCATCGGCCAGGGGCGGGCCTATTTTCACAGCGCCCCCAACAGCGCCTGTATCACCAGGAAAGTCTTCGTCGTTCCCGGCGACGGCCTCACGGTGTATGCCAGCACCGAGGACGGCTGGGCCCAGGTCATGTACATCGCCAAGAGCGGTGATGACTTCAGCGGCTGGGTCGAGGAAAACCGCGTCGAACTGGGCCAGCACTACGGCGGTGACCCGGCGCCCGAAGGCACCCCGGAGCAATAAGTCCCTCCGTTCCCACAGGTTCTCTGGTGCATTTCAGATTGAATGTCCTTTTCAATCGCCTCGATAGCTTGGGCCCCGTGCGCCAAACGTCTAAGCTGGCACTTCCCGCCCGTTGTCCTGGAACGCCGTGTGAAATTCAGCCTGCCGAAAGTTGCCACCGCCCCCTTTTGCCCCTCTGAAGTAAACGGCACGATTGCCGTCGATCGCGGCGCGCCATTCTTCAAGCGGGCCCTGCGCTTTACCGGTCCCGGCCTGCTGATTTCCATCGGCTATATGGACCCGGGCAACTGGGCCACGGCGATCGAGGCCGGCTCGCGTTACGGCTACAGCCTGTTATTCGTGGTGCTGTTGGCGAGCCTCGCCGGCATGGCGGTGCAGTGCCTTTGCTCGCGCCTGGGAATTGCCACCGGCCGCGACCTGGCGCAGCTCTGTCGCGAGCGCTACAGCCCGCGCTCGGCCATGCTCCAGTGGCTGCTGGCGGAAATCTCGATCATCGCCACCGACCTGGCCGAAGTCCTCGGTTGTGCCCTGGCCTTTCATCTGCTGCTGGGCTGCTCGCTGACCTTCGGCATTGTCCTGACGGCGTTCGACACCTTGCTGATCCTGGCCCTGCAGAATCGCGGTTTCCGGCGCCTGGAAGCCATCATGCTGGTGCTGGTGGCGACCATCGGCGTGTGTTTTTTCATTGAACTGGTGTTGATCAAACCTTACTGGCCAGACGTGTTCCAGGGCTTCAAGCCGTCTCTCTCGGCCATCGGCGAGGCCGCGCCGCTGTACCTGGCCATCGGCATTCTCGGGGCCACGGTGATGCCCCATAACCTCTATCTGCACACCTCGGTGGTACAGACCCGGCTGATCGGAACGGACCTGGCCAGCCGCCGGGACGCCGTGCAACTGGCGCGAATCGACACCCTCGGCTCGCTGGCCCTGGCCTTGCTGGTCAATGCGGCGATCCTGATCCTGGCCGCGGCGGCCTTTCATCAGAGTGGGCATACCGCGGTGGTGGAGATCCAGGACGCCTACCACCTGCTCGATCCGCTGGTGGGCGGCGCTTTCGCCAGTACTCTGTTCGGCATCGCGCTGCTGGCGTCCGGACAGAGTTCGACGTTTACCGGCACCATCGCCGGCCAGGTGATCATGGAAGGCTACCTGAACCTGAAGATTCCCTGCTGGCAGCGCCGACTGATCACTCGTGGCCTGGCGCTGATCCCAGCCTTTATCGGGGTTTGGATGATGGGCGAAGGCGCGGTGGGTAAATTGCTGGTGCTGAGCCAGGTGGTGCTGAGCCTGCAATTGCCCTTTGCGCTGTACCCGTTGATCCGCATGACCAGCGATGAGCGCTTGATGGGGCCTTTCGTCAATCGCTGGTACACCAAGGCATTGGCCTGGGGTTTGTTCGTGGTGATCAGCGGCGCCAATGCCTGGCTGATCGTGCAACTGTTCGGTGCTGGATGAAGCAATGACGTCAACCCATGTCGCTTCCCGTCAAGCGGCCACGGCTGACCGCCCTAGACTCTTGAACATCATCCGCCGGGATCAGGAGTCCAGCATGAATAGCGCCACCGAACGCCGCGCCGCCGAGGCGTCATCCGCACCGGCGCGGTTGCGCCGGGAGCTGGCTTGCGCCTTTCGCTGGGCCGCACGGTTGGGGCTGCACGAGTCGATTGCCAACCACTTCAGCGTGGCGGTGTCGGCGGATGGCCGGGAGTTCCTGATCAACCCCTATGGCCGGCATTTCTCGCGGATCAAGGCCAGCGAACTGTTGCTGGTCAATGCCGACGATCCGTCGAGCCTGACGGGCCCGAACGCCCCGGATATCACCGCCTCGGCCTTGCACGGCGCGCTACACCGCAACCGGCCCCATGCCCGTTGCATCCTGCACACCCATTCGAAATATGCGACCGCGCTGGCGTGCCTGGCGGATTCAAGCCTGCCGCCTATCGAGCAGAATTCCATGCGCTTTTTCGAGCGCGTGGCAATCGATGAAGGGTTCGATGGCATGGGCCTGGGTGACGAGGCCGAGCGCGTCAGCAGACTGCTGGCGGACAAGCCGATCCTGTTGATGGGTAATCACGGCCTGTTGGTGGCCGCCCCCAGCGTGGCTCAGGCTTTCGATGATTTGTATTACTTCGAGCGGGCGTGCGAGGTGTATATCACCGCCTTGTCGACGGGACGGCCATTGCGTATCGCCAACGACGAAGTGGCGCGCAAGACCGCGCGGCAATGGCTGGACTATCCGGGGTTTGCCGAGAAGCATTTTGCGGCATTGCTGGAGATTCTCGAGGAGGAGGAGCCGGAGTTCGCCCACTAAACCGTGGGAGCCAGCTTGCTGGCGATGCGCACGCCGCGGTGTTGCAGGCAGACCGCGTTATCGTTCATCGTCAGCAAGCCGGCTCCTACACGGATCGGGGGCAACCGGGTGGATAGGTATTATTCCTCAAGCGGTTCTCGGCTCAGCGGCTGGCGCATCACCGGTGCACTGAATACCTGGCTGCGGTCCTCGCTTGGTGGACAACCGAAACGTGCCCGGTAGGTACGGGAGAAATGCTCCAGCGAACCGAACCCGGAACAGGCCGCGACCTGGGCCACGCTCAGGCGGGTCTGCTGCAACAGGTTATGGGCCCGCGCCAGACGCAGGCTCATATAGTACTTGAGCGGTGACAAGCCGGTGTGCTGCTTGAACTGGCGCTCCAGTTGGCGCTGGGACAAGCCGACCTTGGCCGCAATCGCCTCGCAGTCCAGCGGCTCCTCCAGCGCCTGCTCCATCAACTGCACCGCACGGCGCATCTTGGCGCTGGACAGCCGGGTACTCGCCAGGCCGTCCTCGAGCTGATTGTCCAGCGGTTGGCGCACGCGCCCCATCAGCAAGTGCATGGCAATCTCGCGGGCCAGGTCGCTGTCCACGCTCTGCCCCAACCAACTGATCATCATGTCCAGGGTCGAAGTGGCACCGGCACAGGTCAGGCGCTGACGCTCCAGGGTATAGAGCTGGGTCCGCGCCTTCACCCGCGGGTAACTTTCCTGGAAGCCCTGCCAGTTGTCCCAGTGCACCGCCGCCTCATAGCCGTCCAGCACGCCGGCGGCGGCCAGCAGTTCGGTGCCGGTTTCCACCCCTATCAACACCGCGCCGAACAGCGCCTGCTTGCGCAGCCAGCTCTTCAGCGACTGATTGCGGCTGTGCTTGTGCACATCGAAACTGGCGATCACCAGGCAAGCGTCAAAGCCCTGTTCGACGTCGGGACTACCGGCGACCATCGTGCTCAAACCGTTACTGGCGGGCACCGGCTGAGCGTCGAGGGACAGCAGGGTCCATTCGAACAGCGGACGCTGGGTCAGCCAGTTGGCAATCGCCAGCGGTTCGATGACCGCCGCCAGACCCAGGTGGGAGAACGACGGCAACAGCAATACGGCAACACGCAAGGGCACGGCATCGGCACGGCGCCAGTCGGCTGGCTGAGTACTGGTTTGCGGGTTCATCGCTAGCCTCTTTGGTGGGCTCTACGGTTGATTTTCAGTGCAGGGATCTCCCACGCCCCCTTGTGGGAGCTGGCTTGCCGGCGATGAGGCCCTTGAGTTGCGGTGCCCTCAATGACGCTATGGCCAGCAAGCCGGCTCCTACAAGGTTGCGTGGTGGTTTCACTATATCGGACCGCAGCCTCAACGCTGTTCAGTTTGCCAGTGCGGATGTATCCACACCGGCACCCGCGCAGTCGGCAAAGGCACCCGCCCACGAATCAAGTCGCTGGCCTTCTCCGCGATCATCACCGTCGGCGCATTGGTGTTGCCGCTGACGATCACCGGCATGATCGAGGCATCCACTACCCGCAAGCCTTCCACGCCATGGACCCGCAACTGTGGATCGACCACCGCCTCGGGATCGTCGCCCGGGCCCATTTTGCAGGTACCGCTGGCATGGTAGCCGGTTTCCGTGACGCCCCGGGCCCAGGCGTCAAGTTCCGCATCGCTTTGCGCCTGGGCACCGGGCACCAGCTCTTCCCCCGCGAACGCCGCCATCGCCGGTTGCCCGATGATTTCCCGCACCAACCGCGCCCCCGCACGCATATCGGCACGGTCCTGTTCGGTACTGAGGTAATTGAACAGGATCCGCGGCGGCCGGCGCGGATCACGGCTGGCAAGGGTGACCCGGCCCAGGCTGCTGGGGCGCATCAGGTCGATATGCACCTGGAACGCATGGGCCGGCACCAGGTCGACGCTGCCGGGCTTGACCGCCAGGGGCATGAAGGTCAGTTGCAGGTCCGGATGCTCGACCCCGGCCCGCGAGCGGATAAACGCCCCGGCCTCGAAGTGATTGCTGGCCGCCAGGCCATCGTGGCTGACAAACCAACGGGCACCGATCCACCATTTGCCCGGCGCGGTGGTCCAGGGGTAAAGCGACACCGGCTTCTTGCACAGGTACTGCACCACGGCGTCGGGATGATCGTTGAGACGCCTGCCGACACCCGGCAGATCATGCCGAACTGTCAGCCCGAGGTCGCGCAGCTCCGAAGCCGGGCCGATGCCGGACAACAGCAACAACTGCGGCGAGTTGATCGCCCCCGCTGTGAGCAGCACCTCACGTCGGGCCCGAGCCTGCCAGACATGGCCGTTCTGCTCGTACTCCAGGCCACAGGCGCGGTTGCCCTTGAACAGGATCCGCAGCGCCAGGGCACCGGTGGCCACCTGAACATTGCCGCGCAGCAAGGCCTCGCGCAGATAGCCTTTGGCGGTACTCCAGCGCTTGCCGCCACGGGTGGTACGGTCCACCGGGCCGAAGCCTTCCTGGCGATAGCCATTGAGGTCGTTGCTCGGCGCATAACCAGCCTCGACCCCAGCCTCGACGAACGCGGCACACAGCGGCGTGCCGATATCCCCCGGGGTGACGTGCAAATGCCCCTGGGCGCCGCGATAGGTATCCGGCCCCTCGGCATGGGCCTGGGCGCGGATAAAGTACGGCAGCACCTCCTGGTAACTCCAGCCGCCGCAGCCCTGCGCGGCCCACTGGTCGTAATCGCGGGCGTGACCACGGATATAGACCATGCCATTGATCGACGACGAGCCGCCCAGGGTGCGCCCGCGTGGTGTGCCGATCCGCCGCCCGTCGAGCCCGGGTTCGGGCTCGGACAGGTAGCTCCAGTTATAGCGGTTGCCACCGACGACAATGCCCACCGCCGACGGCATGTCGATGGTCCAGCTGTTGTCGGCGGGCCCGGCCTCCAGCAGCAGGATGCGCACCTGCGGGTCTTCACCGAGGCGATGGGCCAGGACACAACCGGCCGAGCCGGCACCGACAATCAGGTAATCGAATTCGTCTTCGGACATGACCGGGCGTACTCCGTCGCAAGGTTCAGGCGAGCAGCGGCGCTGCCCGCCCCGGGGCGTTTCAGCGTTCGTTGCGGCCGTGAATACCCTGGAACACCAGCCGATGAAAGTGATGCACCAGGTGCTCGCTTTCGTTGCTGCGCTGGGCGTCGATCATGTAGCGCCCCTGGTCGTAGCCCAGGGAGCGCAGGCCCTTCTGCACCGAGATATTCAGCGCGATGTCCTCGGGGCCCAGGTCCTCGTTCATCCACTTCATGCAGGCGCTGCTGACCTCGGCCGTGCTGGCGTTGGCGGAGTAGTAACCGAAACGCAGCAGCGAGCGCTCGGCATCCAGCGGAATCATCATGAACGAGCCGAGGAACTCGGAAAACGGGAAGGTGTAGAAGGTGTTGTTCGGCCACAGGCCGATATTGAAAAAGCACTCCTCGGGGTTCGGGTCGCTGCGCAGTTTCACCCCATAGGCCTCGGTGGCGGCAAGATTGGCCGGCGCGGCGTAGGTCCACCAGTTGTCGCGCCGGGTCAACTGGTAGCCCTTGAAGTCGATCAGTTTGGCCAGGTCGATATGGCACGGACCGGACAGCTTGAAGTGATAGCCCTCGATGGAGTTGTCCATGATCACTTTCCAGTTGGCCGGCACGATCACGTCCTGTTCCTCGATCAGTTGCATGCGCTCCAGGTCGGGGAAGACCCGACGCATCTCCTCGTCGACCCCGGGAAACAACTCGCGCAACGACGCTGCCTCGGGATCCAGGTTGAAGTAGATGAAACCACCCAGCGCCTCGGTCCGCACCTTGGGAATATTGAACTGCCGCACCTCGAAGTTCTTCATGCGCTCGCAACGCGGTGCGCTGCGCAGGCTGCCGTCCATCTCGTAGCACCAGGAGTGATAGGCACAACGCATCACCCCGCCGGTGGTGCCACGACGCTGTTCGAGCAAACGGTTGCCGCGGTGCTGGCAGACATTATGGAAAGCATGGATCTGCCCTTCCCGATTGCAGGCCACCACGATGCTCTGGTCGAACAGGTCGCAGACCACGTACTGCCCGGGCTGGGCGAACTCGTTCTGGTGCCCGGCAACGTGCCAGGCGCGCATGAAAATATTGTCGCGTTCGGCCTGGAACAGCCCCGCGTCGAAAAAATACCGCGACGGCAAGGTGAAGGCTTCTTCGGGATCCTGCTGATCCCAGCCTTCGACCCGGGATTGTTGTTTCTGGATATGAATAGGTTGCATGGAGGTACTCCTCGACCAGGTTTGCGCACTCGGTTCGGCTGCCGGCGTTGGAACCTAATCTAGAGCAGCCTCCCAGGCCGGGATTGATGGAAAACGACTCGTTGCACAGGAAAAACATCAATGGCTATCGACAGCCACCTTCCGGCAAACCTCATCACAAAAAGCGGTGAACTTGCGGGAAAAGTCCCACAAAGCAGCTGTCAGGACTCAACTAGGGTGAAGAGCAGACACATATTCCCTCTTTAAATCTATACGTGAGTAGCGTACAAATAATGAATGCTTTGTTTATCGAACTACCGCCCTTCGAGCGTCATCGCAGAGCCTACCTGGGCGACGAGGCGTTTCACTGTTTTCAACTCGCCTTGTTGCGCAACCCTGAAGCCGGTGAGGTCATCCAGGGTACCGGTGGGCTACGCAAGGTCCGCTGCATGGACATGAAGCGGCAAAAAGGTAAACGGGGCGGCATCCGGGTGATCTATTACAAGTGGCCGCAAGGTTCCCAGTTCTGGCTGTTCACCCTGTACGACAAAGACCAGCAGGACGACTTGAGCTCGCCGCAGAAGGGAATCCTGAAGCGGCTCCCGAGCACAGAGATAGAGGCGAGAAACCATCATGAAGCGTGACATTTTTGCAGAACTGGTCGAGGGCTTCGACGCCCTGGCCGATGACCGCCGGGGCAAGGTCACCCTGCGCACCCACAAGGTTCAGTTGAACAAGCTGCAACCGATCAGCGCCGAGGAGCTGGTGGCGATCCGGACCCAGCTGAAGCTGTCACGGGCGGTGTTCGCCCTGTACCTGCGCACCAACACCCGGACCCTGGAAAACTGGGAACAGGGCCGGGCCCGGCCCAATGCCCAGGCCACCACGCTGATCCGGCTGGTGGAGAAGTACCCTGAAACCGTGGAGCGCCTGGCGTCCCTGGCCTGAGGCGACGGGTGAGCTTGCCGTGCGGCACCGTCCCGTCGCTCCACTGCCCTTTTGCGCATAACTGCTGTTCCCATTGAGGCCTTAATCCCCATCGACGGGCTTCGTATAGTGAGCGCTCTGCGCCCATAACCACAACGTCGAGAGGCCCGAGCATGAACCGTCAACAGCCAATGATCGCCAGCACCGAACTGTCCGCCTGTGAACAGGACGCCGAGTACTTCGAATACAGCAAGGCCGCCAACCCGATCAGCGCCGGATTGATCTCGCGCATCCCCTATCAGAGCTTTCCCGCCTCGCTCTACAACAGCGGACCCTCGCGGCTCGTACCGCTGGACCTGAGCCAGGCTCTGGGCTGCGAAGGTCCGGCCACCGGCCCTGGACTGTGCGCGAACTTCATCCGGCTGAATGCCGGTGACTCGCTGACCCTGCACCCCAACGCCACCTCCCAAGTGCTTTATGTGATTGCAGGGCATGGCCGCCTGGTTCAGGGCGAGGCCCGGTTCGAGTGGGACAAAGGCTGCTTTATCGCCCTGCCCGGCCGCCAGGCGGTCGAACTGGCCGCCAGCGCGGACAGCCGCTTCTACTACGTGCATGACGAGCCGCTGCTGCGCTACCTTGGTGTCCGCAGCCAGGAAGACCGCTTCAGTGCCACCCTGTACCCGGCGCAAACCGCCAATGCCAAACTGCGCGAAGCCGCCGACGACCCACGCGCCCAGGACCGCAGTCGGATCAGCATCCTGCTGGGCAATCGGCACTTCCCCCAGACCCGTACCGTGACCCATGTGCTCTGGGCAATGTACGGCATTCTGCCGCCGGGCTCGGTACAGAAACCCCATCGTCACCAGTCGATCGCCCTGGACTTCATCATCGACTGTCCGCCCGGTTGCTACAGCCTGGTGGGCACCGAGGTCGACGAGCACGGCCAGATCCGCAACCCGACCCGGGTCGACTGGGCGCCCGGGCTGGCGTTCGTCACACCGCCGGGCTACTGGCACGCACACTACAACGAATCGGACCGCGAAGCCTTCCTGATTCCGATCCAGGATGCCGGCCTGCAGACCTACCTGCGTGCCCTCGACATTCGCTTCAGTTGAGCAGACTCAACGCTGCCAATAAGGCGGTGTGCCGATACGTTCAAGCATGAAGTCGATAAAACTGCGTACCTTCGAGGAGACGGTGCGTTTGGGTGGATAGACAAACCAGAGTGACGCGGCGATCTGCGTGGCCTGGGCCTGCCAGTCAGGCAGCCAGTGCAGCAGCTCGCCCTGCCTGAGCAGATCGGCCACCAGCCAGTCCGGCAACAACGCCATGCCCAATCCCTGCCGCACCGCCAGCAACTGCGCATCCAGGTCGTTGATCCGCAGCTGGCCCTTGATTGCAACGCGCTCGGCCTGGGCGCCGGGGGCCCGCAGCGCAATGAAAAATACCTCGTCAGGCAGGTTGCCATTGAGTATCGCGGAACACTCCGCCAGCTCCTGTGGCGAACGGGGTGGCGGATGTTGCCGGGCGTACTCGGGGCTGACACACAGCAGCGTGCGTTCGGCTGCCAGCTGGCGCGCCTTGAGCGACGAGTCCGGCAACACCCCGACCCGTAGCGCCAGGTCGACACCGGCACTGATCAGATTGACGTGACTGTCCTCCAGGGTCAGTTCCAGACGGATTTGCGGAAAACGTTCGGCAAAGTCGCCGAGCAGCGGCAATACATGGTGCCGGGCAAAGGCCGGTGGCAGGTTGAGCTTGAGCAGCCCGCGGGGTTGCTGGTTGAGAGCCGAGGTCGCGGCCCGGGCCTGATCCAGCTCGGCGAGCACCCGCAAGGCATGGTGCAGGAAGGTTTCGCCGCCCTCGGTCAGGCGCAGGGTGCGGGTGGAGCGATTGAACAGGGCGATGCCCAGGTCCTGCTCCAGGTCCTTGATATAACGCGAGACAGTCGAGGCCTTGATCGAGAGTTTCTCGGCCGCCCGGGAAAAATTATTGGCCTGGGCGGCCTCGACAAAGGCCGTGAGGGCGGCGAAATAATCCATGCGGGTATCCACTCGGGGGCGTGTAGGAGCAGAGCTTGCTCGCGAAGGCGCCCTTGAGCCAGCGAAAAGCTTCGCGGGCAAGCTCCGCTCCCACATTGTCCGAGTCAAGCACAGACCCTGCGTACGACCGCAGACCTGTGGGAGCGGAGCTTGTCGGATCGCCGCAAAGAACGATGACACGGTCTATCGTCCTAACGCCGACGTTTCATCAACCAATACGCCGCCGGCAACACCAGCATCGACAACAACGGCGCGGTGATCATGCCGCCGACCATCGGTGCGGCAATCCGCTTCATCACCTCCGACCCGGTGCCGCTGCCCCAGAGAATCGGCAGCAGGCCGGCAATGATCACCGCCACCGTCATCACCTTGGGCCGCACTCGCAACACCGCGCCCTCGCCGATCGCCTCGAGTAAATCGCCGTCCTCCTCTCGCCCGGCATCCTGGCGCGCCGTCCAGGCGTTCTTCAGATAGAGCAGCATGATCACGCCGAACTCCGCCGAGACCCCGGCCAGGGCGATAAAGCCCACCCCCGTGGCCACCGACAGGTTGAAGCCCAGCAGGTAGAGCAACCAGACACCTCCGGACAGCGCGAACGGCAAGGTCAGCATGATCAGGCCCGCTTCGCTGAAACGCCCGAAGGTCAGGTAGAGCAGCACGAAAATGATCAGCAAGGTGGCCGGTACCACCCACTTCAGGCGGGCATTGGCCCGCTCCAGGAACTCGTACTGCCCGGAATAGGAGACGGTCATCCCGGCCTTGAGCTTCACCTGTTGCGCCACTTGTTGCTGCAGGTCGCGGGCGGTCGAGGCCAGGTCACGGCCACGGACATCCACATAGACCCAACCGGACAGCCGACCGTTCTCGCTACGCAGCATCGGCGGCCCCGCGCTCACGCCGATATCCGCCACCGCCCCGAGGGTGATCTGCTGCCCGCTGGCGGTGAGCATCGGCAATTGCTGCAAGGCCTGCGGACTGTCGCGCCACTCCCGTGGATAACGCAGATTGATCGGGTAACGGGCCACACCCTCGACTGTCTCCCCCACCGTGCTGCCGCCCACGGCACCGGACACCACCGCTTGCACATCGGCAATGCTCAGCCCATAGCGAGCCGCCGCCAATCGATTGATCCGGATATCGAGGTAGCTGCCCCCGGTCAAGCGTTCCGCCAGGGCCGAGCTAACGCCTGGGACCTGCTTGGCAACGACTTCGACCTGATGGGCGACCTCATCGATATCCGCCAGAGACGTGCCGGCTACCTTGACCCCGATCGGGCTCTTGATACCCGTGGCAAGCATATCGATGCGGTTGCGGATTGGCGGCACCCAGAGGTTCGACAAGCCCGGCACCTTGACCGCCTGGTCCAGCGCCTCGATCAGTTTCTCCGGGGTCATACCGGCGCGCCATTGCTCACGGGGCTTGAACTTTATAGTGGTTTCGAACATCTCCAGCGGCGCCGGATCGGTAGCGCTTTCCGCCCGCCCGGACTTACCGAAAACATGCTCGACTTCCGGCACTGTACGGATCATCCGGTTGGTCTGCTGCAACAGCTCGCTGGCCTTGCTCGCCGGCAACCCCGGCAGCGCCGAAGGCATATACAGCAGATCGCCCTCATCCAGCGCCGGCATGAATTCCCCGCCCAGTTGGCTCAAGGGCCAGAGGCTGGAAAGGAAGATCAGCAGTGCCAGGGTCAGGGTCAGTTTCGGCCATTTCAGCACCGCCTCCAGCAGCGGACGATAGGCCGCGATCAGCCAGCGATTGAGCGGGTTCTCCTGCTCGCCGGGAATATGACCGCGAATCCAGTAGCCCATCAGCACCGGCACCAGGGTCACCGACAACCCCGCCGCCGCCGCCATCGAATAGGACTTGGTAAACGCCAGCGGACCGAACAGCCGCCCCTCCTGGGCCTCCAGGGTAAACACCGGGAGGAACGACAAAGTGATGATCAACAGACTGAAGAACAGCGCCGGCCCGACCTCCGCCGCCGCCTCGCCGATCACCCGCCAATGGGCTTCGCCTTGCAGCTTCTGGCCAGGATGACGCAGTTGCCAGACCTCGATATGTTTATGCGCGTTCTCGATCATCACCACCGCCGCATCGACCATCGCGCCGATGGCAATGGCGATACCGCCCAGGGACATGATGTTGGCGTTGACCCCCTCGATGCGCATCACGATAAAAGCCATCAACACCCCCAGCGGCAGGGTGATGATCGCCACCAGCGAAGAGCGCCAGTGCCAGAGGAACAACAGGCACACCAGCGCCACCACGCCGAACTCTTCCAGCAGTTTGAAGCTCAGGTTGTGCACCGCCCGGTCGATCAGTTGCGAACGGTCGTAGGTGGTGACCAGCTCGACCCCGGGCGGCAGGCTGCCGCGCAAGCTGTCGAGGCGCGCTTTTACCGCCTGCAGGGTTTCGTCGGCGTTCTTGCCCGAGCGCAGGATCACCACGCCGCCGACGGCTTCACCTTCACCGTCCAACTCGGCAATGCCACGACGCATCTCGGGGCCGATCTGGATCGTCGCCACCTGCCCGAGCAACACCGGCACGCCTTGCGCCGAGGTTTTCAACGGGATATTGCGAAAGTCCTCCAGGCTCTTCAGATAGCCCGAAGCCCGCACCATGTATTCGCGCTCGGCCAGTTCCAGCACCGAACCGCCGGCCTCCTGGTTGGCGCTCTTCAGTGCCTCGTTCACCTGCCGCTGGGTGATGCCGTAGGCCACCATCTTCTGCGGATCGAGCAGGACCTGATACTCCTTGACCATGCCACCGATGGTGGCGACTTCGGCGACATTGGGCACGGTCTTGAGCTCGTACTTGAGGAACCAGTCCTGGATTCCGCGCAACTGTGCCAGGTCATGCTGACCGCTGCGATCCACCAGGGCGTACTGATAGATCCAGCCCACGCCGGTGGCATCCGGACCCAGAGTGCTGGTGACGCCCTGGGGCAAGCGGCCCTGGGCCTGGTTGAGGTATTCCAAGACCCGCGAACGGGCCCAGTAGAGGTCGGTGCCGTCCTCGAAAATCACATAGACAAAAGAGTCACCGAAGAACGAGTAGCCGCGCACGGTCTTCGCCCCGGGGACCGACAGCAAGGTACTGGCCAGCGGATAGGTGATCTGGTTTTCAACGATCTGCGGCGCCTGCCCGGGAAAGCTGGTGCGCACGATCACCTGGGTGTCGGACAGGTCCGGCAGTGCATCGAGCGGTGTATTGCGTACCGACCAGATGCCCCAGGCAACGATAAACAGGGTCGCCAGCAGGATCAGGAACCGATTGCCGATGGACCAGTGGATCAGACGCTTGATCATTTCATCCCCTCCATCGAGTCCATCGGCTCATCGGTGGGGGCGATGCCTTGCAGGCTGGCTTCCGAGTCGAGCAGGAACTGCCCGGAGGTCACCACCTTCTGGCCTTCGCTCAAGCCATCAAGCACTTCGATACGCCCGTCCGACTCGCGCCCGATACGAATCTCTTTCGGTTGATAACGGCCCTCGACCTGCGCCAGCATCACCAGGGTGCGTTTGCCGGTACGGATCACCGCTTCGCTGGGCACCAGCAGGCTCGGGGTCGAATCGGGCTCGGCGAGGCGCACGCTGGCGAACATGCCCGGCCGCAGCTTGCCGTCCGGGTTGGGCAACTGGCTGCGCACCGTCAGGGTACGGTTCTGCGGATCGACACTGGGTAATACCGCCACCACCCTCCCCGCCAGCGTTTGTCCGGGATAAGCGGACAAGGCCACGGACACCGCGGCGCCCACCTCGACCGAGATGGCCTGCGCCTCGGGGATCGCGGTGTCGAGCCAGACGCTACCCAGGCCGTTGATCCGCGCCAGGCTCATCCCCGCGGACACACTCATTCCCGCGCGCACCTCCAGGCTTTGCAGTTCACCGGCCATCGGCGTGGACAGGGTCAATACCGGGCGAACCTTGCGGGTCTTAGCCACCTCGGCGATCACCGACTCGGGCATGCCGAGCAATTGCAGGCGCTGGCGCGAGGCCTGAATCAAGCGGCCGTCGCCGCTGGCAAGGACCGCGACAAATTCCAGTTGCGCGGCCGACCACTCGGGTATCAACAGATCCACCAGCGGCGCGCCGGCCGGCAGCACATCGCCGGGAGCACGGTCGTAGACGCGCTCTACAAAGCCCGCCGCACGGGCTTGCAGGTTGGCGATATCGCGCTGGTTGTAACCCAGCGAACCGACGGCATCGAGCCCACCGGGCAGGCGTTCACGCACCACCACGGCGGTGCGCATACCAAGGTTTTGGGCCAGTTGCGGCGAGACGCTGACGGACGAGGTGTCCTCGGCGCCATCGACATACTTGGGCACCAGTTGCATGTCCATGAACGGCGACTTGCCCGGTGCATTGAAGTGCTGGGTCGGATACATCGGGTCGAACCAGTACAGGGCCGGGCGCTCTTGCTTCGCGCCATCGGCCGCAGCGGACATCGCGCTCCCACCGTGGCCAAGCCAGTAGCCCCCGGCAACACCGAGTCCCGCCAGCGCGAGGGTCAACAGGGAGTAAGTGCGCGTCTTCATTTGAGGCCCTCGACATAGGCGTAATACAGGCTGGCGGACAGTTGGCTGAATTGACTCTGTTGATTGACGCTGCGCAGCTGTGCCTCGATCAGATCACGACGGGCGCCGATCACTTCATTCAACGGGCTCTTACCAGCCCTGTACGACGCCAGCGAAAGCTCGGCGCGGCGCTCGGCCAGGGGAATTGCTGACTGTTGCGAACGTTCCAGAGCCTTATTCAAGCGCTCGAGTTCGGCCAGCCCGCTTTCCAGCTCGGCCTTGTGCTCACGCAACATGACTTCCTGTTCGGCCTCCCGCTGTTCGACCTCATGCTGCCGCGCATTGATCCGCGGCCCTTGGCGGGAACCGCTGAACAGCGGCAGATCGAAGGTGAATTGCAGCGACGCCATATCGCCGCCGAACTGCCGGTCACGGTGCCCGTAGACCAGCTCGACGCCCCAGTCGGGCTTCTTCTGCGCGATGGCATCGGCCAGCTCGGCATTGGCTTCGCTGACCCGGGCCGTGGCCGCTTGCAGATCCGGATGGCGCCCCAGGGTGTGCTGGGTATGCGGCAGGATCGGGCCCCAGCTCGGTGGTCCGTCGGCCAGCGGTTGATCGGCATCGGCGCCGATCCAGCGCCGCAGCTTGGCCCGGGCCATCGCGATGTTCTGTAGCAGTTCGTCACGTCGGTCGGCCAGCGCCAGCGCCTCCTGATCAGCCTGGAGCAGATCGCCCGCCTGCGCGGTGCCGGCGGCGATACGCGAGGGTGTGGTGCTGCGCAACAGCGCGACCTGATGATCCAGTTGATCGAAGCTTTTCACGCTGAGTTCGGCGTAATAGACGTTCAGCCAGGCCAACGCGGTTTGCCGCTTGACCTCCAGCAGCGAAGCCCGGCGCTCGGCTTCGGCGACGTCCACGCTCGCCAGCGCCAGTTGCTTGCGGGCCAGGCGCTTGTCGCGGTTGGGCACCTCCTGGCGCAGGCCGATCTGGCGCTCGGTCATCGAGTCGCCGTTGAACGAATAGCGCCCGGAACCCTGGATCGGCAGATCCTGGATCCCCAACATCAGCTTGGGATCGGGCAACGCATCGGCGGGACCGACCGAGGACTGCGCCGACTCGACCTGCGCCAGGCGCGCGAGGTTTTCGGGGGCGGTGTTTTCAGCCAGGTGCTGGGCCCGCTCGAAGCTCAGCGGCTCGGCCCTGACGGCCACCAGCGGGCTGGCGCCCAGGACAACAGCGATCACACCGGCCAAGACGCGGTGTGAAGGAAGGAAAGCGAACATGCTTTCGTCTCCAATGCAGGATCGACGCGCCCGCTGCAAATAGCGGTCGCGATGGCCCCTACGCCGTTTTGTGGGGGCGTGTGGGGATTCGGATCAAGGCATCAGACGTAACGCGGAGGGCGCCACAAATCGGCAGGCTCGGACTGGAGCACGGCGGGCGGTTGCAGGGTAAGCGGGAGCGGTGGAACCGGGCTGAAGGTTCCAATCGTCAGGACCTGGAGCAGTCCACCGATCTTGCACTCCTCACCGGACTTGCAGGGCGACTTGGAGGCGGCACCATGTTCCCTATCATTGCAGCAGGGCGCGCCGGTCATTTTCGATCCGGCGTGGTTCATCGACGGCATCGGACAAGGTTCAGCAAAAGACGCGGCCACGGCCACGCTGCCGAAGATCGGCAGCATCAGGCTGAGCACCAGGGTCAAGATCAGCTGAAACCTGAACATCGAGGACGCCAATGAAGGGGTTGCGGTAAAGGATAGGCTACTTAAACCGCGACAGGTTAAGTAGACATTAACGTTCGTGGCCGTGGTGCCTGCCCACGGGTTATTCCGAAACCGCCTGCAACACCCAACCACCCTCCTGTTCCACGATCAGGCCGCAGGCCAGCAGCAGCGGACGCAACCGAACGTGCAGCTCAGGCTTGACGAACTCATGCACGCGAGACTTGTCCAGCGCACCGGGAGTCTCCAGTTCACTCTTGAAGAACGACAACCAGGCTTTCTTCAGTGCCAGGAGTACCTCGCTGGGGGTGGTCCTGGCGAACTGGCGGTTGACCACCTTGCCCAGCTCGAAGCTGTGTTGGAAGGCATAACCGGTTTCGACGCCCGCCGCTTCCACGCAGCGCACGCATTGGCACGGTCCATCGGCAAATGCCTGGAGCAGGAAAGCATTGAAGTCCGTCACGGGCTTGAGGGAGAGTCGCTTGTCGACCTGAAACAAATCGTCCTGCTGTGCCATTTCCATCATCGTGCCCTTCCTTAACCATAACTGCCCGTGCCCCTTTGGAGCGACGGGTAAAAAGTCGCGAAGTTAATCCCTTGACTGCCTGATGTCAAAGCCGCGTCGGACCGGTTCCTCAGGCGCCTCAGCGCTCTTCGCGGACCACGCCCTGTTCCTCGAGCAGGCGCACGAACATGCTCAGGCTTTGCGACACTGTACCCCGGCGCCACACCAGCCAGGTTCGCAGATAGCGCATGGACTCGGCCAACGGCCAGACGCTCACGGTGCTGCAGCCGGGCATGCTCTCGAGCATGCTGCGGGGCATCAGCGCCAGGCCGGCCCCGGCACTCACACAGGCGAGCATGCCATGGTAGGACTCCATCTCATGGATCTTGCCGGGTACCGCGCCGTCCTTGCCAAACCAGCTCTCGAAGTGATGCCGATAGGAACAGTTGGCACGAAAAGCATAAATGCTCTCGCCATTGACCTCTTGCGCGCGCCGGATAGGCGCGTGCTGCAGCGGCGCGATCAGCACCATCTCTTCCTCGAACGCCGGTACCCCTTCCAGCGCCGGATGCAGCAGCGGCCCGTCGACAAAGGCAGCGGCCAGGCGCCCGGACAAGACCCCATCGATCATGGTCCCGGACGGGCCGGTGGAGAGATCCAGATCGACCTTGGCATAGCGCTGGTTATAGGCCGCCAGCAGTTGCGGAATACGCACCGCCGCCGTGCTCTCCAGCGAGCCCAAGGCAAAGGCGCCTTGCGGTTCTTCACCGGCCACGGTGGCCCGCGCCTCACCGACCAGGTCGAGAATACGCCGGGCATAGTCGAGAAAACTCCAGCCCGCCGGTGACAGCCGCAGACGACTCTTCTCGCGAATAAACAGATCCACCCCCAGATCCTGCTCCAACTGCTTGATCCGCGTGGTCAGGTTCGACGGCACCCGATGGATCTGCTGGGCGGCCGCACTGATGCTGCCGTGCTCGGCAACGGCTTTGAAAATCTCCAACTGGACCAGATCCATGTCATTCTCCAATCGTGAACGATATGCTCATTATTATTCAGTTTCCAGAAAACTAGCGCCACCGTAATCTGAGGCCATACCCACCCAGCAGGACGGTGTCATGTCTTCGATCTCCAGCCGCACCCATGCTCTTTCGATCAACCCCGCCAACGGCGAACAGATCGGCCACTACCCTTTCGAATCCGATTCGGCCCTGGATGCCGCCCTGTCCCGTGCCGCGACCGGGTTCTCGCTCTGGCGGCGTACCGCGCTGGAACAACGCTCGCAGTCGCTGGTCGCCCTGGCTCAGGCCCTGCGCGACAACGCCAGCGCAATGGCCGAGATGATCACCCGGGAGATGGGCAAGCCCGTGACCCAGGCCCGCGGCGAAATTGAGAAGTGTGCGCAACTCTGCCTGTGGTACGCCGAACACGGCCCCGCCATGCTCAGCGCCGAGCCGACCCAGGTGGAAGGCGGCAAGGCGCGCATCGAGTATCGCCCACTGGGTCCGATTCTCGCCGTGATGCCGTGGAACTTTCCGATCTGGCAAGTGCTGCGCGGCGCGGTGCCGACGCTGCTGGCCGGTAACACCTTCGTGCTCAAGCACGCGCCCAACGTCATGGGCAGCGCCTACCTGCTGCGGGACGCCTTCAAGCGCGCCGGCTTTGCCGAAGGTATCTTCGAAGTCATCAATGTCACCCCGGACGGCGTCTCCCGGGCCATTGCCGACCCGCGCATCGCCGCGGTCACCCTCACCGGCAGCGTACGCGCCGGCATGGCCATCGGCGCGCAGGCCGGCGCGGCCTTGAAGAAGTGCGTGTTGGAGCTGGGCGGTTCAGACCCCTTTATCGTGCTCAATGACGCCGACCTCGAGGAAGCGGTCAAGGCCGCCGTGATCGGCCGCTACCAGAACACCGGGCAAGTCTGCGCGGCCGCCAAGCGCCTGATTGTCGAGCAAGGTGTCGTAGAAGCCTTCACCGACAAGTTTGTCGAGGCCACCCGCCGCCTGGTCATCGGCGACCCGCTGGCCACCGGCACCTATATCGGTCCCATGGCCCGCTTCGATCTGCGTGACGAGCTGGATCAGCAGGTTCGGGACACCCTGGAGCAAGGCGCGACATTGTTGCTCGGCGGCAAAAAAGCCGAGGGGCCTGGCAACTTCTACGAACCCACGGTATTGGCGAATGTCACCGACCAGATGACCTCGTTCAAACAGGAACTGTTCGGCCCGGTGGCGTCCATCATCACCGCGCGGGATGCCGCCCATGCCCTGGCGCTGGCCAATGACAGCGAGTTCGGGCTCACGGCAACCGTTTACACGGCGGATCTGGAGCTGGCCGGCAAGTTCGCCGACGAACTGGAAACCGGCGGTGTGTTTATCAACGGCTATAGCGCCAGCGACCCACGGGTCAGCTTCGGTGGCGTGAAGAAAAGCGGTTTTGGTCGCGAACTGTCGCACTTCGGCGTACGCGAATTCTGCAATGCCCAGACCGTGTGGCTGGATCGCCGCTGAGGGATCGCCCGGCCCGGGAGCCTATAGCCCCCGGGGCCTGCCGGCGGCAGGACTGAAAAAAGCGCAAAAAAAAAGCCTGCATCGCTGCAGGCTTTTCTTCTATCTGGCTCCACAACCTGGACTCGAACCAGGGACCCAGTGATTAACAGTCACTTGCTCTACCAACTGAGCTATTGCGGAATGCCGCGTATGTTACTGATATAAAAAGAGAAGTCAACCCCTACCCTGGCGATGAGCGGCCAGCTGGATCTGCCGCGAGTTCATCCACCCGGTGATCTATGACCTGCCGTGCACGGCTGGCCAGCGCGCCACGGGCCCGGGCCGACGACCCGCAGGGAGACCGTCATATAAGCTTCATATTGCAGGGATAGCATTGTGCCTTCACCTCGCTCGGCGACCTCAGCATGCGCGCAGAAAACTTCCCCTTTATGCGTCCACAGCGGCCTAGAGATCATCGCTGCGCCGGTGACTTGTGCATTGAAGTGCCGGTGATTGATTCCGACAGCACCAATGCCCTGGTGATGGAAACCTTCACCTCGCACAAGGAGGTCGTGTGCCTGGCGGTGCTGGAAGACGAGCGCCCCATCGGCCTGATCAACCGCAATATCTTCCTGTCAATGATGAGCAAACCGTTTCACCGCGAACTGTACGACAAGAAAAGCTGCATTGCCTTCATGGACAAGGAACCGTTGATCGTCGATGCCGGGATGAGCATTGAAGAGTTGACGTTCAAGACGGTGGAGTTTGGCGAAAAGACCCTGGCGGACGGTTTTATCATCACCCGCAACGGCCAATTCGCCGGCCTGGGCAGTGGCCTGCAACTGATGGAAGTGGTCGCGGCCATGCAGGCCGAGAAAAATCGCCAGATCATGCAGAGCATCGAGTACGCGAGCGTTATCCAGCGCGCCATGCTGCGCGCCTCGCGGGACGCCCTGAAGTCGACCCTGGACGATGCCGTCCTGTTGTGGGAACCACGGGATGTGGTCGGCGGCGACTTCTACCATTTCTGCGCCTACCCCGATGGCTGGTTCGGAGCAATTGCCGACTGTACCGGTCACGGCGTTCCCGGCGCCTTCATGACCCTGATCGCCTCCTCCTCACTGACCCAGGCGCTGGTCCAGCTCGGGCCACGGGATCCCGGCGCGCTGTTATCGGCGGTGAATAAAAGCGTCAAGGAACTGCTGGGACAGGTCCAGGGCGTCGATGAAACCCCCGAGTCCGACGATGGCCTGGATGCGGCGTTTTTCTGGTTCGACAGCGCCAGCCAGACCCTGAGTTTTGCCGGCGCGCGCATGTCGCTCTACCTCTTGCCGCCGGATGCCCAACAGCTGGAAACCCTCGCCGGCCAGCGGGTCGGCGTTGGCTACGTGGACAGCGACATTGACTACCAATGGCCGATGAGCCACGTGACGATAGTACCGGCCAGCCTGGTGTTCATTGCCACCGACGGCTTGACCGACCAGATTGGCGGCCCGCGCAACATTGCCTTCGGCAAGAGCAAGGCCTTCGACACGATACTGGAACACCGCAATCAGCCAGCGACCGTCATCTGCGAAGCCTTGCAACGCACGCTGGCCAATTGGCAAGGAGAGCAAACCCGGCGTGACGACCTCACCCTCTTCTGCGCGCGTCTTGGAAACACTCATGATTAACTCGAATACCGCTCACCCCGATTGCCACTTCTTCGACCTGGCCCAGCAGCGCAATGTGATTTTCTATCACATGGGTTATTTCTCGCACACCATCATTACCGCCATGGCCGAGGTCGTCAGGCTGCAATTGGAAATCTCCGGGGTGAACGGGCCGACGCGACGCAAGCTGTTTTCCTCCTTCGTCGAACTGTCGCAAAACATCATCCACTATTCCTCCGACTCGTTGCCCACCGAGCCGTGCGAAGAGTCGTCGTTGCGCCAGGGCGCGGTGTGTATCAGCGCCGAGGGTGATCGTCACCTGATGCTCTGTGCCAACCCGATCGCCACCAGCGACGTCGACCGCCTGCGGGAAAAGCTCGAACCCCTGCGCAACATGTCGCTTGAAGAGATCAAGCAAGCTTACAAAGTGACCTTGCGCGCGGAAACCCCGGTGGACAGCAAGGGGGCCGGCCTGGGTTTCCTGACAATGGCGCGCGATGCCTGCGCCCCGTTGGAATTCGATTTCTACCCAAGAGCGGACGAGCCGGGAACCACGCTGTTCTGCCTTAAAGCCACTATCTAAGTAGAGTGACGCAATCGCCATGGATAATTTCTACATCGAAGCAACCGCCACATCACCGGAAGTCGACTTTCGTTTCGATCAGAATCTGCTGACGATAAAAGGCGAGTCCTACCCGGAAAATGCCGCCGCCTTCTATGCGCCTGTCCTCCAGCAACTGCGCACCTACCTCGCCACCCGCGAGGACACCATCATCACCACCCACATTGCGCTGGCTTACTTCAACAGCTCCAGCACCAAGATGCTGTTCAGCATTTTCGATGCGCTGGACAAGGCCGTTCAATCGGGTAACGAGATGCAGGTGAACTGGTACCACGACGAAGAAGATGAAACGATCTTCGAATTCGGTGAAGAGCTGAAGGCCGACTTTACCGCCATCATCTTCAACGACCACGCAACGACTCTCCAATGATTCTTGGAGAAGGATGATGAGCATGACCGCTTCAGTCACTTCCGCCGGTGCACAGGATGATGCAGCACACGACCTGTTCAGAAGCGAAACCGACGCCCTTGAACACGCCCGTTCGATTCTGGCCCTGACTGAAGCTGACGCCCCGGTGTACCAGCAAGCCCTCGGCGAGCTGACCGTGCACTTCGAGCGGCTCATGCGCGAGACGCGCCGGCTGATACGCCGCAGCGACCGTGCCGAGCGCGAAATGAATACGCTCAATTCCCAGTTGCAAACGTTGGCCCGCCAGCTCGAATACCGGGCCACCCACGATGCGCTGACCGATGTGCTGAACCGTGGCGCGGTGATTGACCTGACCGTGCAAGCGCTGCGCAAAACCGGGGCGGTGATGGTGGTGCTGGACATCGACCACTTCAAGCAGATCAACGACGAATTCGGCCATCCCGCGGGCGACGCGGTGATTCAAGGCATCGTCAACTGCTTGCGCCGGGCCGTGGGCAATGCGGGATTTATCGGCCGCGTGGGTGGGGAAGAATTTACCGTGCTGATTCCCGCCGGTACGCTGGAGGAAGGCCTCAGTCTTGCCGAGACCCTGCGTGATTGCATTGCCGCGCATGTCTTCGGGCAGCCGGTAAACCGGCAGATCACCGCGAGTTTCGGGGTCAGTGCCAGCCCCATGGGCACCAGTTTCGACACCGCCTATGGCTTGGCGGATGCCGCCTTGTACCAGGCCAAACGTTCGGGCAGGAATCGGGTGGAGGCCGCGCGGACAGAAGCTGACGTCTGTCCGCTGGAGTCAGCGGAAGAAGAGCGCCTGGGCCCTCCTCTTCCCACCCTGTGATCAGAAGATCGAGATAGGGTAATCGGCGATCAGGCGCAGCTCATTGTTGTCGCCTTCAGGCTGATCGGCATTGGCACGGTGGAACGACTGGCGCAGGCGCAGCGACAGATCCTTGGCCGGGCCGCCTTGTACCACGTACTTGGCTTCGAAATCGGTCTCGTGGTGGGTGCCATTGGCACCGTAGTGCAGCTGATTGTAGGCACTGTCCGCGGCCATCTTGGTGCCATTGATATCGTCACCGTAGATATAGCGGGTCATGAAGCTCAGGCCCGGCACCCCATAGGTCAACATGTTCAGATCATAACGCGCCTGCCAGGATTTCTCGCCCGGACCGTTGAAGTCCGAGTACTGCACGGAGTTGGCCAGCATGATCGAGTCGCCACCGTCGCCCGGGCCGTTGGTGCCGAAGCCGACATAGTCGAACGGCGTGTCGCCGTGGATCTTCTGGAACGCCAGGGTCACGGTGTGCGCGGTCAGGAAGGTGTAGGCCGTGGCGAAGGAGAACGCGGTGTTGTTGATTGGGCCAGCCTTGGCGGCGCCTTCGTCATTGGTCTTGTACAGGTTGAAGTCGAAGTTCAGCGACTGACCTGGCGAGATACCCAGCGTGTAGTTGCCATTGGTGTAGTACTGGCGCCAGACGTCTTCGAACTCGGAACCGTAGAGGGTGAAATTCAGGTTGTCGTTGACCTTGTACTTGCCGCCGAGGTAGTTGACGGCGCTGGCGGTCACGTTGGCGTAGGTGGCATACAGCGAATGATCGTTGCTGGTGGAGACTACCCCGGTACCGCTGGTGAAATGCCCGGCTTCCAGGTCCAGGTCCTTGATCTCGCTGCTCAACAGGTTGAAGCCGGTGGCGGTTTGCGGAATCAGGCGGGTACCGCCAGCGGCGAAGACCGGTGCAGTGGGCTGCATATCGCCATAGAGCAATTCGGTCTTGGAAATCCGCACCTTCACCGCGCCGCCGGCCTTGGCGTAATCGTCCTCGGGCTCGCCGTTGCGGCCCACCGGCAGGTTACCGGTACCGGCCGTGCCAGCGCCGCCATCGAGCTTGATCCCCCAGTAACCGAAGGCATCCACGCCGAAACCGACGGTGCCCTGGGTGAAACCGGAGCTGTAGTTGCCGAAGATGCCCTGGGTCCAGTCCTTCTTGTCCGCCGGACCATTTTTCACGTCACGGTCGAAATACTGGTTCTTCAAATGCAGGTTGAGGCTGCTGTCCTCGACGAAGCCCTTGGTCTCGTCTTGATCCGTCACGGTGGTCGCCATGGCCGCCTGGGCCATGCCCAGCGAGACCGCCAGCGTCAGAAAGTTGAGTTTGGTCGACATCATTGTAATTCCCCTGGTTAATAATGTTTCAGCCTCTTGTTAGTGCGAACGACCGGTACACGCCGTCCTCCGCGCGAAGGGCTGGAAACGTAAAGCGGTAAAGGGCAGAAAGTGCCCGAAGGCAAGGACAATCTTCGTATCAGCGAAGGAGGTGGCGGGTGCAACATTGACGATTCCCGGGTGTGCCGATGGCACCCCACAGCCCTTTAAACAAGGCTTTCCAGGTTGTTCCTCATGGTTTTGCCCATCAGATCCAACGCGTTTTGAACCCTCAACCCATGGCCTCTTTTGTTATTGTGATTGCCACCTTCTGTATATAATTTTTTCCCCGCCGCCTTCATGAACACTGATTTAAGTAGCGGTGAAGATTTCTTCACCGAGTTTTAAGTTGCAGTTCATGTTTCTCCGGACGAAAAAAAGACCTGCATCGCTGCAGGCCTTTTTCAGGGGGCCAAGGCACTACCGGCGGAATCAGATCACCTGAACAATCGCCTTCACCACCGCTTCGATATTGCCCTGGTTCAACGACGCCACGCAGATACGACCGGTATCCAGGGCATAGATACCGAACTCGTTTTTCAGGCGGGCCACTTGCTCGACGGTCAGGCCGGAGTAGGAAAACATCCCACGCTGGCGACCGACGAAGCTGAAGTCACGCTTGGCACCGTGCTGGGCCAGCAGCTCGACCATCTGCATGCGCATGCCGCGAATGCGCAGGCGCATTTCGGCCAGTTCCGCTTCCCACTGAGCGCGCAGCTCAGGGCTGTTCAATACGCTCGCAACGATGGTTGCACCATGGGTCGGCGGGTTGGAGTAGTTGGTGCGGATCACCCGCTTGACCTGGGACAGGACGCGGGCGCTCTCTTCTTTCGATTCGCTGACGATCGACAGTGCACCGACACGCTCGCCATACAGCGAGAACGATTTGGAGAACGAGCTGGAGACGAAGAAGGTCAGGCCCGATTCGGCGAACAGACGCACGGCGGCGGCGTCTTCATCGATGCCATCGCCAAAGCCCTGGTACGCCATATCGAGGAACGGTACCAGGTCCTTGGACTTGACCAGGTTCAGCACGTCCTGCCAGTCGGCCGGGGTCAGGTCGACACCGGTCGGGTTGTGGCAGCAGGCGTGCAGCACGACAATGGACTTGGCTGGCAGCGCGTTGAGGTCTTCCAGCAGGCCGGCACGGTTCACACCGTTGCTTGCGGCATCGTAGTAGCGATAGTTCTGCACCGGGAAACCGGCGGCTTCGAACAGCGCGCGGTGATTTTCCCAGCTCGGGTCGCTGATGGCCACGGTGGCGTTCGGCAGCAGTTGCTTGAGGAAGTCGGCACCGATTTTCAGCGCACCGGTACCGCCCACTGCTTGGGTGGTGAGCACACGACCGGCGGCGATCAGCGGCGAATCCTGACCGAACAACAGGGTTTGCACGGCCTTGTCGTAGGCGGCAATACCGTCGATCGGCAAGTAGCCACGAGAGGCATGCTGAGCCGCGCGCTGGGTTTCGGCTTCGACAACGGCCCGCAACAGTGGAATTTTCCCACTTTCGTCACAGTAAACGCCGACCCCCAGATTGACCTTGTCGGTACGGGTATCGGCATTGAATGCTTCGTTGAGGCCCAGGATAGGATCGCGTGGTGCCATTTCGACAGCGGAGAACAGGCTCATTATTGCGGCGGCTCTGAATGGGGGGTGGAGGGGGTGACAACGCTCCGGCCGATTGCACTAGAGCGGTGCACAAACGGGGAGCTAGTATAGAGGCCATCACCGGTCAGGGCGACCAACTATTGTCGGAATGTGACAAGTTTTTTGATTTATTTACGGGACGCCCGTCCAATTGCAACAAGCCGTCCGCGTGACGTTTGCCTTGAAAGCTGTCATCCCGGGCACCATATCCAGCATTATCATGTTTTTTCCCTACGACATCGGTCGTAAGAGGTCTTTTCTCGTTTTCGCCGTGCCTGTCAGGCGGGAATGAACCCAGAGGTAGGTTATGTCCGAATTCCAGCTCGTCACCCGCTTCCAGCCCGCCGGCGACCAGCCCGAAGCCATCCGTCAGATGGTTGAGGGCATCGAAGCCGGCCTGGCGCACCAGACCCTGCTCGGGGTGACTGGCTCGGGCAAGACCTTCAGCATCGCCAACGTGATCGCCCAGGTGCAGCGCCCGACCCTGGTGCTGGCGCCGAACAAGACCCTGGCCGCGCAGTTGTACGGCGAGTTCAAGGCGTTTTTCCCGAACAACGCCGTGGAGTATTTCGTTTCCTACTACGACTACTACCAACCGGAAGCCTACGTGCCCTCCTCCGATACCTTTATCGAGAAGGATGCGTCGATCAACGACCATATCGAACAGATGCGCCTGTCGGCGACCAAAGCGCTGCTGGAGCGCAAGGACGCCATCATCGTCACCACGGTGTCCTGCATCTATGGCCTGGGCAGCCCGGAAACCTACTTGAAGATGGTCCTGCACGTGGACCGTGGCGACAAACTCGACCAGCGCGCCCTGCTGCGCCGCCTGGCCGACCTGCAGTACACCCGCAACGACATGGACTTCGCCCGCGCCACCTTCCGTGTGCGCGGCGACGTGATCGACGTCTACCCGGCCGAATCCGACCTGGAGGCGATCCGCATCGAGCTGTTCGACGACGAAGTGGAAAGCCTTTCGGCCTTCGACCCGCTGACCGGCGAAGTGATCCGCAAGCTGCCGCGCTTCACCTTCTACCCGAAAAGCCACTACGTGACGCCGCGGGAAACCCTGCTCGGCGCCATCGACGGGATCAAGGAGGAACTCAAGGAGCGCCTGGACTACCTGCGCGACAACAACAAGCTGGTGGAAGCCCAGCGCCTGGAGCAGCGTACCCGCTTCGACCTGGAAATGATCCTCGAACTGGGCTACTGCAACGGCATCGAAAACTACTCGCGCTACCTCTCCGGCCGCGCCTCCGGAGAGGCGCCGCCGACCCTCTACGACTACCTGCCGGCGGACTCACTGCTGGTGATCGACGAGTCCCACGTCAGCGTTCCGCAAGTCGGCGCCATGTACAAGGGCGACCGTTCGCGCAAGGAAACCCTGGTGGAATATGGCTTCCGCCTGCCCTCGGCGCTGGACAACCGGCCAATGCGCTTCGACGAATGGGAAGCGGTGAGCCCGCAGACCATTTTCGTCTCCGCCACCCCCGGCAACTACGAAGCCGAACACGCCGGCCGGGTCATCGAGCAGGTGGTTCGCCCCACCGGCCTGGTGGACCCGCAGGTGGAGATCCGTCCGGCGCTGACCCAGGTCGACGACCTGCTCTCGGAAATCAGCAAGCGCGTGGCCGTGGAAGAGCGCGTGCTGGTCACCACCCTGACCAAGCGCATGGCCGAAGACCTCACCGACTACCTTGCCGACCACGGCGTGCGGGTGCGTTACCTGCACTCGGACATCGACACCGTGGAGCGTGTGGAAATCATTCGTGACCTGCGTCTGGGCACCTTCGATGTGCTGGTGGGGATCAACCTGCTGCGCGAGGGCCTGGACATGCCCGAGGTGTCGCTGGTGGCGATCCTCGATGCGGACAAGGAAGGTTTCCTGCGCTCCGAGCGCTCGCTGATCCAGACCATCGGGCGGGCGGCGCGTAACCTCAACGGCCGGGCGATCCTCTATGCGGACCGCATCACCGGCTCCATGGAGCGGGCGATCGGCGAGACTGAGCGGCGGCGCGACAAGCAGATCGCCCACAACCTGGCCAACGGCATCACGCCCAAGGGCGTGTTCAAGGATGTCGCCGATATCATGGAAGGCGCCACCGTGCCCGGTTCGCGCAGCAAGAAACGCAAGGGCATGGCCAAGGCCGCCGAGGAAAACGCCCGCTACGAAAACGAACTGCGTTCGCCGAGCGAGATCAGCAAGCGTATCCGCCAGTTGGAAGAGAAGATGTACCAGTTGGCCCGCGACCTGGAGTTCGAGGCGGCGGCGCAGATGCGCGACGAGGTCACCAAGCTGCGCGAGCGTTTGTTGACCGTGTAGGAGCGAGCTTGCTCGCGATAATCGTCAACGATAATGCGGGGTACCTGATACCCCGTGGTGCCTGGGCTACCATCGCGAGCAAGCTCGCTCCTACAAGGGGGAGCGGTGCAATTGCGACGGGGTCAGTTCAGTAGCATCGCCAACAGCACCAGCGCCAGCAACCCGATGTAGATCCTGGCATGCAGACGATCCGGCAGGCGCCCGATCAACGGTGTCGCCAGGCGCATCCCCACCAGCGACCCAAGGATCAATACCGCGAACGCCAGCAGATCCACATAGCCGGCAAACCAGGGTCCAAGCCCCAGGGGCCGGAACCCGGCCAGTGCGACATAAGTCAGGGTCCCCACCACCGCCACCGGCACGCTCAATGGATTGGCCATGGCCGTCGCCAAGCTCATGCTCAGGCCGCTGCGCCGCAACAGCGGCACCGTCATGACGCTGCCACCGACACCGAGAAAGGTCGCCACGGCACCGATCAGCAGGCCACCGCCCACCGTGACGGAGGGCTTGAGCGGTTGCGCCGACAGCGTCGTGCCTGGCTGCATGAAACCGCGCCGCACCCAGCAATCGACAACAGTCACCGCCAGATAAGCAATAAACGCCCAACGCACCACCTCACTGCTGACCAGACTCGCCAGCACCGCCCCGAGCACCGAGCCAATCCCGATAAACCCCGCCAGCGGCCAGATATAGGCGCGCCGCAGATTACCGGCACGCCGGTGCTTGCCCGTGGCGGTCAGGGCATTGACGATCATCACGCAGGTCGAGGTCGCCACGGCGATCTGCATCGCCACAGCGCTGATCGCCGGGTCCGGGCTGCCACTCAAGGTCCAGTACAACAACGGCACCACCATGAAACCACCACCAAAACCGAACAGCACGCTGGTCACCCCAGCCAGCCCGCCAAACACTGCCAACAGCCCATAAAGCATCACGTCGGGTCCTTTCAGGAAGAGAGAAGCCCAACCTTAAGCAGCTGACACTTGGCGTGCTTGCGCAAGTCCGTCAATACTGTTTGCGTTTCGGCCAGATCAGCACTGCCATGCGCAATACCTCCCTAGCGCTATTCGATCACCTGCCCCAGGCCGTGATCGCCATCGGCACCGATTACCCCCACGGGTGCCTGCTGGCTCGCCACCAGCATCGCCGAGCGCAATTGCTCTATGGCGCCACGGGCGTGATGCATGTGCTCACTGATGGCGGCAACTGGATCGTCCCACCGCAGCGTGCGGTGTGGATTCCACCGGGTGTGCCCCATCAGGTGCTGATGCTCGGCGTCAGCACCCGCAGCCTGTACATCGAGCCCAGCGCCGTCAGCAACATGAGCCAGGCCTGCCAGGTGCTGGAAGTCTCGGCCCTGCTGCGGCAATTGCTGATCGCGGCGGTCGACATGCCGGTCGACTACGACGAGCAGGGCCACGATGGCGCGCTGATCACCCTGTTGCTGTATGAACTGGCCAGCGCCAATACCTTGCCGCTGCATATCCCGCTGCCCCAGGACCCGCGCCTGCTGCCGCTGTGCCAGGCCTTCGTCGAACAGCCGGATATCCGCCAGTCGCCCCAGGCCTGGGCGGATCGCCTGTACCTGAGCCTGCGCAGTTTCGGGCGCCTGTTCCAGGACCAGACCGCCCTGAGTTTCTCCCAATGGCGACAACGGGTCTGCGTGGTCCTGGCCCTGGCCCGGTTGAGCCAAGGCGAGTCGGTCACGCGGATTGCCCTGGACTTCGGCTACCAGAGCCCGGCAGCGTTTTCGACCATGTTCCGTCGCGTTCTCGGGCGATCTCCGAGCAGTTTCCTACAGACTTCGGATACCTTATGACGACACGTACGACAAGGACCCCGCCCATGCATATCCTCAACGCCAAGCTGCGTCACCGCGAAGGCCTGTATGACCTGCACCTGGAACATGCACGGATCGCGAGCATCACCCCGCAAACCGGCCCATTGACCGGCGGCCCGAACGACCTCGACGCCCAGGGCAACCTGATCGTCCCGCCTTTTGTCGAGCCGCATATCCACCTCGACGCCACCCTTACCGCCGGCGAGCCGCGCTGGAACATGAGTGGCACCCTGTTCGAAGGCATCGAGTGCTGGGGGGAGCGCAAGGCGACCATCACCCATGAAGACACCAAGACCCGCGCGAAAAAAACCATCCGCAGTCTCGCTGCCCATGGCATCCAGCATGTACGAACCCATGTCGACGTTACCGATCCAGAGCTGACCGCGCTCAAGGCCATGCTCGAGGTCCGCGAAGAAACCCGGCAGCTGATCGACCTGCAGATCGTCGCGTTTCCCCAGGAAGGCATCGAGTCCTATCGCAATGGCCGGGAACTGATGGTCGAGGCGATCAATCTCGGTGCCGATGTGGTGGGGGGTATTCCGCATTTCGAATACACCCGCGACCAGGGCGTGTCCTCGGTGAAATTCCTGATGGACCTGGCGGAAAAAACCGGCTGCCTGGTGGATGTGCATTGCGACGAAACCGACGATCCGCACTCGCGTTTCCTTGAAGTCCTGGCCGAAGAGGCCCGCAGTCGTGACATGGGTTCGCGGGTGACCGCCAGCCACACCACGGCCATGGGCTCCTACGACAACGCCTATTGCGCCAAGCTGTTCCGCTTGCTGAAGGCCTCGGGGATCAGCTTCGTATCCTGCCCCACCGAGAGCATTCACTTGCAGGGACGCTTCGATAACTTTCCGAAACGCCGGGGCGTGACCCGGGTGAACGAGTTGCTGGAAGCCGGGATGAATGTCTGTTTCGGCCAGGACTCGATCGTCGACCCGTGGTATCCGCTGGGCAACGGCAATATCCTGCGGGTGCTGGAAGCCGGGCTGCATATCTGCCATATGCTCGGTTATCGCACCTTGCAGAGCGCGCTGGACCTGGTCACCGACAACAGCGCCAAGGCCATGGCCCTGGGCGAACGCTACGGACTGGAAGTCGGGCGCCCGGCCAATCTGCTGATCCTCTCGGCGGACAGCGACTACGAGATGATCCGCAGCCAGGGCTTGCCGCTGTATTCGATCCGTGACGGCAAGGTCCTGGTGAAACGCGAGCCGGCGCAGTTGCAGTGGCAGGACCCGCGATGAAATTCGACAAGGCCTATTGCCTCAGCCTCGACGAAAAACTGACGATCTACGACGTCCGCGATCTGAATTTCGACGAGACGGTGGAGTTCGATTCAAGCCGGGAAAGCTTCCAGTGCCCGAACGATGCCTGCCGCGCCGCCTTCGACAGCAAAAACCGGCTGACCACCTACAACGCCAGCAACCCGCGCTTCAAACGGACCCCGCACTTCAAGAACATGCCCAGTACCCGGCACCTGGCGGACTGCCCTTACCTGAGTCCGGAAACCGCGGCGAGCGGGCTCGATGGGGAGCAGCCGTTGGACGAGATCGAAGGCGAACAGAACTTCCCCGTCGAACTGCTGCTGACCCGCCGGACTTACGCGCGCAAGGCGCCGACCGCCAGCGACAGCCGTGCGCCGCAGCCGACAGCGGACCCGGCGCCAGCGCCAGCGCCAGCGCCCAGCAGCATCCACGCCGCCGAGGAAGCCAAGGCGCCACCGAACCGCACCAGCGTGTTCGCTCATCCGGTGGAATGCTTCGTCTCCAACCACGCCAACAAGGACCTGCTCAAACGCATGCCCTTGACCATTGGCGAACTGAGCCTGAACTACAACGCCTTCTTCAAGAAAGTCGAATACTGCCAGGACCGCCCGGGCCTGATCTACTGGGGCCGGATCAAGGCAATCAAGGACTACAAGACCAGCTTCAGCGTGGTTTTCGACAAGCCGGTGTGGGCCGACAAGAAGCGCTATTCGATCAATGTCTACCTGAGCAAAAGCCTGATCGAGAACTACCGCCAGCGTACGGTGTTCCTGGAGGAGATCAACAGTGTCATCGATCAGGCTGAAGACCTGTATTGCTTCTTCTACGGCGTCACGCCGCAATTGAAGCAAGTGCCGAGCAAGAAACACCCCGACCAGACCTTCAGTGTGTTCAGTTGTGAAATCGACAATCTGGACCACTTCCTGATTCGCCAAGCACCAGGACTCGATGCCCCTTGAGCCGGCTCAGTCGGCCGCGCTGGAACGCGCGGTCGAGGCACCCGCCCACTGGTAGGTCTTATGCGCGGCACACCGGGTATCCCCGGCCACGGAGCGATCGAACACGAACTCGAACGTCACCGCCCCCTGATAATCCGTACGCACGATCCGGTTGACGTCGAGCAGATGCCAACTGCCATCCTGGCGCATGGCGTCCGGCGAGCGGTATTGGTCACTGGCCCGGACCACGCCCTGTTTATTCAAGGTATCCAGGTGAAAGTTCACATTGGCCTTGTTGCCGCCGCTCTGGCCGCTGCTGCGAACAATCCGGTAGCGCACCGCACTGACATCGAAATAAGCCGTGCTGCCGGCGGAGGCGAACACCACCCTGGCCTCAAGTTCACCTCGGAAGCGGCCCACCGAGCATGAAAAATAATCGGTGCGACTGCCCTCCAGCAGTTCCGCCGGACTCGACTCGACCGCGTCGGTACTGCTGGAGGGCGCCAATTTCTTATCGCTGATGGCCGGCTCAGGCACCACTTGAGCACAAGCCGAGCCGACGCTGAAAACCAGCCCGGCACACACCAGCGCACTGAATAAACCTTTAACTGCTCTCATCGTAAATTCCCTTTAAACGAGTCGGAAATTCGGCCCCGTTGTCACGGACCGATCAGGGCAAGGTGCTCGCCAGCCTTCAACCCTGCCAACCCATCAAGCCAAAACCGCCAAGGCCGGACAAGGGCAAAACAGGCCTGTGGAGAGGGTGTTTTTTCTGCTCATGGTGTCGGCAGCGAGCGCCGACCTTCAGGATTGACGCTGGGCCGCGCCAAACAGATGGACGCTCTGCAGCTCACCCTCCAGCCCCACCAGGCGAATCGGTGCCGTACCGCCCGGCATGCTGACCCGGACTTCGCCGGCCTCGACCCAACCGACCCGCCAGGCGGCACAGGCCACTGCGCTGGCGCTGGTGCCGGAAGACGCCGTCGGCCCTTCACCGCGTTCGAACACCCGGGCCTGCAAGTACCCCGGCGCCACCCGGGTCGCCCATTGCAGATTCAGCCCCGCCGCACAAGGCTCGCCAGTACCGACCGGTGGAGCGAAAGCAAGGCGCGTCAAGCCCGGCGCCAATGCCGGTTCGTCCATCTGCGCATTGCTCGGCAGCAACGCCACCTCGTCGACCAGGGTCACACAATGCGGATTGCCGATGCGCACGAACTGGCTGCGCTGCCAGGCCGCATTCAGGCTCGACAAGGCCGCGACATGGCTCAACGGACGGCCGTTCAATTCAGCCTCGCCGACACCCTGGGCCGCCACCGCCGCCGGACCGAACGCCGGTTTTCCCAGGTCCAGCCAGAAACCCGGCTGACCCTCGAGCTGCGCTGGCTCGACCGAGGTGACGAGCGGAGAGAGGCCGCCCGGCTGATCGTGATGGACCCTCAGCAGACAGCCGCCCTGGGCCGGCATCAAGCCTTGCTCGGTCAACGCCTGGGCGAAAATCGTCAAACCGTTGCCACTGCGCTCGGCCAGGGTGCCATCGGTATTGATGATCAACAGGTCGAATGGCGCTTCGCCCTGGAACGGCCCGACCAGCAAGCCGTCGGAGCGATGCTGTTTGCCACCTCGCGCCGGCGCCTGTGCTCCCCAACCACAGAGTGCCTCCACCGCCTCGGGCGCCCAGTCCTGGCGCCGCAACGCTGCCTGCGCGGCATTCGCCGGCACCTCCAGGCCCAGTCCGCGCACTTCGGCGGGACTCGCCACGGCATACATATTCCCGCGTGCGTCGTAAAACGTCGGCATACACCCTCTCAAGCCCAACACTCTATCCCAGGCATGTTGTTCACCTAAACCAACATTGACCGGCTGCTCCTACAGTAGACCGTGTTCGGCCTTTTCCTGAAGGTTTTTTCAGCGGATTGAACAGGTCTCAACGCACCAGGCACGGCCGCTTGTTGTTAAACGACCAGCCGGGAACCAGGAACTGCATCGCCACGGCATCGTCGCGGGCGCCGAGGCCCATGTTCTTGTAGCACTCATGGGCCTTGGCCAGCGCATCCATATCCAGCTCGATGCCCAACCCCGGCTTTTGCGGTACCTGGATAAAACCGTCGACAATCTGCAACGGGTCCTTGGTCAGGCCCTGGCCGTCCTGCCAGATCCAATGGGTGTCGATGGCGGTGATTTCACCCGGCGCGGCAGCGGCCACATGGGTGAACATCGCCAGGGAAATATCGAAGTGGTTGTTGGAATGCGAACCCCAGGTCAGGCCCCATTCATGGCACATCTGCGCAACCCGCACCGAACCCTGCATGGTCCAGAAATGCGGATCGGCCAAGGGAATGTCGACGGCGTGCAATTGAATCGCGTGGCCCATTTCCCGCCAATCGGTAGCGATCATATTGGTTGCCGTCGGCAGGCCGGTGGCCCGGCGGAACTCGGCCATGACTTCACGACCGGAGTAGCCATGCTCGGCACCGCAAGGGTCCTCGGCGTAGGCCAATACATGGTGCTGATCACGGCACAGGGCGATGGCCTCTTTCAGCGACCAGGCGCCGTTGGGATCGAGGGTGATCCGCGCCAGGGGAAAGCGCTCGGCCAGCGCCGTCACCGCCTCGATTTCCGCGGCGCCACTGAGCACGCCGCCCTTGAGCTTGAAGTCATTGAAGCCGTAACGCGCCTGGGCGGCTTCGGCCAGCTTGACGATGGCCTCGGGGGTCATTGCCTCTTCATGACGCAGGCGGAACCAGGCGTCATCGGCATCGGCTTCATGACGATAGGCCAGGTCGGTCTTGCCACGATCACCGATATAGAACAGATAACCCAGCACCTTCACCGCCTCGCGCTGCTGCCCCTCACCCAGCAGGGCCGCCACGGGCACCCCGAGGAACTGGCCGAGCAGGTCCAGCAACGCGGCTTCCAGTGCCGTCACCGCATGAATGGTGATCCGCAGATCAAAGGTCTGCTGGCCGCGACCGCCGGCATCGCGCTCGGCGAAAGTGCGGCGCACCGCGTTGAGCAGCTTTTGGTAGTTGCCGATGGACTGCCCCAGCAGCAACGAACCGGCATCTTCCAGGGTGGCGCGGATACGCTCGCCGCCGGGCACTTCACCAACGCCGGTGTGACCGCTGCTGTCAGTGATGATCACAATATTGCGGGTGAAAAACGGGCCATGGGCACCGCTCAGGTTCAGCAGCATGCTGTCGTGGCCGGCCACCGGAATGACCTGCAAGCGGGTGATGACAGGGGCCTGGCCGGCCGCGTGCAAAGTGTTTGTCGTCATGATTCGTACCTGTGTTCAACCGCAGTATTCAATGGGATTTGTTCAGAGCCGGGCGGACCGATCCTGGCAATGTGTGGGTCGATTTGGGCTGGGTGCGGGCAAAGAACACCAGGATCGCGGCGATCACCGAGGCCGCCGCCAGGCCGTACAAGCCGCCCTGGATCGAACCGGTGCGTTCCTCCAGCAAGCCGAAGGTGGCCGGGGCGACGAAGCCGCCGAGGTTGCCCGTGGAGTTGATCAGGGCGATCACCGCCGCCGCGATACGCGCATCCAGGTAGGCCTGGGGAATCGGCCAGAACAGCGACGACGCGGACTTGAAACCGATGGCCGCGAAGCACACCGCGACAAAGGCGAAGATCGGCCCGCCGGTGGTGGACATGAACATCCCCAACGCCGCGATCAGCAGTGCTGAGGCGACCCAGGCCTGCTGGTGTTTCCACTTGCCCGAGGCGGCCGCGAAGGTGTACATGGCGATGATCGAAATCAGCCAGGGAATCGAGTTGAAGAAACCCACCTGCAGGTCGCTGAGCGTACCCATCTTCTTGATGATGCTCGGTAGCCAGAAGGTGGCGGCATAGATGGTCAGCTGGATGCAGAAATACAGCACGCAGAACAACAGGATCTGGCGGTCCTTGAGCAAACTCCAGATCGACGGTTTGACCGGCATCGAGGCATCACGCAGCTGCTGTTCGTCTTCGATGACCTGTACCAGCAACTGTTGCTCGGCGACGCTCAACCACTTCGCATCCCTGGGCGTGGAGTCAAGCCAGAACCAGGTGAACCCGCAGAGCACCACCGACGCCAGGCCCTCAATGATGAACATCCACTGCCAGCCGTGCCAGCCGAAGCCTTCGATCTGCAACAGGGCCCCGGACAACGGGCCGGAAATCAGCGAGGCCACGGCCGAGCCGCTGAGGAAGATGGCAATTGCCTTGCCACGCTCAACCCCTGGCAGCCAGCGGGTGAAGTAGTAGATCACCCCGGGAAAGAAGCCGGCCTCGGCCACCCCCAGCAGGAAACGCAGGATATAGAAGTGGGTTTCGTTCTGGGCAAAAGCCATGGCCGTGGCCACCAGCCCCCAGGTGAACATGATGCGGGTCAGCCAGAGCCGTGCGCCGACCTTCTGCAAGAGGATGTTGGAGGGCACTTCGAACAGTGCATAACCGATAAAGAACAACCCGGCACCGAAACCGTAGGCCGCGGCGCCGATGCCCAGGTCATGTTCCAGATGCGTGCGCACAAAGCCGATGTTCACCCGGTCGATGTAGTTGACGATAAACATGATGACGAACAGCGGCAGCACATGCCGCTTGACCTTCGCTACGGCGACGGCCAGCAGGGAATCGCGCGCCGCTACTGCGGACGGATCTAGGGTGTTGTTCACGACAGGTCTCCCACGGGTTATTTTTGTGTGCGGGGTGCTGGATCAGCCGACCCAGTCAACAGTCATCATACAAGTAGAAAAATAACGCAACAAGTGCCACAGCCGCGTTTTATAGGCAGAAATCATCGACGGCGAACAAAAAACCTTCGCAGTAAATTTATATCTATTTGATTTATAAGTATTTTATTAAATTAAAAAAGTACCCAGTAGAAACACACAAAAAGGCTTGGGCACCGCCATTCTTTAGAAGGAGCGGCTTCTGACTTCAAGTTGTCATACATGATGACGGTCATCGCTACGCCACTTGTCAGACGAGTGTTAAGCTGTCCCCTCGCCCCTGCGTGACACGCCCATGAACACTGAAACCGCCCCCTCCGCGCCACGGCGCAAACGCAGCCCCAACCTGGCCCACGACCTGGTCGATCACCTGACCCAGCAGATTCGCCTGGGGCATTTGAAACCGGGCGACAAGCTGCCGTCGGAAAGCGCCATCGTCAGCGAGCACAAGGTCAGCCGCACGGTGGTGCGCGAAGCGATTTCCAAATTGCAGGCGGCGGGTTGGGTGGAAACCCACCATGGGGTCGGCAGCTTCGTGCTGGAGCGCCAGGAGCCCCACGGCTTGCGCCTGAATGTGGAAACCGCGCTGAGCGTGCGCGACCTGCTGGAACTGCGCCTGGGCCTGGAAACCCAGGCGGCGGCGCTGGCGGCGCGACGGCGCAGCGACGAGCATCTCAAGCAGATGCGCGCGGCGCTGGACGAATATCGAAGCCTGTTGGCCAACAACGACAGTTGCGTGGCGGCCGACCAGCGTTTTCATCTGCTGATCGCCGAAGCCACCGGCAATGCCTACTTTTCCGAGATCTTGCTGCACCTGGGCAGCTCGATGATTCCGCGTACCCGGGTGCCGGGTGCGGAGCGCGGTGATGCCGACCTGGCGCAACTGGGCCAGTTAGCCAGCCTGGAGCACGAGGCGATCCTCAACGCCATCCGCCGCCAGGACCCGGATGCAGCGCGGGCGGCGATGTGGACGCACCTGAGCAATAGCCGCGAGCGGTTTTCCCGCGAATAACACGCCGAGTTCTGTAGGAGCCAGCTTGCTGGCGATCAGCCGACAGGCTGGGATTTTGGCGGTGCCGCGAAGATCGCCATCGCCAGCAAGCTGGCTCCTACAGGTTTCGGTCGTGCACGACAGTCCTCAATCCTTACCACGCACCATGCTTTGCAACACCCCATCCCGGCGAATCCAGCCATGGAACAACGCCGCCGCCAGGTGCATCAATACCGTCAGGAACAGCAGATACGCCAGGTACCCATGAGCCTTGCGCAACAAGGCAAAGGTCGTCGGATTGGCCGAGACGATCGCCGGCAACTGCAGCGAACGACTCAACATCACCGGATCCCCCGCGGCCGAAATCATCGCCCAACCCAGCAGCGGCAACGCCAACATCAAGGCATACAGCAGCACATGGGAGAGCTTAGCCGCCAGCACCTGCCAACCCGGCAAGTTATTCGGCAGCGGCGGCTGGCGGGTACTGAAACGCACCACCAGACGCACCACCACCAACAGCAGGATCGCCATCCCCAGCGGCTTGTGCAGGTGCAGCAACCACTCATGCCGCTCGGACACCGAGGCCACCATACCGGCACCGATAAACAGCATCGCCAGGATCATCAGCGCCATCAACCAATGCAGCAGGCGCGCCAAGGGCGCAAAGTGATTCGAAGAGGCGCTCATGGACGGGTCTCCTGTGACGAATGGGCAGCGGGCAAGGCGCCGACTTCGCTGGTGCGACGCAGATAGGAACTGGCATAAGCCGCCGAACGCGCCGCCAGCAGGGGATCGGCCGAGGCCTCGAGGCCGCTCGGCAGGACCAGCGGGTCGTAATTGATATCACGGCAATCGCCATCGTCCTGGGGCTGGGTGCTTTCCAGCACCAGCGTACCGGCGTTGAGCACCTTGTGTTCGCCGGTCCATTGCCGGCTGGCATCGTCCGTCGGATCACCCGGGTTGGCCAGGGTCAGGCGCAGCTGCCATTTCAACGGCCCGGCCGCCAGGCGCTGGGCCAGGTCCTGGGCCAGGAAGTCGGCACCGTCCGGCGCCGTCCCCCCCGCAGCATCCTGGCTCAGCGGCACCAACCCCCAACGCACGGCCTGGCGCTGACCGGCCGCATCGACCAGGTAGAAGGCATTCAGGCCGTTGTAGCTTTCGGTGGCATAGCTGGCCGACGGCTTGGCGGTCTTGACCCATTGCAGGAACGGCGCGGTTTCCGGATGGCTGGCGAAGAACGCCGCCATGGCCGCCGGGTTCGGCTTGCCGGTGCTCGGGTCGGGGGAAGCCGCCTTGAGCTGCTGGAAGAACGCCTCGGGCGTACCCACCGGAAACACCGGCATGCTGTTCATCCCGGTACGCCATTGCTGGCCGTTGGCCTGGGTGAAACGCAAGCCGAGACTGCGAATCGGTACGCTGCTGTCCGGCGCATAGGGATTTCCGCTGGGCAAGGCGAAGCGTCCTTCCACCGGCACGCTGCCTTCGCGAAAGACCTGGGCGGTGGAATAGGCACGCGCGGCATCGCTGCTTTCAAAATACCCGGCCACGCACACGCCCTTGGCATGATTGCGCCTGAAACCGGCATGCAGGCCGTTGTTTTTCTCGAAGGTATTGACGATGCGCCCGGGCGTCAGACGCCCCGGATCGAGCCGACCGCTGACATAGGCAAAAGCCCCGACCAGGGCGGCGACCACGGCGGCAATGCCGGCCAGGCGCAAGACCTTGCTCGACCCACTGAGGGGCGGTGGTGTGTGATCTACCATGAAAAAACTCCAGGGCCTCAGGCGGCCACAGGGTGAAGGAGCTATAAGACGAAGGCCGGTCCGGTTTATTCCAGACGCTCCGATTTATTTTTTCGAATGTTTATTTTCCGACCGCTGGAATAACCTTCGAGGCCAGGCGTCTTGCTAGTCCAGGCGTAGTGACTGGTTAAGAGCCCGCAGGATTCCATGAACGATCTCGATGAGCAGTTACGTGAACTGATCCCCCGGATGCGGCGCTTCGCCGTGTCGCTGACACGCAATCCCAGCAGCGCCGACGACCTGGTCCAAGCCAGCCTGGAGCGGGCTCTGTCCAGTTGGGGCAACAAGCGTGCGGAAAGCGACCTGCGGGCCTGGCTGTTCTCGATCCTGTATCGCCAATTCATCGACGCCCACCGTCGCGGCAAACGCTATGCGCGGATGCTCGAGTTTTTTACCGGCCGCGACGACGCCCAGCCCTCGGTGGAACGCACGGTGGTGGCCCAGTCGACCCTGGAAGCCTTCGAGCGGCTGCCCACCGAACAACGGGCGTTGTTGCTCTGGGTCTCGGTGGAAGGTTTGAGTTATAAGGAAGTCGCCGAGATTCTCGACGTCCCCACCGGCACCGTGATGTCGCGTCTGTCCCGCGCCCGACAGGCCCTGCGCCAGCTCAGCGAAGGCGAAATCACCAGCCCCTCCCTGCGGATATTGAAATGATCACTATTCCCCCAAGCGAACGCGACCTGCACGCCTACGTCGATCATCAGCTCAGCGACGCCGACCGGCAGCTGCTGGAGACGTACCTGGCGACCCACCCGGAGCTGGCCGAGCAGGTCCGCGACTGGCAGCGTGATGCCCAGCACCTGCGAGCGGCCCTGGGCGGCGCCTTGCAGATACCGGCGAACCCGGCGCTGGACCCGAGCGTGATTCGCCGACGCCTGCGCGGTCAGTCCCGTCGCCACCTGGCCAGTGCCGCGATGTTGCTGATTGCCGTGAGCCTCGGCGGTGTCAGCGGCTGGCAGGCTCGGCAAATGACCCTCCCGCTGCCCGCGCCGATGGCCGATGCGGTGCAGGCCTATCGCATGTTCGCCACCCAGGACAGCCTGCCGGCGGACTTCAAGGTCGAGCAGAGTGGCGACCTGCAAGGCTGGCTCGACCGTTACTTTACCCAGGCCAACCGCCTGCCGAACTTGCAGGATGCCGGATTCAAGCCGGTCAGCGCGCGCTTGCTGAGCACCGAGCAGGGCGCGGCGGCGATGGTTTTGTATGAGAACCCGCAAGGGCAGCGGATCAGCTACTACGTACGGCCGCCGGGGCCGCAGAACCATCTGCTGGAACGCGGTGGGCGGCGTGATGGCGAGTTGCAGGCCGAGTACTGGTCCGGCAGCGGCTACAACTACGCGATGGTGACCCCAGCGGACAGTCCGGCGGCGCAGTTGCTGCGGCAGACCACGCGGTTCTAGGGGCTGAGGCTTTCGCTGTTCTTGAGGGCCTCTTCGCGGGCAAGCTCCGCTCCCACAGGATCTCCGTTGTACACGGATTTTGAGTACGACTCCGATATTGTGGGAGCGGAGCTTGCCCGCGAAGAGGCCCTTGAGTTCACCCAAGAACTACCAAGCAGAGCCCCCTACGGTGCAGCACCAAATATCTGCGACGGCCGCCGCAACAACGGATCAAACGGATTGATCCGCGGCCCGACCGCCGCGGCCTCGCGCTTGAGCAACTCCACCACCGTCGGCAAGCGATCCGGCCCCAGGCGGTCGCTGATGGTGGCAACACTCAACGCCGCCACCGCCCGCCCCTCGCGATCCAGAATCGGTACCGCGACCCCGGCCATGCCCTGCAACACCCCAGTGTTACGACCGGCATAGCCGAGCTTGCGTACATTCTCCACTTCCGAACGCAGCAGCACTTCGTCATACAGATGGAAATCCCGCAGCCGCGGCAGGTTGTAACGAATCACCGTTTCCCGCTCCTCTTCCGGCAGGAAGGCGAGGATCGCCAGGCTGCCCTGCCCCACGCCCAGGGCCACGCGGCCACCGATATCGCCGGTAAAGGTGCGAATCGGAAACGGCCCTTCGCTACGGTCCAGGCAGATCGCATCGAAACCGCTGCGAGCCAGGAGGAACAGCGAATCCCCCAATGACGCCGACAAGCGCAACAACGCCGGGCGCACCAGTTCGCGCAGATTACCGGTCTGCCCGGCCCGGGCCGCGAGGGCAAAAAAATCCAGGCTCAGGCGATAGCGTTTGCTGCGCCCGTCCTGCTCGACCATGCCCTCGTCCACCAGGCTGCGCAGCAGCCGATGCGTGGTCGGCTGGGACAAACCGACCCGCTCGGCCAACTGGGTCACCCGTTCGCCGCCCTCCGGTGTCTCCCCCAGGCTGCGCAACACGGCAAACAGCCGCGACACCGCACTGACACCGACTTCATTTTTCTTGTCATTCCGCTCAGTGGAATCCATTGATGCTTTTCTCATCTAGAAATTTATTCAATGAATGAAAATGAAAATAATCATTCCACCAGTGAAATTCACCCTTTCGCACATCCTAGGCTTCGTCCTACTCTGCGTCCACAAGGGGCGATTCGAACAACATCGGTAGCCGACACAAGTCGAGCACCACGTACCCCGGCAATACCCTTTCGTCTCTGCCCATGACAAAAAAAGTGCGCCCCGGCGTGCACAACAACACACAGGTGGAACGCAGTTATGGCTTTTCTACGACTTGAAGGCGTGTGCAAGCGGTATGGCGAGATCGATGCCGTGGTCGCCACGCATCTCTCGGTGGACAAGGGCGAGTTCGTCTCGCTGCTCGGCCCCTCCGGTTGCGGCAAGACCACGACCCTGCAAATGATCGCGGGTTTCGTCGAAGTCAGCGCCGGCGCGATTATTCTCGACAACCGCGATATCACCCACGCCAAGCCCAGCAGTCGCGGCCTCGGCGTGGTGTTCCAGAGCTACGCACTGTTTCCCCATATGAGTGTCGAGGACAACGTCGCTTTCGGCCTGCGCATGCGCAAGGTGCCGGCCGCCGAAGTGCGCAAACGGGTGGCGACAGTGCTGCAACTGGTGCGTCTGCACCAGCACGCCGAACGTTATCCACGCGAACTGTCCGGTGGTCAGCGCCAGCGGGTCGCCCTCGCCCGCGCCCTGGTGATCGAACCGCCGGTGCTGTTGCTCGACGAACCGCTGTCCAACCTCGACGCCAATCTGCGCGAAGAGATGCAGTTCGAGATTCGCCGTATTCAGCGCGAAGTCGGTATCACCACGCTGATGGTCACCCACGATCAGGCCGAAGCGCTGTCCATCAGCGACCGCGTGGTGGTGATGCAGGCCGGGCGCATCACCCAGATCGACGAGCCCTATAAGCTCTACGAACACCCGCGCACCCGGTTCATCTCCGGCTTCGTCGGCAAGGCCAACCTGCTGCCGGGGGACCGCGATGCCAGCGGTTGCCCGCAAGTCCGTCAACTGCCGGGCAACGGGGAATTGACCCTGAGCCTGCGCCCGGAAAAGATCGACCTGCTGGCCGCCGGCAGCGGTCGTTTGCCCGGCAAAATCCTCAGCCGCTTCTTTCTCGGTAGCCAGTGGCTGTACCGGATCGATACCGCTGTCGGCGAGCTCACGGTGGTGCGCCGCAATGACGGTGCGGCGCCACTGAACGAAGGCACGACAGTGGGCCTGGATTGGCCGGCCGAGCTGCTGCGGGTGCTGGAGCACAGCGAGGTGCCGGCATGAGCCTGCTCGCGCGGATGCGCCAGGGACGCCGCGGTTACCTGCTCTCGGCGCCGGCCCTGCTGCTCTACCTCGGCCTGCTGATCCTGCCGCTGGGCCTGACCGCGGTGCTGTCGTTCAACGTCTTCGATTACCAGACCGGGGTCAAAAGCGACGCCTACACCCTGGAACACTACGGCGTGCTGTTCAGCGATCCGTATTTCTATGAAATTTTCCTGCGGACTTTCTGGATCAGCGGCCTGACCACCCTGCTCTGCGTGCTGATCGGGGTGCCCGAAGCCTACATCCTCAGTCGCATGGGCACGCCCTGGCGCTCGATCTTCCTGATCCTGATTCTCACCCCGCTGTTGATTTCGGTGGTGGTCCGGGCTTTCGGCTGGAGCCTTCTGCTGGGTGCCGACGGCTTGGTCAACCAAAGCCTGCAAGCCTTTGGCCTGGCACCGATGAAGCTGCTCTACACGCCGTTCGCGGTAGTGGTCGCCCTGGTCCACGTGATGTTGCCGTTCATGATCATCCCGGTCTGGACCTCGTTGCAAAAACTCGACCCGGCCGCCGAACAGGCCGCACTGTCCCTCGGTGCCAGCCACGCCAAGGTGATGCACCTGGTGGTGTTGCCGCAGGTCATGCCCGGAGTGCTGTCCGGCACGCTGATCGTGTTCGGCCTGTCCGCCAGTTCCTTCGCGATTCCCGGCCTGCTCGGCGGACGCCGCCTGAAGATGGTCGCGACCCTGGTCTACGACCAGTACCTCTCGGAACTCAACTGGCCGATGGGCGCGGCGATTGCCGTGGTGCTGTTGCTGCTCAACCTGCTGATCATGCTGTCGTGGAATCGGATGATCGAACGTCGTTACAAAAAATCCCTGGGGGCCGCGTAAATGTCCAGAAACGGCCCGTTGGCCCTGCTGTTCCACAGCCTGATCGTGGTGTTCATGCTGGCGCCACTGGTGGTGGTGTGCCTGGTGGCCTTCACCCCGGAAAACACCCTGAGCCTGCCGACCACGGACTTCTCATTGCGCTGGTTCCGCGCGGTGTTCGAGCGCGCGGACTTTGTCCAGGCGTTCTACAACAGCCTGATCCTGGCGTTCAGCGCCGCCAGCCTGGCGACCCTGATCGCGGTTCCGGCGGCCCTGGCGATGACCCGTCATCAGTTTCCCGGGCGGGACTTTCTCAATGGCCTGTTTCTCTCGCCGATCATCATCCCGCACCTGGTGCTCGGGGTTGCGTTGTTGCGCCTGTTCGCCCTGATGGGGGTCAACGGCAGCTTCGCCTGGCTGATCGGCGCCCATGTGCTGGTGATCACCCCCTATGTGCTGCGGCTGGTATTGGCCGCCGCCATTGGCATGGACCGCAGCGCCGAACAGGCTGCCGAATCCCTCGGTGCCGGGCGCTTCACCCTGTTCCGCCAGATCACCCTGCCGATGATCCTGCCTGGCGTGGCCGGCGGTTGGCTGCTGGCGTTTATCAACAGCTTCGACGAAGTGACGCTGTCGATTTTCGTCACCTCCCCCGCGACCCAGACCCTGCCGGTGCGCATGTACGTGTACGCCACCGAATCCATCGACCCGATGATGGCGGCGGTCTCGGCCCTGGTGATCGCGCTGACCGCGCTGACGATGATTCTGCTCGACCGGGTCTATGGCCTGGACCGGGTACTGGTAGGCAAACAATGAGGCCGACATGGCACTGCTGAAACGACTGGCCGAAGGCGACCGCCCGGCCCTGGACTTTACCCTCGACGGCGAACCGGCCAGCGGTCTGCAGGGCGATACCCTGCTCACCGCGCTGCTGACCACCGGGGAATACCTGCGCCACAGCGACTTTGGCGGCGAGCCCCGTGCCGGGTTCTGCCTGATGGGCGCCTGTCAGGATTGCTGGGTCAGGCTGGCCGACGGGCGTCGGGTGCGCGCCTGCTCGACGATGCTCGAAGCCGGACAGCAGGTCCGTCGAGAAGGGAGAAACACGCCATGACGTACGCAAAATCCAACCCTGTAGGAGCGAGCTTGCTCGCGATGAACCCAAGGGCACCGCGACTATCCGGATCCCCCGCGTTTTCGTTGACGCCCATCGCGAGCAAGCTCGCTCCTACAAGGGATTTGAGCCGGCGGGCTGCCCATGTCTGAGATAGTGATCGTCGGGGCCGGACCGGCCGGTATCCGGGCCGCGCAAACCCTGGTAGCCCATGGCCTGCGCCCCTGCCTGCTGGATGAAGCCGCGCACGGCGGCGGACAGATCTATCGACGCCAGCCGGAGAACTTCCGTCGTTCGCCGGTGAAGCTCTACGGTTTCGAAGCCCGCAAGGCCGTCGCGATCCACCAGACCCTGGAGCGTCTGCGCGAACAACTCGACTACCGGCCCGAGACCCTGGTGTGGAATGCCGAGGACTCTGCCCTCGACACACTGCAACAAGGTCGTGCCGGGCGCCTGGCCTACTCGAAGGTGATCGTCGCCACCGGCGCCACCGACCGGGTGCTGCCGATCCCCGGCTGGACCTTGCCCGGGGTCTACAGTCTCGGTGCCGCGCAGATTGCCCTGAAGTACCAGGGCTGTGCCATCGGCCAACGGGTGGTGTTCGCCGGCAGCGGACCGCTGCTGTATCTGGTGGCCTACCAATACGCCAAGGCCGGGGCGAAGGTAGTGGCGGTGCTCGACAGCGCGCCCTTCAATGCCCAGTGCCGCGCCCTGCCCGGTTTGCTCAGGCAACCGCTGACCCTCGCCAAGGGCCTGTATTACCGCAGTTGGCTGATGGCCCACGGCATCCCGGTGCATCAGGACGCCCATCTGCAACAGGTCGACGGCGAACAGCGCGTGCAGTCGTTGCGCTGGCGCCAGGGCGGCTTCGTGCGCGCGCTCGACTGCGATGCGCTGGCCTTCGCCCACGGGTTGCGCAGCGAAACCCAATTGGCTGATCTACTGGGTTGCCGCTTCAACTGGAACCCCTTGAATCGCGCCTGGCTGCCGGAGCGCGACAGCACCGGCCGCAGCAGCATGGCGGGCGTGTATCTGGCCGGCGATGGCGCCGGAATCATGGGCGCCGATGCGGCGGAAATGGCTGGCGAGCGAGCTGCGCTGGCGCTGCTGGAAGACCTGGGACGCGCCGTTGATCCGCAGCGGACAGCGTTTCTGGAGACTCGCCTGCAGCGTATCGATGCGTTCCGCCAGGGGTTGGAACAGGCCTTCCCTTTTCCCCTGCGCTGGGCGCAAGAAGCCCCGGACAGGCTGATGTTGTGTCGCTGCGAGGAAGTCAGCGTCGGCGAGGTACGCGCGGTAGTCCGCGAAGGCCATTGGGAGATCAATCGGGTCAAGGCCCATTGCCGGGTCGGCATGGGCCGCTGCCAGGGCCGGATCTGTGGTGCGGCGACGGCGGAAATTATCGCCTGCGAAAGCGGCCTGGCCCTGGACAGCATTGGCCGTCTACGGGCCCAGGCGCCAATCAAGCCACTGCCCTTTGGCGTGGAGGTCGCGCCATGATCGAGGTCGACGTGGTGATTCTCGGCGGCGGCATTGTCGGTGCTTCGGCGGCCCTCGCCTTGAGCCGTCAAGGCCGTAGCGTGGCACTGCTGGAGCGGGACTTCTGCGGCTCGCATTCCAGCGGCGTGAACTACGGCGGTGTGCGCCGCCAGGGTCGGCCATTGTCGCAACTGCCGCTGTCCCAGCGTGCCCACGGGATCTGGTCCCGCCTGCCAGAACTGATCGGTATCGATGGCGAATACCAGCGCTCGGGGCATCTCAAGCTGGCCCGTAGCCTCGACGACCTGGCCGCCCTGCAAGCCTATGCCGACAGCAGCCAGGGCTTCGGGCTCGACCTGCAAGTGCTTGACCGTGACCAGTTGCGCCAGCGTTTTCCGTGGGTCGGCCAGGTCGCCGAAGGCGCCTCCTTCTGCCCCGACGACGGCCACGCCAATCCCCGGCTGGTCTCTCCGGCGTTTGCCCGGGCTGCCCGCCAGCTCGGCGCGACGGTGCTGGAACAGAGCGAGGTGAGCCAGGTCGAGCACGACGGCCGAGGTTTTGTCCTGCGGACCCGGAAAGGCCTCGAGGTTCACGCGCCCTGGCTGCTCAATTGCGCTGGCGCCTGGGCTGGCAGCCTGGCCGCGCAGTTCGGTGAAGCAGTGCCGATGTATTCCGGCCATCCGGCGATGTTGGTGACCGAACCCTTGCCCCTGGTGATGGACGCCAGCACCGGTGTCGAGGGCGGTGGCATCTATGCCCGCCAGGTCGCCCGCGGCAACTGCGTGCTGGGCGGCGGCCAGGGCTTTGCCCTCGACCACGCCCGTGCCCGACCGGGACAGAGCGCCGTGCTGGAGATTCTCCGCCAGGCCGTCGAGCTCTATCCGTTTCTTGAAGGTGCCCAGGCGATTCGCACTTGGAGCGGCACCGAAGGCTACCTGCCCGACCGCCAGCCGGTGATCGGCCCGAGCAGCACCCAACCCGGTCTGCTGCACGCATTCGGCTTTGCCGGCGCGGGCTTCCAGATCGGCCCGGCGGTGGGTGAAGTCCTTGCCGAGCTGGTGTGCCAGGGCCAATCGTCGACGCCGATCGAAGCCTTTTCCATTACCCGTTTCCACGCCACCCCCGCTGTTTGAGCGGGCCGTCAGAACCCAGAGGAAGATCGCGCCATGAAAAATGCTCAACGCAATGCCCTGATCGGTTTGTCCTGCCTGCCTCTCATGACCCTGCTGGGCGCCGCGCCGGCCCTAGCCGAGCCCACGCTGTACCTGGGCATGAACGGCGGGACCATGGAGCGCTTGTACACCGACAAGGTGCTGCCGCCCTTCGAAAAGGCCAATCACGTCAAGGTGGTCATTGTGCCCGGCACTTCCGCCGACATTCTCGCCAAGGTCCAGGCGAGCAAGGACAACCCGCAGCTGCATGTGATCTTCCTCGATGACGGAATCATGTACCGGGCGATCTCCATGGGCCTGTGCAGCAAACTCGAAGACAGCCCGACCCTGGCACAGATCCCGGCCAAGGGCCGGATCAAGGAGCAGGCGGTGGCCGTCAGCCTGGGGGTCACCGGGCTGGCCTACAACACGCGGCTGTTCAAGGCAAAAGGCTGGGCCGCGCCGACCTCGTGGATGGACATGGCGGACAGCAAATACAAGGACAAACTGGTGTTCCAGTCGATGTCGTCCTCGACCTTCGGCCTGCATGGTTTCCTGATGTTCAATCGGCTCCAGGGCGGCAGCGAGACCAACGTCGAGCCGGGTTTCAAGGCCTGGCCGGGCAGCGTGGGGCGTAATGTGCTGGAGTACATCCCGAGTTCGGCCAAGCTTTCGGAGATGGTCCAGACCGACGAAGCGGCGCTGTTTCCGCTGACCCCGACCCAGGTCACCGCGCTCAAGCTCAAGGGCATCCCGGTGGAGTACGCACAACCCAAGGAAGGCGCGGTGGTGCTGAACGTCGCCGAGTGCGCGATTGCCAACAACACCGAGCCCGCGTTGGCGCAGAAACTCGCCGAGTTCCTCTTGACCCCCGAGGCCCAGGCGGCGGCACTGGAAGATGGCGACCAGATCCCGTCCAACCCCAACACCCCGACCACCGACAAGACCCGTGGCCAGGTCGAGGCCATGAAGCAATACCTGGACACAGCGGTGGCCATCGACTGGGATCAGGTCAACCTGCTGCGGCCTGAGTGGAACGCCCGCTGGAACCGCAGTATCGAGCGCTAGTAGCCAGCGTTATCCACTTGAAAGACACACTACCCCGTGGCGGGCCGGCTTGTCGGAACGCCGCACCGCCGCGCAGAGGGGCGAAGCGTCCCTAAACCCAGTGATCGCGGCGGATCAGGTAGAACGCGGTGGCTGATTGTTCCACTGGGTTCAGGCCCCTGTTCAAGCATGAGCCTGAGATCCGCCTGCGACAGGCAACAGGTTGACCGGCCCCGGAACATGGGACAATGCCAAAGCCATAGGTCATTTCAAGATCCAACTCCTTCTGAATAGAGGTTGCCTTGATTGAGACGTCACGGTAAAACTTGGAAAGTGGTTAAAGATTAATCAATATAGCGATATGCCTTGATCCTTTTTCCATAGCATTGTGCCTCCCGAGGCATGATGTTTGTCACACTATCACGACCCAGACGCTCTGGATTTTTACGCAAGGGGATCTTTTCCGTTGGCCGCTCCGCCCCCCCATCGCCCTGGCCTGAAATCCCGTTGGCCAGCCTTGCGCCGCTTCTTCGGCAAGGCTTTCGCTGGCAAGGCCAGTGTCATAGCGCCGGCCCACGACGTGCATGAGTATTTCCGACGCAAGGCCAACCACCAGGGTTACACCCTGAGCCTGAGTCAGCAGCGGGTCATCGAACGCATGGCGCAGCAGGCCAGCGCGCTGCTGCACAGCGCGCCCCAGGGCCGCCAACGCAGCCTGTACCTGCACGGAGCGGTCGGACGCGGCAAGAGCTGGTTGCTGGACGGCTTTTTCCAGGCCGTGCCGATTGCCGAGAAACAGCGAATGCACTTCCACGACTTCTTTACCCACCTGCACCAGGGCATGTTCCGTCATCGGGAAACACCGGATGCCTTGGGCCGGACCCTCGACGAACTGCTCCAGGATTGCCGGCTGCTGTGCTTCGACGAATTCCATGTCCATGACATCGGCGATGCCATGCTCATCAGTCGGTTGTTCAAGGCCCTGTTCCAGCGCGGCGTGCTGTTGTTGGTCACCTCCAATTACCCACCCGAGGGCCTGCTGCCCAATCCGCTCTACCACGCCCGCTTCAAGCCGGTGATCGACCTGATCAACGCCCGCATGGAGGTCATGGAGGTCGGCGGCCCGCATGACTACCGCAGCCAGCCACGCGGCCATACCCAACAGCAATTCACCCAGGGCCAGTACGTCTGGCCGGGCAGCCCGGCACAACGCCAGGCCCTGCGGTTGCCGCAACGCCAGGCTCCGGCCTTTGGCCTACGGGTGGGTGCCCGGCAACTTAACGTGCGCCTGTGTGCCGAGCGCACCGTGCGTTTCGAGTTCGCCGACCTGTGCGACCAACCCACGGCCGTGATGGATTACCTGGAGCTGTGCCGACGCTTCGACACCTGGATCATTGATGAACTGCCCAATCTGGAGGACTGCTCGATCGCGGCCCAGCAGCGTTTCATCAACCTGATCGACGTGCTGTACGACCAGGACAAGCGCCTGCTGTTGATCGGCGAGCGGTCGCTGCGTGACAGCCTCGGCGGCAACGCCATCGACCTGGCGCGGACCCGCAGTCGGCTGGGACAGTTGCTCGAAGTCGGGCCTGAGGCCGTCAGCCAAGACTGACACCCGCCCCGCACTGGCTCATCACAACACCATCACTGAACAACATTGCTATCATGGCGGTCTTTTTTCGATGATCGCGACGAGTACTCACGCCTGCTTATGGATACCCTTGCCCAACTGCGCGCCGGCCAACTGACCGGTATCAAGCGACTCGACCTGTCCTGCGGGCTGAGCGAGTTCCCCCGGGAAATTTTCCAGCTGGCCGACTCCCTGGAAATCCTCAATCTGAGCGGCAACGCGCTGAGCAGTTTGCCGGACGACCTGCACCGGCTGCCGCATCTGCGTATCCTGTTCTGCTCGGACAATCTGTTCACCGAGTTGCCGGTTTGCCTGGGCCAGTGCGCCAAGCTGAGCATGGTCGCCTTCAAGGCCAACCGCATCGAGCAGGTGCCGGCCGCCGGCCTGCCGCCTCTTTTGCGCTGGCTGATCCTGACCGACAACCGTATCACCGAACTGCCGGAAGAACTGGGCCGCCGGCCCTTGTTGCAGAAGCTCATGCTGGCCGGCAATCGCCTGCGCACCCTGCCCGCCAGCCTGGCGGACTGCCATAGGCTGGAACTGATCCGCATCGCCGCCAACCAGTTGGACGAGTTGCCGCAGTGGCTGTTGACCCTGCCGAGCCTGGCCTGGATCGCCTACGCCGGTAACCCGAAGCTTGATCACACCGGCGAAGTGCTGGTCGGCGACAGCACGCCGAGCATCGACTGGAACCAGTTGCAGCTTGAACAGCGCCTGGGCGAAGGCGCCTCGGGGGTGATCAGCCAGGCACGCTGGAGCCGTCCGGCAGCGCCAGCCTTATCGGTGGCGGTCAAACTGTACAAAGGCAGCATGACCAGCGACGGTTCGCCGCAGAATGAAATGAATGCCTGCATCGCAGCGGGCCTGCATCCGAGCCTGATCAAGGTCGAAGGGCGCATCGCCGGCCATCCCGATGGCCAGGCCGGCCTGGTGATGGAGCTGATCGATCGGCAATTCGCCAATCTCGCGGCGTTGCCGAGCCTCGATTCGTGCAGCCGTGATGTGTACCCGAGCGAGACCCGCTTCAGTGCCGGTCAAGCCTTGCGCATGGCACGCGGGATCGCCTCGGTGGGTGCGCATCTGCATCGCCTGGGGCTGTGCCATGGCGACCTGTACGCACACAATATTCTCTACAACGAAGCCGGGGACTGTCTGCTCGGGGATTTTGGCGCCGCGTCGTTCCATGCGCCGACCGACAGCCTGGAGACCCGCGCCCTGCAACGTATCGAGGTGCGCGCGTTCGGGATTTTCCTGGGGGAGTTGCTGGAGCGGATCGACGGGGCGATGGATCAGCCTGCGCTTGAGTCGCTGCAGGCCTTGCAGTTGCGCTGCGTCCAGCCGGATGTGCTGGCCCGGCCGGGATTCGAGGCGATCTGCGCAACACTGGCATAAAACGATCAGGTGGCGAGCCCTAATGCCATTGTAGGAGCGAGCTTGCTCGCGATGGACGTCAACGATAACGCCGGGCACCTGATACCCCTCGGTGTCCTGACCACCATCGCGAGCAAGCTCGCTCCTACAGGATCAGCCCGCCAGGCCGACAAACATGTCCTGCACGTCGTCATGGTTGTCCAGGCCTTCGAGGAAGGCTTCGACTTCGGCCATCTGCTCGTCGCTCAGGCCGCTGACCGGATTCTTCGCCTGGTAACCCAACTTGGCCGACAACACGGTGAAGCCTTGCTCCGGCAGGGCTTTCTGCACCGCGTCGAGGTCGGTCGGCTCGGTGAGGAACAGGGTCGCGCCCTCCTCGCCCGGTTCGAAATCCTGGGCGCCGGCTTCGATAGCGGCCATTTCCGGATCCGCCTCCGGGCTGTCCGGGGCCGCTTCGATCAGGCCGACATGGTTGAAGTCCCAGGACACCGAACCCGACGCGCCCAGTTGGCCCTTGCGGAACGCCACGCGGATTTCCGCCACGGTACGGTTGATGTTGTCGGTGACACACTCAACGATCAACGGCACCTGGTGCGGGGCGAAGCCTTCGTAGGTCACGCGGTGATACTGCACGGTTTCGCCCAACTGGCCCGAGCCTTTCTTGATGGCGCGTTCCAGGGTCTCACGGGGCATCGAGGCCTTTTTCGCCTGCTCGACCACCAGACGCAGGTGTGCGTTGGTGGCGATGTCCGCACCGTTACGGGCGGCAATGGTGATTTCCTTGACCAGCTTGCCAAAGATCTTGCCCTTGGCGTTGGCCGCCGCTTCTTTGTGTTTAACCTTCCACTGTGCGCCCATTACTCACTCTCTCGATCAGAGGCGTCGTGACATTTATTGGCCGACGCTTTGCCGCCCAGTTTATACGGCCACAACCCGCCAATCGACCAAAACCTGACGAAGATTACGACTCTACCCTGATGATCGTAGGCAATTTCCCAAACATCGTTTTGCGGTGTCCAGGTGCCATCGGCTTTTCGTACCCTCTGCCGCAAAATCCGTGGAGAAGCGACGAAATGCCTCAGGACAAGGAACGACAGATCTCACTGACCATCGGCCTGCTCCCTGACCCCTTGCCGGTCATCCGTTTCAAGGGCCGTGAGGCCTTGAACGAGCCCTTTCGTTTCGAGATGGAATTGCTCGGCGACACCGCCCTGGACCTGGAGCCCCTGCTGCATCGTCCGGCCCGGCTGAGCCTGGGCCGCGGACAGGCCAGTTGGCATGGGGTCATTGAGCAAATCAGCAGCCGCTACCTGGAGCCCCGGCTCTGTCATTACCAGGTGGTGTTGGTACCGCGCCTGCAAGCCCTGGCGCGTTACCCGCGACGGCGGGCATTCTGCGACCTGAGTGTTCCGGCGATTCTCCTGCGGCTGCTGCAGGCCCACGACCTGGAGGCCGCCGATTACCGCTTCGAGCTCGAGCACGGCCGGTACCCGCGCCGAACCCTGTGCCTGCAGCAGGATGAAAACGACCTGCAGTTGCTGAACCGGCTCTGCGAGGAAGAGGGTATCCACTATCACTTCGAACAGGCGCCGCAACGGCATGTCCTGGTGTTCGCCGAAGACCCCCAGAGTTTTCCCGAACGGTCCGGCGTGGTGCCCTGTCACGACAGTGCCTCGGGACTCGGGCAGCCCTTTATCAGCCAACTCTACGAACGTCACCAGATGTTCGCCAGCCATGACAGCCGACTGCCCGGACATCCCCCCGCCTGGCCACCACAGGTACCCGGCGACAGCGCCGCCAACCAGGCACACGCCTATGGCCTGCACATCGCCAGCCCCACGCCGCGCCAGCGACACGAACAGCAACGCAGCCAGCGTATCCTTGAGCGGCTGCGTTGCGAACAACGCCAGATCCAGGGCTATAGCAACCTGGACAGCCTGCGCAGCGGCGAAGTCCGACGGATCGGCGGCCATCCACGGCAAGCGCTCAACGATCAATGGCTGATCACCGAAGTTCAGCATCGAGGCGAACAGTGCCTGGACCAAGGCCCCATCGACGCGTTCAGTGTCGAGGACGACGACGGCCTGCATGATGGGTGTTTCAGCGCCAACGGCTACAGCAACCACTTCCGGGCCATCCCCTGGGCAACGCCATTTCGCCCCTCCTTGCGGCACAAACGCGCGGCCGCGCAGGGTTATCAGATCGGCACCGTGCTGGGGGCACATGCAGGCACCGCCCGCCCGGATGCACTGGGACGCCTGCGGGTGCAGTTGTCGAACAGCGTCCAGCCCGAGGACCGCGCGCCAGGCTGCTGGGTAGCGCCGGGGGCCGCGCAAGGTCAGGCCCTGCGGGTCGGTAGCCAGGTGCTGATCGATTTTGTCGAGAACGAGCCCGACCAGCCGGTGATCTGTGGTTTCCTCTCTGACCGGGACCGCTACGCTGCCGTCGACCCGCCGCTGCTGGCCGATCTGCCACTCGGCGGTGCCGCGCCGTGGGAACAGCAGGACAGCGTCAATGCGACGGACGAGGACCCCGGGGAGTTCTATCTGTATGAACACCCCGATAAACCGCCAGCAGCCGCCACACGCTGCCTGTGCGAAAACATCTGGTACATCGTGCGAATGCCCCGCCCCGGACTCAAGGAACTGGCGCGCCTGAGCCGCGATGACATCCTCCTGGAAGGCCGCAGTGACAGCCGCGGCGCGGCCCTGCTGGGCCCCGCCGGCAGACGGCGACTGGCCCTGGAACTGGCCGCCACGCCGGAACAGCTCTGGCTGCTTTACCCCGGACAATGCGTGGCCCTGCATGAGTACATCCAGCAGCATTGGAGCCTGCACCAGCGCCAGGCCTTTTTTCAGGCCGGGCTGAACAACGCAACAGTTTCCGGCGCCAGCCCGAGAAACGCCTGAATCAGCCGCAGCTCCTTGCGCCGCTCCAGGCAGCCGATCTGGTGCCGGTTGCTCAGGCCGTCACCCCTGATCGGCAGCGCCCGCACCCGGAGGTCATGACTGACCTCCAGCGATGAGACGATACCCACGCCCAACTCCGCGGCCACCGCTTCGGTCACCGCCTCGCGGCTGTCCAGTTCCAGCAGTACCCGCGGATTCACAGCGGCCTGGGTACAGGCCTGGTCGAAGGTGCGTCGGGTGATCGAACTCGGCTCGCGCAGCACCATGATCACCTGGTCCAATTGCTCCAGGGCAATACCCTGTGGCTCGGCCAGCCATGGATGCCCCTGCGGCACCAGCGCACAGATCCGCGACTCGCTCAGGGATTGCAGGTACAGGCCCTTACGCGGCTCGACCTCGGTCAGCACCGCCACATCGGCATGCTCGGACAACAGCGCCGCCAGGGTTTCCTGGGCATTGCCCAGTCTCAGGTTGACGGTGATTCCCGGATAGCGCGCCCGTAGCCGGGCGAGCATTGGCATGACCCTATGCGGCCCGTCCGCGGCGATTTCCAGGCGCCCGGTCAACAATTGCCGATTGGCTTCGAGCATGACCTGGGCCTCCTCGGCCAGGCCGAACATGGCCCGGGTAATCGCCGCCAGCCGGGTGCCCTCGGCGGTCAGTTCCACACGCCGCGCGGTGCGCCTGAGCAAGGTGATCTGGTAGTGCTCTTCCAGGGCCTTGATATGCCCGGTCACGGCCGGCTGGCTGATGAACAGCCGGGCCGCGGCCCGGGTAAAGCTGCCCTCGCGGGCCACGGCATCGAATGCGCGCAGTTGGAACAGGTTCATTGCTATCGGCCTCACTGATAGCTCGCATAACAACAAACAATTTGATTGATGACAAGCCAAACGGCAATTTATGTCCTGTATCCCGTCAACGATCCCTGCCGCGAGAAACCCGCATGCGTACTGCCGATCCCGTCCTGCTCACCCCAGGTCCACTGACCACTTCGGCCCGCACTCGCCAGGCGATGAGCCAGGACTGGGGCTCCTGGGATGAAGGGTTCAACCAACTGACGGCCCGTCTGTGCGAACAACTGCTGGCGATCGTCAATGCTGCCGACAGCCATCACTGCGTCCCCTTGCAAGGCAGCGGCACCTTCGCCGTGGAGGCGGCCATCGGCACTCTGGTGCCCCGGGATGGCAAAGTATTGGTGCTGATCAACGGCGCCTACGGCCAGCGCCTGGCGAAGATCTGCGAAGTCCTGGGCCGTTCGTTCAGCACCTTCGAAACCGCCGAGGACCAGCCCACCACCGCCGCTGATGTCGAGCGCTTGCTGCTTGCCGAGCCAACCCTCAGCCATGTCGCGCTGATCCACTGCGAAACCAGCACCGGCATCCTCAATCCACTGGCGGACATCGCCGAGGTAGTCGCGCGTCACGGCAAGCGCCTGATCATCGACGCCATGAGTTCGTTCGGCGCCTTGCCCATCGACGCCCGCGAGGTGCCGTTCGATGCGTTGATCGGCGCTTCCGGCAAATGCCTGGAAGGCGCGCCCGGAATGGGCTTCGTCTTGGCCCGCAAGCAAGCACTGGCCACCGCCGCCGGCAACTCGCCTTCACTGGCGTTGGATCTGCACGATCAGCACGCCTATATGGCCAGGACCGGCCAATGGCGTTTCACCCCACCGACCCATGTGGTCGCGGCGCTGCACGAGGCGCTGTTGCAGTACAACGAGGAAGGCGGCCGGCCCGCCCGCCTCGGGCGTTATGCCGACAACTGCCAGGTGTTGCTGGAGGAAATGGCCCGGCTCGGCTTGCGCAGCTTCCTGCCGGCGTCGATCCAGGCGCCGATCATCGTCACCTTCCATGCCCCGAAAGATCCGCGTTACCAGTTCAAGGCGTTCTACGAACGGGTCAAGGCCAAGGGTTTCATTCTTTATCCGGGCAAGCTGACCCGGGTCGAGACCTTCCGCGTGGGCTGTATCGGCCAGGTCGGGCGCAGTGAGATGCGGGCAGCAGTGGCGGCTATCGCAGAGGTCCTGCGGGAAATGGAAGTGCTGGATATCTAGAACCCAAGACTGAACACACCCCCTGTAGGAGCCGGCTTGCTGGCGATAGCGTTTTTCCAGGCAACGACGATGGCGACGACCAGATCGCATCACCAGCGAGCCGGTTCCTACAGGTCTGTATTCCAATTTTCTATTATTGTATTCAAGGCTGACCGACATGAACTACCGCAATCCCACCCAACTGCAAGCCGCCATCCTCGACTGGGCCGGCACCGTCGTCGATTTCGGTTCATTCGCCCCGACCCAGATCTTCGTCGAGGCCTTTGCCGAATTCGACGTGTCGGTGTCCATCGAGGAAGCCCGCGGCCCCATGGGCATGGGCAAATGGGACCATATCCGCACGCTATGCGACCAACCGGCGATCAGCGAGCGCTACCGCAAGGTGTTCGGCCGCGCCCCGAGCGATGACGACGTCACGGCCATCTACGAGCGCTTCATGCCCCTGCAGATCGAGAAAATCGCCGAACACTCGGCGCTGGTTCCCGGAGCCCTGGAGACCATCGCCACACTGCGCCGGCAGGGACTGAAGATCGGTTCGTGCTCGGGTTATCCGGCCCGGGTCATGGAGAAGGTCGTGGCCCTGGCGGCCAGCAACGGCTATGTCGCCGACCATGTGGTAGCCACCGACGAAGTACCGAACGGTCGCCCCTGGCCAGCCCAGGCCCTGGCCAACGTGATCGCGCTGGGCATCGACGACGTTGCCGCCTGCGTCAAGGTCGACGATACCGTCCCGGGGATCCTCGAAGGTCGCCGGGCCGGTATGTGGACCGTCGCCCTGGTGTGTTCGGGCAATGCGCTGGGGCTGACCTACGAGCAATACCGCGGCCTCGACCGGGCGAGCCTGGACACTGAGCGCCAGCGTATTCACATGGTGTTCGCCGGCTCCCGGCCGCACTACCTGATCGACACCCTCAACGATCTGCCGCAAGTGATCGTTGATATCAACCAGCGCCTGACGAAAGGTGAAATGCCGCAAGGCAACTGATGTGGGAGCGGAGCTTGTGTGGGAGCGGAGCTTGTGTGGGAGCGGAGCTTGTGTGGGAGCGGAGCTTGTGTGGGAGCGGAGCTTGCCCGCGAAGGCGCCCTCAAGGACGCCAAAAGCTTCGCGGGCAAGCTCCGCTCCCACAGGCTATGTGTTCACCGCAGCGCACCAGCACCGGGATTTCAGAGCTTGATAATATTGCCCTGGGCCGGCGGCACCTGCCCGTGATAGAGCCGTGAGATCAGTTGCTGGGCGGCGGCGTAGCCTTCATCCACGACAACCTCCAGCAACGGCGTCGGCCCTGCGCTCACCGTCTGGTAGAAACGCTGCAGCCCCTCGCCGATATATCGGCTTACCTGTTCCGGCCCCCATTCGGCGTTACGCTTGCGGATCTGGATCGGCGCAAAGAAGAACACTGGCTGCGGCCCTTCGATCGCCGTGAGTTGCGCCTCACCCGTGGTTTGCGCGGAACCGGCGAAGCAGCTGTAGAGCAACTGTCGGCCCAGGCGCTGATGCACCCGATCACGCAGCGCCAGGTCACCGGAAAAATCCACATAGAGCGTCGGCTGATCGGCTTCCAAGCGGTCCAGTTGATCGTAGGCCAGGGTCTGTTCATAACAGCCCAGGCCGGCGACAAACTCGCGGTTGGAGGCGGACGTCAGGGCGACACGGGTCAGTTCGGGCCGGCCCTCCAGGCACACCGCCGTGCCAAAGGCGGTCTTGCTCGACGCGCTGGAAAACACCAGGCGCGTGGCGCCGAAGAACTGGTTGTCCTGGAGGAAGTCGGCGAGCATCGTCGAGGTCAGGAACAACGGCTTGAGCAGTATCTGCAGGTCCTCGGTGTCTGGGCTGTAGTAAGGGTCCCAACTGCAGCGCGTATACTGGTTATAGGCCGAGGTCAGGTCCCTGCGGTGCTCTGCGCCGTCATAAAAACCCCGCTCGGTCACTCGCTCCGGCTTCATCCAAAGATGGCTGGCAATCGGAAAGTAACCGTAGAACCGCTCCCCCACCGCCACCCCGTCGACATTCGACACCAGTACATCGGCAAAGCCCCATACCGGTATCTGGCCCCACTCCGACTGCCCGGTAGGAAAAAATCCCCAGTAGTTCATCGAGTCGCCATAGGCGGCGTAGGTGATGTTGTTGGTGGTCAGGGCACAGCGTTCGATCTTGAGGAGCGCCTCTCCAGGACCGGCCACCAGGGCCCGTTCCTGTACTTCGATGCGGCTCTGGTCGAGACCGTTCTTGCGGGTGATCAGTCGTGTTACCGTGCTGGCACTTGGCATAATCAGACTCCTATCTGCAACGATTGCGGGTGCAACCAGCTTAATGGCAGACCATGAAGAACGGGTTCGGAAACGCCGGCAAGCCGGCTGCACACAGCCTCAAGCCCCGCGCCAAGCCGCTCAAGCGGCCCAGCCAGGCACGGGCGATATTCACTGTCGAGGCCATTTACGAGGCCTTTGTTCGGATTTGGCAGCGTAGCGGCTGGCCCGCCCTGACCACCCGTGCGGTGGCCCTGGAAGCCGGTGTCGCCATCGGTACCCTGTACGACTATTTCCCGAGCAAGGCCGCGCTGTTGTCCGGTTATGTGCGTCATAGCATCGAACGTTTGCTGCGCCAACTCGATGACCAGGTGATCCAGGCCGAGGGCCTGGGCTGGCAGGCGCGCGTCGAGCGGCTGGTGCAGCTCAGCGGGCATCCGGCAAGTCCGAATCAACCGTTGTTCGACTACCCGCTGCTGATGCTCGAACACCAGATCGCCGAGCCCAAGCACCACCAACGGGTGTTCCAGGAGCTGTCGCAGAAATGGCGGGAAGCCTTCGACGCCTGCACCGACCTGGCTTCCCAACCCTCGCAGGAAGCGATCGATGCCTGGCTGGTGCTGATCTGGGGTGGACGGCGGTATTGCATCACCGCGCAATTATCGGCGGCACAGATCGATGCCTGGTTGAAGGAAACCCAGGGGCTGATCCGTCAGCGCCTGGAAAATCCGCTCTAGGCCTTCTTGTAGCGCTCAACCCATTGTCCATAGGCATTGATAAAACCTTGCAGGAAGGGTTTTATCGACTCCGACGGCTGGCCGGCCTCGTCGAACGCACTGCCCGCACCGCTCAGATAAGCTTCCGGCTGTTGCATGCAGGGCACGTCGAGGAACACCAGGGATTGGCGCAGATGGTGATTGGCGCCAAAACCACCAATGGCTCCCGGCGAGGCGCTGATCACCGCGCCCGGCTTGCCGCTCCAGGCACTTTTGCCATAGGGCCGGGAACCGACGTCGATGGCATTTTTCAGGACTCCAGGCACCGAGCGGTTGTATTCCGGGGTGACAAACAGCACCGCGTCGGCGGCCCGGACCTGTGCGCGAAAAACCTGGTAGGCCGCCGGCGGCGCGTCGGTATCGATGTCCTCACTGTAAAGCGGCAGATCGCCGATCTCGACGATCACCAGCTTCAGGTTCGCCGGTGCCAACCCGGCCAGGGCCAGCGCAACCTTGCGATTGATGGATTGTTTTCTCAAGCTGCCGACCAGGACAGCGACCGTGTAGACGTTGCTCATAAGAACTCCCGACTAACTGGCAAAGGAACAGTAGTTATAGATGATCAGGTGCCACTGTTCCGACGATTTTTGCCCCGTCAGTCCACTGCTTTCCCCCTCTTCGGCCCAGAGCCTGTAGAGTAGAGCGACTATTTTTTCCCCAGCGCAAAACTTCCCCCGCCAAACCACGGTCTACTGAACCGCAAATCGGGTGTTCATTTCCAGAGGTTCTAAACAGATGGCCGCAGTACTCGTTGGACAATTTCATGCCAGAGATGCGGAAGGTCGCGTCTATTCCGTGCATGAGTTCCAGGAATCCACGCCTTCGACCGAAGGCCTGGCCGGCACGGAGCCTGTCACCACCTACAAACTGGCCATTGGCGATCGCATTAACAAAATCGACGACAACTCCTTCCAACTGGTTCAATCCGGGGTCACGCTCATCCGCGAACCCGAGCCCTCGACCGCTGCTTCCTGATCGGGGACAACAGGCGCAGGCAGCCACCTGAAGTCATGTGAGCAGACTTGAGTTAGGATCAGTCCACTGACCCCCTCCCGGCTGGACACGGACTTCAAGCATGCGTTTACGCCATATCGAAGTAATCCAGGCCCTCCTGCAGACCGGCAACCTCGGCGCCGCCGCCGAGTTGCTGCAACTGCCAACGGCCACCGTCAGCGCGACCCTGCAAGACGCCGAGCAACAACTGGGCTTCCTGCTGTTCGCCAGCGTGCGCGGACGGATGCAGGCAACCCGGGAAACCCGTGAGCTGCAACCCCTGCTGCACCGCCTGTATGCGGATATAGAACCGCTGCGGCGCCTGGCCGGCAGCCTGCGCCAGCATCAGGACCCCGCATTGCGAGTGGTCTGCACACCGACCCTGGCCCAGCAACTGCTGCCCCAGAGCCTGGCGGCCTTGCGCCGACGCTTTCGCGAAACCCCCTGCACCCTCGCCAGCCAGCACACCCGCGAGATCGTCCGCGGCCTGTTGCTTCGGGAAGTTGAGCTGGGCCTGAGCCTGCACAACCCCGACCATCCACAGATCCAAGCCCAGCCCCTGGCCGAAGGCAAACTGCAATTGCTGGCGCCCCATGGCTGGCTGCAACCCAAGCAGAAGTACATCGCCCTGCAGGAATTGGCTGGGCAATCCATGGTCGGCCTGGAGGAACAGGACACCCTGAGCCTTATGCTCGACGGCAAGCTGCAAGCCTTGCGGCCGGCGCCGCAGGTACAGACCCGGGTGCAGACCTACCAGATGATGCGCAGCATGGTCGAAGCCGGTGAGGGTCTGGCGATTGTCGATCCGTTCACGGCCGTCGGGGCCAGGGCCGGCGGGCTGGATGTCTGCCCGTTGTCACCGGCCATCGGCGTCACGCTCTATGCCCTGACCTTGAAAGACCGCGAGCCGAGCGCCGCCTTGAAGGCCCTGCTGGAAATCATCGGCGAAAAAGCCACGGCGATGCTGCTCTAGAGCCGGCCGCCGCTCACGGTTGCCCGGCAAACAACAGATACCAGAAGACCGCCACCTCCGCGGTCTGCGCATCGATTCCGCGATAACGCAAATGATCGATCCCGCCCAGCACATAGCCGCAACGTTCGTACAGGCGACAGGCGCCCAGGTTGTTGTTCTGGGTTTCCAGCATGATCCCCGGCAGGTTCTTCTTGTGGCTCCAGAAACGCACCACATCCAGCAGCGCCCGGGCCACCCCATGGCGTCGTGCCGAGGCATCGACCGCCAGTTCGTCGACATGGGCAAAACCGTTCCAGTTGGTACTGACCACCACATGGCCCACCGCGCGGCCGTCCAGATAGGCCATGAAGATTTCGCTGTCCACCGCCGCTCGATAACTGGCGAACTCCTCGGGGTCGATGCCATAGCACTTGCGATAGGGCGCCACCGGGACCAGCGGCCATTGATCGACCCGCTTGCCGATTTCGGCCAGGCCATGGGCCTTGACCTGAAAGCTGAAATCGCTGCCCCAGATGTACTCGGAGAAACCAGCGTCAGCTACACGGACCGATACTTCGGGATACTTCTGGTTCGTGACTAAATGCATTGGGCCAACCATCCTCAAGCCTTGATGTCACGGTGCACGATCAGGAAGGGAAACCTCGACTTCCTGTCCGGGGACATCCGGTCCCCGGAAGGTGAAGCTCGCTGCACCGGCTCCTTCAGCTTAGAAGGACAATCGCCGCTGCACAAAAGATCATCCGCAGGCCTCAGTGGCGCTGCGCGTCGGCCTCGGCCAGTTGGGTCCAGAGCGCCGGCGCACCGGCGGATTTGGCGATGGCCTCAAGGCGCGCGAGGTGTTCGGCCAGGTCGCTGTCACTGGCGCGAATGATCCGCGCTGGCTGGCGATCGGCCGGCAGGCGGCGGATTTCGCTGGCCTGGTTGCCCGAACCTTCACCGGAACCGTTGCCATCGGTGGCGTTGCCGGCCAGGGACAGGCTGGTCTGACCACCGGTCATGGTCAGGTAGACGTCGGCGAGAATCTCCGAGTCGAGCAAGGCGCCGTGCAGTTCGCGGCCGGAGTTGTCGACGCCATAGCGCTTGCACAGGGCATCGAGGCTGTTGCGCTGCCCCGGATGCCGTTCCCGGGCCATCATCAGGGTGTCGAGGATGCTGCAGTGGCGGGTGATGTCGGCTCGGTCCTGCTGGCCCATCAAGGCGAATTCGTTGTTGATGAAGCCCACGTCGAACGCCGCGTTGTGGATGATCAGCTGGGCGCCCTTGATGAATTCGAAGAACTCATCGGCGACCTCGGCGAAACGCGGCTTGCCCACCAGGAATTCGTTGGTGATGCCGTGTACGCCGATGGCGCCTTCATCACTTTCACGGTCCGGCTGCAGGTAAACGTGGAAATGTCGACCGGTAAGGCGGCGCCCCATCAGCTCGACGCAACCGATCTCGATGATCCGGTGGCCGTCGGTGACCGGCATGCCGGTGGTTTCGGTATCGAGTACCACACTACGCATGCTTGATCCCCCGCACTTCGTCCACGCCACGGTTGGCCAGTTGGTCGGCCCGCTCGTTGCCGTGATGGCCGATATGCCCGCGCACCCACTTCCACTTCACCGTGTGACGACTGACCTGCTCGTCGAGCAGTTGCCACAGGTCGGCGTTTTTCACCGGTTCCTTGGCCGCGGTCTTCCAACCGCGTTTCTTCCAGTTGACCATCCACTCGGTGATGCCTTTCATCACGTACTGCGAGTCGGTCACCAGCAAGACTTCGCAGGGACGCTTGAGTTCTTCGAGGCCACGAATCGCCCCCATCAGCTCCATGCGATTGTTGGTGGTGTTGGCCGCGCCGCCCCAGAGTTCCTTCTCGACGCCCTTGCAGACCAGCAAGGCGCCCCAGCCGCCCGGGCCGGGATTGCCCTTGCAGGCACCGTCGGTGAAGAGTTCAACAGTATCGCTCATTACAACCTTTCCATCGAAAATGACCCCATGGCACGCCGGTAACTGACCGACGCATCCCGGGCCGAGCACGCTCGACCCTCAAGGAAGAAAATAGTTACTGTTCGCTTTGCCGCCGGTTGACCTTGGCCATCGGCAGCGGTACCAGCTTGCCGACCGGTTCGCGACGCACCTGGCGCACGGGCCGCAGGCCAACCACGATCTTGCGCGCGACCAATAGATAGAAGCCGCCGCCCGCCAGCTGCCATCCGCCGGCGACCCGCTCCCAGCCCGCCAGCCGCGCTTGCCAGGCCGCCGACGCCAGCGGCGGACGATAGCACCCGAAGCGGCGTTTCTCCAGCGCAAAGCCCAGCAGGTTGAGCCAGTCGGCGACCCGCGAGGGTGAAATGCAACGGGCCTTGCGCAGCGCGTCGTGGGCGAACACCCGGCGCAGCCCCCAGGTGCTCCAGGGATTGATGCCGATGATCAGCAGGTGCCCACCGGGGCGCACGGCGGCGGCGGCCTCGCGCAGCAGGCCATGGGGTGACAGACAGAAATCCAGACCGTGCTGCAGCACCACCACGTCGGCGGCATGCTCGCTCAGCGGCCAGGCTTGCTCCTCGCAGACGATTTCCACCCCCGGCAGCGGCGCGCCAAGGCGCACGTTGCGGCGCACCTGCTCGGCCAGCGGCGGGGGCTCGGCCGACGGGCCGTAATGCACCAGGTAGCCGCCAAAATAACGTCCCAGCTCGTCCTCGAGCATACGCCGCTCCTCGTCGAGCAGCAGTTGCCCCAGGGGGCCGGACAGCCAGTCGCGGGCCGCGCTGATCAGAGCCAGCCAGTCAGGATCAGCCTGAGCGAACGCTTTATCGGTCATTGCCTTCTCCAACTCGCCACAAGTGCTTCACAAGCACTAAGATGCGCCATTGTTTTGCGCTTGGGAATTGCACCATGATACAGATCGACGCGCTGCCCGCCTTCACCGACAACTACATCTGGTTGTTACAGGATACCACCCGACGCCGCTGCGCCGTGGTCGACCCGGGCGATGCCGCGCCGGTGCTGGCCTGGCTGGAACAGCATCCGGGCTGGCAGCTCGCGGACATCCTGGTCACCCATCACCACCACGATCATGTCGGCGGTGTCGAACGCCTGAAGCAGGCCAGCGGTGCCCGTGTACTGGGTCCGGCCAGTGAAAACATCCCGGCCCGCGACCTGGCTCTGCACGACAACGACAGCGTCACGGTACTCGGCCTCGAGTTCCAGGTGTTCGCCGTACCCGGCCATACCCTGGGACATATCGCCTTCTACCACGGGGATGCCGCGCGCCCGCTGCTGTTCTGCGGCGACACGCTGTTCGCCGCCGGTTGCGGCCGCCTGTTCGAGGGTACGCCGGAACAGATGCACCACTCCTTGAGCCGACTGGCCGCACTGCCGGCCGATACCTCCGTCTACTGCACCCACGAATACACCCTGAGCAACCTGCGTTTCGCCCAGGCGGTCGAGCCGCGTAACCCGGACATTGCCGAACGCCTGGCGCAGGTCAGCCACTGGCGGTCCGAGGGACGCATCAGCTTGCCGTCGAGCCTGGCCCTGGAGTTGAAGACCAACCCGTTCCTGCGGGTCGGTGAAACATCTGTTAAAGAAAAAGCAGACGAACGGAACGGCCTCGATAACACCTCGCCGAGTGAGGTTTTTGCGGCCCTGCGCCGTTGGAAAGACAGCTTCTGAGAGTGGTGCGGCCAAGGTTAAAAATCTGAATGGTTGACCGCACCCTGAGCGCTTTCTAGAATCGCCCGACATTTTCGCCCGGAACTCACTTCCAGCCAATGTCGTCATCCAACCGAAAACCCATCAATTCAGACGCATTGACGCGATTGGCTCAAGCTATCGCCGTGGCTGTGTCCGCCACCCTGGCGGGCTGCTCAGGCTTTCATCACCCCTCGGACAGCAACAACGAACCGACCCCGAACCTCAGTGCCCGGATCAAGCAGAAACCGATCTGGCTCAGCGAAAAGTCCAAGCCCACCCCGCCCCAGGACGTCTGGGAGCGCATGCGCCAGGGCTTCCAGTTGCAGGACGGCCTGGGGGTGAACCCGCGTATCGAACAACAGCGCCTGTGGTTCGCCAGTAACCCCGCGTTCCTGGAGAACGCCAGCTCGCGCGGCAGCCTCTACATTCATTACATCGTCGAGCGCCTGGAAGAACGCAACATGCCGCTGGAGCTGGCGTTGCTGCCGGTGATCGAAAGCGCCTACAACCCGATGGCCTATTCACGAGCCGATGCCGTCGGCCTGTGGCAGTTCATTCCGTCCACCGGACGCTCTTTCAACCTGCGCCAGGACCGTTTCTACGACGGGCGCAAGGACATCACCGCGTCCACCTTGGCGGCCATGAGCTACCTGACCCGCCTGCACGACATGTTCAACGGCGACTGGCTACTGGCCCTGGCGGCCTACAATGCCGGCGAAGGCACGGTCAGCCGGGCCATCGAGCGCAATGAAAAGCTCGGCCTACCCACTGACTACTGGAACCTGCCGCTGCCCCAGGAAACCCGCGACTACGTGCCCAAGCTGCTGGCCCTGTCCCAGGTGGTCATGGCCCCCGAAGCGTACGGCGTGAACCTGAACCCGATTGCCAACGAACCCTATTTCGCCACCGTCGAAGTCAACCAACCGATGGACCTGAGTCGGGTCGCGGCTCTGGCCGAGATCGACGAAGACGAGATGATCCAACTCAACCCGGCGTTCAAGCAGAAGGCCACGATGGACGGCCCGCAGCACCTGCTGGTACCCAGTTCCAAGGCACAGCTGCTGACCGCCAGCCTGTCGCGGATGAAACCCGAAGAGCTGATCGGCCTGCGACCGAAGAAACCGGTGTTCGAATCCCTTGCCGGCAACCCACCGGCACGCCTGACCCGCCGCTACAAGGTCAGGACTGGCGACAACCTGATCTCGATTGCCAAGGCCAACCGGGTCGACGTCAAGGACCTGCAGCACTGGAACAAGCTCTCGGGGCACCATCTCAAGGTCGGCCAGACCCTGGTCATGCAGGACAATACCCGGGCCACGGCAAGCAAGAAGGCCGCCACCACCTACAAGGTGCAGAAAGGCGATTCGCTGTATATCGTCGCCAAGCGCTTCAACGTCGAGATGCAGCACCTCAAGCGTCTCAACCCGCGCACCGGCCAGGCCCTCAAGCCCGGGCAGATCATCACGGTTTCCGCACCACGCTGATAATCGACAACCTCAAAAACACCGCGTCCCCGGTAGGAGCCGGCTTGCTGGCGACGGCGGCCAGACAGTCACTACAAGACTGGCGGGCCTCATCGCCGGCAAGCCGGCGCCTACCGGGGGCCGAGCGTACTCAGCAACGCCTTTTTCCTCCCGATACAAGCTGTTAAGGTACTGGCCCTATAGCCCAAGCCGCCTGGATCGGATCTCTGCCTTGACGCATCCCCTCCTCCTGCTGTTCTTCAGCCTGGCCTTGAGCTCTCCCGCAAGCGCGACGATCAGCGAAAGCCATGGTTATGCGCAGTTCGGCACGCTCAAGTACCCCGCCAGGTTCACCCACTTCGACTGGGTCAACCCCGACGCGCCCAAAGGCGGCACCTTGCGGGTGATGGCGTTCGGCACCTTCGACACCCTCAACCCCTACACCTTCAAGGGTACCAGCCCGGTCACCACGGCCAATTTCCTGCAGTACGGTGTCAATGAGCTCAACGCCACCCTGATGGCTGGCACCGGTCAGTACGCGCCCTCGGGAGATGAACCAAACGCCAGCTACGGCCTGATCGCCCAGTCGCTGGAGTACAGCGAAGACCGCAGCTGGGTGGTGTTCAACCTGCGGCCCGAGGCGCGCTTCCACGACGGCACACCGATTACCGCCTACGACGTGGCCTTTTCCTACCGCCTGCTGCTCAAGGAAGGTCATCCGCAATACCGCACCAGTCTGCAGGAAGTCTCACGGGTCGATGTGCTCACGCCCCAGCGGATCCGCTTCGTCTTCAAGCGCTCGGGCAATCCGCTGCTGATCCTGCGCCTGGGTGAACTGCCGGTGCTGGCGCAACACTATTGGCAAGGTCGCGACTTCACCGCCACCACCTTCGACCCGCCGCTGGGCAGTGGCCCCTATCGCATCAGCAAGGTGCAACCGGGCCGTCAGTTGGTCTTTGAGCGGGTCAGGAACTGGTGGGGCGAAAACCTGCCGGTCAATCGCGGCAAATACAATTTCGACCGCGTCGAAGTGGAGTTCTATCGCGACAGCGACGTTGCTTTTGAAGCGTTCAAGGCCGGTGAGTTCGATATCTATATCGAACACCAGGCCAAGAACTGGGCCAATGGCTACAGTTTCCCCGCCGTTGATCGGGGTGAGGTGATCAAGGCCCAGATCGCCCACCAGATCCCGACCCAGACCCAGGGCCTGTTCATGAACAGCCGCCGCGCCAGCTTTGCCCAAGACGGAGTGCGCGAAGCCATGGGCTTGATGTTCGACTTCGAATGGACCAACCGCACCCTGTTCGGCGGGGCCTACCAGCGGGCCATGAGTTTCTATCCCAACAGCGCGTTTGCCGCCACGGGGGTTCCGGCCGGCCAGGAATGGTTACTGCTCGCGCCCTACCGCGAACAACTGCCCGCCCGGCTGTTCAGCGAGCCGTTCAGCCTGCCGCGCACCGATGGCCGCGGCATTCCCCGCGAGACCCTGCGCCGCGCCCTCGCCCTGCTCGGCGAAGCCGGCTGGAAACTCGATGGCCAGCGCCTGCTGAACAAGAACGGCCGACCGCTGCGCTTTGAAATACTGCTGGTCAATCCGAGCCTGGAACGGATCCTCCAGCCCTACGTCGAAAACCTCGCGAGCATAGGTGTAGACGCCCGCTTGCGAACAGTGGATCGTGCCCAGTACAAACAACGTCTCGACCAGTTCGATTTCGACATGATCCTGATGACCCTGGACCAGACCCTCAGCCCGGGACTCGAGCAGTGGCAGTACTTTCATTCCAGCCAGGCCGGCGTCAAGGGCAGCAAGAATTACACGGGAGTCGCCAGCCCGGTGGTCGACCACCTGCTCGAAGCCTTGCTGGCGGCCCGCACCCGGGACGAGCAACTGGCTGCCGGTCGCGCCCTCGACCGGGTCCTGCTGTGGCAGCACATCATGATTCCCAACTGGTACCTTGCCTATCATCGCCTGGCCTACCGCAACCGGTTCGCCTTTGTCACTACGCCGCCGTACACCCTGGGCCTGAGCGCCTGGTGGATGAAAGCTTCGGAGAAAGCCCAATGATGTTTTCGCGTGTCCTGTTCCTGCCCGTCAGCGGCCTGCTGTTCAGCGCCCTGGCCGGCCTCACGGTCGCCGCCCCACAACATGCCCTGACGCTCTATAACGAACCGCCGAAATACCCAGCCGATTTCCAGCACGTCGACTTCGTCAACCCCGACGCGCCCAAGGGTGGCACTTTCCGCCAGTCGGCCATGGGCGGTTTCGACAGCCTCAACCCCTTTATCACCAAGGGCGTGCCGGCCGACGGTCTCGACCTGATCTACGACACGCTGATGCGCCATGGCCTGGACGAACCCTTCAGCGAATACGGCCTGGTGGCGGAAAAAATCGAAAGAGCCCCGGATAACAGCTGGGTGCGCTTTTACCTGCGCCCCGCGGCACGCTTCCACGATGGCCAGCCCATGCGCGCCGAAGACGTGGTGTTCAGCTTCCAGACCCTGATGAAGGACGGCGCACCGCTGTACCGGACCTACTACGCCGACGTCGACGAAGCCGTCGCCGAAGATCCGTTGCGAGTACTGTTCAAGTTCAAGCGCACCACCAACCGTGAACTGCCGCTGATTCTCGGCCAGTTGCCGGTGCTGCCCAAGCACTGGTGGGCCAATCGCGACTTCAACAAGGGCAACCTGGAATTCCCTCTCGGCAGCGGGCCGTACCAGTTGGCCGAGGTCAAGGCCGGCCGCTCGGTACGTTACGAGCGGGTCAAGGACTACTGGGCCAAAGACCTGCCGATCAACCGTGGCTTCTACAACTTCGATGCCATGGTCATGGACTACTACCGTGACGGCACCGTGGCCCTGGAAGCCCTCAAGGCCGGGCAGTTCGACTACTGGTTGGAGAATAGCGCGAAGAACTGGGCCAACGCCTACAACACCCCGGCCGTCGCCCAGGGCCGACTGATCAAGGAGCAGATCCCCAATCGCAATCCGACCGGCATGCAGGGCTTTATCTACAACCTGCGCAAACCCATGTTCCAGGATATCCGCGTGCGCGAGGCGCTGAGCCTGCTGTTCGATTTCGAATGGACCAACAAGCAGTTGTTCAACGGCGCCTATCAGCGTACCCGCAGCTATTTCGAAAACTCGGAAATGGCCGCCACCGGCCTGCCGGATGCCGCCCAGCTGGCGATCCTCGAGCCACTGCGCGGCAGGATTCCCGAGCAGGTCTTCAACCAGGCCTTCGAACCCTCGGTGTGCGACGCCAGCGGCATGATTCGCCCGCAACAACGCCGCGCCTACCAACTCCTGCAAGAGGCCGGCTGGCGTATCGTCGATGACAAGATGGTCGACGCCCAGGGCAAACCGGTGAGTATCGAGTTCCTGCTGGCCCAAAGCGATTTCGAACGGGTGCTGCTGCCGTTCAAGCGCAACCTCGCGGACCTCGGCATCGACCTGGTGATTCGCCGGGTCGATGTCTCCCAGTACATCAACCGCCTGCGCTCGCGAGACTTTGACATGGTCGTCGGCAGCTTCCCGCAGTCCAGCTCGCCGGGTAACGAGCAGCGGGAATTCTGGAAGTCGTCCAGTGCCGACAAACCCGGCAGCCGCAACCTCATGGGCCTCAAGGACCCGGCGGTGGATGAGCTGGTGGAAGCGCTGATCGACTCCGACTCCCGGCAGAACCTGGTGGAACACGCGCGCGCCCTGGATCGGGTGCTGCAATGGGGCTACTACGTGATTCCCAACTGGCACATCAAGACCTGGCGCGTGGCCTACTGGGACCATATCGGCCACCCGCGGGTTTCACCGGCCTACGATGTCGGTGTCTACACCTGGTGGATCAAGCCGGACGCCAAGCCGGCGGTATCGGCGCAAACCGACAGCACGAGCGCGGAGCAATAAGATGCTGGCCTATATTTTTCGCCGACTGCTACTGATCATCCCGACCCTGTTCGGCATCCTGCTGATCAACTTCGTGATCATCCAGGCTGCCCCCGGCGGCCCGGTGGAACAGATGATCGCCAAGATCGAGGGGTTCGAAGGCGCCACCAGTCGGATCGCCGGCGGCGGCTCGGAGGTTTCGGTGGCCGGCTCCAGCTATCGCGGCGCCCAGGGCCTGGACCCGGCCCTGATCAAGGAAATCGAGCACATGTACGGCTTCGACAAGTCGGCACCGGAACGCTTGTGGATCATGATCAAGAACTACGCGACCCTGGACTTCGGCAACAGCTTCTTTCGCGATGCCAAGGTCGTCGACCTGATCAAGGAGAAGATGCCGGTGTCGATTTCCCTCGGGCTCTGGAGCACCCTGATCATGTACCTGGTGTCCATCCCCCTGGGTATCGCCAAGGCCACCCGCCACGGTAGTCATTTCGATGTCTGGACCAGTTCGGCGATCATTGTCGGCTACGCGATTCCAGCGTTCCTGTTCGCGATCCTGCTGATCGTGGTGTTCGCCGGCGGCAGCTACCTGAACTGGTTCCCCTTGCGCGGCCTGACCTCGAACAACTTCGAGCAGTTGAGCCTCGGCGGCAAGGTCCTCGACTACTTCTGGCACCTGGCGCTGCCGGTCACCGCCCTGGTCATCGGCAACTTCGCCACCATGACCCTGCTGACCAAGAACAGCTTCCTCGATGAAATCAACAAGCAGTACGTGGTCACCGCCAAGGCCAAGGGCCTGACCCAGCGCCGCGTGCTCTATGGCCACGTGTTCCGCAACGCCATGCTGCTGGTCATCGCCGGCTTTCCCTCGGCCTTCATCGGCATCTTCTTCACCGGCGCCCTGCTGGTGGAAGTGATCTTCTCCCTCGACGGCCTGGGCCTGATGAGCTTCGAAGCGGCGATCAACCGCGATTACCCGATCGTCTTCGGCACCCTGTTCATCTTCACCCTGCTGGGGCTGGTGGTGAAACTGATCGGCGACATTACCTACACCCTGGTCGATCCGCGGATCGACTTCGAACATCGGGAGCATTGAGATGCAGTTATCCCCCCTCAATCGCCGACGTTTCCTACGCTTCAAGGCCAACAAGCGCGGCTGGTGGTCGCTCTGGCTGTTCCTGCTGCTGTTCGTCCTGAGCCTCGGCGCCGAGCTGATCGCCAACGACAAGCCGCTGCTGGTGCACTACGACGGCGGCTGGTATTTCCCGGCCCTCAAGCGCTATCCGGAAACCACCTTCGGCGGCGAGTTTCCACTGGAAGCCAACTACAAGAGCCCGTACATCCGCGAACTGCTCAAGGCCAAGGATGCCTGGACCCTGTGGGCGCCGATTCCGTTCAGCTATCAAAGCATCAACTACGACTTGCGCGTCCCGGCGCCGGCCCCGCCCTCAGCGGACAACCTGCTGGGCACCGACGACCAGGGCCGTGACGTGCTCGCGCGGGTGATCTACGGTTTCCGCATCTCGGTCCTGTTTGCCCTGACCCTGACCGTGCTCAGCTCAGTCATCGGCGTTATCGCCGGCGCCTTGCAGGGCTTCTACGGCGGCTGGGTCGACCTGGCCGGCCAGCGCTTCCTGGAGATCTGGTCCGGGCTGCCGGTGCTCTACCTGCTGATCATTCTCGCCAGCTTCGTCCAGCCGAACTTCTGGTGGCTGCTGGGGATCATGCTGCTGTTTTCCTGGATGAGCCTGGTGGACGTGGTACGCGCCGAGTTCCTCCGTGGACGCAACCTGGAATATGTCCGCGCGGCCCGGGCCCTGGGCATGCAGAACGGCGCGATCATGTTCCGCCATATCCTGCCCAACGCCATGGTCTCGACCATGACCTTCATGCCGTTCATCCTCACCGGCGCCATCGGCACCCTGACCGCCCTGGACTTCCTTGGCTTTGGCCTACCGGCCGGCTCGCCGTCCCTGGGCGAACTGGTGGCCCAGGGCAAATCCAATCTGCAGGCGCCCTGGCTGGGCATGAGCGCGTTCGCCGTGCTGGCCTTGATGCTCAGCCTGCTGGTGTTTATCGGTGAATCCGCTCGCGATGCCTTCGACCCGAGGAAGTAAGATGAATCAGGACAATCTGATCGAAGTGCGCGACCTCTCGGTGGAGTTCGTGGTTGGCGAGCAGCGCCAGCGGGTAGTGGAAAACATCAGCTTCGATATCCGTCGCGGCGAAACCCTGGCCCTGGTCGGCGAAAGCGGCTCGGGCAAGTCGGTCACCGCGCATTCGATCCTGCGCCTGCTGCCCTACCCCCTGGCCCATCACCCCAGCGGTACGATCCAGTATTCCGGGCGGGACCTGCTGACCCTGAAAGAGAAGACCATCCGCCATATCCGTGGCAACCGCATCGCAATGATCTTCCAGGAGCCGATGACCTCGCTGAACCCGCTGCACTCCATCGAGAAGCAGATCAACGAAGTGCTCGGCATCCACAAGGGCCTGACCGGCAAGGTGGCCACCCAACGCACCCTGGAGCTGCTGGAGCTGGTCGGCATCCCTGAGCCACACAAGCGCCTCAAAGCCCTCCCACACGAGCTCTCAGGCGGCCAGCGCCAGCGTGTGATGATCGCCATGGCCCTGGCCAACGAACCGGAACTGCTGATCGCCGACGAACCGACCACCGCCCTCGACGTGACGGTGCAACTGAAAATCCTCGAATTGCTCAAGGAGTTGCAAGCGCGCCTGGGCATGGCCCTGCTGCTGATCAGCCATGACCTCAACCTGGTGCGTCGGATCGCCCACCGTGTATGCGTCATGCAGCGCGGTCGGATCGTCGAGCAGGCCGACTGCGAAGCCTTGTTCCAGGCCCCGCAACATCCCTACACCTGTGAGCTGCTCAGCGCCGAACCACGTGGCGAGCCGGCCCTGACCCAGGTCGGTGAGCCGCTGCTGGAGGTGGACAACCTCAAGGTCTGGCTCCCCATCAAGAAAGGCCTGCTGCGCGGCACCGTGGACCATGTGAAGGCCGTGGATGGCATTCACTTCAGCCTGCCCCGGGGCCAGACCCTGGGTATTGTCGGCGAAAGCGGCTCGGGCAAATCCACCCTCGGCCTGGCGATCCTGCGATTGATCGGCAGCCAGGGCGATATCCGTTTCGAAGGCCAATCCTTGAGTTGCCTGTCGCAGAAACAGGTGCGGCCGTTGCGCCGGGAAATGCAGGTGGTGTTCCAGGATCCGTTCGGCAGCCTCAGCCCGCGCATGTGCGTCAGCCAGATTGTCGGTGAAGGCTTGCGCATCCATAAGATCGGCAACGAGCAGGAACAGGAAGCGGCGATCATTGCCGCCTTGAAAGAGGTGGGCCTGGACCCGGAGACCCGCAACCGCTACCCCCACGAGTTCTCCGGCGGGCAACGCCAGCGTATTGCCATTGCCCGGGCGCTGGTGCTCAAGCCGGCGCTGATCCTGCTGGATGAGCCGACCTCGGCCCTCGACCGCACGGTGCAGCGCCAGGTTGTCGAACTGCTGCGTTCGTTGCAGATCAAGTACAACCTGACCTACCTGTTCATCAGCCATGACCTGGCGGTGGTCAAGGCGCTGAGTCACCAACTGATGGTGGTCAAGCATGGCAAGGCCGTCGAACAAGGCGACGCGAAGGACATCTTTGCCGCGCCGCAACATCCTTATACAAAACAGTTGCTGGAGGCGGCATTCCTGGTGCCTGGGACGAGTCCGCTGTAGGCACAATCCTGCTGATTGGGGATAAAAAAAGACCGCTCGATGAGCGGTCTTTTTTATACAACGGGCGTTAGCTGAATCAATCGCCTCAGAAGCGCTTGATGTCCGCCTGGCCTTCCAGCTGCTTGCGGTACGCCGCGAAGTCCTGCTGGCCGGCACGGGAGGCGAGGAAGCGACGGTAGGACGCCTTCTCTTCTTCGCTTGGCGCCGCGCCTTCGTTCACGCCATTCAAGCGCACGAGCACCAGGCTACCATCGGCCAGGGTCACGGTGCTGAAGGTTGGCTTGTCCTTGCCTTCAGGCTTGGGCATACGGAACAGCGCTTGCAGCACCGCCGGATCGACCCCTTCCTGGCCACGGGTAACGGCTTCCTGGGTTTTCCAGGCCTGGCCGGCCGGCAGCGCCTTGCCGTCACGCAGGCTGGCGATCAATTCGTCAGCCTTGACCTTGGCCGCCGCCGTGGCGTGCTCCTTGGTCAATTGCTTGCGAATCGCGGCATCCACGCTGGCCAGTGGCAGTTGCTCAGGCTTGCGGTGTTCCTTGGCACGCAACACGACGATGGTCTCCGGGTCCAGCTCGATGGCGGTGCTGTTGGCACCCTCATTCAGCACTTCCGGACTGAACGCCGCCGTAACCACGGCACGGTTGGCTGCCACACCCTCACCACCTTCACGGCCGAACGGCGCGGAAGTGTGCACCTTCAGGTTCAGGTCCTGGGCCGGTTGGGCCAGGTCGGAGGCTTCGAACGAGGCATCTTCGAGCTGCTTGGTCGCTTCGACGAAACGCTGCTCCACTTGCTGGGTTTTCAGCTCACGGGTCAGTTTGTCCTTCAGGCTCGCGAAGGTCGGCACCTGCGGTGCCTCGACGCCCAGCAACTTGATCAGGTGATAACCGAACTCACTGCGCACCGGTCCCGACACCTGGTCCTTGGTCAAGGCATACAGCGCCTTTTCAAAGGCCGGGTCATAGACGCCCGGGCCGGCGAAACCAAGGTCTCCGCCATGGCTGGCCGAACCCGGGTCCTGGGAGAACTCCTTGGCCAGGGCATCGAAATGCTCGCCCTTGGCCAGGCGCTGCTGGATCTCTTCGATCTTCGCCTTGGCCTGGGCGTCGTTCACCTTGTCATTCACTTCGATCAGAATGTGCGCGCCCCGACGCTGCTCGGCGAGGTTCGCGGTTTCCTTCTGATACAGCGCCTGCAGGTCTTCGTCCTTGACGCTGACCTGGTCGAAGAACGAGGACTTCTTCAGCTCCAGGTAATCGACGACCACCTGGTCCGGCGTCATGAACTCCTTGGCATGCTTGTCGTAGTAGGCCTTGACCTCGTCATCGGTCAGCTTGACCGCCGACAGGTCGACCGGGACGTTCAGCGAGGCGAAATCACGGGTCTGCTTTTCCAGACGGGCAAACGCCAACACCTGGGCATCGGTGACGAAACCGCTGCCCGCCAGACCGGCACGGATCTGGCCGATCAGCATTTCCTGGGCCAGCATCTGGCGGAATTGCAGGCGACCGTAACCCAGCTGACGAATCACCTGGTCGAAACGATCGGAACTGAACTTGCCGTCGACCTGGAATTCAGGCGTTTGCAGGATGACCTGGTCCAGAGCGCCCTCGGAGAAAGCGAACTTCGACTTCTCGGCCCCCTGAAGCAGCAGCTTGCGGTCGATCAGCCCCTTGAGGGCGGATTCGCGGAGCATTTTCTCATCCAACAACGAGGCATCGAAATCCTTGCCCAGCTGCTGCATGAGTTGGCGACGTTGCATGTCGACCGCCTGGCTCAGCTCGGTCTGGGTGATCTCGTCACCGTTGACCTTGGCCGCGTCCTGGCTGGTGGAGGTGGCCCTGAAAATGGCATCGAAACCGGTCAGCGCCATCAATGCGACGATGACCCCGATGATGGTCTTGGCAATCCAGCCTTGTGAATTGTCCCTGATATTTTGCAGCATGCGTCCCCCAGAAACGGTTGAACTTCAATGTGGGCAACCGTGGAGCGTGGGTAGAATCCGGATAGAAGAAAGGCGCATCCGAGGATGCGCCTTCTCGTAACTGGCAGAGCGGATGAGGGCTCGAATACGCGTCCCTCGGCGTGTCAGGCTGGCCCTGAAAGGACCGTGGCCGACCGCTTCACCGCTCCGCGGCCAGATCAGGCAAGAACCCGACCCGGATAGGCAAAGGCTTGAACGAATGTCAGTTGACAGCTTCTTTCAGTGCTTTGCCGGCTTTGAAACCTGGCTTTTTGGCTGCAGCGATTTCCAGCGTCTTACCGGTCTGAGGGTTGCGACCGATGCGAGCAGGACGATCGGTCACGGAGAAGGTGCCGAAACCTACCAGTACAACGGAGTCGCCAGCCTTCAGAGCGCCAGTGACGGATTCGATGACTGCATCCAGCGCACGGCCAGCAGCAGCTTTCGGGATATCAGCGGATGCAGCGATAGCATCAATCAGTTCCGACTTGTTCACTCTAAGTCCCCTTATATCTATTGAGTATATTTCTAAGTTTTTGGGTGAAAGCTAAACCTGTGCTGAATGGCCTACAGACACTTAAGAGCCGCTTTATAACAAGGGCTCTAAAAAGCTGTCAAGGAAGCCACCCAGGCTTGATCCGAACTTAATGCGTGCTGATTCTTTCCTTAGAATCGGAGTCGCGCTTCTCATCTTTCGCGACGATCTCCGGAACCACATCTGGCAAGGGCTCCGGCGCGTATTGCAGCGCAATTTGCAGGACCTCGTCAATCCATTTAACCGGTTTAATCTGAAGATCTTGCTTGATATTGTCAGGAATTTCCTTCAGATCGCGCACATTCTCTTCAGGAATGATGACGGTCTTGATCCCACCGCGATGTGCCGCCAGCAATTTTTCCTTCAAACCGCCAATGGCCAGCACCTGACCACGCAAGGTAATTTCACCGGTCATGGCCACGTCGGCACGCACAGGAATACCAGTCAAGGCTGACACCAAGGCTGTACACATTCCTACGCCAGCGCTAGGGCCGTCTTTCGGCGTCGCCCCTTCCGGCATATGGATATGGGTGTCGCGCTTCTCATGGAAGTCCAGGGGGATGCCCAGGCTCTTGGCGCGGCTGCGCACCACGGTCAGTGCGGCGGTGATGGACTCAACCATGACATCGCCCAGGGAACCGGTCTTGATCAACTGCCCCTTGCCCGGCACCACGGCGGCTTCGATGGTCAACAACTCGCCACCGACCTGGGTCCAGGCCAGGCCCGTGACCTGACCGATCTGATCCTGTTGCTCGGCCAGGCCGTAACGGAATTTGCGCACCCCGAGGAAATGCTCCAGCAGCTCGGCCGTGACCCTGACCGAGAAGCGTTTTTCCATCGCATGTTCTTTCACCGCCTTGCGGCAGACCTTGGCGATTTGCCGCTCCAACCCACGCACACCGGCTTCGCGGGTGTAGTAGCGGATGATATCGCGAATCGCTTCGACCTCGAATTCCAGTTCGCCCTTTTTCAGGCCATTGGCCTGGATCTGCTTGGGCGACAGGTACTTGGTGGCGATGTTGATCTTCTCGTCCTCGGTGTAACCCGGCAGGCGGATCACTTCCATCCGGTCCAGCAGCGCTGGCGGGATGTTCATCGAGTTGGAGGTACAGAGGAACATGACATCGGACAGGTCGTAGTCAACTTCCAGGTAGTGGTCGTTGAAATTGTGGTTCTGTTCCGGGTCCAGCACCTCCAGCAACGCCGAAGCCGGATCGCCACGCATGTCGCTGCCCATCTTGTCGATTTCATCAAGCAGGAACAGCGGGTTGCGCACGCCAACCTTTGTCATCTTTTGTATCAATCTTCCTGGCATCGAACCGATGTAAGTCCGCCGATGACCACGAATTTCCGCTTCGTCACGCACGCCACCGAGGGCCATGCGTACGAATTTTCGGTTTGTCGCGTGAGCAATCGACTCAGCCAGGGAGGTTTTACCCACGCCAGGAGGTCCGACCAGGCACAGTACAGGGCCGCGAATTTTCTTCACGCGCTTCTGTACGGCGAGGTATTCGAGGATCCGTTCCTTGACTTCGTCCAGACCATAATGGTCCGCATCGAGAATGTCTTCGGCCCGCGCCAGGTCCAGGCGCACTTTGCTCTGGGCCTTCCACGGCACCTGCACCAGCCAGTCGAGATAGGAGCGCACCACGGTCGCCTCGGCGGACATCGGCGACATCTGCTTGAGCTTGTTCAGCTCGGCCAGCGCCTTGGTCAGGGCATCTTTCGGCAGACCAGCGGCGTCGATGCGCTTTTTCAGCTCCTCGACTTCGTTATGGCCTTCATCGCTGTCGCCCAATTCCTTCTGAATGGCTTTCATTTGCTCATTCAGGTAGTACTCGCGCTGGCTGCGCTCCATCTGCTTCTTGACGCGACCCCGAATGCGTTTCTCGACCTGCAACAGGTCGATTTCAGCGTCGAGCAAGGCCAGCACATGTTCGACACGAGTCGACAGGTCGACAATTTCGAGAATTTCCTGCTTCTGCTCGATCTTCAGGGCCATATGCGCGGCCATGGTGTCGACCAGGCGGCTCGGCTCATCGATGCTGTTCAACGACGACAGCACTTCAGCCGGGACTTTCTTGCCCAACTGCACGTATTGCTCGAACTGTGCCAGCAGGCTACGGACAAAAACTTCGGACTCACGGTCCGGTGCATCGGCCTCTTCGATCAGCGCCACTTCGGCGCGGCAGTAACCGTCGACCTCGCTGAAACGTTCGACGGTGCCGCGCTGCTCACCCTCGACCAGCACCTTGACGGTGCCGTCAGGCAACTTCAGCAATTGCAATACGGTAGCGACTGTACCTACGCGATACAGCGCATCTTCGCCCGGGTCATCATCGGCAGGATTACGTTGGGCCAACAGCAGGATCTGCTTGTCGCCCGTCATCGCGGCCTCGAGGGCTTCGATAGATTTCTCGCGCCCCACAAACAGCGGGATAACCATGTGCGGATACACCACGACATCACGCAATGGCAGGAGAGGCAATTCTATGGTTGTCTTCATGATTTCGCCTCTACGGCGGCCGTACGGCCGGAAACAGGTGGATAAGCTTGAAACCAAGATGGGGGCTTGTTCGGAAAAAAACAAGCGCCAAAAGAAAAGGGGCCCGAAGGCCCCTTGTCAGGTCACAGTCTGCCGCACTCAGGCGTCAGGCGCGGCCTTGGCCTGCGGCTCGCTGTTCTCGTAGATGTACAGCGGCTTGGATTTACCCTCGATCACGCTTTCATCGATCACCACTTTGCTCACCTCGGACTGCGAGGGGATTTCATACATGGTGTCGAGTAGGACGCCTTCGAGGATCGAACGAAGGCCGCGAGCACCGGTTTTACGCTCCAGAGCACGCTTGGCGACGGATTTCAGTGCATCGGCACGGAACTCCAGGTCAACCCCTTCCATTTCGAACAGTTTGGCATACTGCTTGGTCAAGGCGTTCTTCGGCTCGGTGAGAATCTGCATCAACGCAGCCTCATCCAGCTCGTCCAGCGTCGCCAGGACCGGCAGGCGACCGACGAATTCCGGGATCAGACCGAACTTGACCAGATCGTCAGGCTCGACTTCACGCAGGGACTCACCGACCTTCTTACCTTCTTCCTTGCTACGCACTTCAGCGCTGAAACCGATGCCGCCACGGGTGGAACGGCTCTGAATAACCTTTTCCAAACCGGAGAACGCACCACCACAGATAAACAGGATATTGCGGGTGTCTACCTGCAGGAATTCCTGCTGCGGGTGCTTGCGACCGCCCTGGGGCGGAACGGAGGCCACCGTGCCTTCGATCAACTTCAGCAAGGCCTGTTGCACGCCTTCACCGGAAACGTCCCGGGTAATCGAAGGGTTATCGGACTTGCGGGAAATCTTGTCGATTTCGTCGATGTAGACAATGCCCATCTGAGCCTTTTCCACATCGTAATCGCACTTCTGCAACAGCTTCTGAATAATGTTTTCCACGTCCTCACCTACATAACCCGCCTCGGTGAGGGTGGTTGCATCGGCGATGGTGAACGGCACATTCAGCAGACGGGCCAGTGTTTCAGCCAGCAAGGTCTTGCCCGAACCGGTCGGGCCGATCAGCAGGATGTTGCTTTTGCCGAGCTCGACGTCGTCACTTTTCTTGTCACGTTGGTTCAGACGCTTGTAGTGGTTGTAGACCGCTACCGCCAGAACCTTTTTCGCACGTTCCTGACCAATCACATACTGATCAAGGATGCCGCTGATTTCTTTAGGCGAAGGCAATTTATGCGCGCTGCTTTCGGCCTGTGCTTCCTGCACCTCCTCACGGATGATGTCGTTGCACAGGTCGACGCACTCGTCGCAGATAAAGACCGAGGGGCCGGCAATCAATTTGCGTACTTCATGCTGGCTTTTGCCACAGAAGGAGCAATAAAGCAGCTTGCCGTTGTCCTCGCCGTTGCGGGTGTCAGTCATTCGTTCGATCCAAATCCGATAGGCTTGCAACACAAGATGAAGGCTATTGCGGGCTTTTTCAAGCCCGCTGGTGATCGGAGCAGCCGACCCACCTTATTTTGAGCTGCTTAATGTTAAGCGGGGCGCTTGTCGATCACTTCGTCGATCAACCCGTAGTCACGCGCGGCGTCTGCACTCATGAAATTATCACGGTTGGTATCGCGCTCGATTTCTTCAAGGGTGCGCCCACTGTGCTTGGCCATCAGCGTGTTGAGACGCTCACGAATGAAGAGGATTTCCTTGGCATGGATTTCGATATCCGACGCCTGGCCCTGGAAACCACCCAGTGGCTGGTGAATCATCACACGCGAGTTCGGCAGGCAGAAACGCTTGCCCTGGGCACCGGCGGTCAGCAGGAACGCGCCCATGCTGCACGCCTGACCAATACAGGTGGTCGACACGTTTGGCTTGATGAACTGCATGGTGTCGTAAATCGACATGCCCGCCGTCACCGAACCGCCCGGGGAGTTGATGTAGAGATGGATGTCCTTGTCCGGGTTTTCCGCTTCAAGGAACAGCAGCTGCGCACAGATCAGGTTGGCCATGTAGTCCTCTACCGGGCCCACCAGAAAAATCACCCGCTCCTTGAGAAGGCGCGAGTAGATGTCATAGGCGCGTTCGCCACGAGCGGACTGCTCGACAACCATCGGGACCAAGCCGCCTGCGGCCTGGATATCAGAGTTCTGCTGAATATAGGAATTACGGAACATGCTCTGCAGTCACTCCCAAATAGTCATGTCTTGAATACGCATAAGCCAGCGCGAGGCTGGCTTATGGTGTGTATTTTCCAACGAGTCAGAAAATCAGTCGGCTTGTGGAGCTTCCACCGGCTTGACTGCTTCTTCGTAGGAGACCGATTTATCGGTCACATTCGCCTTCTGCAGAACAGTATCCACAACTTGTTCTTCCAGCACAACCGAACGGACTTCGTTCAGTTGCTGGTCGTTCTTGTAGTACCACGACACAACCTGCTCTGGCTCCTGGTAGGCCGAAGCCATTTCCTGGATCAGCTCACGTACGCGGGTTTCATCAGGCTTGAGCTCGAACTGCTTGACCACTTCAGCCACGATCAGACCCAGCACGACACGGCGCTTGGCTTGTTCTTCGAACAGCTCGGCCGGCAGTTGGTCAGGCTTGATGTTGCCGCCGAACTGTTGAACGGCTTGCACCCGCAGACGATCCACTTCGTTGGACAGCAGGGCCTTCGGCACTTCGATCGGGTTGGCGGCCAGCAGACCGTCCATGACCTGGTTCTTGACCTTGGATTTGATCGCCTGACGCAGTTCACGCTCCATGTTCTTGCGAACTTCGGTGCGGAAACCATCCAGACCGCTTTCCTTGATACCGAACTGGGCGAAGAAGACTTCGTTCAGCTCAGGCAGGGTCGGTGCGGACACGCTGTTGACGGTAACGGTGAACTCAGCGGCTTTGCCAGCCAGGTCCAGGTTCTGGTAGTCAGCTGGGAAAGTCAGGTTCAGAACGCGTTCTTCACCGGCTTTAGCGCCTACCAGACCATCTTCGAAGCCCGGGATCATGCGGTTGGAGCCCAGCACCAGCTGGGTGCCCTTGGCGGAACCGCCAGCGAAGGCTTCACCGTCGACCTTGCCGACGAAATCGATATTCAGCTGGTCTTCGTTCTGGGCAGCACGATCGGCCACTTCGAAACGGGTGTTCTGCTTGCGCAGGATTTCCAGCATGTTGTCCAGATCCGAGTCCGCCACGTCAGCGCTCAGGCGCTCGACAGCAATGGAGTCGAAACCGGCAACAGTGAACTCAGGGAACACTTCGAACGTCGCAACGTATTCCAGGTCCTTGCCCTTCTCCAGCACTTTCGGCTCGACAGAAGGCTGACCGGCCGGGTTCAGCTTCTGCTCAACCACGGCTTCATAGAAGGAGGACTGGATCACATCGCCCACCGCTTCCTGACGGGCATCCGCCTCGTAACGCTGGCGAATCACGCTCATTGGCACCTTGCCAGGGCGGAAGCCTGCAATCTTGGCCTTTTGGGCAGTCTGCTGCAGACGCTTGTTGACCTGGGTCTCGATGCGCTCAGCTGGCACGGTGATGCTCATGCGGCGCTCAAGAGCCGATGTATTTTCAACAGAAACTTGCATGGATATTCCTCGTTGCACAGACATTAGCCGGCCGTTTCCGACCTCAGAAGCAAGGGCAAGCATTCTAGTGGGTCGGACTCAAGAAGTCACCCTACTGAAAACGGGTAAAAACAGCCGGCCATCATCGGACATGAGCCACCCTTGAGCCAGGCGCCCCGGACAGGCGGTCACTCAATCGTCTTTCTATTATATAGAAGGCGCGCAGGAATACGTCACGGTGGCAGCGCGCATAAGCCCCCGCCCGTATCGGGCAACCCACTGAACACCTCCAGATCCAGGTTCGTCGGGCCTTGCGGGGCAGCGTCGGCCTGGATTATCACAACCCCTCCACAGACCGGCAATCCAGCTATTGCGCCAACCGGTTAACGGTTACGCTACGGCGCTTTATAAACAGGCGATGCGCCGGAGCGACCAGTACCGATGACATCACTCAAACTTGAGCAGCCGCTGGGGAAAGCAGCCAGTCATTCGCAGATTGCGTATCGCCAGGACATCGATGGCCTTCGCGCCATCGCCGTCATCGCCGTCGTGATTACCCATGCCTTCCCCACCCTGCTTGGCGGCGGATTTATTGGCGTCGATATTTTCTTTGTTATTTCCGGCTTCCTGATTTCATCCATCCTTTTCAAGAACCTGCAGAGCGACACCTTTAGCCTCGGACACTTCTATGCCAGGCGAATAATACGAATATTCCCCGCACTCATTGCCGTACTGATGTTCTGCCTGGCGTTCGGCTGGCTGGCACTGCTCGCAGACGAATACACCTTGCTGGGAAAGCATACGCTGGCAGGCGCTGCCTTTATCTCGAACCTGATGTTCTGGAGCGAGACAAGTTACTTCGATGTCGCGGCAGAAGCCAAACCACTCCTGCACTTATGGAGCCTCGGCATTGAAGAGCAGTTCTATCTGGCATGGCCATTGATTCTGCTGTTGCTCTGGCGAACCCGCGCCAACCCGGGCTTGGCCATTGCCGCCCTCGCCACCCTGTCATTTGCCCTGAATATCCACCAGGCAACCCACAACCCCACGGCCGATTTTTACTCGCCGCTCAGCCGTCTCTGGGAGTTACTGGTCGGTGCGCTGCTTGCGTGCGCGGCTGGCAAATGGAAACCCGCCATCGGCATCAGCAACACCCTATCTCTCGCCGGAACCCTGCTGATTGTCAGCGGCCTTGCCACTATTACCCGCTCCAGCGTGTTCCCCGGAAGCCTTGCACTGCTACCCGTCATTGGCTCGACACTGCTCATTGCCGCAGGCCCCCAGGGACTGATCAACCGCACAATCCTGTCCAGCAGGCTGCTGGTCGGTATCGGACTTATCAGCTATCCGCTTTACCTGTGGCACTGGCCCCTGCTGTCGTTCGACCGAATCATCGAGAGCGCCACTCCATCCCTGGAGACCAGAATCGCCCTGGTCATCCTCGCGCTTGCGCTGGCCTGGGCGACCTACCGATTCATTGAAAGCCCCATCCGTCTTGGCCGCTTCAAGAACCCGGCGGCAGTAGGACTCCTCGCCGCGACGATGATCCTCGTCGCGATCACGGCACTGACCATCCAGGCCAATAATGGATTCCCGTCCAGGGCAGGCGCCAACCCGGTGAGCATCTACCCGGACGATCTCGGCCGCGACCCCTATATTGCCTACCTGAACAAACACTTCTCCCGGTGCTCGGACGAAAAGCTCAAAAGTTTCTCGGCCTATGATCCCGGCGCCAACGGCTACCGCTGCTTTCAGTCGAAACCGTCCAGCCCGGTCGATATGCTGCTGATTGGCGATAGTCACGCAGAGCACTTGCTGCCCGGACTGTCAGAACAGTTCAAGGACTTGAACGTAGCCTCTTTCATTCATGTCGACCTCCCCGTTATTGACAGTGAAAAATTCAAAGACGCCTTTGAGATCGCCCTCGCCGACAAAAACATCAAGACGGTGATCATTTCCGCTGCCTGGGAAGGAAAAATAGTACCTACGCTTGATAACTTGCCGACCCGCCTGAAAAACACCTTTGACGCCTTCAAGCATTCAGGAAAGAAACTCTACGTATTGGATGACATACCGTCATTCCTGTTCGACTCCGCGAAATGCAAGTACGGAAGACGTTTCAGTGGCAGCGGCCAGACCTGCTCATCGGCGCTTGCCGAGCATCTCAACCGGCGAAAATACTACTACGACATGCTCCAATCAGCGGTCACGGCGAGCGGTTATCCAACACTCATTCAAACCTACAAATATTTCTGCACCGAAAAATCCTGCAGCATGACCCAGGACGGTTCGCTGCTCTATCGCGACAGCAACCATCTCACGATATCTGGATCGGAATACCTGGCACGTAGGCTTCTACAGGACAAGACGCTTTGACCCGGCAAGTTCGACCGCGCCACCTGACAACCCTCTCCAGCCGATAAAAAGCGGGCGGAGGAAGGAGCACTGGAAGGCAGCAGCCAAGTAAATTCCGATCGAGGCAGACACCCTCACGAACAAGCTGGAAATTGGCGCAAGACAACGAAGAATGGCGAAACTCGAGGCAATAAAAAAACCGCTCGAGGCGGCCTCTTTACTCGCTTTTGCAAAAGTCAGCGGACCTTGGCGAAACCTGACAAAAAAAACGCCAGATGATTAATCTGGCGTCTTTATTCGAATATGGGGTGGACGATGGGGATCGAACCCACGACAACAGGAGTCACAATCCTGTGCTCTACCAACTGAGCTACGCCCACCATATTGCCTGTTCAAAAAAATCGATCAGATCGACCTCTTTGCTCAGTCCCACCAACGCCAATCGGCCCTGATGAAACTTTATTTGGTGCGGATGAAGAGACTCGAACTCTTACGCCTCGCGGCGCTGGAACCTAAATCCAGTGTGTCTACCAATTCCACCACATCCGCGCATGAAACTTTTAAAGCAAAGGCGCCAGACTGTTCATCTGGCGCCTTTTCGAAATATGGGGTGGACGATGGGGATCGAACCCACGACAACAGGAGTCACAATCCTGTGCTCTACCAACTGAGCTACGCCCCACCATATTGCGTTACTTGTGCCAAAGCTGCCTAATGGCGCACCCGGCAGGACTCGAACCTGCGACCATCCGCTTAGAAGGCGGATGCTCTATCCAGCTGAGCTACGGGCGCCTTATTAATCTGTATTCGCTGACGACTACAAACCAAGTGCTTCAATCTTGCTGAGCCAGACATCAACTCTGCTCGACCTTCTCAACCAGTGCTAGGCTATGCCCGACAAGCGCGACAGATGTTATAGACGAGTCGAAAGGTCGTCAACTCCTTTTTGAAAAAAACTCAGAAATATAAAGGGCTTAGGGGAATATCCGGACCAAGCGCCTTTGCCCTCGCGCCACGACATGCGAGAATGCGCACTCTTTTTCAACCCCTCTCGATGGTTAATCACGCGTCATGACTGCACAACTAATCGACGGCAAAGCGATCGCCGCCCATCTGCGCAAGCAGATCGCCCAACGTGTCGCCGAGCGTCGCCAGCAGGGCCTGCGCACGCCAGGCCTCGCGGTGATTCTGGTCGGCAGCGATCCTGCCTCTCAGGTTTATGTTTCGCACAAGCGTAAAGACTGCGAAGAGGTCGGCTTCATTTCACAAGCCTATGACTTGCCCAGCGACACTACGCAACAGGCGCTCACCGAGCTGATCGATCGCCTCAATGACGATCCGCAGATCGACGGCGTGCTGCTGCAATTGCCGCTGCCGGAACATCTGGACGCCTCCAAACTGCTGGAGCGCATTCGCCCGGACAAGGACGTCGACGGCTTCCATCCTTATAACGTCGGCCGCCTGGCCCAGCGCATCCCACTGCTGCGTCCGTGCACTCCGAAAGGCATCATGGCCCTGCTGGAAAGCACCGGGGTCGATCTTTACGGGATGGATGCGGTGATTGTCGGCGCCTCCAATATCGTCGGTCGCCCGATGGCCATGGAGCTGCTACTGGCCGGCTGCACCGTGACCGTCACCCACCGCTTTACCCGTGATCTGGCCGGCCATGTCGGCCGCGCCGACCTGGTCGTGGTGGCCGCTGGCAAGCCGGGCCTGGTCAAGGGTGAGTGGATCAAGGAAGGCGCCATCGTCATCGACGTCGGCATCAACCGCCAGGCAGACGGCAAGCTGGTGGGCGACGTGATCTACGAAACCGCCCTGCCCCGCGCCGGCTGGATCACTCCGGTCCCGGGCGGCGTAGGCCCGATGACCCGCGCCTGCCTGCTGGAAAACACCTTGTATGCCGCTGAAACGCTGCATGCCTGAAGCCAGGAGGCCTCCCGCGGTGCCACGCCGCTGAGAGACCTTCAGCCAACAAAAAACCGCCGAATGGCGGTTTTTTGTTTTTACCCAGGTCCGACTCAGTCAGCCAGACGCCAGGTGGTGCCGCCCTTGCCGTCTTCCAGCACCACGCCCATCGCGGTGATCTGGTCGCGGATCCGGTCGGATTCCGCCCAGTCCTTGTTGGCCCGCGCCGTCAGGCGCGCCTGGATCAACGCTTCGACTTCAGCCGCGTCGACCCGCCCTTCGGCGCCCGCCCGCAGGAAATCATCGGCTTCCAGCTGCAAGACACCGAGCACGCTGGCCAGTTCTTTCAGACGCGCGGCCAGACCGGCCGCAGCCGCCGGATCGCTCTCGCGCAGACGGTTGATCTCGCGCACCATTTCGAACAACACCGCACAAGCTTCCGGCGTGCCGAAGTCGTCGTTCATCACCTGGGTGAAACGCTCGACAAAAGCCTCGCCACCGGCTGCCGGCACCTTCGGCAGGCCTTTCAACGCATGGTAAAAACGCTCCAGGGCACCCTTGGCGTCTTTGAGGTTGTCTTCCGAATAGTTGATGGCGCTGCGGTAGTGGCTCGATACCAGCAGGTAACGCACGACTTCCGGGTGATACTTGTCCAGCACGTCGCGAATGGTGAAGAAGTTGTTCAAGGACTTGGACATCTTCTCGCCATTGATGCGAATCATGCCGCAGTGCATCCAGGCATTGGCGTAGGTCTTGCCGGTGGCCGCCTCGCTCTGGGCGATTTCGTTTTCATGGTGCGGAAACTCGAGGTCGCTGCCGCCGCCATGAATATCGAAGGTCTCACCCAGACAGCAGGTGGACATCACCGAGCACTCGATATGCCAGCCCGGACGCCCGGCACCCCATGGCGATTCCCAGCTCGGCTCGCCGGGCTTGGCGCCTTTCCACAGGACGAAGTCCAGCGGGTCCTGCTTGGCTTCGTCGACTTCGATCCGCGCACCGATGCGCAGGTCTTCGATTTTCTTGCGCGACAGCTTGCCGTAGCCCATGAACTTGGCGACGCGATAGTACACGTCGCCATTGCCCGGAGCGTAGGCGTAACCCTTGTCGATCAAGGTCTGGATCATGCTCAGCATGCCCGGGATATGATCCGTGGCGCGCGGCTCCATGTCCGGCTTGCGGATGTTCAGGCGCGCCTCGTCCTCGTGCATCGCGGTGATCATGCGCTCGGTCAGCGCCCCGAACGATTCGCCGTTCTCGTTGGCCCGATTGATGATCTTGTCGTCGATGTCAGTGATATTGCGCACATACGTCAGGTCGTACCCGCTGAAACGCAACCAGCGGGTCACCAGGTCGAAGGCAACCATGCTGCGACCATGGCCCAGGTGGCAGTAGTCATACACGGTCATCCCGCAGACATACATGCGCACCTTGTTGCCATCCAGCGGCTTGAAGACTTCTTTGCTCTTGGTGAGCGTGTTGTAGATCGTTAGCACAACGCTTTCCTTAAAGAATCACTGGCCCCACGAATCACGCAAGGTCACGGTACGGTTGAAGACCGGAGCACCGGGTTTCGAGTCCTTGATATCCGCGCAGAAGTAACCTTCGCGCTCGAACTGGAAACGGTCTTCCGGCTGTGCATTGCCCAGCGAGGGTTCAGCACGACAACCAGTGAGCACTTGCAGGGAGTCAGGGTTGATGTTGTCCAGGAAACTGGCGCTGTCTTCGGCCTTCTCGGGGTTGGCCGAACGGAACAGACGATCGTACAGGCGCACTTCGCACTCGACGCTGGCCGCCGCCGGCACCCAGTGGATCACGCCCTTGACCTTGCGGCCCTCGGGGTTCTTGCCCAGGGTCTGCGGGTCATAGGAACAGCGCAGCTCGACGATATTGCCGTCGGCATCCTTGATCGCCTCATCGGCACGGATCACATAGCTGCCGCGCAGGCGCACTTCACCGCTCGGTTCCAGGCGCTTGTAGCCCTTGGGCGGCTCTTCCATGAAGTCTTCGCGATCAATGTAGATCTCACGGGCGAATGGCAATGCGCGCACGCCCATGTCTTCTTTCGGGTGGCGCGGCAGTTCGAGGTTCTCGACCTGGCCTTCCGGGTAGTTGGTGATCACGACTTTCAGCGGGCGCAGCACGCACATGGCGCGCGGGGCACTGTGGTCGAGGTCGTCACGGATACTGAATTCCAGCATGCCGAAATCCACCACGCCATCGGAACGGTTGGTACCGATCATTTCGCAGAAATTGCGGATCGATTTCGGCGTATAGCCACGACGACGGAAGCCCGACAGCGTCGACATGCGCGGGTCGTCCCAACCGTTGACGTATCCCTCGTCGACAAGCTGCTTGAGCTTGCGCTTGCTGGTGATGGTGTAATTCAGGTTCAAACGGCTGAACTCGTACTGGCGCGGGTGCGCCGGCACTGGCAGGCTGTCCAGGAACCACTCATACAGCGGACGGTGGCTTTCGAACTCCAGGGTGCAGATCGAGTGGGTAATGCCTTCGATAGCATCCGATTGACCGTGGGTGAAGTCGTAGTTCGGGTAGATGCACCACTTGTCGCCGGTCTGGTGGTGATGTGCATGGCGGATGCGATACATGATCGGGTCGCGCAGGTTCATGTTCGGCGAAGCCATGTCGATCTTGGCCCGCAGCACGCGTGCACCGTCCGGAAACTCACCAGCGCGCATGCGCGCAAACCAGTCGAGGTTCTCTTCCACCGAACGCTCGCGGAACGGGCTGTTCTTGCCCGGTTCGGTCAGGCTGCCACGGTATTCCTTGGCCTGCTCCGGGGTCAGGTCGTCGACATAGGCCTTGCCGGCCTTGATCAGTTCCACCGCCCAGTCGTGCAACTGGTCGAAATACTGCGAGGCGTAGCGCACTTCACCGGACCACTCGAAACCCAGCCACTTGACGTCGCTTTCGATGGCATCGATGTATTCCTGGTCTTCCTTGGCCGGGTTGGTGTCGTCGAAACGCAGGTGCGTGACGCCACCGAACTCCTGGGCCAGGCCGAAGTTCACGCAGATCGACTTGGCGTGGCCAATGTGCAGGTAGCCGTTAGGCTCGGGCGGGAAGCGCGTCACGATCTGAGTGTGCTTGCCCGAGTCCAGGTCGGCCTGAATGATCGGGCGCAGGAAGTTGACCGGGACAGCCGGTCCGGTCTTGGCGTTCGAGGTAGGGTCGACAGTGGGCTTGCTCATAGGATCCTTGGGCTTGCGGGTGCGCGGCCGGGTCGGCCTGATCAATCAAAACGGATATCATAGCCGATGCGATCAAGCCCCTGACAGTGGCGCGCCGAAAACGGGGCCTATTAATAGCGACTGGATGAAAAAACCGCCTCGAAATTCCCGCGCCGCACGCTAAACTGCGCAACCTGGTGGATTGATGCCAGATCGGTTCGGACCCGCGGGCGCTACCCGCACTCCGAAACCCACGAATTCCTTCAAAGAGTAGCCAAGATGACCCAAGTCAAACTGACCACCAACCACGGCGAAATCGTCCTGGAACTGAATGCCGAGAAAGCCCCGATCACCGTGGCCAACTTCATTGAGTACGTCAACGCCGGCCACTACGAAAACACGGTGTTCCACCGTGTGATCGGCAACTTCATGATCCAGGGCGGCGGTTTCGAGCCGGGCATGAAAGAAAAGAAAGACAAGCGCCCGAGCATCCAGAACGAAGCCGACAACGGCCTGCCGAACGAGAAGTACAGCGTCGCCATGGCCCGTACCATGGAGCCGCATTCGGCCTCCGCGCAGTTCTTCATCAACGTCACCGACAACAGCTTCCTCAACCACAGCGCCAAGACCGTCCAGGGCTGGGGCTACGCGGTATTCGCCAAAGTGGTTGCCGGCACTGACGTGGTCGACAAGATCAAGGGCGTGGCCACCACCATGAAGGCCGGCCACCAGGACGTACCCGCAGAAGACGTGATCATCGAGAAAGCCGAGATCGTTGAGTGATACTGCTGATTTCAGATTTGCATCTGGAAGAGGAGCGCCCGGACATCACCCGGGCGTTTCTGGATTTCCTCGCCGGACGCGCCCGTTCGGCACAAGCGCTGTATATCCTGGGCGATTTTTTCGAAGTCTGGATCGGCGACGATGCCATGACCCCCTTTCAAAGCTCGATCTGCGCCGCCTTGCGCACGTTGAGCGACAGTGGCACGCAGGTTTTCCTGATGCACGGCAATCGCGACTTCCTGCTCGGCAAGGCCTTCTGCAAAGCGGCCGGCGCCACCCTGCTCAAGGACCCGAGCGTGGTGCGGATGAATGACGAGCCCGTGCTGCTGATGCACGGCGACAGCCTGTGCACGCGGGACGAGGCTTATATGCGCCTGCGTCGTTATCTACGCAACCCCATCACCCTGTTCATCCTCCGGCACCTGCCACTGCGCAGCCGCCACAAGCTAGCGCGCAAACTGCGCAGCGAAAGTCGCACGCAGACACGGATGAAAGCCAATGACATTGTTGATGTGACGCCGCCGGAGGTCGTGCGGGTCATGCAGCAGCATGGCGTGCAGACCCTGATCCATGGCCATACCCATCGACCAGCCATTCACAAGTTGCAACTCGGCGCGCAAGCGGCGAAACGGATTGTGCTGGGCGATTGGGATCGCCAGGGCTGGGCCTTGCAGGTGGATGAGCAGGGTTTCCAGCTGGCGGCGTTTGATTTCACGCCGCCAGCCTGAACACAGAATCCCTTGTGGCGAGGGGGCTTGCCCCCTCCACATCAGCACCTCGCCGTCAGTGTCCGGCCGCCGCCGGCCCGGCCTTCGCCGCGAACGGTGGCTTGGCCAGCCATACCAACAGCATCAAGGCCATGAAGCCCCAGCCCAGCAGCGTGAAGTAATCCACGGTCGAGAGCATGTAGGACTGGCTGGTGAGCACCTGTTCCAACTGAGCATAAGCCCGGCTGCCCGCCCCGCCGAGATTGCCCAGGACATCACGGGTCGCCGGGTCGAAGGGGGTGATGCTTTCACTCAGGTAAGCATGGTGCTGGTCGGCCCGGCGAATCCAGATCCAGGTCGTCAGCGAGGCCGCGAAGCTCCCCCCCAGCGTACGCAGGAAGGTGGCCAGACCGGCACCATCGGCGATCTGGCTCGGTGGCAGGTCCGACATCAGGATGCTCAAGGTCGGCATGAAGAACAGCGCCACGCCGATCCCCATGAACAGCTGCACCATGGCGACATGCTGGAAGTCCACCTCGTTGGTGAACCCGGCGCGCATGAAGCAGCTCAGGCCGATCGCCAGGAACGCCAGGCCGGCGAGCAAGCGCAGGTCGACCTTGTTGGCATATTTACCGACGAAAGGCGACATCAGCACCGGCAGGATTCCGATCGGCGCCACCGCCAACCCCGCCCAGGTGGCGGTGTAACCCATCTGGGTCTGCAGCCACTGCGGCAGGATCAGGTTGATGCCGAAGAATCCGGCGTAGCCAAGGACCAGCACAATGGTCCCGATCCGGAAGTTGCGATGGGCGAACAGGCGCAGATTGACCACCGGATGTTGGTCGGTCATCTCCCAGATCACGAACACTGACAGGGCAATCGCCGAGATAACTGCACCGATCACGATGAAGTTCGACTCGAACCAGTCCAGATCATTGCCTTTGTCGAGAATCACCTGCAAGGCCCCCACACCGATGATCAAGGTCAACAAGCCGACATAGTCCATTGGCTGGCGACTGATCTCCACCGGTCGGCTCTTGAGTTGCTGGCGCACCACCATGGCGGCGAATACGCCGATGGGTACGTTGATAAAGAAGATCCACGGCCAGCTGTAGCTGTCGGTAATCCAGCCACCGAGAATCGGTCCGGCAATCGGCGCGACCACCGTGACCATCGCCAGCAGCGCCAGGGCCATGCCGCGCTTGGCCGGCGGATAGACCGCGATCAACAGCGTCTGGGTCATCGGGTACAGCGGCCCGGCCACCAGCCCTTGCAGCACGCGAAAGCCCACCAGCTCGGGCATCGAGGTGGAAATACCACAGAGAAACGAAGCCATTACAAACAGGATCGTCGCCCAGATAAACAGCTTCACCTCGCCAAACCGCCGGCTCAGCCAACCGGTCAACGGCAAGGCGATGGCGTTGCTCACGGCAAAAGAGGTGATGACCCAGGTGCCCTGCTCCGAACTCACGCCCAGGTTGCCGGAAATGGTCGGCAAGGCCACGTTGGCGATGGTGGTGTCGAGCACCTGCATGAAAGTCGCCAGCGACAGGCCGATGGTACTGAGCAACAGGCTGGGCGGAGTGAAAGATGCGTTCGAGCTCATCGCGAATCCTTGGAAACGAGGCAGCTGCCGCGACGTTCGGGTCGCGGCAGGATTGGCGACTCAGCGTTGCGCGGTTTTCGCCGCGGTGGCGCTGTTTTCATGGATCAGACGGGTAATCACCGCATCGGCATCGGCCAGTTGCTGGGTGTACACGTTGGTGCTGAACGAAGCTTTTTGTGGCGGCTGCTGGGCCAGCACCGGACCGCTCTGGTCATGCAGATTGACTTCGACCTGGGTCGACAGGCCGACCCGCAGCGGGTGTTTGGCCAGCTCTTCGGCGTTGATATGAATACGCACGGGGACCCGCTGGACGATCTTGATCCAGTTGCCGGTGGCGTTCTGCGCCGGCAGCAAGGCAAAGGCGCTGCCGGTGCCAGCACCGAGACTGTCGATGGTGCCGCTGTATTTCACCGAACTGCCATACAGGTCAGCCTCGATGTCCACCGGCTGGCCGATACGCATGTCACGCAGTTGGGTTTCCTTGAAGTTGGCATCGACCCACAGCTGGTCCAGGGGAATCACCGCCATCAGCGCGGTACCCGGCTGAACCCGCTGACCCAGTTGCACGGTGCGTTTGGCGACATAACCGGTGACCGGCGCAATCAGGGTGGTCCGGGCGTTGGCCAGATAAGCCTGGCGCAGTTGCGCGGCCGCGGCTTTGACATCCGGGTGATTGGAAACCACGGTGTCGTCCACCAGGGCGCTGCTGGTGTTGAGTTGATGCTGGGCGTTGTTCAGGGCGCTCTGGGCGGAGGTCAGGTCGTCACGGGCGTGGGACAGTTCCTCCTGGGAAATCGCACCACCGGCCGCCAGGTTCTTGCGGCGAGTGAAGTTATCCTGGGCTTTCTGTACCGCGGTCTTCTGCTCCGCGACCTGGGCCTTCATACCGTCGACATTGCTGTAGAGGCCGCGCACCTGACGCACGGTCTTGGCCAGGTTGGCCTCGGCGCTTTGCAGGCCGACCTCGGCATCGCTCGGGTCGAAGTTCAGCAGCACCTGGCCTTCGTGCACCAGGTCGCCGTCGTCGGCGCCGATGCTGACCACGGTGCCGGTCACCAGCGGCGTGATTTCCACCACGTTGCCATTGACGTAGGCGTCGTCGGTGCTTTCGCTCCAGCGCCCGTAGACTTCATGCCAGCCCCAGACGCCGAGGCCGCCGAGGATCACCAGCAGGGTGAGACCGGTCAGCATGACTTTGCGCTTGCGTGAATTGCCAGCGTCCTGGGTTGTTTCAGTAGTGTTGGTTGCAGTGGCCATGGCAGGTACCTTGAATTAATAAGTCTGAGCCGAGGGGCGGGTGGCGTTTGCGGCGATGTTGTCGGCCTGAAAACCACCGCCCAAGGCCTGCATCAGCTGGATGGAAAAATCGATCTGCTGGGCATTCAGGTCCGCCAGTTGACGCTGGGCCTGCAACAGGGTCTGCTCGATGGTGAGCACGTCCAGGTAGTTGCCGATGCCGGCGCCATAGCGCTGCAACACGGTGTTATAGGAGTCCTGGGCGATATCCGCCGCATGTTGCTGGGCCACGATCTGCTGGCCGAGGGCGCGCAACTGCTGGAGGGTGTCGCTGACATCGCCCAGCGCCTGGACCAGGCTCTTGTTGTACTGCGCCACCGCCAGATCGTAGTCGGCGTCCTTGGCATCAAGGCCGGCGCGCAGGCGACCACCGTCGAAAATCGGCAGCGAGACAGTCGGGGCAATGCTGAAGAAGCGACTGGCGGAACCGAACAGGGCGTCGCCCAGCAGCGATTCACCACCGGCGGTGGCACTCAGGTTGAGGTTGGGGTAGAAGCGGGTCTTGCCAGCGGCAATGTCCTTGCTCGCGGCCTCGACGCGCCAGCGTGCGGCCACCAGGTCCGGGCGCCGTCCCAGCAGTTCCGCCGGGAGCACCGACGGCAGAGCCACGGCACTCGGCTGGAGAATCTTCGGCCGGGCGATCTCATTACCACGATCCGGCCCCTTGCCCAGCAGGACGGCCAGGGCGACCTTGGCACTTTGCAGCTTTTTCCCGGCGTCGATCACTTGCTCTTCGGCGCTGGCGGCGAGGCTTTCGGTCTGTTGGTACTGGTAGTGGCTGTCGATGCCGGAGCTCAGGCGGCGCTTGCCCAGGTCCAGCAGCTTGTGAGTGCGCTGCAGATCATCGTTGGCCAGGTCATAGACGATATGCGCCTGCCCCAGGTTGCTGTAGGCCCGTGCCACGTCGGCGGCAAGGGTCAATTGCGCGGCCTGACGATCGACTTCGGCGGCACGCGCCTGACCCAACGCGGCTTCCCAGGCATCCCGCTGACCACCCCAGAGATCGAAGCTGTAGTTGAAGCTGACGCCCAGCTTGCGCACAGTGTCATAGACCCCGCCGCGACCGCTGGGGTCCTGGTCTCGCGCCAGGCGCGAACGGCTGACACTGCCGCTGGCATCCAGGGTCGGCATCCGCGCCGCATCGGCGGCAGAGGCCCCCGCGCTGGCCTGGTGCGCCCGCGCACTGGCGACCTGCATGTCAGGGCTGTCATGCAAGGCTTCGCGGATCAGACCATCGAGTTGCGGGTCGCCGAGGCTTTTCCACCAGTCGTTTTTCGGCCAGGCCGCGGGTGACAGGGTCACGCCCTTGAGGGATTGTGCGGCCTTGAGGTTTTTCGCCTCGAGGCTGACGCCTTCGGTGTGCAGGCCGCTATAGCTGGCGCAACCGGCCAGGAGCATCGACAGGAACACCAGGCTGAAACCGCTACGCAGGGTTTTACTGCTCATTTTTTTCACCCACCCGCAGCAGGGTGATCGAGTCCCCGGCCGCCAGCAAAATTTTCTTCAGGATGTCTTCCAGAGTCCGCAACTCTTGCTCGGTGACAGCCCCCGCCAGTTCGTTCATCGCATCGGCACCGATTTCCGGCAGACGGTCGGCGAGAACCTGCCCCTGTGCCGTGAGCACCAGTTGGACCTGACGCCGATCACCCTCCGAACGCCGACGGGCGAGCAGATCCTTCTGTTCCAGGCGATCGAGCATGCGAGTCATGGAACCGCTGTCCAGGGACAGATGGCGGCACAGTTCGGCCGGGGTATCCACCCCGAACTGGGCCATGATGATCAACACCTTGAACTGCGCGGCCGTGATGCCGTACGGCACCATGTGGGTGTCGATGATCCGGTCCTTGAGCAACGCGGCACGGCCCAGGAGCAAGCCGAGATGGCAGTTGTGAAAGTCGTCCGGGGTGAAATGCTTCATAAGGCCACCAAAAGCTGCTTAGGCAGAGAGTTGCTCAGATATTACTGCTTAGGCAGCTAATGTCAAAGCATTAGTTAGCAGGCTTTTTATTTACCCGATAGAAGGCCAGGTCGCGAATAGATAACTCTAGACACACCTTTGAATTCGATGTTTGATAGCAGGACGGCTAGGGTTCCCTGACATACCTGACAAGGAGTCACAGGTGAAAAGCAGGGATTTGATCGCCTAACTGGAGGCCGCTGGCTGGATGCTGCAACGAATCAGGGGCAGTCATCATGTTTTCGTCCACCCCAGCAGCCCCCACTCGATCCCCGTGCCACATCCGAAGAAGGATCTGCCGCTCGGGACCATCAGAAGCATCAGAAAACGGGCGGGCTTGTTATGAACCCGTTCAGTCAGGAGACCATCATGCAATATCCCATCGCCATCGAATGGGGTGATGAACACACCGCCATCGGCATCCAGATTCCGGATATTCCGGGTGCCGTGACCGCCGGCGATACGTTCGAGGAGGCGTATAACGCCGCCCTGGAAATCGCCCATATCATGCTCGAGGAGATCGTTTCGAACGGCCAGCCCGTGCCGACGCCATCGCCCTCCTTCACCCATCGGAAAAATCCCGAGTTCGCGGATATGGGCTGGGGCATGCTGGAAATCGATATCTCGCCCTATCTGGGCAAGACCGAGAAGGTCAACGTGACGCTTCCCGGCTTTGTGATCCAGCGCATCGACCGTTACGTGCGCGACCACCGGATCAAGAGCCGTTCATCGTTCCTCGCGGACGCGGCGCTGGAAAAGCTGGTCCGCACTTAAGCACCGGCAAGGGCCGGGACACCGCTGTGGAAGCGGAATTCGTCGTCGGGCGACTCGATCAGTTCCTGCTCGACCGCCCGCACCCGCTCGATGACCCGGCCAATATCCTCGGCGTCGCCGTACTGGTAGGCCAGTTTCAGGTAGCCCTGGAAATGCCGGGCCTCGCTCTTGAGCAGGCCGAAATAGAATTTGCCCAATTCTTCGTCCAGGTGCGGCACCAGGGCTTCGAAGCGCTCGCAGCTGCGCGCCTCGATAAAGGCACCGACCACCAGGGTGTCCACCAGCTTGACCGGTTCGTGGCTACGGACCGCCTTGCGCAGCCCCGAGGCATAACGACCGGCGGACAACTGCCGCAACTCGATCTTGCGTCGCTTCATCAGGCGCATGACCTGTTCATGGTGCACCAGCTCTTCCCGGGCCAGGCGCGACATCAGGTTGATCAGGTCGACATGGGAATGGTACTTGGCGATCAGGCTCAACGCGGTGCTGGCCGCCTTGAACTCGCAGTTCTTGTGGTCGATCAGTAGCGTTTCCTGATCCGCCAACGCCGCCTGCACCCAGCCTTGCGGGGTCGGGCAACCGAGGAACTCGTGGATTTCCGGCAGAGTCACAGGAAAACTCCCGTCACAGGAAAGGCTTGGCAGGGGTGCAGCACGGGAATAGTCGACATGGGACTCACAAAAACCGGGGGGGCAGGCAGGACAAGGCCGCCGATTATACGGGGCCCGGGGCAGATCGCCAGCCACCGCACTTGATATGCATCAAGGTTGCAGTCGGCAGACTGCAACTATAGTTGTAAGCAGTCGCCTTCAACCTTCCTTGGAGCACCCCGACCATGCAAGCCATCCGCAGCATCCTGGTGATACTCGACCCCGACCACGCCCACAGCCTGGCCCTCAACCGCGCCAAGCTGATCGCCGGGGTCACGGATGCGCACCTGCACCTGTTGATGTGCGACCCCAAGCACGATCACAGCGCCCTGCTCAGCCTGCTCAAGAGCCAATTGCATGACGACGGCTACAGCGCCACGGCCGAGCAGGCCTGGGACCAGACCCTGCACGACACCATCATCGGTGTGCAACAGGCCGAAGGCTGCGGCCTGGTGATCAAGCAGCATCGCCCCGACAGCCCGCTGAAAAAAGCCCTGCTGACCCCTTCCGACTGGAAACTGCTGCGTTACTGCCCCTCCGCCGTCTTGATGGTCAAGACCGAGACGCCCTGGTCAGGCGGGGTGATTCTCGCGGCGGTGGACGTGGGCAACACCGATGACGAACACCGCCATCTGCACGCCAGCATCATCGATCACGGCTATGACATCGCCAGCCTGGCTAAGGGCCATCTGCACGTGATCAGCGCTCACCCCTCGCCCATGTTGTCGGCCGCCGATCCGGTGTATCAGCTCAGGGAAACCATCGAAGGCCGTTATCGCGATCAATGCCGAGACTTCCAGACGCAATTCGATGTCGATGACGAGCACCTGCACATCAAGGAAGGCCCCGCCGACGTGCTGATTCCCCATATGGCCCGTACACTCGGGGCCGCGGTGACGGTGATCGGCACGGTGGCACGCACCGGGATTTCAGGGGCACTGATCGGCAATACTGCGGAAGTGGTGCTCGATGTACTGGAAAGCGATGTGCTGGTGCTGAAACCCCAGGAAATCATCGATCACCTGGTGGAGACCGCACCGCGGCCCTGAAGGTATCTAGCGACCTTTTGATCGCCTTCGCGGGCAAGCTCCGCTCCCACAGGTCCCGTGCCGTACACAAAATTCAGACCTGACTCAAAAACACGGCGGGGGCGGAGCTTGTCGGGACGCCGCACCGCTGCGAAGAGGCCAGAATAGGCGCAACAGCTTCAGGCGCCGAACGCATCCTTGAGAAAACCCGGGGCGATATAGCGCTGGTAATGCGCCTCGGACAGCAGGAAAAACTCCCGGTCGATGGCATCGCGCAGCTCCGGCAGGCCCCAGTCGCGAAACTCCGGTAACAGCACCATGCCGTAGGCCTCCAACTGGCTGATCACCCGCGCGCCACGGGCAATCAACTGGTACGCCCAGCAATATTCCGATTGATGCGGCACGAAGCGAATCTTGCGGGCCTCCAATTGCTGGCGCAGCTTGGGCGGATCGAACACCTCGATTTTGGCGACCATGACCTGGACCAGCAATTGCTCCAGGCGCAACCACACCGCACGCTTCTCTTCCTCGTTGTAGCCGTTCCAATGGATGACTTCATGATGGAAGCGCTTACAGCCGCGGCACACCAGATCGCCGTAAACAGTGGAGCAGAGGCCGACGCAGGGAGTCTTGATGGTCTGATTGGACATGGGCAGGGGGCACGCGGAAAAGCAAAACAGGTCCGCATGTTAGCCCTTTGTCTAACAAGGGTCACCCCCGAACCTGTAGGGCTTAACTTACCTTTCTTTGGAATATACCGTAGAATCAGCCTGCCTTTTTAGGCGCCAATGTCCGTTGGAAGCTGTTTTCAAAGCGTCACGAGCACAGTGTAGGGTGAAATTACGTCCGATGACGCTTCACCCATCGGGCGTAAATCGCCCTCGATCCTAAAGAACGGCGTTGGCGCAGGAATTCCCCCCGGAACCCCCTGCGCCGACCCTCATCAGCTCCCGTTCCGCAGGCGTAAAACTTTGAAAACAGCTTCTGTTGGAAAGCTTGGAAACTCTGGCTAAGCGGCTCAAAAAGCCCCGCAGCGCATGAGTGCCGTGCATTTCTGGATGAGCGTCCCGGACACCCATTTGGGACCACTGATGAGGGTAATAACTGTGCTTGAAGCCTACCGCAAACATATCGAAGAGCGTGCAGCACTGGGTATCGTGCCCCAGCCGCTTAACGCCGAACAAACCGCAGGCCTGGTCGAGCTGCTGAAGAATCCCCCGGCTGGCGAAGAAGCTTTCCTCGTTGACTTGATCACCAACCGCGTTCCGCCTGGCGTGGACGAAGCGGCCTACGTCAAGGCCGGTTTCCTTTCCGCCCTGGCCAAGGGCGAAGTCAAATCCCCCCTGATCGACAAGAAGCGCGCGGTAGAACTGCTCGGCACCATGCAGGGCGGCTACAACATCGTGACCCTGGTCGAGCTGCTGGACGACGCTGAGCTGGCCGCCGTTGCCGCCGCGCAACTCAAGCACACCCTGCTGATGTTCGATGCCTTCCACGACGTCGCGGAAAAAGCCAAGAACGGCAACGCTCACGCCAAGGAAGTGATCCAGTCCTGGGCCGACGGCGAGTGGTTCAAGAACCGCCCGGTACTGGCCGACAAGATCAGCCTGCGCGTGTTCAAGGTCACCGGCGAAACCAACACCGACGACCTGTCGCCGGCACCAGACGCCTGGTCGCGTCCGGATATCCCGCTGCACGCCCTGGCCATGCTGAAAATGGCCCGTGACGGTATCGTCCCGGACCAGCAAGGCGCCATCGGCCCGATGAAACAGATCGAGCAGATGCGCAACGACGGCTTCCCGATCGCCTACGTCGGTGACGTGGTCGGTACCGGTTCGTCGCGCAAATCGGCAACCAACTCGGTGCTGTGGTTCTTCGGCGACGACGTCCCTTACGTGCCGAACAAGCGCGCAGGCGGCTTCTGCTTCGGCAGCAAGATCGCCCCGATCTTCTACAACACCATGGAAGATGCCGGCGCACTGCCGATCGAGTTCGACGTTACCAACATGAACATGGGCGACGTGATCGACCTGTACCCACATGCTGGCAAAGTCACCAAGCACAACAGCGATGAAGTCCTGACCACCTTCGAAATGAAGACCCCGGTCCTGCTCGACGAAGTCCGTGCCGGCGGTCGTATTCCGCTGATCATCGGCCGTGGCCTGACCGAGAAGGCACGCACCGAACTGGGCCTGCCACCTTCGACCCTGTTCAAGCTGCCGGAAGCCCCGGCTGAAAGCACCAAGGGTTACACCCTGGCGCAGAAAATGGTCGGCAAGGCCTGCGGCGTGACAGGCGTTCGTCCTGGCACCTACTGCGAGCCGAAGATGACCACCGTCGGTTCCCAGGACACCACTGGCCCGATGACCCGCGACGAGCTGAAAGACCTGGCCTGCCTGGGTTTCTCCACCGACCTGGTCATGCAGTCGTTCTGCCACACCGCGGCCTACCCGAAGCCGATCGACGTCACCACGCACCACACCCTGCCCGACTTCATCATGACCCGTGGCGGTGTTTCCCTGCGCCCGGGCGACGGCATCATCCACAGCTGGCTGAACCGCATGCTGCTGCCGGACACCGTCGGTACCGGTGGTGACTCCCACACCCGTTTCCCGATCGGCATCTCGTTCCCGGCCGGTTCCGGTCTGGTGGCTTTCGCCGCCGCCACTGGCGTCATGCCGCTGGACATGCCGGAATCGATCCTGGTGCGTTTCAAGGGCAAGCTGCAACCCGGTGTCACCCTGCGTGACCTGGTTCATGCCATCCCTTACTACGCCATCCAGAAAGGCCTGCTGACCGTTGAGAAGAAAGGCAAGAAGAACGCCTTCTCTGGCCGCATCCTGGAAATCGAAGGCCTGGAAACCCTGACCGTCGAACAGGCTTTCGAACTGTCCGACGCCTCGGCCGAACGTTCCGCCGCCGGTTGCACCATCAAACTGTCGAAAGAATCGATCGCCGAATACCTGAAGTCGAACATCACCCTGCTGCGCTGGATGATCGGCGAAGGCTACGGCGATGCCCGCACCCTGGAGCGTCGTGCTCAGGCGATGGAAGCCTGGGTAGCCAACCCAGAGCTGCTGGAAGCCGACAAGGACGCCGAGTACGCGGAAATCATCGAAATCGACCTGGCCGACGTCAAGGAGCCTGTGCTCTGCGCGCCGAACGACCCGGACGATGCGCGCCTGCTCTCCAGCGTTGCTGGCGAGAAGATCGACGAAGTGTTCATCGGCTCCTGCATGACCAACATCGGCCACTTCCGCGCTGCGGGCAAGTTGCTGGAACAGGTCAAAGGCCAGTTGCCAACCCGTCTGTGGCTGTCGCCGCCGACCAAGATGGACGCTCATCAGCTGACCGAAGAAGGCTACTACGGCATCTACGGCAAAGCTGGCGCCCGTATGGAAATGCCGGGCTGCTCGCTGTGCATGGGTAACCAGGCACGGGTAGAACCGAACGCCACCGTGGTTTCGACTTCGACCCGTAACTTTCCGAACCGTCTGGGCGACGGCGCGAACGTCTACCTGGCTTCGGCCGAGCTGGCGTCCGTGGCTTCGATCCTGGGTCGCCTGCCGACCGTCGAGGAATACATGGAGTACGCCGGTAAGATCGACAGCATGGCTGCCGACGTTTACCGCTACCTCAGCTTCGACCAGATCGCCGAGTTCCGTGAAGCCGCGGCGAACGCCAAGATCCCGGTCGTTCAAGCCTAAGCTCTACGCGCAATAGAAAAAGCCCCGATTAGTCGGGGCTTTTTTATGTCAGCAGAAACCTGATTTTTACCCAGGGAAATAGGACCTTGAAAACGCTATAAACCTGTGGGAGCCGGCTTGCCGGCGATGAGGCCCTTGAGTTTTGCATCGTCCTTTCAATCGCCATCGCCGGCAAGCCAGCTCCCACAAGGTTAGCGTTCAACCTTACTGCCGAACCAACCGCAGGTTCTGAAACTCGGCCTTCTCGGTACTGCGATACGGATTGATATCCAACCCGCCCCGCCGCACATAACGCGCATACACGGTCAATTTCTCCGGTTTCAGCAAGCGCTGCAGGTCGAGGAAGATCCGTTCCACACATTGCTCGTGGAAGTCCGAGTGCTGGCGGAAGCTCACCAGGTACGCCAGCAAGCTCGCGTGATCCAGCGCCGCACCGCGATACTCCACCACCACACTGCCCCAGTCCGGCTGGCTGGTCACCGGGCAATTGGACTTGAGCAAATGGCTGTGCACCACCTCCTCGACCCGCCGCGATGCGTCGCAACGCAGCAGTTCCGGACGCGGATGGGCGTAGTCGCTGACGCTGATCTCCAGATCGTCGATGCACACCCCCGGCAAGGCGACTACGCCCTCGGCCTGTACCTCGCTCAAACGGCGGACCCGCACGCCCACCGGCTTGCCGGCCGCCGCCGATAGATCGGCACGCAGCACCGCTTCCAGGCTGGCGGTGTCGACGAACGGCGTCTGGTTCAGGGAATTGAGGTACAGCTTGAAGGACTTGGATTCGATGATATTCGGCGAATCCGCCGGGATACTGAACTCGCCGATCGCCACCACCGGCTTGCCGGACGGCAGCAACCAGGACAACTCGAAGCAGTTCCAGAAGTCCACGCCGACATACGGCAAGGTCTCGGCGCTCAGGCCCAGCTCGGCCCATTTGGCCGCCCGTGGAATCGGGAACAACAAGGAGGGTGTATAGGTGGCGATGTACTCACTGGACTTGCCCAGTGGCGAGTGTTCGGCGGCGGGATGCATGACAAAAACCTGACTGAATAAACCCCGCCAGTCTAGCGCAAATCACCCACTCGCACGAAAGCCCTCGGTCCAGCCAGGTCACTTCAAGGTTCGATCTTCAACGTCCCGACCATCCCCGCCTGGTAATGCCCGGGAATATTGCAAGCAAACTGCAGGTTCTCGGCCTGACTGAAGGTCCAGGTCAACTCGGCGGTCTTGCCCGGTTCCACCAGCACACTATTGGGATCGTCATGCTTCATTTCGTGCCCCATGGACGCGTGATCCATACCGGCCATATTCATATCGTTCATCTGCATGCCGGTGGCCGTCAATTGGCCACCCTGCTGCATCTTGAGCATCTCCTGCTGGTGCTCGGCATGGGCCGCCGCATGCCCCAGGTTGAATTCATGCAGCAGATGGCCTTTATTGATCAGCACGAAACGCACGGTTTCACCGGCCTTCACATCCAGCTCCTTGGCACTGAAGGCAATATCGGTCATGGTCACTTCAATAGTGCGCGTGGCCTTGCTCGCCGGTGCCGGCTGGCCGAAGTCGTAGCTGCCCGCAGGCGAGGCCCAGACTGGCAAGCTCAGGACCAGCAAACCGACAAGCAGCAAGCTGTTACGCAAAAACATAGTCACACTCCAACTTCGATGGGCTCCAGATTGTGTGAAACTGTAAGGCCAGGTCGCTGGCATTGAGCTGACCCGCAGATTACAACTTTGTCAGTTTGCCCCTCGTCCACCGCGTGCTCGGTATAACGCACCGTTCCATTTACCACGAGTCATCCATGAAACTGCTGATCGTCGAAGACCAACCAAAAACCGGCCAATACCTGCGCCAGGGCCTGAGCGAGGCCGGCTTCAACACCGAACTGGTGGCCGACGGCACCACCGGCCAACACCTCGCCCTGACCGGCGATTACGCGCTGCTGATCCTCGACGTCATGTTGCCCGGTCGCGATGGCTGGCAAATCCTCCAGGCCGTGCGCAGCGCCGGCCTGGACATCCCGGTGCTGTTCCTGACCGCCCGCGACGCCGTCGAGGACCGGGTCCATGGCCTGGAACTGGGGGCCGACGACTACCTGGTCAAGCCGTTCGCCTTTTCCGAACTGCTGGCCCGAGTCCGCAGCCTGCTGCGCCGAGGCAGCGCCGCCACCCAGGAAACCCAGCTGCAACTGGCCGACCTGCGCCTGGATCTGATTCGCCGCCGGGTCGAGCGGGCCGGACAACGCATCGACCTGACCGCCAAGGAGTTCGCCCTGCTGGAAATGCTCCTGCGCCGCCAGGGCGAGGTACTGCCGAAATCCTTGATCGCGTCGCAGGTCTGGGACATGAATTTCGACAGCGACACCAATGTCATCGAAGTGGCTATCCGCCGCCTGCGCCTGAAGATCGACGACGCTCACAGCCACAAACTGATCCATACCGTGCGCGGCATGGGTTATGTCCTCGAAGAGCGCAACACCTGATGCGCCGCCTGTCCCTGGGCAGCCGCCTGGCCTTGCTGTTCGCCGCCTGCACCGCCGTGGTGTCGTTGAGCGCGGGGGTGCTGTTCAACCGCGCCAGCGAGTCGCACTTCATCGAACTTGACCAGCAACTGCTCGACGCCCGCCTGCTAGCGCTGCGCAGCACACTCGCGGGAGTCAAGAACCTCGACGACTTCCAGCAGCGCCGCGAACGGCTGCCTGCCGAAATCAACCTCAGCCCGGATCTGGCCTTGCGCGTCAGCGGCACCGATGGCCAGCGCTGGTTCAATACAGCGAATGCCCTGCCCGGCGACTTGCCGACACAAACGGGGCTCACCAGCCTGTGGATCGAGGGCACTGCCTATCGGGTCTTCAATGCCCCGCTGGAGCCGAACCTGGCCGACTCGCCGCAACTGACCCTGATCCTCGATATCACCCACCACCAGCACTTCCTGCAACGCATGCAGCACCTGATCTGGCTGACGGTCAGCCTCTCGGCCCTGGCCACCGCCCTGCTCGGCGCCTGGGCCGCGCGCAGCGGCTTGCGGCCGTTGCGGCGCATGAGCGAAATCGCCGCCGGGGTCTCGGCCAGCTCGCTGACCCAACGCCTGCCCGAGGAACAGATGCCGCCGGAACTGGCCGAACTGGCGCAGTCGTTCAATGCCATGCTCGCGCGCCTGGATGACTCGTTCCAAAGACTCTCGGCGTTCTCCGCCGATATCGCCCACGAACTGCGCACGCCGCTGTCGAACCTGTTGACCCACACCCAGGTCACCCTGACCCGGCCCCGGCCGCTGGAGGACTATCGCGAAGCCCTGCACAGCAATCTTGAGGAGCTGCAGTGGATGGCGCAGTTGGTCAACGACATGTTGTACCTGGCCAAGGCCGATCACGGCCTGCTGACGCCGCGCCGCGAAGCGCTAGAACTGGCCGATGAGGTGGACGCCCTGCTGGAGTTCTTTACGCCGCTGGCGGAAGAGAATCGGGTGCGACTCAAGCGCGATGGCAAGGCGAGCTTGGCGGGAGATCGCGGCATGCTGCGCCGCGCTCTGTCCAATCTGCTGGACAATGCCTTGCGCTTCACCCCGGAAGAGGGCGAGATCACGGTCAGGCTGGAGAATGTGCCGCAGGGCTTGCGGGTCAGCGTCGAGAATACCGGGGAAGGTATTGCGCAGGAATTGTTGCCGCAGCTGTTCGACCGATTTTATCGGGCCGATCCGGCACGCCGCGAAGGCAGCAGTGAACATGCGGGGTTGGGACTGGCGATTACCCAGTCGATCATTCGTGCCCATGGCGGGCAGATTCGTTGTGAGTCAGAGGCGGGCTGGACACGGTTTGTGATCGAGTTACCGCGTCAGGCTTAAGACCACGTCGCGGCCTTCGCGGGCAAGCTCCGCTCCCACACTGTTTCTGAGTCAGGCCTGGATTTTGTGTACGGCACAGGACCTGTGGGAGCGGAGCTTGCCCGCGAAGGGGCCATCCCCGACTACGAATAGCGCAGAGCGTGCGCCGGCTCGATCTTCGCCGCCCGATACGCCGGGTACAGCGTTGCCAGAAAGCTGAGAATAAACCCGGCCGAACAGATCAAGAGCACATCCCCCGCCTGCAACTGCGATGGCAGATTACTGACGAAATACACGTCGGAACTGAAGATATGCTGCCCGCTGACGCGCTCGATCCAGCCCACCATCTGGCTGACATTCAACGCCGCGATCACCCCCAGCACGCCACCGATCAAGGTCCCGACAATCCCGATCACCGTGCCCTGAACCATGAAGATCGCCATGATCTGCCGTGGCGTGGCGCCGATGGTGCGCAGAATCGCGATGTCCGCGCCCTTGTCGTTCACCACCATGATCAGGGTCGCGATGATATTGAACGCCGCCACCGCGACGATCATCAGCAACAACAAGCCGATCATGGTCTTTTCCATCTTCATGGCACTGAACAGACTGCCCTGGGTGTGGGTCCAGTCATCGGCCTTGAAATCGCTGCCCAGGCTCGCGGCGATATCCGCGGACACCTGCGGCGCCGCATACAGGTCCTTCATCGCCAGCCGCACGCTCTGCACCTGGTTCGGCTGCCAATGCTGGATATCCGCCGCGTCGCTCATATGAATCAGCGCCATGGAACCATCCAGCTCGGCACCGACCTTGAACACCCCGACCACATTCAGGCGTTGCAGGCGCGGAGTAATACCGCCAGGCTCGGTGCTGGGTTCCGGAACGATCAGGGTCAGCTTGTCGCCAACATTCACCCGGAAGCGCCGCGCGGTGATTTCACCGATCACCACCCCGAACTCACCCGGCCTCAGATCTTCCAGGCGGCCCTGGACAATATGCTGGGCCACAATCGACACCTGGCCTTCCAGGGCTGGATCGACGCCACTGATCTGGATCGGCTGCATCGAACCCTTGTAGGAGAGCATGCCGTCCATTTCGGTAAAGGGCACCGCCGCCGTCACTTCAGGATTCTTCAGCGCTGCCGCGGCCACCGGCTGCCAGTCGTCGACAGGCTTGACGCCGACGATGGTGGCATGGGGCACCATGCCGAGGATCCGCGAACTCATTTCCTTCTGGAAACCGTTCATCACCGACAACACCACGATCATCGCCAACACGCCCAGGGCGAGGCCGATCATCGAGGTCATCGAGATAAAAGAGACAAAACGGTTGCGGCGCTTGGCGCGGGTATAGCGCGTGCCGATGAAAATCGATAACGGTCTGAACATTCGCTGGCCACCGTAGAAAAATAATCGACCCGACACCCGCGCAATTCAACGGGTGCAGGTCCTGGCGAATCAGATAGCGACGAGTTTCCCGTCTTCCAGGTGCAACACGCGATCCATCTGCCGGGCCAGGCTCATGTCATGGGTCACCACCAGGAACGCCGTGCGCATCGAGGTGCTGAGCTCCAGCATCAGGTCCTGGATGCCCTGGGCAGTGTGGTGGTCGAGGTTGCCGGTGGGTTCGTCGAGCATCACCAGTCCCGGCTTGTTCACCAGGGCCCGGGCAATCGCCACGCGTTGGCGTTCGCCACCGGACAGTTCCGCCGGTTTGTGCTCCAGGCGGTGGCCGAGGCCGACCCGCCCCAGCAACGCCGTGGCGCGCTGACGCGCCTCGGGAATCGCGGTGCGTCCGATCAACAGCGGCATGCAGACGTTCTCCAGCGCGGTGAATTCGGGCAGCAGGTGGTGGAACTGATAGACGAAGCCCAGCGAGCGGTTGCGCAGCAGGCCACGGGCTTTCTCGCCAAGGGCGGAAAGCTCCTCGCCGGCCAGCCAGACGCTGCCCTGGGACGGTGTATCGAGGCCGCCGAGGAGGTTGAGCAAGGTACTTTTGCCCGAACCCGAGCTACCGACGATCGCCACCCGCTCACCGGCGTGCAGCTCCAGTTGCAGTCCCGACAGGACCACCACCGATTCCGGGCCTTCCTCGTAGGACTTGCCCAGGTTGCGGCAACTCAGCACTGCTTTTTCACTCATGCCCAACTCACTCATAACGTAGCGCCTCCGCAGGCTGGGTGCGCGCCGCACGCCAGGCTGGATACAAGGTGGCGAGGAAACTCAGGAGCAATGCCGCGCCGCAGACCATCAACACATCCTCGGCCATCAATTGGGACGGCAGGTAGTCGATGAAGTACACGTCGGCATTGAGAAACTTGTGCCCGATCAGGCGCTCGAGGACGGCAATCGCGGCGCTGACGTTCAGCGCCGCAAGAATCCCGACCACCGCGCCGATCAGCGTACCGATCACCCCGATCACAGTGCCCTGGACCATGAAGATCGCCATGATCTGTCCGGGCGTGGAGCCCAGGGTGCGCAGAATGGCGATATCACCCTTCTTGTCGTTCACCACCATCACCAGGGTCGAGATGATGTTGAACGCCGCCACTGCCACGATCAGCAACAACAACAGGCCGATCATGGCCTTTTCCATCTTGATCGCCTGGTACAGGTTGCCGTGGGTGCGGGTCCAGTCACGGGCGTAGTAATGACCATCGCCCAGTTGCTGGGCAATTTCCCAGGCCGTGCGTGGTGCCTGGAACAGGTCGTCGAACTTCAGGCGCAGGCCCTGGACCTGGTCCGGCTTCCAGCGGTGCAGGCGCGCCAGGTCGTCGAGGTTGGTCAGGCCCAGGTAGCCGTCCAGCTCACCGGCGCCAACATGGAAGATACCGACCACGGTAAAGCGCTTCATCCGCGGAAACATGCCCGCCGGGGTCACCGTGACTTCCGGGGCGACGAAGGTCAGCTTGTCGCCGAGTCCGACGCCCAGCTTGGTCGCGGCCTTGTCGCCGATGACGATGCCAAAACTGCCTGGGGTCAACCCGTCGAGCTGGCCCTGCTGCATGAACTGGTCAATGATCGAGACCTTGCGCTCCTGCGCCGGATCGATGGCATTGAGGATCACCTTCTGCACCTGGCCGTTGTTGGTCAACAAGCCCTGCATCTGGGTGAACGGCGCGACCGCCAGCACTTTCGGGTTCTTCAGGACCTTGTCGGCCAGCGCCGGCCAATTGCTGATCGGCTCGTCGGACTCGATGGTCGCGTGGGGCACCATGCCCAGCACGCGGGTGCGCATCTCATGATCGAAACCGTTCATCACCGAGAGCACCACGATCATCACGACCACGCCAAGCGCGAGTCCGATCATCGAAGTCAGGGAAATGAAAGAGACAAAATGATTGCGACGCTTTGCACGGGTATAACGCGTGCCGATAAATACGAAGAGTGGTCTGAACATGTCGGGGCTTGTTCGGAGGAAAAGAAGACGTCCTTGTGGCGAGGTAGGGTCAGCAGCTTTACACTCAGACCATCACCTCTGCCCTGGGTTCGCCATGTCGACATTAGATGAAGAAGATCGCCGCGAATACTACCGTATCGAGGACACGATCGCACTGGAAATCAGCCCCTTGTCCGCCCCCGACGCGGCGAACAAGGAAGTGTTACAAGATGCTTCGCCGCTCTTCAACCTGCTGAGCGAACTGCACCTGAGCGAATTCGAGTCCCAGCACCTGCTGCGCCAGGTCAGCGAGCGCGATCGAACCCTGACGGCCTTCCTCAAGGCCCAGAACAAGCGTATCGACCTGCTGAGCCAGGTGATGGCCTATTCGGTCCTGGGCGAGTTCGGCGAACCGCAACGAGTGACCCTGTCCGAAGGTGGCCTGGAGTTCGAGCATCATATCGCCTACCCCGCCGGCAGCCACCTGGCGGTCAAGATGGTATTGATGCCCCAGGCGCTCGGGCTGTTGCTGCGGGCTCAGGTGACCCATTGCGCGCCCCGCCACTTCGGCACCTTCGACATCGGCGCCGAGTTCGAAGCATTGACCGATGCCCAACGCCAGTTGCTGGCGCGGCATATCTTGCAGAAACAGGCGCAGGAGCGACGCCTGGCCCGGGAACAGAACGGCCCCGAGGCCACTTGAAGCCGGCGACTGAAACCACCCTACCGTCTTAACCTTGCAACAACATTTTCCCCCTGAAGGAGCAGTCGTGACTCTGATTTATGGCCATCGTGGCGCCAAAGGTGAAGCACCGGAAAACACCCTGACCAGTTTCCAGGAATGTCTCAAGCACGGCGTACGCCGTTGCGAACTGGACCTGCACCTGTCCATGGACGGTGAGTTGATGGTCATCCATGACCCAACCCTCAAGCGCACCACCGACCGCCGTGGCAAGGTGGTCGAGCATTCCGCCGCCGAACTGGTGACCTATGACGCGCGCCAGGGCGGTCCGGGCTGGATCAAGCCTTGCCCGATTCCACGTCTGGACGAGTTGTTCGAACAGTGCGATTTCGAGCATTGGCAACTGGAAGTCAAGAGCGCCTCGCGCACCCGAGCAGCGACCACCGTGCTCGCGATCCGCGAAATGGCCCAACGTTTCGGCCTGCTGGACAAGGTCACCGTCACCTCCAGCTCGCGGGAAGTGCTCAAGGCGGCCCTGGAACTGACCCCGGACCTGTCACGCGGGCTGGTAGCCGAATACGCCTGGCTCGACCCGTTGAAGGTCGCCCAGAGTTATGGCTGCGAGATCCTGGCATTGAACTGGACACTCTGCACCCCGGAACGCCTGATCAAGGCCCAGCGCCAGGGTCTGCATGTGTCGGTGTGGACGGTCAACGAACCCGCGCTGATGCGCAGGCTCGCCGACTTCGGCGTCGATAGCCTGATTACAGACTTTCCCGGTTTGGCCACGGCCACACTTGGGAAAGGCTGAAATCGGTCTCCCCGGCCGGCTCAGGCCACCGGCCGGAGCCGCTCAAAAAAGCCGGTTGAGACCATCGTAAGCAGCTACCCGATAGGCTTCGGCCATGGTCGGGTAGTTGAACGTGGTGTTGACGAAGTACTTCAGGGTGTTGTTCTCGCCCGGCTGGTTCATGATCGCCTGACCGATGTGCACGATCTCCGATGCCTGATAGCCGAAGCAGTGCACACCCAGCACTTCCAGGGTTTCACGGTGGAACAGGATCTTCAGCATGCCTTGCGGCTCGCCGGCGATCTGCGCCCGGGCCATGCTCTTGAAGAACGCCTTGCCCACTTCGTAGGGCACCTTGGCCCGGGTCAACTCTTGTTCGTTCTTGCCGATCGAGCTGATCTCCGGAATGGTGTAGATCCCGGTTGGCACGTCATTGACGAAACGCCAGCTGCCATTGTCGACAATGCTGCCCGCCGCCGAACGCCCCTGGTCATGGGCGGCACTGGCCAGGCTCGGCCAACCGATCACATCGCCGGCGCCGTAGATGTTCGGCACACAGGTACGATAGTTCTCGTCGACTTCGATCTGGCCGCGGCTGTTGACCTTGACCCCGATATTTTCCATGCCCAGCTTATCGGTGTTGCCGGTACGGCCGTTGCACCAGAGCAAGGCGTCGGCCTTGATCTTCTTGCCGGACTTGAGGTGCAGGATCACCCCGTTGTCCAGGCCTTCGACCCGGTCGTACTCCTCGTTGTGGCGCACGGTGATGTTGTTGTTGCTGAAGTGGTAGCTCAACGCCTGGGAAATCTCCGAGTCGAGGAAGCTGAGCAACTGGTCGCGGTTGTCCACCAATTCCACCAGCACCCCGAGACCACTGAAGATCGAGGCATATTCGCAACCGATGACACCGGCCCCGTAGATGATCAGTTTGCGCGGCGTGTGGCCGAGGCTGAGGATGGTGTCGCTATCGTAGATACGCGGGTGATGGAAATCGATATCGGCCGGACGATACGGGCGCGAGCCGGTGGCGATGATGATGTGCTTGGCCACCAGTTTCTCGACCACCCCGTTGGAGCAGACCACTTCGATGGTCTGCTCATCGGCGAAGCTGCCTGTGCCGAAGAACAGGTCGACGCGGTTGCGGGCGTAAAAGCCGGTGCGCGAAGCGACCTGCTTGGCGATGACCTTCTCCGCGCTTTTCAGCACGTCCGGAAAGGAAAACCAGCGTGGCTCACCAATGGCCCGAAACATCGGGTTGGTGTTGAACTGCATGATCTGCCGGACCGAGTGACGCAAGGCCTTGGACGGGATGGTCCCCAGGTGGGTGCAGTTACCGCCGACCTGGCGACGGCTGTCGACCATCGCCACCTTGCGCCCCGCTTTCGCGGCGTTCATTGCCGCGCCTTCACCAGCCGGGCCGGAACCCAGTACCACTACGTCGTAGTTGTAGACAGCCATGCGTACTCCTCAGAACAGGCCGAGGCACCCCTCTGGCACCTGCGGCTAAATCATGTCGCGGCCAGCGACATGAAGGATCAAATCTCGGTGTGCAGTCTATAGAAGCTTCAACGCCGCGCACATTAACCCTTGGTCGCGTCGTAGGCCAGCTTTGCCTGCACTACATGTTATGCCCGTCACCCGTGACCAGGCGTTCGAACGCCTGGTTTGTCCGTGTCACGAAACCTGTATCGGCACGCATCACAAAAAATGCGCCGATGTTGTGTTTCTCCGCGTACTCCCAGCCGCGCTCGGGACCCAGTATCAGCAGCAGGGTCGAGAGGCCGTCGGCCATCAGCGTCGACGGATGAATCACCGTGACCGACGCCAGATTATGGGTAATCGGCGCGCCGGTCAGGGCGTCGAAGGTATGGGAATAGCGTTTGCCGCCCTGTTCGAAATAATTACGGTAGTCGCCCGAGGTGGAGACCCCATAACCATCCAGGGCGATGATCCGTTGCGCCACTTGTTCGTCGTCCCGTGGCACCTCCAGGGCGATCCGCCAAGGGCTGCCATCGGGCTTCTTGCCCACGGCCTTCAGTTCACCAGTGGCGTCGGCGAGAAAGCTGTCGAGGCCCATCGCTTTCAACCGAGCGACGATACGGTCCACCGTGTAACCCGCCGCGATGCTGTTGAAGTCCACCTCCACCGCGGCATCCTTGCACAACTGGTCGCCGTCGATACGCAGGTACCGGTGTCCGACGCGCTGGCGCACCTCGGCCAGTTGCGCCGCGTCCGGCACCTTCTCTTCGCGCCCCTGCGGGCCAAAACCCCAGAGGTTCATCAACGGCTCGACCGTCAGATCATAGGCACCGTCGCTGTCCTGCGACAGCTGTTCACCGACCCGGACCAATTCCAGGATCGCCGCTGGCATGACCTGGCAACTGTGGGCCGGCAGCTCGTTGAAGCGCGCGATCAGCGAGTCACCGCGATAGGTCGACATCTGCCGGTCGACCTCGGCCAGGATCGCCTCGACCTCAGGCTGAACCTCGGCGACCGCCGGGCCACCGGCATGCCGGATATACTGGATGGAATAGGTACTGCCCATGGTCGGGCCGCCGAACTGCTCCAGCGAGTCGGCGTTGCCGCAAGCGCCGAGCAAGGCCAAAAAACCACCCAGCACCAGGGTTCGTAACAAAGACGCGCTAGCGTGTAGATTTGGCATAGTTTCAGGGAAGGCTCTTTTCGAGATTGGCCATTATGCGTCAGACAACCAGCGGCTTATTACCGATCTTCTCACCAGCCTGGGCCAGCCCTGCCAAACACCTGCGGGAAGCCCTCTAGATCAAGGGTTATGCCACTTAGCCAGCAAGCTAGGTTTTTTGTTGCCTGATGACGCTATTACACATATCGTTACAAAGCTGTCCTGCCAGCGTGCGTATGCCTGAACGGTTCAGTGAGGACGAGCAGAGACGACGGATTGCTTATAAGACAGATAAAGCGAGTGGACAAAAATGGCCTCAAATACAGGCAAGGGCAAGGCGATTTTTCGCGTTGTCAGCGGCAACTTCCTTGAGATGTTCGACTTCATGGTTTATGGCTTTTATGCCACGGCCATCGCTAAAACCTTTTTCCCCAACGACAGCGCTTTTGCGTCCCTGATGCTCTCGCTGGCTACCTTCGGTGCCGGCTTCCTGATGCGCCCGCTGGGTGCAATCTTCCTCGGTGCCTACATCGACCGTCACGGCCGTCGCCAAGGCCTGATCATCACCCTGGCCCTGATGGCCGCGGGTACGGTACTGATTGCCTGCGTGCCGGGGTATGCGACCCTGGGTGTCGCGGCACCGCTGCTGGTCCTGCTCGGCCGTTTGCTGCAGGGCTTCTCCGCCGGCGTGGAACTGGGCGGTGTCTCGGTGTACCTGGCCGAGATCTCGACGCCGGGTCGCAAGGGCTTCTTCGTCAGCTGGCAATCTGCTAGCCAACAGGCCGCGGTGGTCTTCGCCGGTTTGCTGGGCGTGGGCCTCAACCATTGGCTGAGCCCAGAACAAATGGGTGACTGGGGCTGGCGCGTGCCGTTCCTGGTGGGCTGCATGATCGTTCCGGCGATTTTCATCATTCGCCGTTCGCTGGAAGAAACACCTGAGTTCCAGGCACGCAAACATCGTCCGAACCTGTCGGAAGTAATGCGTTCGATCGGTCAGAATTTCGGTCTGGTACTGGCAGGCACGGCCCTGGTGATCATGACCACCGTGTCCTTCTACCTGATCACCGCCTACACCCCGACCTTCGGTAAAGCCGAACTGCACCTGTCGGATTTCGACGCGCTGCTGGTGACCGTGTGCATCGGTATATCGAACTTCTTCTGGCTGCCGGTCATGGGTGCGCTGTCTGACAAAATCGGGCGCAAGCCGCTGCTGCTGGCGGCGACCATCCTGGCGATCCTTACTGCGTATCCGGTGTTGTCCTGGCTGGTATCGGCGCCGAGCTTCAGTCACCTGCTGATTGCCTTGCTGTGGCTGTCGTTCCTCTACGGCTCCTACAACGGTGCCATGGTGGTGGCCCTGACCGAGATCATGCCGGTCGAAGTGCGGACCACCGGTTTCTCCCTGGCCTACAGTCTGGCGACGGCGACCTTCGGTGGCTTTACCCCGGCGGTCTGTACCTACCTGATCCACGTACTGGACAACAAGGCGGCACCCGGCATCTGGCTCAGTGCCGCAGCGGTACTCGGGTTGATCGCGACCCTGGTGTTGTTCCGTGGCAACAAGCATGAACTGCGCACCGCGCAGATGGCCGTGTCCAGCCGCGGCTGAGCAGACGCCTTCACCCGCCGGCAAACGCCCGCAATGCAGGCGCTTGCCGGTCACCTCTCGCGCGGCACGGACGCCGCGCGGCGGTTTGCCAAGGACTCTCCGCGCCCATCACGACCCCGGTTTTGGCGGTTCCGCCCGCTGCTCACCGGCGACCTTCAAGGACTGGCTCCACCCCCCTCCCAGAGCTTTGTACAGGTTCACCTGATTGATCTCCCGCGCCAACTCCAGTTGCGACCATTTCTGCTGCGCCTCGAATAGCGAGCGATGGGCATCCATCGTCGAGAAGTAGCTGTCCATACCCGCCTCGAAACGCAATCGCGACTGGCGATAGGCCTCCTGATAATCCTCCACCAGACGCTTCTGCGCCGCCACCTGGGTGAGCATCTCCTGACGCGCATTGAGCGCATCGGCGGCTTCGCGAAAGGCATTCTGCACCGTCGCTTCATAGGCCGCGGCCCGACCATCGAATCGCGCGTGCGCACCATCCACCTGAGCCCGTCGGGCACCGCCATCGATCAGGGTCACGGAACCACTCAGGGCGGCCGACCAGAACTGCGCCGGGGCGCTGAGCAAGCGGGAAAAATCGCCGCTCAGGCTGCCCAGTGCCGAAGTCAGGGAAAAGGTCGGGAAGTAGGCGCTACGCGCTGCGCCAATGTCCGCATTGGCCGCTCGCAGCAAGGCTTCGGCCGCCATGATGTCAGGGCGGCGCGTCATCAGTGACGAAGGCAGCCCGGCCGGCACATCGGCGGTGGCCAGGGACTCGCCCAGCACCCCGCTGGGCAATAACGCCGCCGGCACCGGCTGCCCGACCAGAACCCGCAGTGCGTTCATGTTCTGCGCCACTTGCATGCGATAGGTATTGATCTGCACCGCCGCGGTATTGGTTTGCGCATCGGCCTGATGCACATCGATCTGCGCGCTGGAACCCAGGTTGTAGCTCTTGCGCAGCAACTGCCCGTAGTTGTTCTGGGTCTCGTAGGTGGTTTGGGCCAGATCCAGCAGGTTCTGGCTGGCCTTGAGGCTCAACCAGGTGCTGGCAACCTCGCCGATCAGCGCCAACCGAGCCGTCTGATAGTCCGCCTCGGAGGCTTCGAAACGAGCACCGGCGGCGCTTCTCTGGCTGCGTATGCGCCCGAACAGATCCAGCTCGTAGGAGGTGAAGCCGGCTGTCGCCTGGAAGGTGTTGGCGATACTGCCCGCGCTGTCGCCACCGCCCGGCGTGCGCACCAGCGGCGGCAACTTGCTGCGTCCAGCGTAGGTATCGATACCGATCGAGGGAAACAACCCTGACTGTGCGCCGGCATAGCCGGCCCGGGCCTCTTCCACGCTGGCGGCGAACTGACGCAGACCGCGATTGTTCTCCAGTGCCAGCTCGATCAGGCTACGCAGCCGCTGATCGACGATAAACCCATGCCAATCGTGATCGAACGCCTCCCTGGCCGCACAGCAGGAGCCTGTCGAGCTGGCCGGCCACTGCTCGTCGATCGGCGCATCGGGCTTTTTGTAGGACGGGTCCAGTGAACAAGCGCTGAGCAGCAACAACGACAGCAGACAAGTAGAAGGTACGCAACGGTTCATGATCCACCTCTATCAACGCATGCCCAACAAGGCCCGCAAGGGTGAAACCAGGGCATCCCACAGGCCACCACGGGCCCCGGCCACCCGTGACAGGGGCTGTTTGCGCAAACGCACAGCCGCTCGATAACTTGGTAGCGCGTCATATGACGGTAGCCTGGATGGCCGAGAGAAAGACGGCCGTGAACGGCGCTCGCCCAGCAGCGAACGGCGCAACAAAGTGCCAAAGGCCATGGCCGGCTCGGCCTGGCTGGCCACATTGACGCTGGCATCACTGAACAGCCGGGCGATAAGGCGCTGGCGCAGCCGTTCATCGAGGTCGACAAAACGCACCCCCAGACGCTCATTGCCCTGGTTGCGCATGACCTCGACCTCAAGCCAACCGAGCGAGCGGATCCACAATTGGCCACGCACACCTGGTTTGATCAAGGCGGCCAAGGTGCAAGACAAGGACGCCCCGCTGACCGAAACATCCACCAGACGCCCGGCAAAGGTTTTCGTCCCCAGGCGCAAGCCAGTGGCTTCATCGAAGGGAAAGCGTTCTTCGCCATGCAGCCGCGGCCGGTCAACGCAGGCCACCAGCGTCGCCAGGTTGTAGATCAGCGCGACCACGGTCCAGCACAGGTTGAACAGCATGTTGCCGTCAAAGGCCGCGGCCGTGGCAATGGCGGTGAACGCGCCCACCTGGGAAAACAGGATCAACGCCAGAAAGAACCCGAACAGCTTCCAGTGGATCAGCGTACGGGTCCGATCGAGGCCCTTGGCGGTCACCTTGAAGGGGCGGCCGAACGGACGAATCATTGCACTGGCAATCGTCGCGGTGACCGCCAGGGACGCGACGATCTGCGTGACTTCGGTGAACACCGGCAAGGTTCGACGTGCCGTGACCCAGGTGCCATACCCCCAGAAGGCGATCAGTGCCGGCATGCCGAAGGCCAGGAAGTCCACGGGTTTGGCATAGAACCCGGCAATGCCGAAGTACCAGTAGAGCACCGGTGACACCAGCAGCATCAGGATGAAGGGCTTGGAGAACCAGTGCATCAGGCCGTGCAGATAGTGCACGCGATCATTGAGACGGTAGCCACTGCCACGCAGCGGCCCCTCCTTCAACAGCGCGACCTGCAGGGTTCCCAGACACCAGCGCGCGCGCTGGTTGATGTATTCGGTCAAGCCCTCCGCCGACAAGCCAATGGACAGCCGTTCGTTGAGCCAGCGGGTCACGTAGCCTTGTTGCAGCAAGCGGCAGGTGGTGTAGATGTCCTCGCAGACCGAGCCGGTGGGAAAACCGCCGATGCGGGTAATCAGGTCGCGTCGCACCACAAAGGAGGTGCCTACGCAAAACGCCGCGTCCCAGCCGTCCTTCGCCGGCTGGAAGACATCGAAGAAGACTCGCTGCTCGTCCACCCAGCAGTCGGAGGAGCCAAGGTTGTGCTGGATCGGATCCGGGTTGTAGTAGAACTGCGGCGTCTGCACCAGGCCCACCCGTGGGTCATCGAACAACCCCAGGATGCGCATCAGGATCGGTTGCTGGGCGGCGAAGTCGGCGTCCAGCACCAGGATGTACGGCGCATTGCTGCTGGCGGCCGACTGGCGTAGCCCATTGTTCAGATTGCCGGCCTTGGCATGGGTATTGTCCGCACGCCGGGCATACTGCACCCCGGCCTCGGCGCAATACTCTCGCAACCAGTCGCGCCGGGTATCGTCCAGCACCCAGACGGTGAAATTGGGGTAATCGATGGCCTGGGCGGCAATAATGGTCTTCTCGAGGATCTCCAGGCCTTCGTTGTAGGTGGCGATAAACACATCCACCGCCGGCACGTCGTGCCCGGCCGCCCGTAAACGGCGCTCGCCAGCATCGGCACTGGCCCGATGATCGCTACGACCGAGCATGACGATAATGGAAAACAGCGTGTAACCAATGGCCATCAGCTCGAAAAACAGAAAGCTGTAGGCCCATACCGTGGCAAATCCGCCATGCCCGTCGGGCAAGGTATCGCGGATGCGCCAAGCGGCGTAATTGATCAGCAGCAAGGCGGTGATGGCACCAAAACCAGCTCGGGCCCCCCATTGCTCACGCCGGGTCAGGCAACTGAAAAGAATGACCACCGCCAGGGTCCAGAAATTGATTTGCAGCAGTTGCAACGAGTCCAGTGCCTGCATGTCAGTTCGCCTCCTGGGCGCCGGTAAAAGGGTTGACGCCGGTGGCCGCAATAGCGGCCCATGCCGTGGCGCCCAGATGAGGCAGGTGGTAGTAGAAAAAATCGTTGCGCGGCGAGTCCGGGCCGATGGCCAGCCCGGTGCTGATTTGCGCCTGCGGCGTCGCGAAGAGCCAACCGTGGCTGGCCTGCAACGCCAGTAACACCTGCCACAAGGGTTGGGCCCGGTCGGGCAGGCCACTCAGGCGCGCCACCGCCGCGGCCTGGGCGGTGCCCTCGGTCCAGACGCCGTCGGGATTGCGGTTGAACCCATAGCCGTCGGCGAAACGGTGGCTTTGATCGATAAAGGCAAATACCCGACGCCAGTCCTGCGGTGGATCGGGAACCGCCAGCAACGGCCAGAGCTGCGCATCCAGCCCTGAGCGCTGGCGATCCGACGTCCGGCCGTCTTCGCCCGTACCAATCAGGAAGCGCCCCTCACGGTCATCCCACTGGCTTTGCACGAAGCGCAGGGCAACCTGCGCCTGCAGCCGGGCATCCGGGTCCGCCGCCAGGCGGTCGAGTGCGGTCCAGGCGGCCATCAGATCGACATTGTGCTCGGTGGACTTCCAGCCTTGCCGAACCTGCCGGTTGAGGTAGCCATAGACGCCACCGCTGAAGCCCAGGGGTACCTGGGTGTCGTAGGTGTTCTGCTGGACCCAGTGCAGCACCCGGCGTGCCGCTGCAAGATAAGCCGGCTCGGCGGTCTGGCGGAACGCCTCGAGCAGCGCCAGCGCCCCCCAGGCCTGATTGCCGGTGGCACTGCTGACCTGATAGGCATCCTGACTCCAGGCGTTGCGCTCGGCACTCCAATACCCCGACAAGCCCATGGCCTGGCCCTTGATGGGACCGGCCGCATAGGCATTGCGCAAGCGCCCGTCGCCGTACTCGGGGTCATGCTCCACGGCGAACGCCAGGGCATCGGCCAGCCGGCGAGCGGACTGCGCCTTGCCACAGGCAAACAAGGCGATGCTGGCCAGAGCGTTGTCATAGGTGAAGGCCACCCCCCGCAGGGCCAGTATTGCCGGAGGCTGTCCGTCCAGGGCCGGATAGCTGGCCAGCAGCACCGGGTCGGTCCCCGGATAGGCCCGTGTCGCCTGCTCCAATGCCGCACAGGTGTCCGTCGCCAGTTGCACCCGAGCCGGCACCGCCCAGGCCAACGGCCCGACGCCCAGCAGCAACCCGCCGAGCGCCCAGGCCACGCCGCGCCCGCGGCTCATTTCCCCACAACCTCGGCGGAAGCCCAGAGCCCGGGCTTGCACACCATGCTTCGTTGCCTGTCACTGAGACTCGCGGCAAAGGTGGCGACCACATACACCGAGTTCTGCTCGGCGTAGGGGAAAGGCACGCTGTACGTTCCCGGCTGCAGGTCGGATGAGTGGGACAACAGTTGCTCGACCTTGGCAATCAGCGGCTCGTCCAGGCCACGGATGCTCACCTTCAGCACCGTGTCACGATCGATTTTGCTCGCCACACGCTCGGGAAACACCGCGATGACGTAACTTTGCTCACAATTGGTCGCGCGTACCAGGGTCGAGCCGGCGCGCACCAGCGTACCTTGGGGCGCCACCACCTCCTGGACCGTCCCGGCGGAATAAGCCACCACGTCATAGCCGGACATCAGCTTGATCCGGCTGTTTTCCGCCTCGATCAACCCGTCGAGCTTTTGCAGTTCCTGCTGCACCGTGGAGCGGTTGCGCTCCTGATTGTCCAGGCTCAGCTTCAAGGTGACCAGATGCGAGCTGAGGTCGAACATACGCAACTGGTCAGGGTCCAGGTAGACCTGCTGATTGGCCGCGCTCAGATCGCCATTACTGATACCCAACTGCGACCTGACTGTCTCCGCAGCGCCCTGCAACGAGGCCAACTGGGCTTTCGACGAGTCGACCAAGGCATTGCTCACCGCGCCCTGGCGGAACAACTCGAGATTGCGCTCCACCGTTTCCTCAGCCTCTTTCAAACGCGCGTTGGCGGCGAAATTTTCGGCGCGCAGGGCTTTCTGGCCGAACAACTGGCGGGTACGGAAAGCCGACTGGTATTGCTGGCTGCTTTTCTCCAGCGCCAGGTAGTACTGCTGGTCGTGTTCGAACTGGCTGAGGGAAGACGACAGCTCCTGCTCCAGGCTCAAGCGCCGGGTTTGCAAGGTCAGCAAGGTGTCTTGATTAGCCCGGGGGTTTTCCACCACGGCCACCTTCTGTCCCTGGACAAAGGAGGTTCCCGACTTGATGTCGAGGGAACTCACGACACCATCGATGGGGGTCGTCAGCAAAATCACCGGCGCATTGAGAATGGCCCGAGTGGCCGACGTCGATAGCAACGGCATGAACAAGGTCGACAGCAGCAACCAGAGGATAAAGACCAGGATGCCCACACCCACCAGACGGGGTAACAGGGACAATGGAAAGTGCCTTTTGCGCTCTTCGGTCATGTCAGGTTCTCCCGATAGGACATGAAGACATTCATTCTCGACAAGCAGCCAATAGCCGCACGTTATCGTGAAAGGCATAAAGCAGTGTTACCAGCAAAGATGTCCCATCATCAGGCCACTACTTGACCCACCTGACTTAGTTGGTTTCTTAGTGTTGTGAGCAGGAATGATATTCCTGTCTTTTTGGAAGTTGGCATGCGCTCATAGTGACCACTTATCCACTATTTATGTTGCCTGTTTATTACCGAAAGGAATCTAACAACTTCACCCTTGCCTGATGGCTAAACGCAGGCATTTTGATAGCTATCGCTTGGAAAGCTTGGGCGTTGTCAGAGGCGACACTAAGTTCAGTCCTTTTCAGTGTCAAGCGCCAAAGTGCGAACAATTTAATGACGCCAATTATATAGCGCCTCAAAAAAATGGATCCATTAGATGGCCACTCTCAACAAGCGACCCGCAAGTAATTATTCTTTCTAGACTTTTTAATTCATCGAAAAATAAAATTAAAAATCCTTCTATATTAATATCGTTTCAACCCAACAACTTACCAGATGAAAGCGATATAAATCACCGCCTCATTCAGCACATCGAAACAGCCCTCGCGCGCCCTCTGTCACACACTTCGCCAATAAAAAAACGCCCCGACAAGTCGGGGCGTTTTCATGTGCGGCGAGTGCTTAGCGCGGGAACGCAGGTGGGTTGACCCCGGCCATGTCTTCCATCACGCGCACCACCTGGCAGCTGTAACCGAATTCGTTGTCGTACCAGACATACAGGACAACACGGTTATCGTTGCAGATGGTGGCTTCGGCATCGACCACGCCGGCGTGGCGCGAACCGACGAAGTCGGTGGAAACCACTTCCTGGGAATTGACGAAGTCGATCTGCTTGTGCAGATCCGAGTGCAGCGCCATGTAACGCAGGTACTCGTTCATCTCTTCGCGAGTGGTGGCTTTCTCGAGGTTCAGGTTGAGAATGGCCATCGACACGTTCGGCGTCGGCACACGGATGGCGTTGCCGGTCAGCTTGCCGGCCAGCTCAGGCAGGGCCTTGGCAGCAGCGGTGGCGGCACCGGTCTCGGTGATCACCATGTTCAGCGCGGCGCTACGGCCACGGCGATCGCCCTTGTGGAAGTTGTCGATCAGGTTCTGGTCGTTGGTGTACGAGTGAACCGTTTCAACGTGACCGTTGATGATCCCGAACTTGTCGTTGACGGCCTTGAGCACCGGCACGATGGCGTTGGTGGTGCAGGACGCCGCGGAAACGATCTTGTCGTCGGCGGTGATTTCGCCATGGTTGATACCGTGCACGATGTTCTTCAGCTTGCCCTTGCCCGGCGCGGTCAGGACCACGCGGTCGATACCCGGGCAGGCCAGGTGCTGACCCAGGCCGTCGGCGTCACGCCAGACACCGGTGTTGTCCACCAGCAGGGCATGCTTGATGCCGTACTGGGTGTAATCCACCTCGGTCGGGTTCTTCGCGTAGATGACCTGGATCAGGTTACCGTTGGCGGTGATGGTGTTGTTTTCTTCGTCGATGGTGATGGTGCCGTTGAAGGAACCGTGCACCGAGTCGCGACGCAGCAGGCTGGCGCGCTTGGTCAGGTCGTTCTCGGCGCCCTTGCGCACGACGATGGCACGCAGGCGCAGGCCGTCGCCGCCACCGGTTTTCTCGATCAGGATACGGGCCAACAGGCGACCGATACGACCGAAACCGTACAGCACCACGTCGGTGCCCTTGCGACCGGAAACGTTCTGCTGACCCACCACATCGGCGAGTTCTTCGCGAACGAACTGCTCGGCGCTACGGCCATTGCCTTGCGCCTTGAATTTCACGGCCAGCTTGCCCAGGTCCACCGAAGCGGCACCCAGTTTGAGCTCGCTCATCGCCTTGAGCAGCGGGAAAGTCTCGTGGACGGACAGTTCGACATCATCGCACTGACGATGGCGAGCAAAGCGGTGAGCCTTGAGAATCGCGATGACAGACTGGTTGATCAGGCTGCGGCCATAGATCGAACTCACCACATTGTTATTGCGGTAGAGCTGACCGATAAGCGGGATCATCGCTTCTGCAAGCGCTTCACGATCAATCCACTCACCAAGACACTGGTCGGGCTTCTGAGTCACGGGAACCTTCCACATGTAGGGGCTGAAAAAAGGGGCTACATTATGCCGCCGAGTGGCCCTGCGAGCAATGCGCGCCTGTCGTGCACAGGCCAAGAAAAAACCATTTGAAAAAAACGCCCCCCGCGCCAGCCCAGCAAATACGCGGCTTGCAGCAGGGCACGGAATGAGCGCTCATTGGCGACTTGTCCGTAACCCTCCAAAACATACACCCAATACGGCACTACATAATGGCTCGAAAAGCGCTATTTATTGTCATAGCCACTACATTTCCCTCAATGCGTAATAGAAACAGTCTGCAACTGACAGGCGGCACCCGGGACCGTTACAATTACCGACTTTGTCGCAACGCTTGGAGCTCAACCTTCCGTGCCCGTTCTGCGTCTACCGCTTCTCCCTGCCGCGGCAGGTAAACAGCACTGGGGCAATCTCCCCGGTGCCGCCCTGAGCCTGGCGATTGCCGAGGCTGCCAGCGCTGCCAAGCGCTTCACCCTGCTGCTGACCGCCGACAGCCAAAGCGCCGAGCGCCTGGAACAGGAGCTGAGTTTCTTCGCCCCCGACTTGCCGGTGCTGCATTTCCCGGACTGGGAGACCCTGCCCTACGACCTGTTTTCGCCGCACCAGGACATCATCTCCCAGCGTATCGCCAGCCTTTACCGGCTGCCGGAACTGGCGCATGGCGTGCTGGTGGTGCCGATCACCACCGCCCTGCACCGCCTGGCTCCGACCAAGTTCCTGCTGGGCAGCAGCCTGGTCCTGGACATCGGCCAGAAGCTCGATGTGGAGCAGATGCGCACACGGCTGGAGGCCACGGGTTATCGTTGCGTCGACACGGTCTACGAGCATGGCGAGTTCGCCGTGCGCGGCGCCCTGATCGACCTGTTCCCGATGGGCAGCAAGCTGCCATACCGCATCGACCTGTTCGACGACGAAATCGAGACACTGCGTACCTTCGATCCGGAAAACCAGCGTTCCATCGACAAGGTCGAGTCCGTGCGCCTGCTGCCGGCCAAGGAGTTCCCGCTGCAGAAAGAGGCGGTGACCCGTTTCAAGTCGCGTTTTCGCGAGCGTTTCGATGTCGACTTCCGCCGCTGCCCGATCTTCCAGGACCTGAACAGCGGGATTACCCCCGCCGGTATCGAGTACTACCTGCCGCTGTTCTTCGAGGAAACCTCGACCCTGTTCGACTACCTGCCCCAGGACACCCAGGTGTTCTCCCTGCCGGGTATCGAGCAGGCGGCGGAAAACTTCTGGAACGATGTGCGCAACCGCTACGAAGAGCGCCGCGTCGACCCGACAAGACCGCTGCTGCCACCGGCCGAACTGTTCCTGCCGGTGGAAGACTGCTTCGCCCGCCTGAAAAGCTGGCCGCGGGTGGTCGCCAGCCAGCAGGACGTGGAAACCGGCATCGGCCGTGAACGCTTCGCCGCCCGCGAACTGCCGAACCTGGCCATCGAGGCCAAGGCCAACCAGCCGCTGGCGGCACTCTCCGCGTTCCTCGATGAGTTTCCTGGCCGCGTGCTGTTCACCGCCGAATCCGCCGGGCGCCGGGAAGTCCTGCTGGAACTGCTCGAACGCCTGAAGCTGCGGCCCAAGACCGTCGACAGCTGGCCGGACTTCGCCGCTGGCCAGGAGCGCCTGGCGATCACCATCGCGCCGCTGGACGAAGGCCTGGTGCTGGACGATCCGGCCCTGGCGCTGATTGCTGAAAGCCCGCTGTTCGGTCAGCGTGTGATGCAGCGCCGGCGCCGGGAAAAACGCGCCGACGCCAACAACGACGCGGTGATCAAGAACCTCACCGAACTGCGCGAAGGCGCGCCGGTGGTGCATATCGACCACGGTGTCGGCCGCTACCTGGGCCTGGCGACCCTGGAGATCGACAACCAGGTCGCCGAATTCCTCACCCTGGCCTACGCCGAGGGCGCCAAGCTCTACGTGCCGGTGGCCAACCTGCACCTGATCGCCCGCTACACCGGCAGCGACGACGCCCTCGCCCCGCTGCATCGCCTGGGTTCGGAAATCTGGCAGAAGGCCAAGCGAAAAGCCGCCGAACAGGTGCGCGACGTCGCCGCCGAACTGCTCGACATCTATGCCCGTCGCGCCGCCCGCGAAGGTTATGCGTTCGCCGATCCGAAGGCCGACTACGCGACCTTCAGTGCCGGCTTTCCGTTCGAGGAAACCCCGGACCAGCAGACCACCATCGAAGCGGTGCGCGCCGACATGCTGGCGCCCAAGCCGATGGACCGCCTGGTCTGCGGCGACGTTGGCTTCGGCAAGACCGAGGTGGCCATGCGCGCGGCCTTTATCGCCGTGCATGGCGGCAAACAGGTGGCGATCCTGGTACCCACCACCCTGCTCGCCCAGCAACACTACAACAGCTTTCGCGACCGCTTCGCCGACTGGCCGGTGACGGTCGAAGTAATGAGTCGCTTCAAGTCCACCAAGGAAGTCAACGCCGCGGTGGCGGACCTCGCCGAGGGCAAGATCGATATCGTCATCGGCACCCACAAGCTGCTGCAGGACGATGTGAAGATCAAGAACCTGGGCCTGGTGATCATCGACGAAGAGCACCGTTTCGGCGTGCGCCAGAAAGAACAGCTCAAGGCCCTGCGCAGCGAAGTCGACATCCTCACCCTGACCGCCACGCCGATTCCGCGCACGCTGAACATGGCCGTGTCGGGCATGCGCGACCTCTCAATCATCGCCACCCCGCCGGCGCGCCGGCTGTCGGTGCGCACCTTCGTCATGGAGCAGAACAAGAGCACGGTCAAGGAAGCCTTGCTCCGCGAGCTGCTGCGCGGCGGCCAGGTCTACTACCTGCACAACGATGTGAAGACCATCGAGAAATGCGCCGCCGACCTCGCCGAACTGGTGCCGGAAGCGCGTATCGGCATCGGCCACGGGCAGATGCGCGAGCGCGACCTCGAACAGGTGATGAGCGACTTCTACCACAAGCGCTTCAACGTGCTGATCGCCTCGACCATCATCGAGACCGGCATCGACGTGCCGAGCGCCAATACCATCATCATCGAGCGCGCCGACAAGTTCGGCCTGGCCCAGTTGCACCAGTTGCGCGGCCGGGTCGGGCGCAGTCACCACCAAGCCTATGCCTACCTGTTAACCCCGGGGCGCCAGCAGATCACTCCCGACGCGGAAAAGCGCCTGGAAGCCATCGCCAATACCCAGGACCTCGGTGCCGGCTTCGTGCTCGCCACCAACGACCTGGAAATCCGCGGGGCCGGCGAACTGTTGGGCGACGGCCAGAGCGGACAGATCCAGGCGGTGGGTTTCACCCTCTACATGGAAATGCTCGAGCGCGCGGTCAAAGCCATTCGCAAGGGCGAGCAACCCAACCTCGACCAGCCCCTGGGCGGTGGTCCGGAAATCAACCTGCGCCTGCCGGCGCTGATTCCCGAAGACTATCTGCCCGACGTGCACGCCCGGCTGATCCTCTACAAACGCATCGCCTCGGCAACCGACGAAGAGGGCCTCAAGGACCTGCAAGTGGAGATGATCGACCGTTTCGGCCTGCTGCCGGAACCGACCAAGAACCTGGTGCGCCTGACCCTGCTCAAACTGCAGGCCGAGCAGCTTGGGATCAAGAAGGTCGACGGTGGTCCGCAAGGCGGGCGCATCGAGTTCGCCGCGGACACCCCGGTCGATCCGCTGGCGCTGATCAAGTTGATCCAGGGCCAACCCAACCGCTACAAATTCGAAGGCGCCACCCTGTTCAAGTTCATGGTACCGATGGAACGTGCGGAAGAACGCTTTAATACACTGGAGGCGCTGTTCGAGCGCCTCGCCCCGAAAACTGCCTGAAGGACGCCGTATGCGCCTGATACCCTCGCTGGCCTTGTTGTTGGTCCTGATCGCTCCCGCGGCACTGGCCGACGAGTTGTATCAGGTCGAAATGATCCTGATCCGGCAGAACCTCGAGCAACCCTTCCAGAGCCAGCCGGCGCCCGAGGATTGGGCCAAGGGGGCCAAACCGCTCACCGCCGACCAGGAGCGCACCCCCAGCCTCAACGACATGACTGCCAAGCTCGGCGCCAGCGGCAACTACGAGGTGCTGCTGCACAAGGCCTGGCAACAGACCCTGGGCGACCAGCCGAGCATGGTGTCGATCACCGAAGGCCAGGAACAGTTCGGCCAGTTCCCGGTGCAGGGCACGCTGAGTCTCACCCTCAAGCGCTTCACCGACGTGCAGGCGCAGTTCTGGGTCAACCAGTTCGACAACAACGGCGTGGTCAGCGCCAGCGAACGCCTGAACCAGACCAGCCAGACCAAGAACGGCCAACTGAATTTCCTTGATGCCGGCCATCTCGCCCTGCTGCTCAAGGTGACCTCACTCGCCGCATCGAAACGCGAAGCGCCGTCACAGAATCTCGACCAGTGAACGTCCGATGCCCTCGTCCCTGACGCCCACCCTGACGAAACCGCTCGCCGCGTCCTGGGTCAGTCGCTTCAAGGAACAGAGCCTGGAACGGGGCCGGCGCTACGCCCTGGAAAACCGCGTGAGGATCGTCCAGGCCGGTGACAGCACCATTACCGCCAGTTGCGAAGGCTCCGGCGGTAATACCTACCGTCAGACCATTCACCTGCGCGAGTCTGCCAAAGGCACGCTGTTGGTGATCGACGCCACTTGCACCTGCCCGGTGCGCAACTGCTGCAAGCACACCGCCGCAGTGCTGCTGCAAGTCCAGGAAACCCTGGCCTACCCTGCCGCGGAAAAGGACGCCGAGCTGCTGCAAAAACTCCAGGCCGTGCTCGATGCGCGCACGCCGGCGCCCTTGCCGCAACAGCGTATCGACGACCTGATGCCAGTGCCGCGACTGTGGCTGGCAAGCATCGAATTCAGCGCCTTCGAGCCGCGCAACGGGCGCATGCAGCGCTATATCCAGCACCGCGCGGCCCTGTCCTTCGACTACCTGGGCGAATATGTCAGCGGGCAGAAAAACGCCGACATCATCCTGCGCCAGGAACACCAGAGCCTGCGTATCAAGCGCCAGCTCGAAGCGGAAAAGGCCTGCCGCGAACAGCTGCGCCTGCTCGGGTTCAAAATCGCCACGCGCCAGAGCAAGGCCCTGCCGGAAAGTGCTGGCGAGCTGTTCGAAATGGTCAATGACAGCGCCTGGCTGAACTTCACCCTCAACGAACTGCCCGGCCTGCGCGCCCAGGGCTGGCAACTGCAGATCGAGGAGGACTTCGGTTTCGACCTCAGCCCCGTGCAAGACTGGTACGCCACGGTCGACGAAGCCCCCGGGCGCGACTGGTTCGACCTGGAGCTTGGGATCATCGTCAATGGCGAGCGGCTGAGCCTGCTGCCGATCCTGCTGAATCTGGTGCGTTCGCATACCGAACTGCTCAACCCCGAACGCCTGGCCCGGCGCCGCGACGACGAACTGATCCTGGTGAATATCCCAGCCTCCCCCGGTGGCAACCACGGGCCGCTCCAGGTCGCCTTGCCCTATGGACGCCTGCGACCGGTGCTCAACACCCTGGGTGAGTTCTACCTCCAAGAACCCGGCACCACCCGTCTGCGCCTGCGCCATGCCGATGCGACCCGGCTCAATCCGCTGGATGAGCTGTCGTTGCTGTGGGAAGGTGGCGAACAGGTCCGTGGCTTCGCCCAGCGGCTGCGGGATATCCGCGATTACAGCGCGGCGATCCCCGAAGGCCTCAACGCCACATTGCGCCCTTACCAGCACGAGGGTCTGAGCTGGATGCAATCGCTCAGGCAACTGGAAGTCGGTGGTATCCTCGCCGATGACATGGGCTTGGGCAAAACCTTGCAGACCCTGGCGCATATCCTCAGCGAAAAGCTCGCCGGGCGCCTGGATCGCCCCTGCATGGTAGTGATGCCCACCAGCCTGATTCCCAACTGGCAGGACGAAGCCGCGCATTTCACCCCGCAGCTCAAGGTACTGGCGCTCTACGGGGCCGGACGCAAGAAGCATTTCGAGCAGTTGCAGGATTACGACCTGCTGCTCACCACCTACGCCCTGCTGCCCAAGGATATCGAACAGCTCAAGGCCCAGCCGCTGCACGTGCTGGTACTCGACGAGGCGCAGTACATCAAGAATCCCGGCAGCAAGGCCGCCCAGGCCGCCCGTGAACTGGACGCGCGGCAACGCCTGTGCCTGAGCGGCACCCCGCTGGAAAACCATCTGGGCGAGCTCTGGTCGCTGTTTCACTTCCTGCTGCCGGGCTGGCTGGGGGACGTGAAGAGTTTCAACCGCGATTACCGCACGCCGATCGAAAAACACGCCAGCGAAGTCCGCCTGCTGCACCTCAATGGCCGGATCAAACCCTTCCTGCTGCGGCGCACCAAGGAACAGGTGGCTACCGAGTTGCCACCCAAGACCGAGATCATCCACTGGGTCGAACTCAACGAGGCCCAGCGCGATGTCTACGAGACCATGCGTCTGGCCATGGATAAGAAGGTCCGCGCCGAGATTACCCGCAAGGGCGTGGCCCGCAGCCAGATCATTATCCTCGAGGCGCTGCTCAAGCTGCGCCAGGTCTGCTGCGACCTGCGCCTGGTCAACGACGCGCCCCTACCCGCACGCGGCAGCACCTCTGGCAAGCTCGACAGCCTGATGGAAATGCTCGAAGAGTTGTTCGACGAAGGTCGGCGGATCCTGTTGTTCTCGCAGTTCACCTCGATGCTGTCGCTGATCGAGGTCGAATTGCACAAGCGCGGGGTGGCTTATGCCCTGCTGACCGGACAGACCCGCGACCGGCGCACACCGGTCAAGGACTTCCAGAGCGGCAAGTTGCAGATTTTCCTGATCAGCCTCAAGGCCGGCGGCGTGGGGCTGAACCTCACCGAGGCCGACACAGTGATCCACTACGATCCGTGGTGGAACCCGGCCGCCGAACACCAGGCCACCGACCGCGCCTACCGGATCGGCCAGGAGAAGCCGGTGTTCGTCTACAAGATGATTGCCCGCGGCACGGTGGAGGAAAAGATCCAGCACCTGCAACAGGAAAAATCGGACCTGGCCGCCGGCGTGCTCGACGGTCGCCAGACCGGCGACTGGCAACTGCAGAACGACGACATCGAAGCCCTGTTCGCGCCGCTGCCGGACAAGAAAGCAGGTCGTTGAACGCGCCTGAGCCCAACGCTATTTCACCTTAGAACACCGAACCCATGTAGGAGCTGGCTTGCCAGCGATGGCGCCCGCGAGAACGATGCACGACTTGAGGGCCTCATCGCTGGCAAGCCAGCTCCTACAGGGATCCCGGTCTGCCTTTAGAGCCCCGACAGGACCCGCGCCAGGGTCGACTTCACCTGGCCCATGCCATCATGCAAGGCCTGCTCGATCTCGGCCATGGTGATCACTGCCGTCGACTTGCCCGCCGCCGGGTTCACCACCAATGCCAGGCAGGCATAGTCCAGTTCCAGCTCGCGAGCCAACGCGGCTTCCGGCATGCCGGTCATGCCAACGATATCGCAGCCATCACGTTCCAACCGGGCGATCTCGGCCACCGTCTCCAGGCGCGGCCCCTGGGTGCAGGCATAGACGCCATGGCTGCTATAGGCACAACCCTCGGCGGCCAATGCCGCAATCAGCCGCTCGCGCAGGCCTTCACTGTAGGGATAGCTGAAATCGATATGGGTGACCTGCTCCAGATCATCGGCAAAGTAGGTGTGCTGACGACCGCTGGTGTAATCGATCAACTGATGCGGCACGCAAAAATGCCCGGTGCCCATCGCCGCATGAATCCCGCCCACCGCGTTGACCGCCAGGATCGCCTCGGCGCCCGCCTGTTTCAGCGCCCAGAGGTTGGCCCGGTAGTTCACCTGATGCGGCGGAAAACGGTGCGGATGCCCATGACGTGCCAGGAACAGCACTTCACGCCCGGCGTATTCGCCGATCTGGATCTCTGCCGATGGGGCACCGTAGGGCGTGTCCAGCGCCAGGGACTGACGAATGCTCAAGCCTTCAAGCTGGGTCAGGCCCGTGCCACCGATAATTGCGTAAACCGTCATGCAAGCTTCCTCAGTCAATCAGTTGAGCGTCTTTGAGCGCCATGAGCGCCGTCAGCCAACGCGGGTCCTGGCGATAATCGGTGCGGGCGAACCCCTGGCCGCGCATCCGCGCAATGCGCGGCGACGGCCGGACCTTCAAGCGCTGGGCGGCACTCAGGGCCAGCTCGGCGGCGGCCCGGTCGTTGCACACCAGGCCCATGTCACAACCCGCGGATAAGGCCGCTTCGATCCGGCTGGCGGCATCGCCGACCACATGGGCACCGGCCATCGACAGGTCATCGCTGAAGATAACCCCGTCAAATTGCAATTCGCCACGCAGGATTTCCTGCAGCCAACGACGCGAGAAGCCGGCGGGTTGCGCATCGACCTGTGGATAAATCACATGGGCCGGCATCACCGCGGCGAGCTGCCGGCTCAGGCGGGCGAAAGGCAACAGGTCATTGGCGCGGATTTCATCCAGGCTGCGCTCGTCCGTGGGAATCGCCACGTGGGAGTCGGCTTCGGCCCAGCCATGACCGGGAAAATGCTTGCCGGTGGCGGCCATGCCGGCGCTGTTCATACCACGGATAAATGCTCCGGCGAGCAACGCCGCACGTTCGGGATCACCCTCGAAGGCACGGCTGCCGACCACGGCACTGCGTTGGTAGTCGAGGTCCAGGACCGGCGCGAAACTGAGGTCCAGGCCCGCCGCCAGCACCTCGGTCGCCATCAACCAGCCGCACTGCTCAGCCAGGTATTCGGCGTCCGGACTGTCGGCAAGAGCGCGCATCGCAGGCAAGCGCACAAAGCCCTGGCGCAAGCGCTGCACCCGCCCGCCTTCCTGGTCGACCGCCAGCAACAGGTCCGGGCGCACGGCGCGAATGGCCGCGCTCAGCTCGCGGACCTGACGCGGGTGCTCGATATTGCGCGCAAAGATGATCAACCCGCCGACTTGCGGCTGGCGCAACAACTGGCGATCTTCAGCCGTCAGCCAGGTACCGGCGACGTCCACCATCAGGGAGCCTTGCAGGGCAGTACTCATAGGGAATCCTTGGACAAAAGTGCCCATTGCCCTCCCGAACCACCGCGCCAGCCGTCGACAGACAGGCACGGCAACGCCTTGCCATGGGCGACGCCAGGCAAGCGGGAACGGACAAGCGGGACTTGGAACAGAAAAAAATCAGGCATGGGCGGCAGCTTAGCGGAACAAAGCCGGCGCGCCCACCCGTAACAGATTAAACCTTGGCTACCGCCGGCACCGGCGTCGACTTGCTGCGTGGGCGCAACTGCGCCGCCGCCATGGAGGCATCGGTGACACCGCTGTCGGCGCGCATACCGGCCGCGAGGAACGGCACCATCAGGCGCATGACCTGCTCGATGGAGGTGTTGACCCCGAAGTCGGTCTCGGCAATCGCGCGCAATGCCTTGATACCCGACATGCTGAACGCCGCCGCGCCGAGCATGAAGTGCACGCGCCAGAACAACTCTATCGGTGGAATCCGTGGCGCGGCATCGTTGACCAGCAACATGTAGCGGCGGAACACCTTGCCGTACATGTCTTCCAGGTAACGTCGCAGGTGACCCTGGCTCTGGCTGAAGGCCAGCCCCAGCAAACGCATGAAGATCGACAGGTCGTTGCCGCTGCGTGGTTGCACCACCATCGCCTGCTCGACCAGGATCTCCAACAGTTCTTCCAGCCCGGGCTTGACCTCGGGCTTGGCCTGGCGTCGCTCCAGCTCACGGTCGAGACTGATACAGAACGGTCCGAGGAAACGCGAGAACACCGCCTGGATCAGGGCCTTCTTCGAGCCGAAGTGATAGTTCACCGCCGCGAGATTGACTCCCGCCTTGCTGGTAATCAACCGCAATGAGGTCTCGGCGAAACCTTTTTCCGCGAACAATTGCTCGGCAGCATCGAGAATGCGTTCAACGGTTTCCGACTGGGCCATGGTTACTCCGCCTGACAAACACTTGTTTGAAACATACGTTTCAGCCTCGCGAATGTCAAGTCTGGCGGTCCATTTGTGGCCCGCTGGTCAAGCATTAAATCATACAAACCCTGGCCTGTAGCCATCCCTCCGATCCGGCTCGGACAGTGCAGCCCGGTGACCGTCCGGCGGGCGCGAGAAAAAGGAGGATTGCCAAGCGCCTTGCACTGTATATAATCCCAGTCACTGTATAAAAAGACAGAGCGCTCAAAATGATAAAACTGACGCCACGCCAAGCTGAGATTCTGGCCTTTATCAAACGTTGCCTGGATGACAATGGCTATCCGCCGACCCGCGCGGAAATTGCCCTGGAGCTGGGCTTCAAGTCACCGAACGCGGCTGAGGAGCACCTCAAGGCTCTGGCCCGCAAGGGCGCGATCGAAATGACCCCGGGCGCGTCCCGCGGCATTCGGATCCCCGGCTTCGAAGCCAAGACCGATGAATCCACCCTGCCGATCATTGGCCGCGTGGCCGCCGGTGCACCGATTCTCGCCCAGCAGCACGTCGAAGAATCTTGCAACATCAACCCGACCTTCTTCCATCCCCGGGCCGACTATCTGTTACGCGTTCACGGCATGAGCATGAAGGACGTCGGCATTTTCGACGGTGACCTGCTGGCCGTACACACCTGCCGCGAAGCCCGCAATGGCCAGATCGTGGTGGCGCGGATCGGCGACGATGTCACCGTCAAGCGCTTCAAGCGCGAAGGCAGCAAAGTCTGGCTGCTGGCGGAAAACCCCGAGTTCGCCCCCATCGAAGTCAACCTGAAAGATCAGGACTTCGTCATCGAAGGTTTGAGTGTCGGCGTCATTCGCCGCTGAAGGAGGCGTCATGCAATTCCAGCAAACCCCACAACACGCACAGCTTTCCCTGTTTGAGGCGTTCATGGCGCAACCCCTCGCGCCCCTGCTCAAAGAGGTGGTCGAAGCCCCCTGGAGCCCCGAGCCAGAAGTTTTCAGTGAGCTGTCGTTGCGGGGCGCTGCCGGGAGTTGCCTGAGCCTGCTGGCCCCGATCCTGCGGGAGTTGAGCCTGGACCAGGAAGCCCGCTGGCTGACCCTGATCGCCCCGCCGTCGAGCCTGACCCAGGCCTGGCTGCGGGATGCCGGACTCAACCGCGAACGGATTCTGCTCCTGCAGCCGAGCAGTGCCCAAAACGCCCAGCAATTGACCTGTGAGGCCTTGCGTCTGGGCCGCAGCCACACCGTGGTCAGCTGGCTGAACCCGCTGAACGCTCATGCTCGCCAACAGCTGATCAGCGCGGCTCGTCAAGGCGATGCGCAAAGTCTGAATATTCGCTTGGGCTGACGAATTGAACGGCCGTCAGGGCCGATAGTACACACCGACCGCCTCAGGGCCTCTCCAGGACAGAGAAGCCGATCTGAAACGTTATCGCGCCGGACGAGCCTCGGTTCAGTGAAGAACCCGTGGCCCGCCGTCGTCTTTCTCGATTTCACCTTCGACCAAACGCCCCGCCATCTGCACGCCCACGCTCAACATGGCCTTGGCCACTTCAACGTGCTGGCCCTGCAGGAATGCCTTGGCATCTTCGGAAAAGTTAAGGGTCACCAGAGAACCTTCGTCCTCGGCCCGGCGCAGCTCGATACGGCCGTCCGGCAGCTCGACAATTTCTAGAAAGGACGTAGGCATAGTGTCTGTTCTCCACGAAAGGCCATCATTATATCAGTCATCGATGGCTCCTCGCAGGGGAACTGCAGCGCTTTCTTTACCGCTTGATGAACATCTGACAGATGGATACCACTTATATCGAAGAAAAAGACGACAAAACAATCGCCCTTTGTTCATCCATATGCCCGTTCAATCACTCAGCATTCGTTGAGCCCATCGCGGAAACGGATCGCCAGCGCCTTCAGATTCTGCCGCCAGCTCTCCAGCTCCTCACGGCCCAGCTCGGGCATCTCGTCCTCATCCAGGCTGACTGCCACGATCAACGGCTGCAACACGTCGCCCTTGACCTTCCTGGGAGCCTGGGGCGGTAGATACAGCGCGGCATGGGCACTGATCAAGCGGGCCAGCCAGGTTTGCGGGCTATGGGCCAACTCCACCAGCTCGGCCATTTCAGGGATGGCGATCGCCTCCAGCACCTCACGGGTCAGCAACAACTCGGCCCGCGGCGCAGCGGCCTGGGGCAAGCGGTAGAAACCGGCAATCTCATGGCACAGCCCGAGCAGCGCACCATACAGATGGAACACCGCCGCTTCACGCTCGGCCTGGATCAGCGCCAGGGCATTCATCGCCCCGCTCGCCTCGGCCTTGCCCAGGGCTTCCAGGGCGAGGCCGGCGTAAAAGATCTTCTGGTTGGTGCGGGTATAGAGTTCGTTGGCCATGACGGCGCGCTCCATGGAAAAAGGCTACAGGCAGGTCAGTCAGTTTCAGGGATCGACCAAGTTTACTGCAAGCCCCAAAAAAAGGTCGCGTAAAAACCCTGATGAGGGAAGCACAGCCTGAAAACGCCAGAGAACCTGTGGGAGCGGAGCTTGCCCGCGAAGAGGCCGGTGAAGCCACTAAAAGCTTCGCGGGCAAGCTCCGCTCCCACACAAGCACCGCTCCCACACTCCTGGTGTTCACAGCCGATCAGTGCATCAGGCGCCTGGCTTACGAGCGCTTGTCTTCGACCGTCCACTTGCTGCCGCTGTGGAACGCCTTCCAGCCAGTCGGCTTGCCGTCCACTTCGGTCTGCACGTACTGCTCCTTGGTCTTGCGGCTGTAGCGGATGACCGCCGGACGTCCGTCCGGGTCCTTCTGCGGAGCGTCACACAGGAAGTGGTACTTGGGATCGATCTCGTCCTTGTGGGGCAGGATCTCGATCACCAGCGGCGCACGGGTTTCACGGTTCTTCGGGAACTGGCTGGCGGCCAGGAACAGGCCGGAAGCGCCGTCACGCAGGATATAGGTGTCGTTGACCTTCTCGCACTTGAGCTCCGGCATCTTCACCGGATCCATCTTCGGCGGCGCCGCGTCACCGCTCTTGAGCAGCTTGCGGGTGTTCTTGCAGGTCGCATTGGTGCAACCGAAAAACTTGCCGAAACGACCGGTCTTGAGCTGCATCTCGCTGCCGCACTTGTCACATTCCAGGCTCGGACCTTCATAGCCCTTGATGCGGTAGCTGCCTTCTTCGATCTCGTAGCCGTCGCAATCCGGATTGTTACCACAGATATGCAGCTTGCGCTTCTCGTCCAGCAGGTAGGCGTCCATCGCCGTGCTGCAGATCGGGCAGCGATGCTTGCCGCGCAGTACCAGGGACTCCGATTCACCCTCGTCGTCGGCGGCGATTTCATCGCCCGGCACCAGGTTGACGGTGGCCTTGCAACGTTCCTTGGGCGGCAGACTGTAGCCCGAGCAGCCGAGGAACACGCCAGTGGAGGCGGTACGAATCTGCATCGGCCGGCCGCAGGTCAGGCACGGAATATTGGTCATCACCGGCTGGTTGGCGCGCATGCCACTGTCAGGGCTTTCCGCCACTTCGAGCTTTGTCTTGAAGTCGCCGTAGAACTCGTCGAGCACGTTTTTCCAGTCGCGCTCACCCTGGGCCACGTCGTCGAGATGCTCCTCCATGCTGGCGGTAAAACCGTAGTCCATCAGGTCGGAGAAGCTTTCCGACAGGCGCTCGGTGACGATGTCGCCCATTTTCTCGGAGTAGAAGCGGCGGTTGTGCAGCGCCACATAACCACGGTCCTGGATGGTGGAAATGATCGCCGCATAGGTCGAAGGACGACCGATACCGCGTTTTTCCATTTCCTTGACCAGACTGGCTTCGGAGTAACGTGCCGGCGGCTTGGTGAAGTGCTGGGTCGGGTCGAGCTGGATCAGCTTCATCACCTCGCCCTGGGCCATGTCCGGCAGGACGTCGTCGTCGCCCGGCTTGCTCATTTGCGGCAGAACCCGGGTGTAGCCGTCGAACTTGAGGATACGGCCTTTGGCACGCAGCTCGAAGTCACCGGCGGCGACGCTGACGGTGGTCGACAGGTATTGCGCCGGCAGCATCTGGCAGGCCACGAATTGGCGCCAGATCAGCTCGTAGAGACGCTCGGCATCACGTTCCATGCCCGACAGCTTGCTCGGGTCGGTATTCACATCCGAAGGACGGATGGCTTCGTGAGCTTCCTGCGCGCCGGCCTTGCTGCTGTAGACGTTAGCGTTTTCCGGCAGGTATTTCGCGCCGAACTCGCCTTCGATATAGGTCCGCGCCATCGCCACGGCATCGGCCGAGAGGTTGGTGGAGTCGGTACGCATATAGGTGATGTAGCCCGCTTCGTACAAGCGTTGAGCCATCATCATGGTTTTCTTCACCCCGAAGCCCAGGCGGTTGCTCGCGGCCTGCTGCAGGGTGGAGGTAATGAACGGGGCCGACGGCTTGCTGCTGGTCGGTTTGTCCTCGCGCTTGGCGATGGTGTAGGCCGACGCCTTGAGCTTCTCCAGGGCCGCCATGGCCTGGGCCTCATTGAGCGGCTTGAACGCCTCGCCTTTCTCGCGGGCCACTTCGAAGCGCACCTTGGCGCCCTTGGCGGTGCCGAGATCGGCGTGGACTTCCCAGTACTCTTCAGGGTTGAAGGCACGGATCTCGCGCTCACGCTCGACCACCAGCTTCACCGCCACCGACTGTACGCGACCGGCGGACAGGCCACGGGCGATCTTCGACCAGAGCAACGGCGAGACCATGTAACCCACCACACGGTCGAGGAAACGGCGGGCCTGCTGGGCATTGACGCGGTCGATGTCCAGCTCGCCAGGTGCCGAGAAGGCTTCCTGGATGGCTTTTTTGGTGATCTCGTTGAACACCACGCGCTTGTAGCGGCTGTCATCGCCACCGATGGCTTCGCGCAGGTGCCAGGCAATGGCTTCCCCCTCGCGGTCCAAGTCGGTTGCGAGATAGATGGTGTCGGCATCCTTGGCCAGGCGGCGCAGCTCCTCGATCACCTTCTCCTTGCCGGGAAGGATCTCGTAGCGGGCTTTCCAGCCGTGGTCCGGGTCGACACCCATGCGCGAGACCAGCTGCTTGCGCGCCTTTTCCTTCGCCGTCAGCACGGGGGCTTCGCCAACCGCCGCCTTGCCGCGCTTGGCAGCAGGCTCTTTGGTGGCACTCGCCGAACCGCTGGTGGGCAGGTCTCGGATATGGCCGATACTCGACTTCACCACGTACTGGGTACCCAAGTACTTGTTGATGGTCTTGGCCTTAGCCGGGGATTCCACAATGACCAGCGATTTGCCCATGGATCAGAAAATTCCTGAATGCTAGAAGTGAGAGGCGGACTGCGCCTGACGCGGCACCGCTATATATAGTGGCTACAAGGTGAGGTCAAGCGCAGGGTTCTGCGCGCCCTCCCCTCAAGGCCTTGAAAAAAGGCTCGGTTCAGCCTGCACCAAAGCAAAGCGCGGGACCTGTTCGCCGTCAACCTCGACCGACTCCAGGAACATGCTCAAAGGACGTACCCAAAAGCCGTAATCGCCATACAGGGCTTGGTAGAACACCAATTCCTCGTTGGTCTCGGAATGCCGCGCAACGTTGAAAACACGGTACTGCGGCCCCTTGTAATGCTGATAGAGCCCAGGTTCCAATTTCATGTATCGGCTCCTTACAAATAAAAATAAAAAAATCGGAAAAACAAAAGCCGGGGCACAAGGCCCCGGCTTCCCTCGACGAGACGCTTAGACGCGTTCGAAGACGGTGCTGATGCCCTGGCCGAGGCCAATGCACATGGTGGCTACCCCGAGGGTACCGCCATTCTGCTTCATCACATTGAGCAAAGTGCCGGAAATCCGCGCACCGGAACAACCGAAAGGGTGGCCCAAGGCAATCGCGCCGCCGTGCAGGTTAACCTTCTCGTTCATCTTGTCGAGCACTTTCAGATCCTTGAGCACCGGCAGGGCCTGTGCGGCGAAGGCTTCGTTGAGCTCGAAGAAGTCGATGTCGGAGATCGCCAGGCCCGCACGCTTGAGGGCTTTCTGGGTCGCCGGTACCGGACCGTAGCCCATGATCGCCGGGTCGACACCCGCCACGGCCATGGAACGGATCACCGCCAACGGCTGGATCCCCAGGTCCTGGGCACGTTGGGCCGACATCACGATCATGCACGAAGCGCCGTCGGTGATCTGCGAGGAAGTCCCCGCCGTCACGGTACCACCCTTGGGGTTGAACGCCGGCTTCAAGGCCGCCAGGCTTTCCAGCGTGGTTTCCGGACGAATGGTTTCGTCGTAGTCGAAGACCTTGAGGAAGCCGTTCTCGTCATATCCCTGCATCGGGATGATCTCGTCCTTGAACTTGCCTTCCACGGTGGCCTTGTAAGCCAACTGGTGGGAACGCACGCCAAAGGCGTCCTGCTGCTCGCGGGTGATGCCGTGCATCTTGCCGAGCATTTCCGCGGTCAGGCCCATCATGCCCGAGGCTTTCGCCGCGTACAGCGACATGTGCGGGTTCGGATCGACACCGTGCATCATGCCGACGTGGCCCATATGTTCGACACCGCCGACGACGAAGACGTCACCGTTGCCGGTCATGATCGCCTGCGCGGCGGTGTGCAGCGCGCTCATCGACGAGCCACACAGGCGGCTGACGGTCTGGCCGGCGGCGGTGTGCGGGATCTGGGTCATCAGCGAGGCCATGCGGGCGATGTTCCAGCCCTGCTCCAGGGTCTGGTTCACGCAGCCCCAGATCACGTCCTCGACTTCGTTCGGGTCGACCTTGACGTTGCGCTCAAGCAGTTTGCTGATCAGGTGCGCCGACATGTCCTCGGCGCGGGTATTGCGGTGCATGCCGCCCTTGGAGCGGCCCATCGGAGTACGACCGAAGTCGACAATCACGACGTCTCTAGGATTCAAGCTCATATCGTTCACTCTCGCTCTAGTGTGGGCGCTTAACCGAAGAACCGCTGGCCAGTCTTGGCCATTTCACGCAGCTTCGCGGTCGGGTGGTACAGCGCGCCCAGGTCGGCGTACTGATCGGCCAGGGCAACGAATTCGGCGACACCGATGGAATCGATGTAGCGCAACGCACCGCCACGGAAGGGAGGGAAGCCAATGCCGTAGACCAGACCCATGTCGGCTTCGGCGGCGGTTTCGACAATCCCGTCTTCCAGGCAGCGCACGGTTTCCAGGCACAGCGGGACCATCAGCCAGTTGATGATGTCCTCGTCGGTCACTTCACGCTGCTCGTAGATGATCGGCTTGAGCACTTCCAGCACCGACGAATCGGCGACTTTCTTCTGCTTGCCGCGCTTGTCGGTCTCGTAGGCGTAGAAGCCCTTGCCATTCTTCTGGCCCAGGCGCTTGGCTTCGTAGAGGGCATCCACCGCCGAACGACGGTCGTCCTTCATGCGATCCGGGAAACCTTCGGCCATCACGTCACGGCCATGGTGGCCAGTGTCGATGCCGACCACGTCCATCAGGTAGGCCGGGCCCATCGGCCAGCCGAACTTCTCCATGATCTTGTCGATACGGACGAAGTCGACACCAGCGCTGACCAGCTTGGCGAAGCCGCCGAAGTACGGGAACAGGATACGGTTGACCAGGAAGCCCGGGCAGTCGTTGACCACGATCGGGTTCTTGCCCATTTTCTTGGCGTAGGCCACGGTGGTGGCGACCGCTTGTTCGCTGGACTTCTCGCCACGGATCACTTCCACCAGCGGCATCATGTGCACCGGGTTGAAGAAGTGCATGCCGACGAAGTTTTCCGGACGCTTGAGGGCCTTGGCCAGCAGGCTGATGGAAATGGTCGAGGTGTTGGAGGCCAGGATGGCATCTTCCTTGACCTGGGCTTCCACTTCCGCCAGTACCGCCTGCTTGACCTTAGGGTTCTCGACGACCGCCTCGACCACCAGGTCGACATGACCGAAGTCACCGTAGGACAGGGTCGGACGAATGCCGTTGAGCACTTCCGCCATCTTCGCCGCGGTCATGCGGCCTTTATCAACGCGCCCGACCAGCAACTTCGCGGCTTCCGCCAGACCCTGCTCGATGCCGTGTTCGTTGATGTCCTTCATCAGGATCGGCGTACCTTTGGAGGCCGACTGATAAGCGATACCACCCCCCATGATACCGGCGCCCAATACGGCGGCCTGTTTCACGTCCTTGGCGATTTCGTCGTAGGCCTTGGCCTTTTTCTTCAGTTCCTGGTCATTCAGGAACAAGCCGATCAGGCTTTGTGCAGCCGAGGTCTTGGCCAGTTTGACGAAGCCGGCGGCTTCGATTTCCAGGGCCTTGTCGCGACCGAAGTTGGCGGCTTTCTGGATGGTCTTGATGGCTTCGACCGGAGCCGGGTAGTTCGGACCGGCTTGACCGGCAACAAAACCCTTGGCGGTTTCGAAGGCCATCATCTGCTCGATGGCGTTGAGCTTGAGCTTGTCCAGCTTCGGCTGGCGCTTGGCCTTGTGATCGAGCTCGCCGGAGATAGCGCGCTTGAGCAGTTCCAGAGCCGCTTCCTGGAGTTTTTCCGGAGCGACCACGGCATCGACGGCGCCGACTTTCAGGGCGTCTTCGGCGCGGTTCTCTTTACCCGCGGCAATCCACTCGATGGCATTGTCCGCACCGATCAGGCGCGGCAGACGGACGGTGCCGCCGAAGCCCGGGTAGATACCCAACTTGACTTCCGGCAGACCGATCTTGGCGCTGCTGGACATGACGCGGAAATCCGCGGCCAGGCACATTTCCAGACCGCCGCCCAAGGCGATGCCATTGATCGCGGCGACAGTCGGCACGGCCAGGTCTTCGAAATCGCTGAAAATCTTGTTGGCTTCGAGGTTGGCGGCCACCAACTCGGCATCCGGCAACTTGAAGTTGTCGACAAATTCGGTGATGTCGGCGCCAACGATAAAGACGTCCTTGCCGCTGCTGACGATAACGCCCTTGACGGACGCATCAGCCTTGAGGGTGTCCACGGCCTGGCGCAATTCGCTCAGGGTTAGACGGTTGAACTTGTTGACGGACTCACCCTTGAGGTCGAACTTCAGTTCGACGATGCCACTTTCAAGAGCCTTAACCGTGATGGCTTTACCTTCGTAAATCATCAACTGATCTCCACGATATGGAAGCTGAACAGTACACGTCGGACGCGAGCGGATGGTACGACACTGACGTTACCGTCGATGCTACGCCAAGCCGCCAGGCACACCCGCCAACGCGATAGTCGGGATTCTGTTTGGAGCCGTCTGATCAGACAAACGCTCAATTCATACGCCCGTTTGATTTGGGTGTGGACACCTTCACGGAATTCGCAGCAATTGTCAATTGCCGAAAACGTTACTGAAAAAGCGACTTCCCGGTCATATTCCGGGCGTTAAAGCGCCTGGGCGCCAAGGTTCATAGTTACCCATTCAGCGAATCAATAGTGTAGCGGCGGGCGGCCGATCCTGCGTCAGGCCAGGGCCTTGAGCACTGCCGCGATGGCCGGCAAGGCCTGGGCATCGCCGCGCTCGCCCCAATACACGGCGATCATCTGCTTGTCCGCCTCGATCTTGTAGGCGTTGTCCGGCAATGTCCGCAGATGCATCAGCAGCTTGTCGTCGGTCAAGGTTTCCCGCCATTGGTTGGCCCAGACTCCGGGGGCGGTTTGCCAGTAGCACCAACAAGGGCTGTCGGCACGCAGACGTGGCCGGTGGTATTGCGCACAGGGGCTTGGTGGCTCATGAGGCAGCCAGTGCGGCCACTCCTGGGGCGCCAGCTGCATGCCCAGGCCAATGCGCCGCGCCTCCATGCGCACAGCCATCATCCCGCTCTGGCGGCGCGAAGGACGCAACCAGGCCAAAGGGCTCAAGACCAGCGCCAGGATTGACACCACTATCCATACCGTCATATCTCTAACTCTCTCGATTCTTGATGAGCGATTGGCCCGCCAATGAGCCAATCCGCTTGAAACCAGCCATACTTAACGCTATCGCGATCCTCAGGAGTGCCTTTCATGAGCTACGAACACATTCTGGTAGCTGTCGACCTGACAGAAGAATGCGACCCGGTCATCAAACGCGCACGCGAACTGTCGGTCAGCAGCGAAGCCAGGCTATCACTGGTGCATATCGTCGAACCCATGGCCATGGCCTTCGGTGGCGACGTGCCCATGGACCTTTCGCAGTTGCAACAACAGCAATTCGACCAGGCCAAGGAGCGCCTTGATCGCCTGATCGTCAAGTACCCGGAACTCTCGAAAGACAACTGCCACCTGACCTACGGCCAGCCGCGCCAGGAAATCCACCACCTGGCCAAGGAGCAGCATTGCGACCTGATCGTGGTCGGCAGCCATGGTCGCCACGGCCTGGCGCTGCTGCTGGGCTCCACCGCCAATGACGTCCTCCACGGCGCGCCCTGCGATGTACTGGCGGTGCACCTGGTCAAACGCCCGAACTGATCCTGGAACACGCACCTGTAGGAGCTGGCTTGCCAGCGATAGCGGCGGTGAATCCAACATCGTCATCGCTGGCAAGCCAGCTCCTACAGGTATTCGTGCACGCCATAAAATATCGCCGACACCAATGAAAAGCCCGGCACCCACACAAGTTGGGGCCGGGCTTTTCGTTACTCAGCGATCGCTCAGGCGTCCAGCTCGGCCCAACGTTCCACCATCACATCCAGCTCGGCCTGGAGCTTTTCCAGCCCAGCAATGACTGCGGCGGTCTCCGCCGCAGGGCGCTGATAGAACCCCGCCTCGGCCATTTCCGCCTCGACAGCGGCAATCTGCTGTTCCTTGGCCTCGATCTCGCCCGGCAACGCTTCCAACTCGCGCTGCAACTTGTAGCTGAGCTTTTTCTTCGCCACAGGCTGCTCGACAGCTGCCGCCGGTGCCGGCGCCGCCACTACCGCGGAGTTGAGCTCGGCCTTGCCGGATTTGTTCTCGGTCACACCGAGCAAACGCGGCGAACCGCCCTGGCGCAGCCAGTCCTGGTAACCACCGACGTACTCGCGCACCTTGCCCTCGCCTTCAAAGACCAGGGTGCTGGTGACCACGTTGTCGAGGAAGGCCCGGTCGTGGCTGACCATCAGTACGGTACCGCTGAACGTCAGCAACACTTCTTCCAGCAACTCGAGGGTTTCCACATCGAGGTCGTTGGTCGGTTCGTCGAGCACCAGCAGGTTGGACGGCTTGCTGAACAGCTTGGCCAGCAGCAGGCGCGCGCGCTCACCACCGGACAAGGCCTTGACCGGCGTACGGGCGCGCTGCGGGCTGAACAGGAAGTCGCCCAGGTAGCTCAGCACGTGACGGCTCTGGCCATCGATGTCGATAAAGTCGCGACCTTCGGCGACGTTGTCGATCACGGTCTTTTCCAGGTCCAACTGATGGCGCAACTGGTCGAAGTAGGCCACATCGATCCGCGTGCCCTCTTCCACCGTGCCGCTGGTCGGCTGCAAACCATTGAGCATCAGCTTGAGCAAGGTGGTCTTGCCGGTACCGTTGGCCCCAAGCAAGCCGATCCGATCGCCACGCTGCAGGACCATGGAGAAGTCCTTGATCAGGAACGGGCCACCCGGGTGCGCGAAGCTGACGTTTTCCAGCACCATCACCTGCTTGCCGGACTTGTCGGCGGTGTCGAGCAGGATATTCGCCTTACCGGTACGCTCGCGACGCTCGCTACGCTCCACGCGCAGGGCTTTCAACGCCCGTACACGGCCTTCGTTACGGGTACGGCGGGCCTTGATGCCCTGGCGGATCCAGACTTCTTCCTGGGCCAGGCGCTTGTCGAACAGCGCGTTGGCGGTTTCCTCGGCGGCCAGCGTGGCTTCCTTGTGCACCAGGAAGCTGGCGTAGTCGCCATTCCAGTCGATCAGGCCGCCGCGATCCAGTTCCAGGATGCGCGTTGCCAGGTTCTGCAGGAAGGAACGGTCGTGGGTGATGAACAACACCGCGCCCTGGAAATCCTTCAAGGCTTCTTCCAGCCAGGCGATTGCACCGATGTCCAGGTGGTTGGTCGGTTCGTCGAGCAGCAGCAGGTCCGGTTCGGAAACCAGTGCCTGGGCCAGCAGGACCCGCCGACGCCAACCGCCGGACAACTCGGCGAGGGTCTTGTCGGCCGGCAGTTGCAGGCGGCTCAGGGTGCTGTCGACCAGGGTCTGCAAACGCCAGCCATCGCGGGCTTCGAGGTCGTGCTGGACGTGCATGAGCTTGTCCAGGTCGGCATCGGTGACGATGTTCTGGCTCAGGTGATGGTACTCGGCGAGCAACGCGCCGACACCGTCCAGGCCTTCGGCAACCACATCGAACACGGTGCGGTCGTCGGCCAGCGGCAACTCTTGCGGCAACTCGCCGATCTTGAGTCCGGGGGCACGCCAGACGGAGCCGTCATCGGGCTTCTGTATGCCCTTGACCAGCTTCAACATGCTGGACTTGCCTGTGCCGTTGCGGCCGATGATGCACACCCGCTCACCACGGGCGATCTGCCACGACACCTTGTCCAACAACGGCATGGCGCCGAAGGCAAGGGACACATCGCTGAATTTGAGCAGGGTCATGAGCTTCTCCAAAAACCGGGCGCGCATTCTACCTGACTTGGGCCAGGAGGCGGCCGGCATTTTTATCGACACCTCGGTTCAAGATGACAATTAGTATCAAGTTGCGTACAGCGGCCGCTAAAACGTTCTCCCAGAGTGGGCAAACAGCTAAGCTAGTAGTAATCAGCCGCGGAATTTTCCACGGTTTGTCAGGTTTTATTTTTTCGGAACTCCCATGCGCAGCCGTCTGTTCAATTTTTTATCGTGCCTGCTTCTTTCTACCTGCGCTGTCCATGCTGCCCAGGCGGTAGAGCTCTCCCAGCAACGCCAGTTTTACGATGAAGCCAAGCGTGCGCTTGCCAAAGGTGACTCGGGGCCCTATTTCCGTTATCAGGACGCCCTGCGGGACTATCCGCTGGAGCCCTACCTGGCCTACGACGAGTTGACCGCGCGTCTGAAAACCGCGAGCAACGCCGAGATCGAGCAATTCCTCGCCGAACATGGCGACCTGCCCCAGGCCAACTGGATGAAGTTGCGCTGGTTGCGCTGGCTGGCCGAGCGCGGCGACTGGCAGCCCTTCGTCAAGTACTACGACCCCAAGCTGAACTTCACCGAACTGGACTGCCTCAACGGCCAGTACCAGCTCAGCCACAACCTGCGTGCCGAGGGTTATGCCACGGCGGAAAAACTCTGGCTGACCGGCAAGACCCAACCGAGTGCCTGCGACGCCCTGTTCGGCAGCTGGGCCGCCGACGGCCAACTGACCGAACAGAAACGCTGGCAGCGCCTGAAACTGGCGGCCGATGCACGCAACTATGGCCTGGCCAGCAGCCTGGTCAGCGGCTTGACCACCCTCGCCGTACCCGGCCGACTGCTGATCGAGGTTGCCCAGAAACCTGACCTGCTGAGCCAGCCCTCCCGCTTCCTTCCGGCGGACGAGGCCATGTCCGACGTGGTCGGCCTCGGCCTGCGCCGCCTGGCCCGCCAGGACCCGGACAGGGCCATGCCGCTGCTTGACAGCTATGCCGCGAGCATGCACTTCTCCCGTGACGAAAAGGTTGCGATCGCCCGCGAAATCAGCCTGACCCTGGCCCGTCGCTACGACGGCCGCGCACTGGACATCATGACCCAGTACGATCCGGAACTGCGGGACAACACCGTGACCGAATGGCGCCTGCGCCTGTTGCTGCGCCTGGCCCGCTGGGAGGATGCCTACCAACTGACACGCCGGCTGCCACAGGATCTGGCGACCACCAATCGCTGGCGCTACTGGCAGGCCCGCAGCCTGGAGCTGGCAGAGCCGCAGAACCCGCAAGCCATGGTCCTGCTGAAGAACGTCGCCCGCGAGCGTGACTTCTACGGTTTCCTGGCAGCCGACCGCTCCCAGTCCCCCTACCAACTGGCCAACCGCCCGTTGGTGCTCAGCCCGCAAATAATGAACAAGGTCCGTAACACCCCCGGCATACGCCGTGCGTTGGAGTTACATGAGCGCGGCCAGATCGTCGACGGGCGCCGCGAGTGGTACCACGCCAGCCGCCTGTTCAGCCGTGATGAAATGGTCGCCCAGGCGCGGCTGGCCTATGACCTGCAATGGTATTTCCCAGCCATTCGCACCATCAGCCAGGCGCAATACTGGGACGACCTGGATATCCGCTTCCCCATGGCCCACCGCGACACCCTGGTGCGCGAAGCCAAGGTACGCGGGCTGCATTCGAGCTGGGTATTCGCCATCACCCGCCAGGAAAGCGCGTTCATGGATGATGCCCGCTCAGGCGTAGGCGCCAGCGGCCTGATGCAACTGATGCCGGGGACGGCCAAGGAAACCGCACGCAAGTTCAGCATTCCGTTGGCCTCGCCGCAGCAAGTCCTGGACCCGGACAAGAACATAGAGCTGGGCGCGGCCTACCTGAGCCAGGTGCATGGGCAGTTCAATGGCAACCGCGTGCTCGCGACGGCCGCCTACAACGCCGGCCCCAGCCGTGTCAGGCAGTGGCTCAAGGGCGCCAACCACCTGGGCTTCGACGTCTGGGTGGAAAGTATTCCGTTCGACGAAACCCGCCAGTATGTGCAGAACGTATTGTCGTACTCGGTGATCTACGGCCAGAAGCTCAATGTGCCGCAACCACTGGTGGATTGGCACGAGCGCTATTTCGACGACCAATGATTGGCTTTGTGTGGGGCCGGCTTGCCGGCGATGGCGTCCGCGAGATCAATGCAAGACTCCAGGGCCTCATCGCCGACAAGCCGGCTCCCACAGTGACCGAGTGATAAGGTCAAGACTGTGAAGCCCCGCTATTCGAGCACCGTTACCGCCATCCCGACCTCCAGCAGCCCCAGGCCATCATTGACCAGGTTCTGCCCGAACATCACATCGCCATCCTGCTCGCGGTAGGTCTTGAGGGTCGTCAACGGCTCACGGTCGGCACTGCGCTCACCGGTCTGCGGATCGAGGGTGGTCAGGACGCAGCGGGAACAGGGTTTCACTACCCGAAACTCGACATCGCCGATACGAATACGCTTCCAGCTGTCTTCGGCAAAGGCATCGCCGCCCTCGATCACCAGGTTTGGTCGAAAGCGCAGCATTTCCAGCTCACGCCCGACCTTCTGCGACAAGTCATCCAGGGAAGCCTGGCCGATCAGCAGCAGGGGGAAGCCATCGGCAAACGCCACGCGATCCTCTTCCTTGCCGTAGCCAGCCTCGGTGAGGCGAGCTCGCTCCAGCGGCACATGTACCAGGCGCGTCGGCTTGCCGATAAATTCGCCGAGCCAGGCCGCCGCCTCGTCACCGGCATCCGGCACGCGCAAGGTGTCGCTCCAGATGGTCACACCACGCAGGATATCGCCCTTCCCGGGCAAGGCCACGTCCAGCGCCGAATAGCCAGGAGCACTCAGGGTCAGGCCACCGGCGAGATTCCACAGCGCCGACAACTGGCTCATCTTGCCCACCGCGCGCTGGGTCAGAAAGCGCCCGCTGGCCTCGTCCACCAACATCCAGCGCCGATCACCGGCCAGGCCCAGTTCATCCACTGGGCTCTGGCGCAAGGCCTCGCCCCGGGCGGACTTCAACGGATATCGATACAGCGCGCTCAGACGCAACATGCCCAGCTCCTGAAGAATCAAAACAGCGATTCTACAGCAGGGTGGGCACGACGGTATTTTGTGCTGGAACGCGGTTTTGTGGGAACCGGCTTGCCGGCGATGGCGCCCGCAAGGTCAAGCAAGGCTCACGGGCCTCAGCGCGGCGATGCAGCGTCCAACAAGCCAGCTTGTACGGGGATCAGGTGATATCCAGCATCAAGCGCTGGCGCACCACGTCCACCAGTTTGTCCGGCTGGAACTTGGAGAGGAAGTTGTCGCAACCGACCTTCTTCACCATGGCATCGTTGAAACTGCCGGACAACGAGGTGTGCAGGACCACATACAACCCGCGCAAGCGAGGGTCGTTGCGAATTTCGGTGGTCAGGCGATAACCGTCCATTTCCGGCATTTCCGCATCGGTGAAGACCATCAGCAATTTATCGGTCATGACCGCGCCGCCATCCGCCCAGCCCTTGAGCATGTTCAAGGCCTTCAAGCCGTCGCTGGCGATATGCATTTTCACCCCCAGTTGCCCGAGGGTATCGCGCAGCTGGGACAGGGCCACATTGGAGTCGTCGACCAGCAACACCTCGCGACCACGGGCCTGCTCCATGATCGGATCGTCGAGTTTTTCGCGGGACACCTTGGCGTTGTACGGCACAATCTCGGCCAGGACCTTCTCCACGTCGATGATTTCCACCAACTGATCGTCCACCTTGCTGATGGCGGTCAGGTAATGCTGGCGACCGGCGCTGGTCGGCGGCGGCAGGATGGCTTCCCAGTTCATGTTGACGATGCGGTCCACGCCACCGACCAGGAACGCCTGCACCGAACGGTTGTACTCGGTGACGATAATGGTGCTGTCAGGCCCCGGCACCAGTGGGCGCATGCCGATCGCCTGGGACAGGTCGATCACCGGCAACGTCTGACCGCGCAGGTTGACCACCCCGCAGACGAACGGATGGCGCTGGGGCATCAAGGTCAACTTGGGCAGTTGCAGCACTTCCTGGACCTTGAACACGTTGATCGCAAACAGTTGGCGCCCCGCCAGGCGAAACATGAGAATTTCCAGCCGGTTCTCACCCACCAGTTGCGTACGTTGATCTACTGTGTCGAGAATGCCGGCCATTAATGACTCCTGGGCTTGCTGCTGAAAGTGACATTGAATAGGTTATCGGCGGAAAACATCGGACCTTGACCCTCCGACCAAATGCCTGCCAAAAGCATTGATGTCACATTAGCATCATGCTTTACTCAGTTCACCCCCTCGCCGTCGCCAGGCAACGCCAAGCGCGACCACGGATTTCAGCTATAGTTCCCCATAGTAGGGGAATCCCCTAGTGACAATCAGGCCCAACCTGATATTCGCGATATCCAATAGCCATTAATGTGACGCCATTCTCATTGCATGAATGGAGTCAGGCTTTTGCCTTTGATCGCAGGACCACGGCCAGCCAGCCAGGTGAAAACCTTCACCGACCATGCTCAAGCCCTCTGGACCGCCACTTTCGGTGATTTTCTGCGAGCCTGCCCGCAAGGCCTTTTGGCGCCCGCAAGCCTGCATTTGAGAACGAAATGCAATAACGGCAATTCGAAACAATCAGAAACAGACTACAGACACACACGGCCTGTCGGCATTAACTTCAAAACCGTTCGCCCCGCGCGACCTTCTATCGCCTGCCTATGCAATCAAGGAGATAAAGCATGCTGAACGGTAAAGAGTGGCAAGCCAACCTGCCGGAATTCCTGGTGGAGGCCCAGGCCCTGCAAACGAAGATGCAGGAGTGCTGCCAACACCTGGAACTGATCCGCAACGACAAGGATGCCATTGATTGCCTCCTCGTCTCGCTGCACACCCTGGCCAATTGCGCGCAAGGCCTGGGCGTGCGCTGCATGGCCCGGTTCTCGCGACAGATCCACGCCCTCCTGAGCCAGCCCCAGGACCCGCTCAACCTGCATGAAGACGCCTTGCTGGCCTTGCGCAACTGCCTGACGCTGCTGGCCTGGCAGGTCGAACTGATCGACCCGCAGACCGGCCAACTGGGCCTGGACGACGACGAAGAGTCCGAATTGATCACCGCTCTCGCGATCCAGACCGGCCAATACGGATCAGCCACCGGAGCGAAGGCCTTCACCCTGATCACCTTCCCTGAACGGTCCGCTTGAACCGCTCGCCAACCTCGCACCTTCGATCCGCCCTCTTCATAGCCAAAAACGACAATAACAACTCACCTCGAACTTTCCGGTTCCAGGCTGTGGTTTTTTAATGCGAAAAGAATAACTAGTGTCTACGCGACCAAAGTACCGGAACAGCGTTCTGACTTCAGTTAGAGTAGGCAGGCTTAACAGCGCTTTATGGAACAAACGTACGAAAAAAGTTGACCGCTCGGACATATATCAGCCGAGAGCGACCAGCCCCAGATGGCGTGCTACTATGCCTGCGATTCGCATATGTACTTGTACGGCTTAGTAATTTTACCAATAGATATCAAAATGACATCATTGCGCAAAGTTTCTCACCCTGACACTGTTTCACCTCGAACGCACCCATTAAACCGTACCTGTTTTTCAAACTTGGCCTGTCGGTTGTCCTGACGGTCTACCCGTAGCGAACATTCATTGGCTCCATACGCTATGTACGCCAGCCTCAAGTCATTCAAGCCTTGGCTCCCCTCTCGCAAAAATGCCCGCCGGCTGACCGCCGTGCTGTGCATCGGCTCGGCCATTGCCAGCCTGTTCATCTACAGCACCGGCGCCGCCTTCCCTTCGGGGTTGCTGATCCTCAACCTGGCCGCACTGGCCAGCGTCTGGCTCCAGCACCGTAACTCCAGCACCTCCATCCAGTTCCAGCCGCAGGAGCTGGCCGATCGTCTGCTCCAGGTGCAGGAGAACGAACGGCATCGCCTCAGCCGCGAACTGCATGACGACATCGGCCAGTTGCTCACGGCGGCCAAACTCCAGGCCCAGTGGTTGCAACGGCGCCTGCCCGACGACCTGCAAAGCCACTTCAAGACCCTGGACAACACCCTCGACGAAACCCTGGCCAAGGTCCGCAACGTCTCGGCCATTCTCAATCCCCGCCAGTTGACCAGCCTTGGCCTGGAAGCCAGCCTGCGCGCGCATTTGCTCAAAACCCTGGAAAACGCCAACGTGCTCTGGAGCCTGGAGTGCCACCAGCGGCTGACCGGCATCCCCGAAGAGATGGCGCTGACCGCGTTCCGCGTGACCCAGGAAGCCGTCACCAACATGCTGCGCCATGCCCAGGCGCGTAACCTGCTGGTACGTATCGAGCGCTTGCCCGAAGGTCTGTCCCTGCATATCGTCGACGACGGCCAGGGCTTTTCGCCGCTCGGCAATCCCGGCGCGGCCGGCCAACGCGGCATGGCCGGCATGGCTGAGCGCATCGAACAGGCGGGCGGAACATTGACAGTCACCAGCGGACCCGGCAAAGGTACGCAGATCGAAGCACTGCTGCCCTGGGCGCCGCGCGCCCTGGAACGCGCCAGCAAGAATAAGGCTCCATGACCTGCACCCTACTTCTGGTGGATGACCACTCACTGATCCGGGCCGGTGTCCGCGCCCTGGTACTGGATATCCCGGGTTACACCGTGATCGGCGAAGCCAGCGATGGCGCGCAGTTGCTCGACGCCGTGGAACGGCTGAACCCGGACATCATCCTGCTCGACCTGTCCATGCGCGAAACCGGTGGCCTGGATGCGTTGCGCAAACTCAAGGCCGTGCGCCCCCAGAGCAAGGTGCTGATCCTGTCGATGCACACCGACCCGCAGTTGATCATGCAGGCCCTGGAAATCGGCGCCCACGGCTACCTGCTCAAGGACACCACGGCCACCGAACTGGCCCAGGCCCTCGATGCCCTGCGCAGCAACGAACGCTACCTGAGCCCGGCCATCGCCCACACGGTGATCAACCAGGCCCTGACCCAGGTCCAGCGCAACCTGCCGGCCGAACGGGCCGAGACCCATAACCTGACCGGACGTCAGTTGGAGATCCTGCGACTGATCGTGCGCGGCAAGTCGACCCGGGAAATCGCCAATGGCTTGGGGCTGAGCATCAAGACCGTGGAAACCCACCGCTCGCAGATCATGAAGCGCTTACAGATCTTCGACGTCGCCGGCCTGGTGCTGTTCGCGGTGCGCGAGCACATCATCAGCCTCGACGACTGAGCCGCGGCGAGCCCTTGGCCCGCTTGCCTGCGACGGCGGCCAGCACTTCTTCGTCGAGGGTTTACTTGTCATGCAGAATCAATCACGCCTTGCGCTCGCTCATGGGACCTATTTCTCTTAAAAATGGCCTTGAAGGAGGTTGACCCCCCCTGGCGATCAAAATCAACTCGCCGGGCCCGGTGCCGTTCCGCCAGAAGCGTTACGGCTATAACAACCGCCTGATCGAAGTCTTCAAATTCCGCTCGATGCACCAGCGCCAGAGCGATGCCACCGCCGCAACACAAACCACCCGTGGTGATCCCCGGATCACCCGGGTCGGACGTTTTATCCGCAAGACCAGCCTCGACGAACGGCCACAACTGTTCAATGTCTTCATCGGTAGCATGTCGATGGTCGGCCCGTGCCCCACACCACGGCCACCAAAGCGGCGGGTATCCTGTTCGAAGAGGTCGTCAAGGAATACACCTCGCGCCACCGGGTCAAGCCAGGAATCACCGGGCTGGCACAGATCAACAGCTACCGAGGTGAAACCGATACCCTGGAAAAAATCGAGAAACGTGTCGAGTTCGACCTGGAGTACATCGAAAACTGGTCGATCTGGTTCGACCTCTACATCCTGTTCCGCACTGTTCCGGCAGTGCTCATGACCCGCGAGGCCTTCTGAATGAGAATCCTCATTCCCTGCATCATCGCCGGTGGCGCCGGCACCCGTCTGTGGCCGGTCTCACGCGAGGCCATGCCGAAACCCTTCATGCGCCTGCCCGATGGCGAAAGCCTGCTGCAGAAGACCTTCAGCCGGGCCACCGGGTTGGCCGATGTCCAGCGGGTGCTGACGGTGACCAATCGCGAGGTGTTCTTTCGTACCCTCGATGACTACCGCCCGCTGAACAAGCGCGAAGCAGCGCTGGACTTCATCCTCGAACCCTTTGGCCGCAACACCGCCCCGGCCATCGCCGTGGCGGCCCTGCATGTAGCCAGGCTCTACGGCGACGACGCACAGCTGCTGGTGCTGCCGGCCGATCACCTGATCAAGGACCTGGACGCCTTCGCCAAGGCGGTCGACAGCGCCCGACTCCTGGCCGACCGGGGCTGGCTGGTGACCTTCGGCCTGGTGCCGACCCAGCCCGAGACCGGCTTCGGTTATATCGAAAAAGGCCAAGCCCTGGGCAGCGACGGTTTCCAGGTCGCGCGCTTTGTCGAGAAACCCGATGCGAAGACCGCACAGCAATACCTCGACGGTGGCCAGCACCTGTGGAACGCCGGCATGTTCTGCCTGCGGGCCGACGCCGTGCTGAGCGAACTGCGCGAACACGCCCCGGACGTCCTCGACGCCATGACCGAGTGCCTGGCCCACAGCCACAGCCGCGAAGGCAGCCAGGAGCTGCAACTGGAACTGGATGGCAAGAGCCTGGCCCGGGTGCCGGACATTTCCATCGACTACGCGCTGATGGAGCGCTCGCGCAAAGTCGCGGTGGTGCCCTGCCAACTCGGTTGGAGCGATATCGGCTCGTGGCAGGCGGTGCGTGAACTGACACCTGCCGATGCCCAGGGCAACCAGTGCAACGGCGAGACCGTGCTGCACGACGTTAGCAACTGCTACATTGATTCGCCAAAGCGCCTGGTTGGCGGGGTCGGTCTCAACGACCTGATCATCATCGACACCCCGGACGCCCTGCTGATCGCCGACGGCAAGCGCAGCCAGGATGTCAGGTTGATCGCCCAGGAACTCAAGCGCCAGGGCCACGATGCCTATCGCCTGCACCGCACCGTAAGCCGTCCGTGGGGCACCTACACCGTGCTCGAGGAAGGCAAGCACTTCAAGATCAAGCGCATCGTGGTCCAGCCCAACGCCTCGCTGTCGCTGCAGATGCACCACCACCGCAGCGAACACTGGATCGTGGTCAGCGGTATGGCGCAGGTCACCAACGGCGACAATGAATTCATGCTCGACACCAATGAGTCGACCTTTATCAAACCGGGAAAACCACACCGGCTGGCCAACCCCGGGGTGATCGATCTGGTGATGATCGAAGTTCAGAGCGGCGAGTACCTCAGCGAAGACGATATCGTCCGGTTCAACGACATTTATGGGCGGGCTCCCGCCGAAACCAGCAAGACCTGAAACACCTGTCGCGGCGAAAATGCTCCAGGCCGGCTGGAAGGTCGCCTACGAAGGCAGTGCGCGCTGCCGCCATTCCCATAACGACAGCCTCGCTGAAGAGTTCCGATGTTACTTCGATATCGGCGTCTTCCACGCCCGCGAACCGTGGATTCGCCAGCAGTTCGGCGGAGCCGGCGGCGAGGGCCCGCGCTACGTTGTTTCGGAACTAAAGTTCCTCGGCCCCGGCCGTTCCTGGCCTGGCTCGCTGTGGCGCAACGCGGTGAAACTGCTCGCCTACAAACTGAGCCAGCAAGAGCGGCATCTGCCCAGGCGGCTGAAAAAGAACCTGGGCATGTACAAACGCTACTGGGACAGCCCGGATGCCTGATTGGGCAGAGCCTTCAAACGCCGAGGACTTTTCCGATAACCATCAGAGAACAGCCTCAATTGACCCGGAGGCGAAATAAGGCGAACTTCTTCAAGCTCTTTTTATCGAGCGAATAACACTCTGGACCTGAACCATCGAGGAAGCATATTCACATGGAAGTCGAGCTACAGCACTGCGCGGCACCGCACTTGAGCGCTTCGGCCCACGAGCCGGGCCATCACGACGCCAAACCGCAATTCCCGCCCCGCCATGACAAGGCCAAGACGACCCGTACCCCTGGAGGCGATGCTATGGAACCCCGAATCACAGAGCTGGAAACCCGCTTCGAATACATCCACCGCGACCTGAACGAGGTACGCAACGATGTCAAATCCATCAAGAGCCGACTGACCTACATGGCCGGTGCCGCCGCGGTGATCGGCGCGCCCCTGGCCTGGATAGCCAACAATCGCATGGATCAGATCCTGCTGTTGCTGACCTCCTGACACCTCCCCGTTCCCCCTGTCGCGTCGCTGGGACGCGACAGGGCACCAGGAGGCCTCACGCATTGTGGACAACGCCTGGCTGGCTTACAACGAAATCGGCTTACGTCCGGCAAACGAATGCGCCAGGGTTCCACCGTCCACCAATTCCAGCTCTCCACCCAGCGGCACGCCATGGGCGATACGCGAGGTGATCAGGCCCTTGTTGCTCAGCAACTGGGCAATGTAATGAGCCGTGGCTTCGCCTTCGACGGTCGGGTTGGTGGCGAGGATGATCTCGGTAAAACTGCCCTGAGCTTCAATTCGCGCCAGTAGTTGCGGAATACCGATGGCTTCCGGGCCGAGGCCATCGAGCGGCGACAGGTGCCCCTTGAGCACAAAATAGCGGCCACGGTAGCCCGTCTGCTCCACCGCATAGACATCCATCGGCCCTTCGACCACGCACAACAGACTGTCATCACGCCGAGGGTCGGCGCACTGCGGGCAAAGATCGTCTTCGGTGAGGGTACGGCACTGGCGACAATGCCCAACCCCTTCCATGGCCTGGCCGAGGGCCAGGGCCAGACGCGAACCGCCACTGCGATCACGCTCGAGCAGTTGCAGGGCCATGCGCTGGGCGGTTTTCTGGCCGACGCCCGGGAGTACCCGCAGGGCATCGATCAGTTGGCGAATCAGGGGGCTGAAGCTCATGGCAAAGGGTCCGACAGAACACGAGACGCGGTTTATACCCGCGCCTCCAACCAACGTCCAGGGGGAACGCTGGAACACTGAAACTGGCAGGTACCGACCTACCGCGATGACCACGATGAATTGTCATCCCATCGCAATGCAGGCCGGCCCCACAGGATAAAACGCAAAAAGCCTTAGAATGGCATCTTGAAACCTGGCGGCAGTTGCATGCCGGCGGTCATGCCGGACATCTTGTCCTGGCTGTTGCTTTCGATCTTGCGCGTAGCGTCGTTGAACGCCGCGGCGATCAGGTCTTCCAGCACCTCCAGGTCTTCGTCCTTCAGGCTCGGGTCGATGCTGACGCGCTTGACGTCGTGACGACCGGTCATCACCACGGACACCAGGCCGGCGCCGGATTGGCCGGTCACTTCGGCGTTGGCCAGCTCTTCCTGCATCTTGGCCATTTTTTCCTGCATCTGCTGTGCCTGCTTCATCAGGCCGGCCATGCCACCTTTCATCATGGGAATCACCTCAAGAGTTACATGTACAAAGAGACGCAAGGCCCAGGGCCTGACATCGTTCAGTTATTAGCCCTGGACCACCAGGGCATCGACAGGTTCGATTGTATCGCCACGGATCACCGCGCCGAACTGTTGCATCATCTGCTGGATGAGCGGGTCGGCATGAATCGACGCCACCGCTTCGTCCTGACGCTCGTGGCGCCGACGGGAAGCCGCCTGGGCCGGGGTTTCCTGCTCGGGCTTGATCAACTCGATGGTCAGCTTCAGGGGACGCCCGTGATACTGGTTCAAGGCGTCGTTGAGACGACGCTGCTGCGTGGCGTTGAACAAGGCGCTGTGGGCCGGGTCCAGGTGCAGCAGCCAGTCGTCACCGCTGACCGCCATCAGCGTGCAGTTGGCCGCAATGCTGCCGGTCATGCCGGAAACCGGCAGTTTCGGGAACAGTTCCAGCCACTCCAGCGCCAAGCCGGTGGCCGGTGCCGCAGCCGGTTGCGGCTCGGGCTCCGGTGCCGGATCGGCGGCGTGCTCACTGGCCAACTCGTCGAGGTAGCTGTAGGCCGAATCCATGTCCGGCTCGATATAGTCTTCATCCAGCGGCGGCTCGTCGTCCGGATCCAGCCCCGGTGTCGCGGCATCAACCTGGTCGGGCGTCGGCTCGGGCAGGCTCGCGGCGACCCATTCCGGCGCATCCGGGACCACACTGTCCGGGGTCGGCAGTGGCATCGCGGCCAGTTCCGGCTGCTCAGCCACGGTTTCCAGCAGCGGTGCGGCAGCGGGCTCCTGCACAACCTCTTCGGTCTCGATCGGATCGTTCCACGGCAGATCCACGGCATCCACCAGCGGAGCAACTGGAGCGGCCGGCGGCGCGACCTCGGCCACCCTCACAGCCGCCACTGGCGCGACCGCGACGGCTGCAACAACGGGCGCGGGTGGCGCGACCAGCGACGGCGCGACCTCGACGGGCACGGGGGCTGCCACCGGCGTCTCGACAACGGTTGCGACCACCGGCGCCACAGGGGTGGCTGGCGCGGACATAGCTGCGCCAGCCACGCTCCGTGCGGAATCAACTGTGGCCTGGCTGATCCCCACTGGCTTTAGCGGCGGTCTCGGCGGCGCCGTGCTGTCCGCTGGGCGGAACGCCAGCATGCGCAGCAGGACCATTTCGAAACCGCCTCGCGGGTCCGGCGCCAACGGCAAATCGCGTCGGCCGATCAAGCCCATCTGGTAATAAAACTGCACATCTTCGGCCGGCAGGGCCTGGGCCAGCGCCAACACACGGTCACGGTCGCCATGACCATTGTCGACACCCTCCGGCAACGCCTGGGCAATCGCCACCCGGTGCAGCACATTGAGGATTTCCGACAACACGCCATTCCAGTCCGGTCCCTGTTCGGCCAAATGCCGAACAGCTTCGAGCAGGGCCTTGGCATCGCCATCGATCAACGCCTGCAACACATCGAAAACCTGGCCATGGTCGAGGGTACCAAGCATCGCTCGCACATCGGCGGCCATGACCTTGCCTTCACCGAAGGCGATCGCCTGGTCGGTCAGGCTCATGGCATCGCGCATCGAACCGTCGGCGGCACGCCCGAGCAGCCACAGGGCATCGTCCTCGAACGGCACATTCTCGACCCCGAGTACGTGGGTCAGGTGCTCGACCACCCGCTCGGGGGTCATGTTCTTCAGGGAGAACTGCAGGCAACGCGACAAAATCGTTGCCGGGAGTTTCTGCGGATCCGTGGTCGCCAGGATGAACTTGACGTAGGGCGGCGGCTCTTCCAGGGTTTTCAGCAGCGCGTTGAAGGAGTGGCTGGACAGCATGTGCACTTCGTCGATCAGGTAGACCTTGAAGCGACCACGGCTCGGCGCGTACTGCACGTTGTCGAGCAGCTCGCGGGTGTCCTCGACCTTGGTCCGGCTCGCGGCGTCGATCTCGATCAGGTCGACGAAACGCCCCTCGTCGATCTCCCGGCAGACCGAGCAGGTTCCGCAAGGCGTCGAGGTAATGCCGGTCTCGCAGTTCAGGCACTTGGCGATAATCCGTGCGATGGTGGTCTTGCCGACCCCACGGGTACCGGTGAACAGGTAGGCGTGATGCAGCCGCTGGCTGTCCAGGGCATTGATCAGAGCCTTGAGCACATGGGTCTGGCCGACCATTTCGCGGAACGAGCGCGGACGCCATTTACGTGCAAGAACCTGATAACTCATCGATAACCATCGCGTCGGGGAAGCGGAAGACCGCTAATGCTAGCGGAGCAGGGGTAAAAATGCATCCGGCACGGGATGCTAATCTGGCTAAGCTGCACTTTGTGTAGAAATTGGCGGCCTCGTTGTACTCCCGCCGGAGAGTTTGATGCGTGCAGTTCTTTACGCCCTGGCCTTGATGACCGCCCCTGCTTTCGCCGCGCCGGCGCCGTTGCGCTTCTCCGTGGCCGAGAGCTGGAGTATGCCGCTCATAGAGATCGAGCACGGACAACCGACCCAGGGCATTTTGTATGACCTGATGACCAGCCTGGCCCACCAGGTCGGTAGTCCGGCCGAGTTTCATGTTCTGGCCCGCGCCCGGGTGCAAGGCGCCATGGAGCGCGGCGAAATCGATGTGCGCTGCTACGCTGCGCAATCCTGGATGCCAAACCAGTCCGGCGACTATATCTGGAGCATCCCGTTCCTGACCCAGCGTGACGTGCTGGTCAGCAAGACCAGGCCGACCGCTGCGCTGACCTTGCAAGATCTTGAGCCGCAACGACTCGGCACCGTACTGGGCTACACCTACCCATCCCTGCACACACAGTTCGAAAGCGGCCGGTTTCTGCGCGACGACGCGCGCAACCAGGAACAGGTTCTGCAAAAACTCGCGGCAGGCCGTTACGCCTACGCCATCAGCAGCCAACGGGGGCTGGACTGGTTCAACCAGACACAGATGCCGGATCGCCAGTTGCACGCGGTGATGGTCGTGCAGGAGCAAGCCGTGGGCTGCTTCGTGCGCAATGATCCGGCCCTGCCGGTACAACGCATCCTCAGGACCTTGCTGCGGATGAAAATGTCCGGGGAAATCGACCGAACCATCCGACTCTATACCGGGCATGATGACCAGACAGACGCCGTCGAGTCAGACGGCAGCGCGCCATAACGCCGGCGGTTCGAACGCCTCGACCCAGGCTGGTACCTCGTCCGCCGCCATCGGCCGGGCAATGAAGTAGCCCTGCGCCACATCACAACCCAGGCTCATCAGCAATCGGCCGTGCTCTGCTGACTCCAGGCCCTCGGCAATCACTTCCCGACCAAAGGCCCGGGCCAGGCCGATCACCGCCGTGGTCAGCGCCAGGTCATCCTGGTCATGGAGAATATCGCGCACGAACGAACGATCGATCTTGATCGTCTGGCTGGGCAAGCGCTTGAGGTAACTCAGGGACGAGTAACCAGTGCCGAAGTCATCCAGGGAAAAACGCACCCCCAGCGCCTGACAGTCTTGCAGGCACTGGCTCACCCGCTGGATGTTCTCGATGGCCATCGACTCGATGATTTCCAGGTCGAGCATATGCGGTGGCACTTCGGCATGGCGTACCAGCAAGGCGCGCAGGCGCTCGACAAAATCACCGCGCTGGAAATGCCGGGCGGCGATATTGAGGCTGACCGGCCACTCATGGCCGGCCTGGCGCCAGGCCTGCATCTGTGCCATGACCCGGTCGATGACCCACTCGCCGATATCGATGATCACATCGGTCTGCGCCACCAGCGGTAGAAATACCTGGGGCTGGAGCAGGCCATCGCGAGGATGCTGCCAGCGCATCAGCGCCTCGAACCCGACCACGCTGCCGGTACGCATATTGACCTTGGGTTGGTAAAACAGACGGAATTCGCCGTTGGCCAGGGCCTGGCGCATCGCTGCCACCGTCTGGTGGGTCGCCTTGACCTCCTGGTCCAGCGACACGTCGAACAAATGAAAGCGATTGCGCCCGCCCTGCTTGGCCAGGTACATCGCCTGGTCGGCATGGCGCAACAGGGTATCGGCGTCTTCGTCGTCGGCAGGAAACAGCGTCACGCCGATGCTGGCATCCACATGGATAGTCTGGCCGAGGATCGAATAGGGGGCGGAAATCGCCGCGAGCACCCGTTGCAGCGCGGCATGCAGTTCCTCGACGTCACGCACATAACGCAGGATCAGCACGAACTCGTCGCCAGCCAGCCGGGCCACCACATCCTCGCCGCGCATGATACCGCGCAGGCGTGCCGCCACTTCCACCAGGAGCGAGTCACCGCTGGCATGCCCGTAGCCATCGTTGACCGCCTTGAAGCCATCCAGGTCGAGCATGCACACCGCCAGCGGAATCTCTTCGCACCGGGAAAAATCCAGGGCCTGGTTCAACAGGTCCGAGAGAAACGCCCGATTGGGCAGGCCGGTCAACACATCGTGCCCCACCCGCCACTGCAGGGTATGCAGCAGGCGCAACTTCTCGCTGACGTCGAAGCGGATCGACACATATTTGCGCACCCGCCCCGTGGCCTCATCCAGCAGCGGCACTATGGTACTGTCGACCCAGTACAGGGAACCATCCTTGGCGCGGTTGCAGACTTCGCCTTTCCAGACCCGGCCCAGGGCGATGGTGCGCCACATATCGACAAAGAACTCGGACGGGTGGTAACCGGAATTCAAGATCCGGTGATTCTGTCCCAACAGTTCGTCGCGGCTATAGCCGGAAATCGCGCAGAATGGATCGTTGACGTAAGTGATCCGTCCATTCAGGTCGGTCTCGGAGAAAATGGCGGCGACGTCCACGACCCTGCGATACGTCTCATCCATGAGTCAGTTCACCTGGGCAGCTAGAGGTTGTCCCGAATTCGCAGCACAACCGCGCCTGGCGGCATCGCCGGGCCGTACTTCGACGAAGATCAACTAGGATTAAATGAAGGTCATCAGCAGTCGGTACAGGCATTCGAGACCGTCCCGAAACCATGCGTTGCTCAGGGCGTATGACCGTCATGGCATGGGCACCGAAGAAATGCGCGGTTTTCCCGTTTCACAAATATTTCACCGGAAACTGGATCACCAAATACCTGTTCTAAATACTGATTCTACGAATTACATCACATTATGCAACAGAAGGTGATGAACCATGGCGTTGTCTAATGTAAAGATTTATCGTTAAGTTCTTGATTCTAAATGGGAATTGAGCGATGGAAATTTCAAGTTTGGGTACGGCCATCAGGCGCTACCGTAAGGTAGCAGGGCTGACTCAGGCTGAACTCGGAGAGAAAACCGGTTTTGACCCTAAAACCATCAGCCGCTTCGAAACCGGCAGTTACACACCTAGCGTCGAGGCCTTGTTCCTGTTTGCCGACGTGCTGGGGGTGAAGCTCAAAGCCTTTTTCACAGATCTGGGTGACGAGGACGAACAACGTGCCTACCTGTTCGGCGTCATTCACAACGCTCCCCCGAAGGACCTGGGAAAGCTGATCGCGGCGGTCGATCTAGCCTTGTCCAAGCCTTAATCTCATGCCTGCCGGTTACCAGAATAAGCTCGCCAGACAGCTAAACGCTGCGCTGCCCAACCCCGCTGCCGCGGGGTTGGGCGGATACCGTCACGGGCTGTCGTCGCCCTTCCAGATTGAGCGCCAGCACACCCCCGTCATCCGCCTCGCCCCCAGGCAGACAGGGGCGAACCCACCTGAAACCTGGCCATACCCAAGTTTGGTAATACAAAGTCACTTCCGTTATCCTGCCGGCAAAATTATTTCCAAATGTAAGGGACTACAATGAAACATCACCTGCGCCAGCTTTTGGCCGCAGTGGCGCTCAGCAGCCTCACGTTGCCTGCCTTGGCCACCAGCTCTCCCGCTCCGACGCCGACCGCCAGCACCCAGCCTCACCAAACGACCGAGCAATGGCTGACCACCCTCAAGCAGCAGCACGGCAATATCACCCTGCCCGGCGGCATTGCCACGCTGCAACTCAATGACGATTTCTACTACCTGTCGCCGGCCGACACCGAGCGCCTGCTGACCGAAGGCTGGGGCAACCCGCCCGGTCACAAAACCTTGGGCATGATCATTCCCAAGGCGGTCAGCCCGCTGACGGACAATGGCTGGGGCGTGATCGTCAGCTACAAGAACGACGGGCATATTTCCGACGATGACGCGGCCAAGATCGACTACGCCGACCTGCTCAAGCAGATGCAGGCCGGTGATGAGGAAAACAACCAGGAGCGGCGCAAACAGGGTTATGCCGGCCTGTCGCTGCTGGGCTGGGCCGAGCCACCGAGCTACGACCAGGGCAGCCACAAGATGTATTGGGCCCGTGAATTGAAGGCCGACGATGCGCAACAGACCACCCTGAACTACAGCATCCGCGTGCTGGGGCGCGAAGGTGTGCTGGAACTCAATGCGGTGGCGGCGATGGCCGATTTGCAGACCATCAAGCTGGAAACGCCGAAGATCCTCGCGTTCACCAACTTCACCGACGGCAACCGTTACGCCGACTACGACTCCAAGACCGACAAACTGGCGCCTTACGGGTTAGCGGCGTTGGTGGCGGGTGGTATTGCGGCCAAGGCCGGGCTGTTCGCCAAGATCGGCGTCATGTTGCTAGCGCTAAAGAAATTTATCGTGGTGGGTCTGGTGGTGGTTGCCGGGTTCTTTCGCAAGTTGTTCAAGCGCCAGTAACACGCCACCCTGGAGCTGGCTTGCCAGCGATAAACTTCAACGATAACGCGGAGCGCCTGACGCCCCGCCCTCTTCCGAAGACTATCGCACGAGCACGCCCGCTCCTGTAAAAAACACCCTGAGCGTTTCGGCACAATGGTCGAGCGCAGCGGCACAACGGCCACTTCTCTCCCTCAATAGACTCGTATCTCCTCTCCCCACCCAGACGAGATCAGCATGAAAACCCGATTCCTCCTCACCGCCCTCACCCTCGGCCTGAGCCTCACCGCCCACGCCGCCGACTTCACCCTCACCAGCCGCGACATCGCCGACGGCAAGCCATTGAGCAGCCGCGAAGTGTTCCAGGGCTTTGGCTGCGAAGGCGGCAATACCTCGCCTGAGCTGTCCTGGCAAAACGCCCCGGCCGGCACCAAAAGCTTCGCCATCACCGCCTACGATCCCGATGCACCCACCGGCAGTGGCTGGTGGCACTGGACAGTCGTCAACCTGCCGACTACTACCCACGAACTGCCTTCCGGCGCAGGCAACCCCACGGCCAGCCAACTGCCCGCAGGTGCCGTCCAGGGCCGCACCGACTACGGTCAGCCAGGCTTCGGCGGCGCCTGCCCACCGGTCGGCGACAAACCGCATCGTTATCAATTCACCGTCTGGGCCCTGAAGGTCGATAAACTGCCGGTCAATGAACAATCCAGCGGCGCCATGGTAGGTTACATGCTCAACGCCAACGTACTGGCCAAGGCCACCCTCACCGCCCCTTACGGACGCTAGGAACCATGAACGCCCCCGCCGGCATCCAGCATCGCCAAAGCCGTATCGGCGCCAGTGTCATACAGGCGCGCCAGCCCCATGCACTACAACGGGTGCCGATTTTCGTCAGCACCCTGTGCCGTGTTCGCCAGGGCGAAAAGTTGATGGGCTGGGATGAACGACAAATGCGCGTGGGTTCACGGCATCTGATCCTGATGCCCGCGGGGTGCGAAGTGGGGATCAGCAACTATCCCGGGGCACAGGGTTACTACATCGCCGATGCGGTGACCTTTCCCACAGAGTTGTTGCGGGCGTTCAGCGTCCGTTACAGCCAGCAGATCAACACCTTTCCCGGGCGCGCGGCAACGCAGGAGTTGTGCGTACCGCTGGATCGGCATACGACCCAGGCCTGGGAAAACCTGCTGGACTGCATCAATGCCGACTCGCCGGACGCTTTGCGTACGCATTACGCGGAAGCGGTGTTGTTGGCGTTGGCCCTCGGGGGTTGGGCCGGGCCGTTGTTACTGGATCGCCACGATCCGCTGTGCGAGCGCGTGCAGCAGATTCTCATGAGCGACCCGGCGCGGGACTGGACCGTTGCCAGCGTCGCCGAGCGCCTGAACCTCGGCGCCTCGACATTGCGCCGACAGTTGGCGAACGAGGATGACAGTTTCAGCAATATCCTTGAGAACGTCAGGCTGGGGATGGCGTTGCAGTGGTTGCAGGTGACACCGCGGCCGATCGGGGAAATTGCCGCGGCCAGTGGCTATGCCTCGGCTTCACGGTTTGCGGTGCGCTTTCGCAAGCATTACGGGCTGTCGCCGCGGGAGTTGCGCGCGGCGCTTTAGGAACTTTCACACGTTACTCAAGCGCTGCCCCCCTATGTCCCCGCATTCATAGCTTGAGCACAGAAATATCTCATCACGCTTGATAACTTGCCCTCTCTCCTACCGATAAAATACCCTTTTCTCCAACTACTAAATGCCTTGAACTGGCGGTGTTTTTCTTACCGACAAGCATCCATTTAATATCTGGAAAGCATTATGAACGGCCACAATCTGACTTTTAGGAACAATCCGATATGGTATGTCGCTCAGCGAGCGATAAACAATGTTTCGTGGTTCATGAAAGACCAGGCGAACAGCACCAACCAACAGCGAAACAGGGTCCTTAACAGTATCAAGTCAGGCGCTTTCGACCTGTTGGGTGACGGGCAGGCGAAAGAAGTCATACTGGCACCAACCGGCAATCCCCCACATACCGACCCCTTGATCACCGCCTACTGGTGTCCTTTCATCCAAGGTAATGTACTGCCTGGCTTTGTTGATATACCACGGCACAATCCACAGCATAACTTTGTATTTACCGCTGCCATGAATGGATGCGCGCTGGTCGCGACGACCTCTCCAGCGGGCAGCAACATGCTCAGGATTTACCATCACCAACACCCGGACAGTACACATATCAATCAACTGATCCTGGCCCAGGGGCAATCCATTATTTCCTGTATTGATGCTAATGATTATTGCCGTAGCGACCAGAGATACCCTGCGCCTAACGCCTTCAACTTCCTGTTTTACAAAGAGGGAAAATGGAAGTATGTCGTACAGCCGCAAATTTTCAACATGCTGACCCATGAGGTGGCGCTGAACCCGGCCATACAACCGAAGGTAGTGGATGTCTGACAGTTTATTTATTTCAGCCGTCTCTTTCCTTGTCCCACCCCTGTGATATCGCCAAGGGACCCGGCAGTTTCTCAAATGATCGACAGAAAGCCGAAATTTCAGGCACAGGAAAAAACGCTGAGCTTGATGCGACGCAGCTTTTTGGGAGTAGAACGATTTTTAGCGGGAGAGGAGCGTTATGGAGGCAACCCCACCAGCCACACCCCGGCACACAATGTTCCCGCTGTGGCTGCTTCCTTCCGGATCTGACCAGGTTCACGGGTAATCGTTGCGGGGGGACCGATGGGGTCACCATAACGACGCCCGCCTGACGGCGAGCCGCGCCATTGTACCTAGATAACGAGAAGTTACAACCGCTAGGCGTCGATAAAAATTCGATGGGGTTCAAGTACTTGTCGGTGCCTGGCGTGTGACGGCCCTCGGCGTGGATCAGGCCCTGTGGCCTGCCAACGATGGCGGTGTTGGATTCACTGCCGTCATCGCCAGCAAGCTGGCTCCTACAGGTTGGTGTTCCAACGCAAAAGTATCGCCGACCGCAGGGTCCTTGTAGGAGCGAGCTTGCTCGCGATGAACCAGAGAACACTGTGGTGTACCAGGTACCCCGCGTTATCGTTGACGATCATCGCGAGCAAGCTCGCGCCTACAATTCTGGGTCACGCAGGGTGCGCTTGTTTGTCCAGCAGAGCATCCACACGACTCAGGGCCAAATCGACCAGGTGCACCACGCCCAAAGCCAACTTGCGATTGGAACCCTGCAGGTTGTCCGCACACTCGTAGGCAGTAGCCGAGGCGGACTGGAGAATTTCGTCGATTTGCGTCAGGGCGTCCTCGGTAGTCAGCTGTTCGCGTCGACGCCGTAAGACATTGTCCGATGGTCGCTCGTAATGGGCGAACGCTCGCTCGATGGCGAGTTGACTGGCAAGAGACGATAGGTCTTCGGCTGGGGGATTGGGGGTGATCTTGAACATACAGGTGCACCTCTTTCTTGCTGATTGAGAGAGGCCGTCACCGTTTGCTTGCACGCAAAGAGGGTGGCAGCTATACGCAGGTGTGCAAGACCGGGGCAAGAAGAGGCGCACTACCCGGCAGATCCCGAAGATCTCCCGCGTACAGCCGCCATAACACCAAACTCCGGGCATGAAGATGCCCAAAGATAGTGGTGGCGTTGATGCGCCTTATCTCGCAGTCCGGACTTGCACGTCCGTATCACCGATTTCGCGGTGACGGGATGCAGACTAGCCGCCGCTTCGAACAGGCGCAACGGGCTGGGATTTTCTAGGAAATTTCAGGCAAGTGAAAGGGATCTTTCGACAATTCGGGCTTGGAACAAGGGCTTGCAGGTACGCGACTGGACCGAATACGATCTGGAAAAGGCCCCTAACGCGATCAAGGCCCTGGTGGATCGCTATCTGGCCCGCGACTATCACAACCCGCTGGTTGAGTCGGAGGTTCAGGGCGTGCGTTTCGATTTGCTGAAATGCCTGGACCTGTATCACAGCAAGGAGCTGGATGTGCAGGTCAAGAGTCTGGTGTTCCACCCGAAGCGGATTTACAGGCAGGACAAGTGAAGCATTGGCGCTGACCGGGGATCTGAACCAACTCGTCGCTCTCACGCCCATCGCTCAGATACAACAGGCTAGCAGCTGGGCTACAATGTGGCCCAATAGCCTGGAGAATCAAACCATGTCCGCAAACGCAGTAGTTCGCGCTCGTATCGATGAGCACATCAAAGAAGAAGCGACCGTCGTACTCGCCGCGATGGGACTGACCATATCCGATGCCTTCCGTATGATGCTGACCCGCGTAGCCCAAGAAAAAGCCCTACCGTTTGAGCCGCTCGTGCCGAATGCCACCACCTTGAACGCTATGAAAGAAGCTCGCCAAGGTAATTTGAAGTCGTTCGACTCCGTAGAGGACTTGATGGCGGATCTGAATGCGGAAGATTGAGCAAACGGGACAATTCAAACGCGACTTCAAGCGAGAAACCAAAGGGCGGCACCGAGAAACGTTACAAAGCGATTTTGTGCCCATCATCACAGCATTGGCGAATGATCGACCATTGGCCGAAAAACACCGCGATCATGCGCTTACGGGCAACTGGAAAGACTTCAGGGATTGCCACGTCAAACCAGACCTAGTGATGATTTATCGAAAACCGGATGACGCGGCCCTGCAACTCGTCCGACTCGGTTCACACAGCGAACTGGGCATGTAAAGAACCCCTCAGGACGCAACCTGTAGCACCTCATCCGCCCGACCGCCCTCCTCCTGGATCACCAGGTGGATGAAGTGCAGCTTGGCAATGGTCGCCGGCGGTAGCACAAAGGGGTAGAAGTCTGGCTGGCCCATGCTGCGGGACAGTTCGTTGAGCATGCCCGCCAGTTCAATCCAGGCGTTGACGAACGACAGGAACGCCGGCCCCTCTGGATGTTGAGGGTCGTAGAGTGCGCTCAGGGGAAACGACGGATAGTCGAAATCCGATTCCTTGGCACTCATGCCAAAGCCCAGCGCCGTGTCCACCGCGTCCATCATGTGCAGGTAATGCGCCCAGGTCTCGGCCCAGTCTTCCCAGGGATGCATGGTGGCGTAGGCGCTGACGAAGTGTTGCGGCCAGTCCTGCGGCGCGCCCTGTTGGTAATGGCGCTCCAGGGCGTCGGCATAACTGGTGCGCTCGTCGCCGAACAGGCCGCGAAACGGCTCCAGCCAGTGGCTGTTGGCAATTAGCCGGTCCCAGTAGTAATGCCCTACTTCATGGCGGAAATGGCCAAGCAAGGTGCGGTATGGCTCGCGCATCTGCACCCGGATTTTTTCCCGGTGCTCGTCGTCAGCTTCCTTGATGTCGAGGGTGATCAGGCCCTTGGCGTGGCCGGTCATGGGCGCCTTGCCTTCCAGGTCGACACCTACGAAGTCGAAGGCCAGGCCGAGTTCTTCGTCCCAGGTTTTCGGGATGACTTGCAGGCCCAAGGTGATTAGTTGAGCGACCAGTCGGCGCTTGGCGGTTTCGACCTTGCACCAGCGCTCGGGGTTTTCCGCGATGGACAGGTCGGGGATGGTGCGGTTGAGGGCGCACGCGGTGCACAGGTCGCTGCCGTGGGCATAGGGGATCAGCCAGTTGCAGGCGGCCGCAGTGTCAAGGTTGGCGCAGCGGTGGAACAGGCCGGCGCCGGGGTCGGTATCCAGTTGCCAACTGTCCGGGTAAGGACCGGGCTGGAGGGATGACAGCGCACTGCCCTGCGGCTCGTAGCCGAGTGCCGCGGAACAGGCCAGGCATTGGCTGTTGCGGAAGAAGACCGATTGTCCGCAGCGGCAATGCCAGACCTTGCTGTTGCGCGAAGGTTCGCTAACGAAGGGTGCAGCGATGCGTGAGCTGAGTTGTTCGAAGAACCGGTACATGGCGATCTCTCCAGAGGCCTGCCTAGACTAGATCATTGGGCGCGGTGGCGGGCTCCCTGATGCAGGGAAAGAAACATGGGCTCTAGGGCCAGAGCTTGCTTGCGAAGCTTTTGGCGGCCTCAAGGGCCTCTTCGCGGATAAATCCGGCTCCCACAATGTTTAGTGTCGAACCAAGAACCTGCATGCGACTCGATATCCAATGTGGGAGCGGTGCTTGCCCGCGAAGCTTTTGGCGGCCTCAAGGGCCTCTTCGCGGATAAATCCGGCTCCCACAATGTTTAGTGTCGAACCAAGAACTTGCATGCGACTCGATATCCAATGTGGGAGCGGTGCTTGCCCGCGAAGCTTTTGGCAATCTCAAGGACGCCATCGCCAGCAAGCCGGCGCCTACACGGGATCGCGCTGTGCTCGGCGCTGGCGTAAAAACTTAGACCTCGATGCCATGCCCTTTCAGGAACGCCACAAACGCCTCTTCATCCAGCACCTTGAGCCCCAGCTCGTTGGCCTTGGCCAGTTTCGAGCCCGCCCCCGGACCCGCCACCACGCAGTGAGTCTTGGCCGAGACCGAGCCCGCCACCTTGGCCCCCAGGCTTTCCAGCTTGTCCTTGGCCACATCGCGGCTCATCAGCTCCAGCGAGCCAGTCAGCACCCAGGTCTGCCCCGTCAGCGGCAAGCCTTCCACCGCCTTTCTCTCGCTCTGCCAATGCATGCCAAAAGCACGCAGTTGCGCTTCAATCGCCAGAGCATGCTCGGCATTCCCCGGCTTGGCGAAGAATTCCCGCACGGCGTTGGCCGGTTTTTCACTCAATGTCTGACGCAAATCCAGCCAGTCCGCCGCGATAATGCCTTCGACCGAACCGAACTTGGCCGCCAGCTTTTCCGCCGCCGTCGGCCCCACCGAGCTGATATCCAGCTTGGCGATCAACCCACCCAAGGTAGTGCTGGCAGCAAACTCGGCGCCCAATTCGCCCTGGTCCTGCAACTCCAGACCGCGTTCCAGCAGTTGCGCTATGACCGTGCGGTTGTGTTCATCTTCGAAAAAGCTGCAGATCTCGTAGGCCACTTCCATGCCGACATCCGGCAGGTAGGTCAGTACCGACGGCAGGGCCTGCATGACCCGCTCCAGCGAGCCGAGGGTACGCGCCAGGACCTTGGCCGTTTCCTCGCCCACATCGGGAATGCCCAGGGCATAGATAAACCGCGCCAGGCTCGGCTTTTTGCTGTCGGCAATCGCCTCCAGCAGGTTGCGCGTCGACAGTTCGGCAAAGCCTTCGAGGTCGACGAGCTGTTCATACTTCAGGATGTAGAGGTCCGCCGGCGAAGCAATCAGCTTTTCGTCCACCAGTTGTTCGATGGTCTTGTCGCCCAGGCCTTCGATGTCCATGGCCCGACGGGAGACGAAGTGGATGATCGCCTGCTTGAGCTGCGCGCCACAGGCCAGCCGGCCGACGCAGCGATACACCGCGCCCTCGCTGATCGTCTCGCGGCCCTTGCTGCGTTTGACCAGCTGCGTGCGCTCGACATGGGAGCCGCACACCGGGCAGCTTTCCGGGATCTGCACGGCGCGGGCATTTTCCGGACGCCGTTCGGTGACCACCTGCACCACTTGCGGAATCACATCGCCGGCCCGACGAATGATCACGCTGTCACCGATCATCAGCCCCAGGCGGGCCACTTCGTCCATGTTGTGCAAGGTGGCGTTGGACACGGTCACGCCCGCAACCTTGACCGGCTTCAGTCGGGCCACGGGGGTGACGGCGCCGGTACGACCGACCTGGAACTCCACATCGAGCAGTTCGGTCAGTTCTTCCATGGCCGGGAATTTGTGGGCAATCGCCCAGCGCGGTTCGCGGGCGCGGAAACCCAGTTCACGCTGGGACGCCAGGCTGTTGACCTTAAACACCACGCCGTCGATTTCATACGGCAACGCGTTACGCCGCTCACCGATGTCGCGGTAATAATCCAGACACTCGCCGATCCCTTTCGCCAGCTTCAATTCGCGGCTGACCGGCATGCCCCAGGCCTTGAGTTGCTGGAGATTGCCGATATGGGTGTCGGCAATTTCGGCGGACACCTGGCCCAGGCCATAGCAGCAGAACTCCAGCGGACGGCTGGCAGTGATCTTCGAGTCCAGCTGGCGCAGGCTGCCAGCCGCGGCGTTGCGCGGGTTGGCGAAGGTCTTGCCGCCCGCTTCCAACTGCGAGGCGTTCAGGCGCTCGAAGCCGGCCTTGGACATGAAGACCTCGCCGCGCACTTCCAGGGTCGCCGGCCAGCCGCTGCCGTGGAGCTTGAGGGGGATGTTGCGCACGGTGCGCACGTTGACGCTGATGTCTTCGCCGGTGGTGCCATCGCCACGGGTGGCGCCACGAACCAGCGCGCCGTCCTGGTACAGCAGGCTGACCGCCAGGCCGTCGAGCTTGGGCTCGCAACTGTATTCGACCTCAGCACCACCACCGAACAGGTCGCCGGCCGGCAGGTCGAGGCCTTCGCTGACCCGGCGATCGAACTCGCGCATGTCGGTTTCTTCGAAGGCGTTGCCCAGGCTCAGCATGGGGATTTCATGACGGACCTGGGTAAACGCCGACAGCGCGGCGCTGCCGACGCGCTGGGTCGGCGAATCGGCGCTGACCAGATCCGGGTGCTCGGCCTCCAGGGCCTTGAGCTCATGGAACAGGCGATCGTACTCGGCGTCCGGAATGCTCGGCTCGTCGAGGACGTGGTAACGGTAGTTGTGCTGATCCAGTTCAGCGCGCAGCTCTAGAATCCGGGTATGGGCGGCGGTCATGGAGTTCTCTCATAAAGCAAAAGAGCAGCCGAGGCTGCTCAATATGTTAGTGCGGTAGGAGCCGGCGTGCTGGCGCTGAGCGCAAAGCGCTCAACCACTCAGCGCTTCTGGGTCAAGGCGCGACGTTCGAACTCGACGATGCGCTGACGGTAGTGCTCGATGGTCTGGGCGGTCAGCACACTACGCTGGTCGTCCTTCAGTTCGCCATTGAGCTCTTGTGACAATTTGCGAGCGGCGGCGACCATGACGTCGAATGCCTGCTTCGGATGACGCGGGCCCGGCAGGCCGAGGAAGAAGCTCACCGCTGGAGTGGTGAAGTGGTCGATATCGTCGAGATCGAACACGCCCGGCTTCACCGCGTTGGCCATCGAGAACAACACTTCGCCATTGCCGGCCATGCTTTCGTGACGATGAAAAATATCCATCTCGCCGAAACGCAGGCCGCTTTCGAGGATGTTCTGTAACAACGCAGGACCTTTGAAGCCATTGGCGTCGCGGCTGATCACACTGATCACCAGCACTTCTTCCGCCCTCGGCTGTTCCTTTTCCTGACGCGCCGCCGGCTTGTTGCCTTCCGCGGGGAAGTCGTCATCGCGGCTGCTGAAGCTCGGGCCTGCGTCCAGATCCAGGTTCAAATCGCCCTGGCTCGGCTCGGCGCCACGCTTGCCGCGCTTGGACGGTTTCTCGCGAGACTCGCGTGCCGGCATGCTGACGGACGGCAGGTCATGCTCGTCCAGCTCAGGTTCCTTGTGGGTGTCCAGCACACGGGCCGGGCCCAGCAATTCGGCGCTGGTATCCTCATCCGGCAGATTGGACAGGCTCCGGTCCAAACGGAACTTGAGCTTGCCCTTGCCACCGCGCATGCGGCGCCAGCCATCGAAAAGAATACCGGCAATCACTATGATGCCGATGACGATCAGCCACTCGCGCAGACCGATTTCCATGTAATCCCGTGCCTCTAAATAAATGGTTCTATGAAGAAAGGGCTGAAAACCCTTTAAAGCGTGGCGCCAACTCTATGTTCTGACAGGCCTTTTTTCCCACGCACAAGAAAATTTGACATTAAATTAACACGACACAAGGAAACTTTACACCGTCTGTCGTACAGGCTTGCATTTATAAGTCCCCAAGGATCCGTGCTAGTTCCCACAATGCCCAAGGAAATCCCCTTACGCCCCGAATATCTTTGCCTCATCAGCGGACATTTCAGGCGTCCACCAGGGCCATGGCCTCCTCCACATCCACCGCCACCAGGCGTGAGCAACCCGGCTCGTGCATGGTCACCCCCATCAGTTGATCAGCCATTTCCATGGCGATCTTGTTGTGGGTGATATAGATGAACTGCACCGTTTGTGACATCTCTTTGACAAGTCGGGCATACCGTCCAACGTTAGCGTCATCCAGCGGCGCGTCAACTTCGTCGAGCATACAAAACGGTGCCGGATTCAGTTTGAAGATGGCAAACACCAGGGCCAGGGCGGTGAGGGCCTTTTCGCCACCGGAGAGCAAATGGATGGTGCTGTTCTTCTTGCCCGGGGGCCGCGCCATGATGGTGACCCCGGTGTCGAGCAGATCATCGCCGGTCAGCTCCAGGTAGGCACTGCCGCCACCGAAGACTTTTGGAAACAAAGCTTGTATCCCGGCGTTGATCTGGTCGAAGGTGTCCTTGAAGCGATTGCGGGTTTCCTTGTCGATCTTGCGAATGACATTTTCCAGGGTATCGAGGGCTTCCACCAGGTCGGCGTTCTGGGCATCCAGGTAACGTTTACGCTCGGACTGTTGCTGGTATTCGTCGATGGCCGCGAGGTTGATCGCGCCCAACCGCTGGATGCGCGCGGCAATGCGCTCAAGCTCTTCTTCGGCCTCTTTCTCGTTGGCCTCGGCAGTCAAGGTAGCGAGTACGCCATGCAGGTCGTAGCCGTCTTCCAGCAACTGGTCCTGCAAGGTCTTGCGCCGTACGTTGAGGGCCTGCCATTCCATGCGTTGCTGTTCGAGCTGGCCACGAATCAGCTGTGACTGCTGCTCGGCCTGGCTGCGACGCTTTTCGGCATCACGCAATTCGCGGTCGGCGTCTTCCAGGGCGATCTGTGCGGTCTTGAGTTCGACGTCGACGCTCAGGCGCTTGTCGAGCAACTCTTCGAGTTTGAGACGCAGCTCTTCCAGCGGCGCCTCGCCCTCCTCCAGGTTCAGGCTCAGTTGCTCGCGCTTTTCGCTCAGGCGCTCGGATTGCAATTCCAAGCGTTCCAGGGCCTGGCGCGTGGAATCGTGCTGAGCCTTGAGGGAACCGAGGCGCACCGCCAATTGGTGGGCATGGTCCTTGTGCTGGCGGGCTTCCTGGCGAACCCGGTCGAGGCGCTCGCGCAGGCTGTCGCGCTGGGCCAGCAGCAACTCGCGCTGCTCGGTGTCGACGGCCATGGTGTCGAGGGCCTCCTGCAGTTGCAGGCGCGCTTCACCGACTTCTTCGTGTTCCTGGGCACGTTGCTCGGCCAGCTCACCCAGCTCTTCATCGAGACGGCTGCGGCGCAATTGCAGTTGCTCGACCTTGGCCTTGCCGGCGGACAGCTTGGCCTTGAGCTCACCCTGCTGGCGGGCTTCATCCTGCAGCAGGCGGCGCAGGTGTTCGCGGCCGGTCTCCTGCTGGCGCTGGGTGGCGCGCAGGGTCTGCAAGCGGGTTTCTAGGCTGGCCAGGGTTTCTTCACGTTCTTCACGCTCCAGGCCCAGGCGCTGGATTTCCTGGCCGCGGGCGAGCACGCCGCTCTCGGCCTCGCTGGCCCGCCGGACCCGCAGAAAATGCCGTCCGACCCAAAAACCGTCGCGACTGATCAGGCTTTCCCCGGCCGCCAACTGGCCACGCAGGGCCAAGGCCTGCTCAAGGCTTTCGACCGGTTTGACCTGCCCCAGCCAGGGCGACAGATCGATATCCGCCTCGACCTTCTCCAACAGGCTGCCCGGCACCCGGGTGCCGTCCGCCGCGGGGCTGAGCAGGCGCAGGTCGCCCTGCTGGAAGCCTGCGAGGTCGAGGCCGGCGAAATCATCCACCAGTACGGCCTGCAAGTCGGCGCCGAGCACGGTTTCCACCGCCAGCTCCCAACCCGCCTCGACCTTCAGGCCTTCAGCCAGGCGCGGACGCTGTGCCAGTTGTTGTTCACGCAGCCACTCGGCGGTACCGGTGCCCGGATCGAGCGCCGCCTGCTGCAAGGCTTCCAGGGAAGCCAGGCGACCATTGAGGCGCTGCAAGTCACCCTGGGCCTGCTGCTGGTCCTGCATGGCCTGCTGCAAGTCCTGGCGCAGTTGTTCCAGACGCTCGACCTGCCCTTCTTCGCTGGCCTGCAAATCTTCCAGGGTCTGTTCGCTCTCGGCCAACTGCTCGCTGAGTTCGAGGATCGCCGCATCTTCCGGGTCCGCCGAGAGCAAGCCGCGCTCTTCGGCCAGACGCCGCTGGCGTTCGGCCAGGCGCTCCATGCTGGTTTCCAACTGCTGGATGCGCGACTGCTGGACTTCGGCCTGGCGCCGCGGCTCGGCCGAGCTCAGGTTGAAGTTATCCCACTGCTCCTGCCAGCCGTGCATGGTGGTTTCCGACTCTTCCAGCGCGGCGGCGGCCTCTTCGGCGGCGGCGCTGGCCAGTTCCTGCTCGGGTTCAATCAGCGCCAGCTCTTCACCGAGGGTCGCCAGCAAAGTGCGGTCGTGGCCCAGGTGCGATTCGGTTTCCAGGCGCGCACGCTCGGCTTCACGCAGGTCGTCCTGCAACTGGCGCAGACGCTGCTGGCCATGCTGGATGCTCTGTTCGACCCGGGCGATATCGCCGCCGACCGAATAGAAGCGCCCCTGCACCAGATTGAAGCGTTCGGACAGTTCATGGTGCCCGTCGCGCAGGCGTTCGATGCTGGCATCGGCGTTACGCTGCTCGGCCACCAGGGCTTCGAAGCTGATTTCCTGGTTGCCGATAATCGCTTCGCGCTGGCCGACCTGTTCGTTCAGCGCCTGCCAACGCAGGGCCGACAGCTGGGCCTTGAGCTGACGCTCCTCGCCCTTGTATTCCTGATACTTCTCGGCGGCCTGGGCCTGGCGATGCAGGCGTTCGAGCTGGCGCTCCAGCTCTTCGCGCAGATCGGTCAGGCGCGCGAGGTTTTCATGGGTCCGGCGAATGCGGTTTTCGGTCTCGCGACGGCGCTCCTTGTACTTGGAGATGCCCGCCGCTTCCTCGATGAAATTGCGCAGGTCCTCGGGCTTGGCTTCGATCAGCTTGGAGATCATCCCCTGCTCGATGATCGAGTAGCTGCGCGGGCCCAGGCCGGTGCCGAGGAAGATATCGGTGATATCCCGACGCCGGCATTTGGTGCCGTTGAGAAAATAGCTGTTCTGGCTGTCGCGGGTGACCTTGCGGCGGATAGAGATTTCCGCGTAGGCGGCGTATTCGCCGACCAGGGTGCCGTCGGAGTTGTCGAACACCAGTTCGATGCTCGCCTGGCTCACCGGCTTGCGGCTGGTGGAGCCGTTGAAGATGACGTCGGTCATCGACTCGCCGCGCAGGTTCTTCGCCGAGCTCTCGCCCATCACCCAGCGGACCGCGTCGATGATGTTCGACTTGCCGCAACCGTTGGGACCGACCACCGCCGCCATATTACTGGGGAAGTTCACCGTGGTCGGGTCGACGAAGGATTTGAACCCCGCCAACTTGATGCACTTGAGCCGCACGCTTAGTCGACCGCCAGGGCAGACAGGACAATGTCGCAGCTACGCTGCGCGTAGCTGGCCAGGACCGTGCGGATCAACGGCAGATCGCGGGCCATGACAGCGGCCAGCAGTTGCGCAAACAGGTTCAGGTATTCGCTCATTTCCGCCTTGCGCCGCTCCAGCGCCAGGTAATAGGCACGGCTCATGGCCGGCTGCAGGTTCTCGACGGTTTCCTGCAGGTACGGGTTGTCGGCGAACGGAAAGGCGGCGCGCATCACGTTGAAGCTGTCTTCGACGAAAGTGCGAATGTCCTCGCGTTCAAAGCTGGCGCTCAGGCGCTGTTGCAATTGCAGGAACGGCGCGAGGTCGGCCTGTTCTCTCCAGCGTTGCGCCACGGCGTTGCCCAGCAGGATATACAACTCGCTCATCAGAGTGCACAGGCTCTGCACCTTGTGCGCGGTGAGTTCGGTGACATGAGCGCCGCGCCTGGGCAGGATGGCGATCAGATGGCGGCGCTCGAGAATCAGCAGCGCTTCGCGTACGGAGCCACGGCTGACATTGAGCGCCAGCGTGACCTTTTGTTCCTGGATGCGCTCCCCGGGTTTGAGATCGCCGCGAATGATGCGTTCGGCGAGGTGGTGAGCAATTTGCTCGGCGAGGCTGTCCGGCGCCTTGAACGTCATGGTTTTCCTTCAAAATCTTCGATCTGTGCAAGCGGCGCAGTGTAGCGCACTTGATACGGGGTGGCGCAGGGCCGCAAGGGTGGAGTTTGGCACGAATCCCGCAAATATTTCAGCAGCTAAACTGGGAGAAAGCACTCCATGCTTTCAATCGCGAGATTTTCCTGACCCACAGGTCAGATATTTGTTGACCAAAAAGTCAGATATCACTAAATTCGGCTCATCGGTCAACAACAATAATGAGTCTGCGAGGCCTTCCGTGATCCAGTTTTTACTCAACCAGGAACTCCGTCGCGAGCACGCCCTGGACCCGAATCTGACGGTGCTCGAGTACTTGCGCGAGCACCTGGGCAAACCCGGTACCAAGGAAGGCTGCGCCAGCGGCGACTGCGGCGCCTGCACCGTGGTGGTCGGCGAGTTGCACCGCGACGCGGCGGGGCACGATCAGATCCGCTATCGCAGCCTCAATTCCTGCCTGACCTTTGTCTCGTCGTTGCACGGCAAGCAACTGATCAGCGTCGAAGACCTCAAGCATCAGGGCCAACTGCACAGCGTGCAACAAGCCATGGTCGACTGCCATGGCTCGCAGTGCGGCTTCTGCACGCCGGGCTTCGTGATGTCGCTGTTCGCCCTGCAAAAGAACAGCGACGCACCGGACCGCCACAAGGCCCATGAAGCCCTGGCCGGCAACCTCTGCCGCTGCACCGGCTACCGGCCGATCCTGGCCGCCGCGGAGCGCGTCTGCTGCAACAAGCCGGCTGACCAGTTCGATGCTCGCGAAGCCGAAACCATCGCTCGCCTCAAAGCCATCGCGCCGACTGAAACCGCGGAACTGAACAGCGGCGACAAGCGCTGCCTGGTGCCATTGACGGTCGCCGACCTGGCCGCGCTCTACGATTCCTATCCGCAAGCCCGCCTGCTGGCCGGCGGTACCGACCTGGCGCTGGAAGTTACCCAGTTCCACCGCCCCTTGCCGGTGATGATCTATGTCGGCAACGTGGCCGAACTCAAGCGCATCGAGACCTTCGACGACCGTCTGGAAATCGGCGCCGCCACCCCGCTCTCCGATTGCTACGCCGCCCTCAAGGCCGAGTACCCGGACTTCGGCGAACTGCTGCAACGCTTCGCCTCGCTGCAGATCCGCAACCAGGGCACCCTCGGCGGCAATATCGGCAACGCTTCGCCCATTGGCGATTCGCCACCGCTGCTGATCGCACTGGACGCGCAGCTGCGACTGCGCAAGGGCGACAGCACTCGCACCCTGGCGCTGGAAGACTATTTCATCGATTACCGGGTCACCGCCCGCCAGGACAGCGAGTTCATCGAAAGCATCTGCGTGCCCCGGGCCAATGCCGCGTGGCAGTTCCGTGCCTACAAGGTCTCCAAGCGCCTGGACGACGATATTTCGGCAGTCTGTGCGGCCTTCAACCTGCGCCTGGAAAACGGCATCGTGGCCGAGGCACGGATCGCTTTCGGCGGTATGGCGGCGATCCCCAAACGGGCCCGCGCCTGCGAACGCGCATTGGTCGGCCAGCCCTGGAACCAGGACAATCTGGAACGTGCCTGCGCGGCACTGGGCGAGGACTTCACCCCGCTCTCGGACTTCCGCGCCAGCAAGGAATATCGCCTGCTCAGTGCCCGCAACCTGCTGCGCAAGTACTTCATCGAGCTGCAAACACCGCACATCGAGACTCGGGTGACCGCCTATGTCTAACCCTCATGCCGTGGAAAAAACCCAGGCCGAGATGGCCGAACTGTTCGCCCGCGACCTGCGCACCGGCATCGGTCGCAGCGTCAAGCACGACAGCGCCGACAAGCACGTCGCCGGCGAGGCGGTGTATATCGACGACCGCCTGGAATTCCCCAACCAGCTGCACGTCTATGCGCGGATGTCCGACCGTGCCCATGCGCGCATCCTCAGCATCGACACCGCGCCGTGCTACGCCTTCGAGGGGGTGCGCATCGTCATTACCCATGAAGACATTCCCGGTCTCAAGGACATCGGTCCGTTGCTGCCGGGCGACCCGTTACTGGCCATCGATATCGTCGAATTCGTCGGCCAACCGGTGCTGGCCGTGGCCGCCCGCGACCTGGATACCGCCCGCCAGGCGGCCATGGCCGCGCTGATCGAATACGAAGACCTGGAGCCGGTGCTGGATGTGGTCGAGGCCCTGCGCAAGCGTCACTTCGTGCTCGACAGCCACACCCACAAGCGCGGTGATTCAGCCGCCGCCCTGGCCACTGCCGAACAACGTATCCAGGGCAACCTGCATATCGGTGGGCAGGAGCACTTCTACCTGGAAACCCAGATCTCTTCGGTGATGCCCACCGAAGACGGCGGCATGCTTGTCTACTGCTCGACCCAGAACCCCACCGAAGTGCAGAAGCTGGTGGCCGAGGTGCTGGGCGTGTCGATGAACAAGATCGTGGTCGATATGCGGCGCATGGGCGGCGGTTTCGGCGGCAAGGAAACCCAGGCCGCCAGCCCGGCGTGCCTCTGTGCGGTAGTGGCGCGCCTGACCGGGCAACCGACCAAAATGCGCCTGCCCCGGGTCGAAGACATGCTGATGACCGGCAAGCGCCACCCCTTCTATATCGAGTACGACGTCGGCTTCGACAGCAGCGGCCGCCTGCATGGGATCAACCTGGAACTGGCGGGTAACTGCGGCTGCTCGCCGGACCTGTCGGCGTCGATTGTCGACCGGGCGATGTTCCATGCCGACAACGCCTATTACCTGGGCGACGTCACCGTCAACGGCCATCGTTGCAAGACCAACATCGCTTCCAACACCGCCTATCGTGGCTTCGGCGGCCCGCAGGGCATGGTCGCCATCGAGGAGGTGATGGATAGCATCGCCCGGCATCTGGGCCTAGATCCGCTGGCGGTGCGCAAGGCCAACTATTACGGCAAGACCGAGCGCAACGTCACCCATTACTATCAGACCGTCGAGCACAATATGCTCGAGGAAATGACCGCCGAACTGGAAGCCAGCAGCCAGTACGCCGAGCGGCGGGAAACCATTCGCCGCTACAACGCCCACAGTCCGGTGCTGAAAAAAGGCCTGGCGCTGACGCCGGTGAAATTCGGTATCTCGTTTACCGCCAGTTTTCTCAACCAGGCCGGGGCGCTGGTGCATGTCTACACCGACGGCAGCATCCACCTGAACCACGGCGGCACGGAGATGGGCCAGGGCTTGAACACCAAGGTCGCGCAGGTGGTGGCCGAGGTGTTCCAGGTGGAAATCGACCGGGTGCAGATCACCGCCACCAACACTGACAAGGTACCGAACACCTCGCCCACCGCCGCCTCCAGCGGCGCCGACCTGAATGGCAAGGCAGCGCAGAATGCCGCTGAAATCATCAAGCAGCGCCTGGTGGAATTTGCCGCGCGGCACTACAAGGTCAGCGAGGCGGACGTGGAATTCCGCAACGGCCATGTGCGGGTGCGCGAGCAGATCCTGACCTTCGAGACACTGATCCAGCAGGCGTATTTCGCCCAGGTGTCGCTGTCGAGTACCGGCTTCTACAAGACACCGAAGATCTATTACGACCGCAGCCAGGCCCGGGGGCGGCCGTTCTATTACTTCGCCTTTGGCGCGGCCTGTGCCGAGGTGATCGTCGATACCCTGACCGGCGAGTACAAGATGCTGCGCACCGACATCCTGCATGATGTCGGCGCCTCGCTGAACCCGGCGATCGATATCGGCCAGGTGGAAGGCGGCTTCGTCCAGGGTATGGGCTGGCTGACCATGGAAGAGCTGGTGTGGAACGCCAAGGGCAAGTTGATGACCAACGGCCCGGCCAGCTACAAGATTCCGGCGGTGACCGACATGCCGCTGGACCTGCGGGTCAAGCTGGTGGAGAACCGCAAAAACCCGGAAGACACGGTGTTCCATTCCAAGGCCGTCGGCGAGCCACCCTTCATGCTCGGGATTGCCGTGTGGTGCGCGCTCAAGGATGCGGTGGCGAGCCTGGCGGACTATCGGGTCCAGCCGAAGATCGATGCCCCGGCGACGCCGGAGCGGGTGTTGTGGGGCTGTGAGCAGATGCGTCGGGTCAAGGCGGAGCAGGCCTTGAGTAGCGAAATCGAGTGGGTCTCACCATGAAAAGCTTCGCGGCGGTGCGGCGACCCGACAAGCTCCGCTCCCACAGTATTTGTGTCAAGCCGCAACACTTGAGTGCAACCGATAACCTGTGGGAGCGGAGCTTGCCCGCGAAAGCGACCGAACAGACAACACAGAGGTGCCTATGAACTACTGGATCAGCGCCCTCGCCGACCTGCAGAACCAGGGTGAACCCTGCGTACTGGTGACCATCATTGAAGAGCTCGGCTCGACACCGCGCAATGCCGGTTCGAAAATGGTCGTCAGCGCCGCCAGCACCTTCGACACCATCGGCGGTGGCCATCTGGAATACAAGGCCATGCAGATCGCCCGCGAGATGCTCGCCAGCGGCCAGCGGGGCCCCCATCTGGAGCGCTTCACGCTCGGCGCCAGCCTTGGCCAGTGCTGCGGCGGGGTCACGGTGTTGCTGTTCGAGCCCATGGGCCAGGTCCAGGCGGAAATCGCCGTGTTCGGCGCCGGCCATGTCGGCCGCGCCCTGGTCCCCCTGCTTGCCAGCCTGCCCTGCCGGATACGCTGGATCGATTCCCGCGAGCAGGAATTTCCGGCGCAGATCCCCAACGGCGTGCGCAAGATCATCAGCGAGGAACCGGTGGACGAAATCGAGCATTTGCCCGCCGGCAGCTACTGCATCGTCATGACCCATAACCACCCACTCGACCTGGAGCTCAGCGCCGCGATCCTCAAGCGCAACGACTTCGCCTACTTCGGCCTGATCGGCTCGAAGACCAAACGGGTCAAGTTCGAACACCGCCTGCGCGAGCGCGGCTTCGACGCCAGCGTGTTGCAACGCATGCGCTGCCCGCTGGGCCTGGCCGAAGTCAAAGGCAAGCTGCCGGTGGAGATCGCCATCTCCATCGCCGGCGAGATCATCGCCACCTATAACGCGAATTTCGGCCAGCACAGCGCCAGCGCCGAACCCATTGCCAAACTGCTGCCGGCTTCGCGCCGCAGCCAGGCCACAAACTGAGAAAGCCCATGCCTTCGACCCGCAAAGCCTACCGCGCCGCCCTCCTGCACAGCCTCGCCGATCCGGCCGTGGTCGGCATCGAGGCGTCCTATGAATATTTCGAAGACGGCCTGCTGCTGGTCGAAAACGGCCGCATCAGCGCCCTGGGCGCGGCCAGCGATCTGCTGCCGACCCTGCCCGCCGACGTTGAAGTCATCCACTACATCGATGCCCTGATCACCCCAGGTTTTATCGACACCCATATCCACCTGCCGCAAACCGGCATGGTCGGCGCCTATGGCGAGCAACTGCTGGACTGGCTGAACACCTACACCTTCCCCTGCGAAAGCCAGTTCGCCGACCGGGCCCATGCCGAGGAAGTCGCGGACATTTTCATCAAGGAGCTGCTGCGCAACGGCACCACCACCGCGCTGGTCTTCGGCAGCGTGCACCCGCAATCGGTGGAGGCGTTCTTCGAGGCCGCCGAGCAGCTCGACCTGCGGATGATCGCCGGCAAGGTGATGATGGACCGCAACGCGCCGGACTACCTGACCGACACCGCCGAGTCCGGCTACCTGGAGAGCAAGGCGCTGATCGAGCGCTGGCACGGCAAGGGTCGCCTGCACTATGCGGTGACACCACGTTTCGCGCCGACTTCAACGCCGGAGCAATTGACCCTGGCCGGCCAACTGCTGGGGGAATACCCGGACCTGTACATGCAGACCCACATCAGTGAGAACCTGCAGGAAGTGCAATGGGTCAAGGAGCTGTTCCCGGAGCGCAAGGGTTATCTGGATGTCTATGACCACTACCAACTGCTCGGCGAGCGCTCGGTGTTCGCCCACGGTGTGCACCTGTGTGACGACGAGTGCGCCCGCCTGGCGCAGACCGGCTCGGCGGTGGCGTTCTGCCCGACGTCGAACTTCTTCCTCGGCAGCGGTTTGTTCAACCTGCCGATGGCGGAGAAGCACAAGTTGAATGTCGGCGTGGGCACGGACGTGGGCGGTGGGACGAGCTTCTCGATCCTGCAGACGTTGAACGAGGCGTACAAGGTGATGCAACTGCAAGGGGCGCGGTTGAGTCCGTTCAAGTCGCTGTACCTGGCAACCCTCGGCGGTGCCCGGGCGTTGCGCCTGGAAGACAAGATCGGCGGCCTGCAACCGGGCAGCGATGCCGACTTCCTGGTGCTGGATTACCACGCCACGCCGCTGCTCAGTTACCGCCTGAAGCAGGCCAGGAACATTGCCGAGACTTTGTTCGTGCTGATGACGCTGGGGGATGACCGGACGGTGAAGCAGACTTATGCGGCGGGGAATCTGGTGCACCAGCGCTGAGCGTCCCCGATCTCATCGACAACACATAACCTGTAGGAGCCAGCTTGCTGGCGATAGCGGTTTTCCAGGCGACGGTGATGTCGACCATCAGATCGCATCGCCAGCAAGCTGGCTCCTACAAGGACCGCCTCAGACCACAGTCCCAGGGCCCCACAACTTAAAGCTTTGCCCCAGACCGCCCCGGCTTCTTGGCCAGCAACAGGTGCGAGAACACCGCATGCAGGTCATCCGAGGCACTCTCCTCATCGAGGTTGAGCTTGCTGTCGATATGGTCCATGTGGTGCATCATCAGATCCACCGCCAGCACCGCATCCCGGGCCTCGATGGCATCGATCAACTGGGTGTGTTCATCATAGGAGCAATGCGAGCGATTACCGCTTTCGTACTGGGCGATGATCAACGAAGTCTGCGACACCAGGCTGCGCTGGAAGCTGATCAGCGGGGCATTCTTCGCCGCTTCCGCCAACTTGAGGTGGAACTCGCCGGAAAGGCGGATCCCCGCCCCACGATCACCACGGGAAAAGCTGTCGCGCTCGTCGTTGACCATCTGCCGCAACAGCGCCAGCTCCTCGGCCGTGGCGTGCAAAACCGCCAGTTCGGTAATCGCCTTCTCCACCATGCGCCGGGCCAGGAACACCTGGCGGGCTTCCTCGACACTGGGACTGGCCACCACCGCGCCACGGTTCGGCCGCAACAGCACCACGCCTTCATGGGCGAGACGCGACAAGGCGCGACGAATGATGGTGCGACTGACCCCGAAAATTTCCCCCAGCGCCTCTTCGCTCAACTTGGTCCCGGGCGCCAGCCGCTGTTCGAGGATGGCCTCGAAGATATGCGCGTAGACGATATCGTCCTGGGTCCCGGTGCGACCGGACTTGCCGGCGCGCGGTTGTTTCTTGAGGGGTTGCAACTGTTCGTTCATGGTCACTCGGATCGGAGACGGCGGCGAATGGACCCCGACTGGCGAACGGCACAGCGGGTCACTGACAAGTAGCGCGTAAAAGCATGGCACATTGTACACAAAGCCGGGTGCCAACACGACTGTACGGCTGTTTGCCACGCCGGCTGTATTGCAATCAGCGATCACCTTTGCGTTTAGTCTACCTAGACTGTTACCGCTTGTTTCCTCTGTACAAGGAATGCCATCCCATGACCGACATCACCCAGGCACGCCTGCGCCCCTTGGCCGACACTTCGCCCTCCGCGATAGTCGCCGGTTTTATCGCGATGATGACCGGCTACACCAGCTCCCTGGTGCTGATGTTCCAGGCCGGGCAAGCCGCGGGGCTGACCAGCGGCCAGATCTCTTCGTGGATCTGGGCCTTGTCGATCGGCATGGCGATTTGCAGCATCGGCCTGTCCCTGCGCTATCGCACGCCGATCACCATCGCCTGGTCGACACCCGGTGCGGCGCTGTTGATCACCAGCCTGTCCGGGGTGACCTACGGCGAAGCGATCGGTGCCTACATCACCTGCGCACTGCTGGTGACGATTTGCGGCCTGACCGGCAGTTTCGAGAAGCTGGTCAAGCGCCTGCCCTCTTCACTGGCGGCGGCGCTGCTGGCGGGCATCCTGTTCAAGATTGGCAGCGAGATCTTCGTCGCCGCGCAGCATCGCACCGGGCTGGTACTGGGGATGTTCTTCAGCTACCTGATCATCAAGCGCCTGTCGCCACGTTATGCCGTGCTCGCCGCCCTGCTGGTCGGCAGCGCCCTCTCGGGACTGCTGGGGTTGCTGGATTTCAGCGGCTTCCACCTGGAAGTGGCGACGCCGGTATGGACCACGCCGTCATTCTCCCTGGCGGCGACCATCAGCATCGGTATTCCGCTGTTCGTGGTGGCCATGACCTCGCAGAACATGCCCGGCATCGCCGTGCTGCGCGCCGACGGCTACAACGTGCCCGCCTCGCCGTTGATCAGCGTGACCGGGATCGCCTCGCTGCTGCTGGCGCCCTTTGGCTCCCACGGGATCAACCTGGCGGCCATCAGCGCGGCGATTTGCACCGGGCCCCATGCTCATGAGGACAAGAGCAAGCGCTACACGGCGGCCGTCTGGTGCGGGATTTTCTACGGGATCGCCGGAACTTTCGGAGCCACGCTGGCGGCGCTGTTTGCCGCGCTGCCCAAGGAACTGGTGCTGTCGATCGCGGCGCTGGCGCTGTTCGGTTCGATCATGAACGGCTTGAACCTGGCCATGAACGAGCCCAAGGAGCGGGAAGCGGCGCTGATCACCTTTATGGTGACGGCATCGGGGTTCACGCTGTTTTCGGTGGGTTCGGCCTTCTGGGGGATCGTCGCGGGGGTGCTGACGCTGATGATCCTGAATGGGCGCAAGGCCTGAGCAACAGGATTCCGAAGACACCGAAAAACCTGTAGGAGCCAGCTTGCTGGCGATGAGGCCAGCAAGTCTTGCATCGCTCTAGCGGACGTCATCGCCAGCAAGCTGGCTCCTACAGGAACAGCGTAGCGTTCAGCCAGGCATCAGATCCGGAAATGCCCGACCATCCCCTTCAATTCCATCCCCAACTGCGCCAGCTCGATGCTTGAAGCCGCGTTGCCCTGCATCGCCAACGCCGACTGATCGGCACTGGCGCGGATGCTGGTCACGCTACGGTTGATCTCTTCGGCCACCGAACTCTGCTCCTCGGCCGCCGCCGCAATCTGCTGGTTCATCTGCTGGATCAGCGACACCGCCGCGGCAATGCTGCCCAGCGCGCTCTCGGTCTGCAACGCATCGCTGACCGCCAGCTTGACCAGCTCGCCACTGCTCTGGATTTGATGCACCGAGGCCTGCGCCGCGGTGCGCAAGGCACTGACCAGACGCTCAATCTCTTCGGTGGACTGCTGGGTACGTTTGGCCAGGGCCCGGACCTCATCGGCCACCACGGCAAAACCACGACCCTGCTCACCGGCCCGGGCCGCCTCGATGGCCGCGTTGAGAGCCAACAGGTTGGTCTGTTCGGCGACGCTCTTGATCACCCCAAGCACGGTACCGATATTCTGGATTTCCGCGCTGAGGCTTTCGATGCTCAGGCTCGCCGAACTGGCCGAATCCGCCAACTGCTCGATCCGTTGCATGCTCTGGCGTACCACCTGCTGGCCGCTATCGACCTTGTCGTCGGCGGTCTGCGCCGCCTGGGCGGCTTCTTCGGCGTTACGCGCAACATCGTGCACCGTCGCCGTCATCTGGTTCATCGCGGTGGCGACCTGCTCGGTCTCTTCCTTCTGGCTGCTGACTTCCAGGTTGGTCTGTTCGGTGACCGCCGACAACGAATGCGCCGAGGTCGCCAGTTGCTCGATCCCCGCCTGCAGCCCGCTGACGATACCGCTCAAGCCCACACCCATCTGCTGCATGGCCAGCATCAGTTGGCCGATTTCATCGCGGCGACGGACCTCCACCCGATTACCGGTCAGGTCACCGGCGGCAATCTGCTGGGCCACCTGAATCACACTGCGCAACGGCGCGACAATCAGACGGGTAATCACCAATGACGCCACCAGGCCGACCAGCAAGGCCAGGGCCGACGAACCGATGATCAACAGCGAATTCTTCTTCAACTCGGCCTGCATCGACTGGTCTTCGGCGGCGTAGGCCTGGTTGACCCGCGCCACCACCTGGGCCGCGCGCTCATGCAATTGCAGGTAAACCTTTTTCTCCTGCTCCAGCAGGCCGGTGTATTCGGCGAGCTTTTCACCGAAGCTGGCGATATGGCCACTGACCTCGGTCAGCACCGTCTGATAGCCCGGGTCCTTGACCGCGGTCTTGAGTTGCTCCACCTGGGCCAAGGCCTGGTCGGCCTGCTCGATCTTGCCTTTGTTCTCGTTCTCTTCATCGCCTTTGCGACTCTGGTCGAGGCGCACCCGGGCCTCGTTCATCGCCTGCAGCATCAATTGCGAGACATGGCTGACCTGGCCGGCCTGCTCGACAAACTCCTTGCCCTCCTTGCCCTGGGTGTCCTTGAGGGCATAGGTGCCGTCATCGGACAAGCCGGCCTGGAGCACATCCAGGTTGTTGGCCACGCTGGCCACCGACCAACTGGCCATTTCCAGCGCCAGGTCTTTGGTCTGGGTCAACTCGACAAACTCGTCGAACGCCTTGCGGTAAGCGCCCAGGGCCTGCTCGACATCGGTCATGACCGGTACGTTGGCCGCCGACTGCGCCTTGAGGACCTGCGCCTGCGCCAACAGGCCGTCGACACCCTGGTGCAAGGCATCAACGGTCTTGGGGTCCGAATGCAGCGCATATTCCTGCTCGAGCAAACGGACCCGGAGCAATTCGCTGTTGAGCGAAGACATCTGCTTGAGTCCATCGAAGCGCAAGCTGATGGTTTGCAAGGACCAGACACCGATCGCCGCCACCAGACCGGTCAGCAGCAATACCAGGGCAAACCCGATGGCCAGTTTCTTGGCCATACCGAGATTGGCGAAACGTCCTTGCACGGCAGAAATCATGGCGCTTAATCCCCGATTAGAATGCTGAAGGTGCACACGCCCATTCAAGATTCATGCAGATTCGCAATCGGGACGGGTAAAGCACAAGCCTTTGGCGCCGGAATAATGGCCAAAAGCTACATCCGCGTCGCTTTCAGGATGGTCGAGGTCGATTCGGCGCCACCCAGCAGACGGAAGAACTTCTGTGCGCGCAGATCTGAAGCATAGGCCACATTTATCCGCAGCCAGTCGCTGGTTGTGCCTGGCGGCATAAAGGCATCGCCCGGGGCCAGCAACACCCCAAGCGTGCGCGCATGGGACAGGACTTGCGCCAGGGGAAACCCCGGACTGCGGGCCCAGATGAACATGCCGCCGGCGGGCTCGGCAAACACTTCCCAGCCCGCTCTCTCCAAGGTATCCAGGGTGGCGACCCGCTCCACGCTCAGGCGCTGGCGCAGACGCTGGACCAGCTTGCGATAGGTGCCATTGGCCAGCAGCATGGCAACCACACATTCGGCAAAACGCGAGGCGCCGAGGCTGGTGATCATCTTCACTTGCGCCAGGCGCTGGATGAGTTCGCCCCGGGCACGGACAAAACCGACTCGCAGCGAACTGCTCAGGGTTTTCGAGAAGCCGCCCACATAGATCACCCGCTGGCTGCTGTCCAGCGCCGCCAACTGGACGCCGGGCCCGCTTTGCAGATCGCTGTAGATAGCGTCTTCGACGATCAGGAAGTCATGGGCCTGGGCCAACTGCAACAACTGCGTGGCTACCGCCAGGGTCAGGCTGGTACCCGTCGGGTTGTGGTAGAGGCTGTTGATGAACAGACAGCGCGGACGGTGCTGCTGCAACAGCTTGCGTAACTGTTCCATGTCCGGCCCGGAATGGGTCCGCTGCACCTCCAGCAGCTTGACCCCCTGTAACGCCAGCAGTTTGTAGAGGTTGGCGTAACCCGGTGTTTCCACCAGTACGCAGTCCCCCGGCTTGAGCAGGTGGCGTACCAGCAGGTCCAGCGCCTGGGTGACGCCATGGGTCGTCAGGATCTGCTCGGGTGCACACGGGATGCCCTTTTGCGCCAGGCGCTTCTGGATCTGTTGGCGTAATGCCTGCAGCCCCAGGGGCGTGCTGTAGTTGAACATCCCATGCATCTGCGTACGGCTGACCTGGCGAATGGCATAGGCGATGTCATCGCTCTCACGCCAGCTTTCGGGCACCCAGCCGCAGCCCAGTTTCAACTCGCCCAGGGGGTGTTCGCTGAACGCCCCCCACTCCGTTTCCAGCCCCTCGTACCACTGTGGTTCGACGCTGTCGCGGGTGTCGCCATGGGCATCCGAGACAATAAAGGCCGAGCCGTTGCGCGGTGTCAGCACGCCTTGCGCCACCAGCCGCTGGCAGGCTTCCAGGACATTCGCCTGGCTGAGGGAGTTGTCCTTGGCCAACTGTCGAACGGATGGCAGGCGAGTCCCGGGCCCCGCGCGCTGGCAGCGAATCCACTCGATCACGGCATTGACGATTTGCTGCACGACGGGGACCAGCGCCTGCCGATCAATTTCCAAATCCATTGTGTTTGACGCTCCAACCCATTGTTATTTCTCGTTAAACAGTTAAACACAAAAGCCCGGGGGCCTTGCTTGCACAAAAAGCCTCTCAACCACGCCCTGGAAGGCCCGCCCGCCGGGCCCTGAAGACACCGACTGACAACCCGAGGCGAATGCACCGACCGTATTTCCAACACCGGCGGACATAAAAAAACCCGCCATTAGGCGGGTTCCTTGCAAAAGGGCTACGGAGCCGGACGAAGCGAGCGACAGCTCAAATCGCGGTGGCTCCGCCGTCCACGGCCAGGGCATGTCCAGTGGTGAAAGCAGCACCGTCGCTGCACAGATAAAGCACCGCACTGGCGATCTCCTCGACCTTGCCGATGCGCCCGACCGGATGCATGGCCGCGGCAAACTCGGCCTTCTTCGGATCGGCCTCATAGGCGCGACGGAACATGTCGGTATCGATCACCGCCGGGCAGACGGCATTGACGCGGATTTTCTTCTTCGCGTACTCGATGGCCGCCGACTTGGTCAGGCCGATGACGGCATGCTTGGACGCCGCGTAGATGCTCATCTTCGGTGCCGCACCCAGGCCGGCCACCGAGGCCGTGTTGACGATGGCGCCACCGCCCTGGGCCAACATCAGCGGCAACTGGTGCTTCATGCACAGCCAGACGCCTTTGACATTGACCCCTATGATCGCGTCGAACTCGTCCAGGGTGCCGTCGGCCAGCTTGCCTTTCTCGATCTCGATACCGGCGTTGTTGAAGGCGTAGTCAACCCGTCCGTAGGCGCTCACCGCTTGTGCCATGAGGTTCTGCACATCGGTTTCCTGAGTGACGTTGCAGCGCACGAACACGGCATCGCCACCCGCCGCGCGGATCAACTCGACCGTACCCTCACCGCCGCTGACATCGAGGTCGGCAACGACCACCTTCAGGCCTTCGGCGGCAAACGCCTGGGCCGTCGCACGGCCAATGCCGGCCGCCGCGCCGGTCACCAGGGCTACCTGGCCGGAAAACGTCATGCTCATGATTATGTCCTCAATGCAATACGAAAGGGCTGCTGTGCTCTCAGTCTAGCCAGCACGGTGGCTGTCGCGGCAGCACTATCAGAAGCCCGGTTAATGGCTTATGCATTGCAGTGATAAGTTCATACGACCTTTCATCATTGAACTGGATCGCGCCCTATTCGCCTTGTCTGCAAAACTTGCCGTCTGCGCGATGAGGGTCTATCAACAAGGCTTCATTGATCTTCGAGTGCCTGCCATGACCACCCAGAACAATCGCCAATTCTTGCTGGCCAAGCGCCCGGTCGGCCCAGCGACCCGCGAGACCTTCACCTACCAGCAAGTGCCCGTGGGTGAGCCAGGCACGGGCCAGATCCTGGTCAAGAACGAATACCTGTCCCTGGACCCGGCCATGCGCGGCTGGATGAACGAGGGCAAGTCCTATATCCCGCCAGTGGGTCTTGGCGAGGTGATGCGCGCCCTGGGGGTCGGCCAGGTCGTGGCGTCCAACCATCCGGGCTTTGCCGTCGGCGACTATGTCAACGGCGCCCTGGGGGTACAGGATTATTTCCTCGGCGAGCCGAAGGGTTTCTACAAGGTTGACCCGAAACTGGCGCCATTGCCGCGTTACCTGTCCGCCCTGGGCATGACCGGCATGACCGCCTACTTCGCCCTGCTGGATGTCGGTGCGCCGAAAGACGGCGAAACCGTGGTGATCTCCGGCGCGGCGGGCGCGGTCGGCAGCATTGCCGGGCAGATTGCCAGGCTCAAGGGTTGCCGGGTGGTCGGAATTGCCGGCGGCGCCGAGAAGTGCCAGTTCCTGATCGACGAACTGGGCTTCGACGGGGCCATCGACTACAAGAGCGAGGACGTCGGTGCCGGCCTGAAACGCGAATGTCCGAAAGGCGTGGACGTGTATTTCGATAACGTCGGCGGCGATATTCTCGACGCGGTGCTGACCCGCCTGAACTTCAAGGCGCGCGTGGTGATCTGTGGCGCCATCAGCCAGTACAACAACAAGGAAGCGGTGAAAGGCCCGGCCAATTACCTGGCCCTGCTGGTCAATCGCGCGCGCATGGAAGGCTTCGTGGTGATGGACTACGCCAGTCGCTTCGCCGCCGCCGGACAGGAAATGGCCGGCTGGATAGCCAAGGGCCAGCTCAAGAGCAAGGAAGATATCGTCGAAGGACTGGAAACCTTTCCGGAGACACTGATGAAGCTGTTCAGCGGGGAGAATTTCGGCAAGCTGGTGTTGAAGGTTTGAATCAGCGCGTTTCCAGCTAGTACCTATCGCGAGTCATCGGACATCCGCCCATGACTCGCGACAGGCCCCTTATCAGGCCAGTTCGGCCACTACCGCCGCCAGGGCCTGGGCCGGATCGGCCGCCTGGCTGATCGGGCGACCAATCACCAGGTAATCGGAACCGGCATCCAGGGCCTGACGCGGGGTCAGGATACGGCGCTGATCATCCTGGGCGCTGCCCGCCGGACGAATCCCCGGGGTCACCAGTTGCAGGCCCGGATGGGCGCTCTTGAGCGCCGTGGCTTCCAGGGCCGAGCACACCAAGCCATCCAGCCCGGCCTTTTCCGCCAAGGCCGCCAGACGCAATACCTGCACCTGCGGATCGACATCCAGGCCGATACCGGCCAGGTCCTCGCGCTCCATGCTGGTCAGCACGGTGACGCCGATCAACAACGGCTGCGGGCCGCTGCGCTTATCCAGCACCTCGCGGCACGCCGCCATCATGCGCAGGCCGCCGGAGCAATGCACATTGACCATCCACACGCCCATCTCCGCCGCCGCCTTGACCGCCATGGCCGTGGTGTTGGGGATATCGTGGAATTTCAGGTCGAGGAACACCTCGAAACCCTTGTCACGCAAGGTGCCGACAATTTCCGCCGCGCAGCTGGTGAACAGCTCCTTGCCGACCTTGACCCGGCACAGCTTCGGGTCCAGTTGATCGGCCAACTTCAGGGCGGCGTCACGGGAGGGGAAATCCAGGGCGACGATGATAGGCGTCTGGCAGGCGGACATGGGCGGGCTCTCTGGCAAGTCGAAATCGGCGCGCATTGTAGCGGAACCCGGGGCGGACCGGGACCCGGTGATCGGTAAATCTAGTCCCGATGCGCCATAAACGCCCGGTCCCGCACCAAAGTAAGTCGAAACCCAGGCGAACATCGGCGAAACGTCCTCGATACGACAGCTTTTCGCAGATAACGACGCGACCCCGGTGGCTGGCACGCCCACTGCAATCCCCTGAGCCGAGCAGTATCCAAACCGTTCAGGGAGAAACGCATGAACACACAACTCAAGCCCACGCTGGGCACGCTGCACCTCTGGGGCATTGCCGTGGGCCTGGTGATCTCCGGTGAATACTTCGGCTGGAGCTATGGCTGGGGCACCGC
>NZ_JBWKUQ010000011.1:0-198719 GCF_059420925.1 Pseudomonas sp. GW821-FHT03C07
CTGCCGTTTATGATCCTGCCGCTCTACGCCAACCTGGTGAAACACGATCAGAGCCTGCTGGAAGCGGCCTCGGACCTTGGTTCGAGTACCTTCAACAGTTTCTGGAAGATCACCGTGCCGCTGTCGAAGAACGGCATCATCGCCGGCTGCATGCTGGTGTTTATCCCGGTGGTGGGTGAGTTCGTGATCCCCGAGCTGCTTGGCGGTCCGGAAACCCTGATGATCGGTAAGGTGCTGTGGCAAGAGTTCTTCAATAACCGTGACTGGCCGGTGGCATCGGCGCTTGCCGTGGTGATGCTGGCGATCCTGATTGTGCCGATCATTCTGTTCAACCGTAGTCAGGCCAAAGAAATGGAGGGCAAGGAATGAAGCGCTTCAGTTTTTCCAGCCTGATGCTGGTACTGGGTTTGCTGTTCATCTACCTGCCGATGCTGATCCTGGTGATCTACTCGTTCAACGCCTCGAAGCTGGTGACGGTATGGGGCGGCTGGTCGGTGAAGTGGTACGTGGGCCTGCTGGACAACACCCAACTGATGGGCTCGGTGGCCCGCTCGCTGGAAATCGCCTGCTACACCGCGGTGGCCGCGGTGGCGCTGGGCACCCTGGCGGCGTTTGTCCTGACCCGGGTTACCCGCTTCAAGGGCCGCACGCTGTTCGGCGGCCTGGTGACGGCGCCGTTGGTGATGCCGGAAGTGATCACTGGCCTGTCGCTGTTGCTGCTGTTCGTGGCCATGGCGCAGTTGATCGGCTGGCCGCAGGAACGCGGCATCGTCACCATCTGGATCGCCCACACCACCTTCTGCGCGGCCTATGTGGCGGTGGTGGTGTCGGCGCGCTTGCGCGAGCTGGACCTGTCCATCGAAGAGGCGGCCATGGACCTGGGCGCCAAGCCGTGGAAAGTGTTCTTCCTGATCACCATCCCGATGATCGCGCCATCGCTGGCGGCGGGCGGGATGATGTCCTTCGCCTTGTCCCTGGATGACCTGGTATTGGCCAGCTTCGTTTCCGGGCCGGGTTCGACCACCTTGCCGATGGAAGTGTTCTCGGCGGTGCGCCTGGGCGTGAAGCCGGAGATCAACGCGGTGGCCAGCCTGATTCTGCTGGCGGTGTCGTTGGTGACCTTCCTGGTCTGGTACTTCAGTCGCCAGGCCGAAGAGCGCCGCAAGAAAGCCATCCAGTTGGCCATCGATGAAAGCGCGGCGGACGCCTGGAAACAGCCGGACGTGCGTCGGGCGAAGGTGGCGGAGACCGCGTAGGTCCTAAAAGCTTCGCGGGCAAGCTCCGCTCCCACAGGGGGTCATGGTCGTACACAAAAATCAGGTACGACTCAACCCCCCCTTGTGGGAGCGGAGCTTGCCCGCGAAGAGGCCCTCAAGATCGCCAACAGCTCCATGTACTAGCCAAGGCCCCCTTTTCCCTGAAAATAAATCCCCCCCCTTCTCCCTGTCGTGATAAATAAACTCAACCCCTGACAGTTGAAGCTCTGAAAATGCCAAAGATCAAACCGGCGGCTACCGCGACAACAACCGCCGCGGATATCGAAAGATCGATCCAGGCCCTGAACAAAATGGCTGAACGCCTTTGGGGGGGATGGCAGGGAAGCCGAGGCAAAAGCACTCCTCGATGCCCTCGACGCGTTAAACCGGGCGCTGGACAGGATCCGGATCGGCGAGGGTCGCAGGGTTGTGACGCTCCATTAAAGCAGCCAGGAATCAGCTCCCCGCCCCGACCCGGCCAGCGCGATAAACCGAGAGGCCGTAGAAGGCCAACGCCAGGCCCGCCAACACGCCTCCCACCACGCCGACATAGGCAAACCCGAGTTGCCGCCCCACCCAACTGCCCACCAGTGCCCCACCCCCGATACCGATGTTGTAGATCCCCGAGAACAGCGCCATCGCCACATCGGTTGCGTCCGGTGCCAGCACCAGCACCTTCGACTGCAGCGACAGTCCGAAGCACATGATCGCCATGCCCCAGAACACGCTGAGCGCCCCCAGCGTCGAAACCTCGCCGCTCAACGGCAACAGCAAAGCCAGGCACACCACCAGCAACGACGTGGCAACCAGCAGAAAGCGCTGTGGGTATTGCCGATTGAATCGACTGAACAGCAGCGAGCCGAAAATCCCCGCGCCACCGAACAACAGCAGGATAAGGGTCACCACCTCGCCGCTCATGCCGGCCACGGTTTTGATAAACGGCTCGATATAGCTATAGGCCGTGAACTGAGCCGTGATCACCGCAGCTGTCAGGCCGTAGACCGCCACCAGCGCGGGGCGCTTGAACAGCACCGGCAGGCTTCTCAGGGAGCCCGAGTTCTGGCTCGGCAGCAGTGGCAGGGTTCTGCCAAGCCAAAGCAGCAGCGCGCTCGCCATCAAGGCAATCACCAGAAAGGTAATGCGCCAGCCCATGGCTTCGCCGAGCAATCGGCCCAGCGGAATCCCCAGCACCAAGGCCATGGACGTCCCGGTTGCCAGCAGGCCCAACGCCTGCACCTGCTTGCCCACCGGCGCCACCCGCACCGCGAGGGATGCGGTGATGGACCAGAACAGCGCATGGGACAAGGCGATGCCGATCCGGCTCACCAGCAGGACACCAAAGCTTGCGGCCAGACTGGACAACACATGGCTGACAATGAACAGGCCGAACAGCACCATCAACAGCTTGCGGCGCTCGATGTTTCGGGTGAGCAGCATCACCGGCAGCGACGTCAGGGATACCACCCAGGCATAGATCGTCAACATCAACCCGACCTGTGCGCTCGACAGGTCGAAGCTGTCGCCGATGGCGCTCAACAGGCCGACCGGCACGAACTCAGTGGTATTGAAGACAAAAGCGGCCAACGCCAGCGCAATGACCGGTTGCCAGTTGTCGGTGTTTTCAGTTGCCGGGGTACTCATTTAACAATCCGTTATGCGCTATCAAAGACTAACTGGCTGGTGATTCTGGGCCAGACAGCCGGAAGAAAAGCTGGGCGAGGTGAGATGGATGCTGAAGTTGATCCAATATCAGACAAGCACATCTTACTATTCCAGAAGCAAAACCGGGCGCGGCTCGATTGCGGTCTCCAGCACCTCCAGCAAAGGCGGGGACGGGAACGAAGCACAAGGTCAGGGCTAAAACGCGACGAATTGAGTGAATGGAAAAAACGAACGGTAGGAACGAGCGGGATGCCCGGTTCCTACCGTTTCAAACGTTTGCCGGTGAAGCGCTCACAGTATCAAAAGAAACCCAGCGGATTGATGTCGTAGCTGACCAGCAGGTTTTTGGTCTGCTGGTAGTGGTCGAGCATCATCTTGTGGTTTTCACGGCCGACACCGGACTTTTTGTAGCCACCGAACGCGGCATGCGCCGGGTACAGGTGATAGCAGTTGGTCCACACACGACCGGCCTTGATCGCCCGCCCCATGCGGTAGGCACGGTTGATGTCCCGGGTCCAGAGACCCGCGCCCAGGCCAAACTCGCTGTCGTTGGCAATCGCCAGGGCTTCAGCTTCGTCCTTGAAGGTGGTCACGCCCACGACCGGACCGAAGATCTCCTCCTGGAACACGCGCATTTTGTTGTTGCCTTTGAGCAGCGTCGGCTGAATGTAGTAGCCGCTGGACAGGTCGCCTTCCAGGCGCTCCGCCGCGCCGCCGGTCAACAGCACCGCCCCCTCCGCCTGCGCAATCTTCAGGTACGAAAGAATCTTGTCGTATTGCTGCTCCGAGGCCTGGGCACCGACCATGGTCTCTGTGTCCAGAGGATCGCCACGCTTGATCTGGCTGATCTTCTGCATCACGACCGCCATGAACGCGTCGTAGATCGATTCCTGGATCAAGGCACGCGATGGGCAGGTGCAGACTTCGCCCTGGTTGAAAAACGCCAGCACCAGGCCCTCAGCGGCCTTTTCAATAAACTGTGGCTCGGCCTGCATGATGTCTTCGAAGAAGATATTCGGCGACTTGCCACCCAGCTCCACCGTACTTGGAATGATGTTCTCGGCCGCGCATTTCATGATGTGCGCGCCCACCGGAGTGGAGCCGGTAAAAGCGATCTTGGCGATACGCTTACTGGTGGCCAGAGCCTCACCGGCTTCACGGCCAAAGCCCTGCACAATATTCAAAACCCCCGGCGGCAGCAGGTCGTTGATCAGCTCTGCGAAGATCATGATCGACAGCGGCGTTTGCTCGGCCGGCTTGAGCACCACGCAGTTGCCCGCGGCCAGCGCAGGCGCCAGTTTCCAGGCCGCCATCAGCAGCGGGAAGTTCCACGGGATGATCTGCCCCACCACGCCCAGCGGTTCATGAAAATGGTAAGCCGTGGTCAGCTCGTTGATCTCCGCGGCGCCGCCTTCCTGGGCACGGATGCAACCGGCGAAATAACGGAAATGGTCGGCCGCCAGCGGAACGTCGGCATTCAGGGTTTCGCGCACGGCCTTGCCGTTGTCCCAGGTCTCGGTAACGGCCAACACTTCAAGATTCTGTTCAATGCGGTCGGCAATGTTCAACAGGACCCGCGAACGATCCTGTGCCGAGGTCTTGCCCCAGGCATCAGCCGCCCCATGCGCGGCGTCCAGTGCGAGTTCGATATCAGCGGCAGTGGAACGAGGGAACTGGGCAATTACGTCACCGTTGATCGGTGAGGTATTGGTGAAGTATTCGCCATAGACCGGCGCGATGAACTCACCGCCGATGTAATTGCCGTAGCGCGACTTGAAAGAAACGACAGCGCCTGGGGTTCCGGGGGGTGCGTAAATCATGATTGAGGCCTCTTTTCGGGTCGTTGTCTGTGGGTCGCACACGCGATGAACAGATGTTAGAGAGCCTGCGCCGCCAAACGAATGCGCCCTTGGCAGGGGTCACCTTGTCATTTAGTCGTAGTCGTAATTTGGACCCGCCTGAAAAACCGCAACCGCACAGCGCCTCGTACTTTGGTACGGGTTTACCTGACTATCGTCGCATTCACAAAGCCTGGGCAGTGGCATGTAATGCCGTCATGACAAGAAAGGAAGCGCCCCTGATGCGGCATACCCTGCCGCCTGTCCCTGGACAACAGATACGCCACGCCGCCACACCGCAATCAAAAATAAATAGGTGAAAGGCCATGTACAAAATTCTAATTGCCGATGATCACCCGCTGTTTCGTGAAGCCATCGCCAATGTGATCAGCGACGGTTTTCCGGGCAGCGAAGTGATGGAAACAGCTGACCTGGAGAGCGCGCTGGCGCTGACTCAGAGCCATGACGACCTCGACCTGATTCTGCTCGATCTGAATATGCCTGGCATGCACGGCCTCAATGGCCTGATCAATCTGCGCAACGAGGCGCCCACTATCCCGGTGGTGATTGTCTCCGCCGAACAGGACAAACAGATTGTGCTGCAAGCCATTATGTATGGTGCGGTGGGCTTTATTACCAAGTCTTCGCCACGGGCGCAGATGACCGAAGCCATTGAGCAGATCCTTAACGGCAATGTCTATCTGCCTTCGGACATCATCCACGCACAAAAGACCGCTACCCGGCGCAGCATGAACAGCGCGCCGAGCTTTGCGCCTGAGTTACTGCAGGCCCTGACCCGCAAGCAATTGCTGGTCCTGGAACGGATGACCAAGGGCGACTCGAACAAGCAGATCGCCTACACCCTGGAAATCGCCGAAACCACCGTCAAGGCTCATGTCTCGGCCATCCTGCGCAAACTCAACGTGCATAACCGGGTCCAGGCCATTCTCAGCGCCGGGGATATCGATTTCACCGCCTACCTGCGGCGCTGATTTGCTCAACCTGCCGACTATTTGCCCAGCAGATGGCTGATCGCGGTTTTGAGTTTCATCGGCCGCACCGGTTTGTGCATCAGGGTGTGGCCCAGCTCACGCATTTGCAGCTTCAGTTCATTGCTGTAGTTGGCCGTGATCATCAGCGCTGGCAAGGGTAAGCCACGTCGGGCGTTGATCGCCGCCACGGCATCGACACCGTTCTGCTCATGGTCCAGGTGATAATCGGCAATCAACAGGTCGGCGTCGCAATGATAGTTCTCCACCTGTCGCGCCAAGTCCTGCTCAGACAGCGCGGTGACAACCTGACACCCCCAGCTTTCCAGCAGCGTGCGCATCCCCGCGCAAATCGTTGCATCATTGTCCAGCACCCAGATCCGTGCCCCACGCAACCGTTCGAGCATTGGCTCAGTCATGGGTAACTGGATCTGCGGTTTGGGCGCGCTGAGGGTCAGCGGCACTTCGACAGCGAACATCGAGCCTTTGCCGAGGGTCGAGCGGACCCTGATCTTATGCCCAAGTATTCCGGCGATTTTTTCGACAATTGCCAACCCGAGACCCAACCCGCGATCCTGATGCGGCCGTTGCACGTCGCCACGTTTGAACTCCTGAAAAATTTCCTCCAGCTTGTTTTCGGCAATCCCGATGCCGGTATCCCAGACCTCGATCGACAGGCGCTGGCGATGCCGACGACAACCCAGTACCACGCGGCCAGTGGTGGTGTATCGGATGGCGTTGCTCAGCAGATTGCGCAGAATCCGCGCGAGCAACTGGATATCGCTACGGACCAGCGCCGAGCACGGCACGAACGCCAGGCGCAAGCCCTCGCTGGTGGCCGCTTGCGTGAACTCGACCGCCAGGTTTTCCAGCAGTTCGCTCAGGGCAAACGGCGCGATATCAGCCTTGATCACCCCGGCATCAAGCTTGGAGATGTCGACCAGTGTCCCGAGCAAATTCTCCACGTCTTCCAGCGAGTTACTGACATTACGCACCAGGATTGCGTTGGCCTCCGGTTCGCGACGCTCCAACAAGGCACTGGTAAACAGGCGTGCGGCGTTGAGCGGCTGAAGCAGATCATGGCTCACGGCGGCCAGAAACTTGGTTTTCGACAGGTTGGCCTGCTCGGCTTCGAGCTTGGCTTCACGCAGACGCGACTCTACCCGACTGCGCTCGTCGATCTCGCGCAGCAGTTGGCTGTTCAGGGTGGTCAGCTCGGTGGTGCGTTCACGGACTCGCTGTTCAAGGTTCTGATAAGCCTGGTGCAGCGCTTCAGCGGTACGGCGCCGCTCGGTGATATCGCGGATCAACACAAAAATACCGATCACTTCACCATTGGCCAGGCGATTGGGCACATAGGAGCGAAGCATGTAGCACTGCTGATTGTTGATATTGATTTCGGGGCATTCGAAGGTCACGCTTTCCCCCGCCAGGGCGCGTTCGACATAGCTTTCCAGCCGCTGGTAGTGCTCTTCGCTATGGACCTCGCGCAGACTCTGTCCGAGCATCACGCCACGTGGCCAGCAGTACCACTGTTCGTAGACCTTGTTGGTGAACTCATAGACCAGATCAGCGTTCAGGTAAGCAATCAGCGCTGGGACATGGTCGGTGATCAAGCGAATCCAGCGCTCGCTCTCGCTGAGGGCTTCAGCATGCTGGTAGCGTTCGGTGATGTCCGTGAAGGTGTTGACAAAGCCGCCGGTGGGTAATGGATGCGTGCGAATTTCCAGCACCCGACCGTCGTATAGCCGCTGCTCCCGCTCATGGATCACTCGGCCGTTGGCGTCGCGGCTGGCCGGCGTCAACAGAGCCAATTCGCTGTCAGCGATCACCTCTGAAAAAAGCCTGTGCGCGGCAACCGGAGCCAACCCGCTCAGTTCCAGAAACCGACGATTCCACAGCTCCAGGATACCCTCGGCGTTGACCATCGCGACCCCCTGGGACAGGTTGTCGACGGCCCGTTGCAGCAGGTGCGACTTCTGCGCAACGGCCTGCTCGCGGCGCATGGTTTCGCTGAGTTTGACTTCGGTGATGTCGGTAAACAGGATCACCCGGCCACCCTCGCGAGTCGGCCGCTCGCTGACCTGCAACCAGCGGCCATCATTCAGACGATACAGCAGGTGTTCGTCGGCGCTGTGACGTGGCTCTTCAATAAACAGCCCGGTACTGACCATCAACCGCTTGACCTCCTTCAAGCGCATGCCGCCGATGATCCTTACCCGGCTGTTGGCCCAAAACGCTTTGAAACGGCTGTTGAACAGCACGATGCGCTGGTCCTCATCGAACAGCACGAAGGCATCGGAAATGCTTTCAATGGCATCGACCAGATGTTGATGGGCCGTTTCCGCCCGCAGGCGTGCATCGCTGAGCAGATTATTGCTGGCCTTGAGCTCGGCCATGGCCTGGTTCAACGCATCGGTACGCTCCCTGACCTGCTCGGCCAGGACCACCGAGTGCTGAAAGGCCGCATAGGAGTCATTGCCACACGCGCTACCGGACTCGACCCGCTCAATCAGCGCCGTATTGATCCGCCGCAGCTTTTGATTATCCCGCTGCAGTTGTTCGATCTGCTCAAGCAGCTCAGTGGGAGATGGCGGCACGATTCCGTCCAATGGCGACGCCGGTGAAGGTCTGGTTGATGTGCATGCCATTGAACTGTTCTCCGTAGGTGTTGAAACCTATCACCCGATGCTCGCGCAGGAAGCTGCCGATCTGCTGGACACTGCCATCGTCTTCCAGCTCCAGGCGCCGCAGGAAACAGTCGCAGCCGATAGTCAGCAACAACGAACCCAAGCGCTCCTGCAAGCCGTCGAACAGCGTCTGCAGGTTGGGCAGCAAGGGGCCAGGCGTCATGGCTGTGAGGACGATGCCGTTCTCCACCGCACAGTAAAAGCTCAAGCTCAAGTCAGGATTGACCTGTTGAATGGCTCTGACGTAGTACTGGTCGTTGATACGGACAGCTAACGGGTGGGCGGCAAAAACCTGGTGATTGAGCTCCGCCACGGGTACCCCGATGATCTGCGCGTACTCCGCGGCCGCGGGCTCGGCATTGAGTTCGTAAACCCGGCGCATGCCACTGTCGACACGAGTGACCACCAGCTTTTCCGCACGCGGCAAAATGTGGTGCGTGGTGAACACTTCGAAGTCCAGCCAGGTATTGATCAACAGCACCACGGCCGCGCCGCTGTGGAATTCGCCGCCGAAGTACACATGGGTATGGGTCAGGTAGTTATCGTCTCCGGCAGAACCGCCAAAGTGCGGGATATCGCCCAAGGCTGCGCTCAGCGCCCCCAGGACCATTTCCTCGCGGCTGGACAGGCCGTCAAGTAGCGTCAGGGCGAAACTGTTGCCCTTGATCGGCGCCAGGGTGTTGCTGCGACAACCGCCGACCAGTCGCTCGACCATTTGCTGGGCGTCGATCAGGCTGAAACGCTCCAATTCGTCGATCAGCTCGGCGGCAATGGAGAAATGCCGATGATCAAAACCCACGGCGGTCACGCAGCCCCGGCCATAGCCCTCAGGGGTGATTTCCCCGGCGCTGGTACAGCCCACCACGCGAATTCCGCCAAAGCTCTGCTGCAATGCCGAGCCCAAGGCTCGCAAATCGTATTCGACCGAACAAAAGAACAGCACAAAACCCAAGTGCGGGTGCAATAGCTGCCGCGCCAGCTCCTGTGCCACCTCTTGCGCCTCGGTTGCCATCGACATCGCGCTGACTACGCCATCGGTTTGGGTGTGTTGCATGGCCGCCTCCCGCAAAGTGCGCTGTCTGATTGCTCAGTCTACGAAGACTGGACCCGGGTCCGTATGCTACTTGGGTAGGGGGTAACCACGCCGATAGGATGAAACCGTGTGCCACTACGACTAAAGACCCCCATCGCGCGGACTAAAGGACCATTTAACCGTCACGCCCTCGCTCCTAGGATGAGTCCATCTTGATGAGTGCACCACCGGCCGTTCGGGCCAATAATCACAATAACGAGGGCTAGTCATGAGCAGCACGTTCTTCATTCCGTCCGTAAACATGATGGGCATCGGCAGTCTCGATGAAGCCATGGTCGCCATTCGCAAATATGGCTTGCGTCACGCCCTTATCGTGACCGACGCCGGGCTGGCAAAGGCCGGAGTCGCCGACAAGGTCGCCCAGCTGCTGGCGGCGCAGGACATCCAGGCGACAGTATTCGATGGGGCCAAGCCGAATCCGACCGTGAGCAACGTCGAAAACGGTCTGGAGCAACTCAAGCTCAGCGGTGCCGATTTCATCATCTCCCTCGGCGGCGGCTCGCCCCATGACTGCGCCAAGGGCATTGCCTTGTGTGCCACCAATGGCGGGCATATCAGTGACTACGAAGGCGTCGATCAGTCCGCCAAGCCACAAATGCCGCTGATTGCCATCAATACCACGGCGGGCACCGCCAGCGAGATGACCCGTTTCTGCATCATCACCGACGAAACCCGCCACGTAAAAATGGCCATCGTCGACCGTAACGTGACGCCACTGCTGTCGGTCAACGATCCCTCATTGATGGCCGCCATGCCCAAAGGCCTGACCGCCGCCACCGGCATGGACGCTTTGACCCACGCCATCGAAGCCTACGTTTCAACCGCGGCCACGCCGATCACCGATGCCTGCGCGCTCAAGGCCGTGGAATTGATCTCCGCCAACCTGCGCAACGCGGTCGCCAACGGCGGCGACATGCCGGCGCGGGAAAATATGGCCTATGCACAGTTCCTCGCCGGGATGGCGTTCAACAACGCCTCCCTGGGCTACGTGCACGCCATGGCCCACCAACTGGGTGGTTTCTATGACCTGCCACACGGTGTCTGCAACGCGATACTGCTGCCGCACGTCGAGAGCTTCAACGCCAGCGTCTGCCCGGCTCGCCTGAGCGACATCGCCAGGGCGATGGGCCTGGATACCCAACATCTTGACCCCGAACAAGGCGCGGCGGCGGCCATTGCCGGCATCCGTAAATTGTCTTTGGATGTCGGTATTCCAGGCGGTCTGGCCGAATTGGCGGTCAAGGTAGAGGACATTCCAACACTGGCAGCCAACGCCATGAAAGATGCCTGCGGCTTCACCAACCCCCGGACTGCGGAACAGGCGCAAATCGAAGAGATTTTCCACGCCGCAATGTGATTGCAAGGCGATGAACGCCAGGCGCCCGAACGGGTTCCTGGCGTTCGAGTTCGACTCCGAGTTCTTTCGAAGACAAGCGTTGGCACCTGGCCGCTGCAAGCCTGTCCTTGTAAAACATGCCAAACATCGACGCGCTAGCGAACGGGTGTAGCCCCCCTGCCCCAGCCAGGAACCGACCCGTCGCCAGAGAAACACCCCATCAACGCCTCCAACCCCATCGGCCTGGCAAAATAATACCCCTGGGCCTGCCCCGCGCCCATTTCGCGCAGCAACTCAAGCGTCGCGGCGTCCTCGACCCCTTCGGCCACCACGCTCAGGTCCAGGGACTCGGCCATCCGCACAATCGCCCGGACAATCGCGCGGCTGCGGGCACTGCTGGTCAGTTCGAGGATGAACGACTTGTCGATCTTCAAGCCGCTGAAACGGTATTGATGCACGTAGCTCAGGGATGAAAACCCCGCACCGAAGTCATCGAGCACCACCGACATGCCGTTGTCGGCCAGTTGCTGCATGGTTCGTCGAGCCATCGCCGGCTCAGCCACCAGGGCACCTTCGGTCAGTTCCAGGCAGATCCGCGACGGCGAGACCTGGTGCCGCGCCAGCAATGCAAGCACATCGCTGGCGAAGTCCGGGCGCGTCATGCTGTAGCTGGAGCAATTGACGTGCACCGGCGGCCAGTTGGCGTGCTGCGGTTGGGCCAGGATCACGGCAATGCTGGTCAGCATGTACAGGTCCAGTCGACCGATCAGGCGCAAGCCCTCGAAGTCCGGCAGGAACTCGCCCGGCGCGATCACCCGGCCGCCCGGCTGATGCCAGCGGACCAGCGCTTCCAGGGCCAGCAGTTCGCCGCTTTCGACGCTGACAATCGGCTGGAAATACGGTAGCAGTTCGTCGCTGCGCTTGAGGGCGTTGCGCAAGGCCCCTTCACGCTCGACCTGGTCCGAAACTTCGCGGCGCACTTCCTGGTTGAACACCGCGTAGCTGTCGCGCCCGGCGCTCTTGACCCGGTACATCGCCGCATCGGCATCGCGCAGCAGGTCGGCCGGCTCGTGATGGAACTGGCTGTCGGCGCTGACAATACCGATGCTGCAGGACGAAAAAACTTCATGGCCATTGATGAAGAACGGCAGGTCAAACGCCACCAGGATCCGCTCGGCAATGTCGATCACCACGTCCGGTGGTGCCTCGGGAGCGAGCACCGAAAACTCATCACCGCCCAGACGCGCCAGCATGTCGGTGTCGCGCAGGCAACCGCGCAAACGGTCGGCGGCCTGCATCAGCAGCAGGTCGCCAAAATGATGGCCGAGGCTGTCATTGACCATCTTGAAGCGGTCGAGGTCGATGAACATCACCGCCAGGTGCCCGCTTTCGCTCTCGAATCGCGACCAGGCCTGGTTGAGGCGCTGTTGCAGGCAGGTACGGTTCGCTAGCCCGGTCAGCGTATCGTGGGAGTTTTCGTGTTGCAGCTTGGCATTGGCATGATCGAGTTCGCGGGTGCGGTTCTGCACCCGGGCTTCCAGCATAAGGTTGGCGGCGTGGATCGCTTCGGCGGCCGTGCGGCGCGACAGCGCTGTGTCGATGTGCCGCGACACGAACGTCAGCAGTTCCTGGTCACGCAGGGTGTAGCACACCTGCGAGGTGTAGCTTTGCACGGCAAGCACGCCCCGCACCACATCGCCATCGAACAAGGGAATGCCCAGCCAGGAATAGCATCGGACAGACTCATGGGCCCCTTCGGTTTCGCCGCTCGCCGACAATCGCTCGGACTCAGTGGCGTCGATCAGGCACGCTCGACGCTGGCGGATAACGTACTCGGTCAAGCCCCGGCGCCCGCGCCGTGCCGTCGGGCAGGTGGTCTGTCGCTCATCGACATAGTACGGAAAGGTCACTTCGCCGCTGGCATCGTCAAACAGCGCAATGTAGAAGTTCCGCGCGAACAACAGTTCGCCGACGATGCCATGCAGGGTTTGAAACAACTCGGCCATGTCGCCAGGCTGGCTCGACAGTTCGGCAATCTGGAACAAGGCGCTCTGCAGATGTTCGGCACGCTCCCGGTCGAGCACCTCCTGCCTCAAGGCATCGTTGAGTGCCGAAAGCTCCAGGGTACGACGCAGCACCGTCTCTTCCAGGCCCGCCCGGTGCAGGATCCGGTCCAACGCCATGGCCACGTGGCGGGCCACCACCAGAAACAGCGCACGGTCTTCAGCGCTGTAGATACGGGCAACGTCGTAGACCTGCATCGCCAGCATGCCAAACACCTCATCCGAGGCATTTTTCAACGGGGCGCCCATCCAGAACTCGGGACGCTCACCCACGCAGTGGAAACTGCCCCAGGCCTGGGCCGCGAGAATGCCGGCGGCGTCGATCAGCAGCGGCTGGCCGGAGGTCAACACCTGGCCGGTCAAGGACAGGTGCGCGGGGTCGAGGTATTCGTAGTTCTCGGCCTCGAGGGCATCCACGTCGATAATGTCGACGTAGTACGGGTAATCGATCTTGCCACTGAGCGGGTCATACAGCGCGAGGTAGAAGTTCTCGGCGTCGATCAGACTGGCCAGCAGCTGGTGAACCCCCACCAGAAACACCGAGCGGTCGCGGGTCGAACTGGCCAGGTAGGTAATCTCATACAGCACACGCTGAGTGATCTGCGCACGGGCCAGGGTATTGGTCTGTACCTCAATGCCCAGGCACTGGGCAAACTCGGCGAGCGCCGGTTCCTCGGCATCCTTGACGGGCGCGAGCAGCCAACCCAGCACGCTTTCGCCTTTGCCGGTCGGCCAGCGATGCAATTGGTGGGTCAGGCAAAAGGCGTCAAACGCCTCATGGGCAACGCTTGCGGGCCACTGCAGCAACGGGTCGCCCTGCCCGACCCGATGCATCTGTTCTCCGGCGCGGTAAACCACCCAGGCGCGGGTATGGGCCCAGTTGCGCGCTGAGTCCAGCAAGTGTTCGATCCTGTCCTCGTTGCCAACGTAGGCCATGCCAACCGTATCCGCTGTCCCTTGCAGTTGAGAGACGGCAACATCGCAATCGTTCGATTGCCGCGGGGAGTCGCTCAATGGACGAACACTCATCAGCGCTCCCTGGGCCAGAAATTGAAGATACTCAATGACTGATTACTAGCAATGTGCCTCCTAAGTAAAGCCTATAACGTTTTTTTCAAACATTTATTCGGCTTTACGTCATCCAACGGATTTTCCATCCTCCCGTTGCCGGCGTACCAAGCCAATCAATGATTGGTCATTCCGGCCAGGTGCATCATGAATCGGAACAGGCTGGCCACCACTCCCAGGGCAAGCACGCTGCCGAACCAAATGGCGATCAACCAAAGCACCCGTCGAGACCAAGGGGCTGCTTCGTTTTCCGCGGCCGAAACTTCAGTGTTTTCGCTATCAATGGTAGCCATCGCCGATCCTCACTTTGCCGCGGAACACGTAGTAGCTCCAGCAGGTGTACATCAGGATGATCGGCAGGATGAACAGTGTGCCAATCAAGATGAACAACTGGCTTGTAGGGGGCGAAGCCGCCTCCCACAGGCTGATGGACGGTGGAACGATGTTCGGCCAGATACTGAACGCCAATCCGATGTAGCCCAGGAACACCAGCACCAGGGTGCACACAAAGGGCCAATGAGAATGATACTGGCGTAACGTGCGAAGCAAGCCGAACAGCGCCAGCACACCCAGGACCAACAACCCGCCAAACACCACGATATGCGCGTGGGTAAACCAACGTGTCGCAATCTCGGGATGCAGCCATGGCGTCCACACGCAGAGCACTGCGACGATCGCCGTCAGCACGAACGCCAGCGGCCGTGTGTAGTGACGCATGCGTGACTCCAGCATCCCTTCGGTCTTGACCAGCAACCAGGTACTGCCGAGCAATGCGTAAGCGACAATCAGCCCAACCCCACAGAACAGCGGGAACGGTGCCAGCCAATCCAGGGTGCCACCGGCGAACTGCCGATTGACTACTGGAATCCCCGCGATGTACGCGCCGATCACGATGCCTTGGGAAAATGTCGCCAGCACAGAGCCGCCGATAAAGGCCATGTCCCAGATATGACGTTTTTCAGGACTGGCCTTGAACCGGAACTCAAACGCCACACCGCGAAAGATCAACCCGGCCAGCATGAAAATCAGCGGCAGGTACAACGCCTCCAGAATCACCGAGTAAGCCAGTGGAAACGCGCCGTAAAGCGCCGCCCCACCGAGGATCAGCCAGGTTTCATTACCGTCCCATACTGGCGCGACGGTGTTCATCATCACATCGCGCTCCTGCGCATCCGGAATCAGCGGAAACAGGATGCCCAACCCCAGGTCAAACCCATCCATGATCACGTACATCATCACCCCGAAGGCAATGATGACGCCCCAGATCAACGACAAATCGATGCCTTGAATACCCATGTTCAATCCCCTTGTTCAGTTGACGTGATCGCTGGACGCGAGCGTCTCGGCGACGGCGGACAAGGGGCGGCGTGGCGTGCGCTCCTGGCCAGGACCACCTTGCGGTGAGTGCTCGTGATGCGGTTGGGGGCCCTTGCGTACCAGTTTCATCATGTAACCGATGCCCACCGCGAACACCGAGAAGTAGATCAACACAAACAACGCCAGCGAAATGCTCAGTTGCGTGACGGTGTGATTGGATGCCGCATCGGCAGTGCGCAACAGCCCGTAGACCACCCACGGCTGACGACCCACTTCGGTAGTGATCCAACCGGCCAGCATCGCGATCAGACCGGTCGGGCCCATGAACAACACCAGGCGCAGGAACATCCGATTGCGGTACAGCGCGCCATGACGGCGTAACGCGAGACCCAACACCCCTGTGAGGATCATCAACATGCCCAGCCCGGCCATGATCCGGAAGCTGAAGAAAATGATCGTCGCGTTGGGACGGTCCTCCTTGGAGAAACTCTTGAGCGCAGGGATCTGCTTATCCAGGCTGTGGGTCAGGATCAGGCTGCCCAGGTAAGGGATTTCGATGGCGTAGCGAGTCTTCTCGGCCTCCATGTCCGGGATCCCAAACAACACCAGCGGCGTCGGCTCGTTACCGATGTTTTCCCAGTGCCCTTCCATGGCGGCTATTTTTGCCGGTTGATGCTCCAGGGTGTTCAGACCATGGGCATCACCGACCACCGCCTGGATCGGCGCCACGATCAACGCCATCCACAACGCCATCGAGAGCATCTTGCGTACGTGTGGCGTGTCGTTTTTACGCAGCAGATGCCAGGCCGCCGACGACCCGACAAAGAACGCCGTGGCCACAAACGCGGCGATAGCCATGTGTGCCAGGCGGAACGGGAATGACGGATTGAAGACGATGGCCAGCCAGTCCATCGGCATGATCCGCCCATCGACGATCGAGAACCCCTGTGGCGTCTGCATCCAGCTGTTGGACGCCAGGATCCAGAAGGTCGAGATCAACGTACCGAAGGCGACCATCACCGTGGCAAAGAAATGCAGCCCTCGCCCTACCCGGTTCCAGCCGAACAGCATGACCCCGAGAAAGCCAGCTTCAAGGAAGAATGCCGTCAACACCTCATACGTGAGCAACGGCCCGGTGATACTCCCGGCGAAGTCAGAGAAACGGCTCCAATTAGTGCCGAACTCGTAGGCCATGACCAGCCCGGAGACCACGCCCATGCCGAAGTTGACGGCAAAAATCTTCGACCAGAAGTGATACAGGTCCTTGTACACCGCGTTGTTGCTTTTCAGCCACAGGCCTTCGAGCACCGCCAGGAAACTGGCCAGCCCGATGGTGATGGCGGGAAATATGATGTGAAACGAGACCGTAAACGCGAATTGAATGCGCGCCAGGTCCAGTGCCCCCGAATTTAACATGCCGATACCCTCAGAGTGTTGCGCGGCTCGCAGCGAACAGATGCCCAATGATCAGAAAAAAACCAGGCGACGATCACGCCGCCCCGGCCCGGTTCAAGCACCAAAGGACTGGATCAGGTTGCTGACCGGTGCCGGTTCAAGGCGAATCGCGATGAACTTCGAGGTCGGCGTAAAGGTACGGTCGCCGTAGCTTTCCAGCGGTACGAGTGGGTTGGTTTCCGGGTAATAGGCCGCGGCCTGGCCCGCTGGAATGTCGTAGGCAATCAAGGTAAAACCACTGACTCGGCGCTCGCGGCCATCGCCCCACAGCGAAACCATGTCGACCTTTTGCCCCGGCTCGTAACCGAGTTTGCGAATGTCCAGCTCATTGACGAACACCACCTCGCGCATGCCGTAGACACCGCGATAACGGTCATCAAGCCCATACAACGTGGTGTTGTACTGATCGTGGGAGCGCATGGTTTGCAGGATCAGGTCCGGTTTCACGTCCAGGTTGCGCACGCCTTCACTGACCAGGTGTGCCGGCAACACGCTCGGGGCAAATTGCGCTTTGCCGGTGCTGGTTTTCCAGATGCGCTGGGCAGCGTTGTTGCCCAGGTGAAAGCCGCCGGGGTGCAGCAGTTTTTTATTGAAGTCCTTGAAGCCGGGAATGGTGTCGGCAATCAGGTCGCGGATGCGACTGTAATCGGCAACCGCCCACAACCAGTCGATCGGGTGTTTGCCCAGCGTTGCGTTGGCAATCCCGGCAATGATCGCCGGCTCCGAACGCATCAACGGCGATTTGGGTTTCAGTTGGCCGTGGGAAATGTGCACCATGCTGAAGGTGTCTTCCACCGTCACACCTTGTGGCCCTTGTTCCTGCATATCGATGTCGGTACGCCCCAGGCACGGCAAAATCAGGGCCTCACGACCGGTGACCAAATGGCTGCGATTGAGCTTGGTGGCGATGTGCACGGTCAGCTCGCAGTTGCGCAAGGCGTCGTGGGTACGCGGACTGTCGGGCGTCGCTTGGGCGAAGTTACCACCCAGGCCGATGAACACTTTCGAACGCCCCTCTTCCATCGCCGCAATCGCCATCACCGTGTTGTGGCCGTGACGACGCGAAAGCTTGAAGTTAAAGCGCGCTTCCAGTGCGTCAATCAACTCCGCCGGAGCCAGTTCGTTGATGCCCATGGTGCGGTCGCCCTGCACGTTACTGTGCCCGCGCACCGGTGACAGCCCTGCCCCCGGCCGGCCGATATTGCCGCGCAATAGCTGCACGTTGATGATTTCCTGCACGGTCACGACGGAGTGAGTGTGCTGGGTCACGCCCATCGCCCAACACATGATTACCCGCTTGGCGCGACGGTACATCCGCGCGGCGAGTTCGATGTCCTCCAGCGTCAGGCCAGACTGTTCAACGATGTGCTCCCACGACGTGGCATCAAGCTCCGCCAGGTAAGCGTCCAGGCCTGAGGTGTGCTCGGCGATAAACGCGCGGTCGAACACGGCCTCGCCATTGTTCAGCAGCGCTTCACGCTCCCACTGCAACAGAAACTTGGCGATGCCGCGAAACGCCGCCATGTCGCCGCCCAGCGCCGGACGAAAGTAGGCAGACGAGGTCGGCTCAGACCCATTGGTAAGCATTTCCAGCGGATGCTGCGGGTGCTGGAAGCGCTCCAGGCCTCGCTCTTTCAGGGGGTTGAAACAGATCACCTGCGCGCCCCGCTTCACCGCTTCGCGCAGTGGCTCAAGCATCCGCGGGTGGTTGGTGCCAGGGTTCTGGCCGATGACAAAAATTGCGTCGGCTTCTTCCAGGTCATCGAACGTCACCGTGCCTTTGCCGACGCCAACGCTGTCGTCCATGCCCAGGCCACTCGCTTCGTGGCACATGTTCGAGCAGTCAGGGAAGTTATTGGTGCCGTAGGCGCGAACAAACAGCTGATAAAGGTAAGCGGCTTCGTTGCTGGCCCGACCGGAGGTATAGAACTCGGCCTGATCGGGCGAGGTCAGTCTGTTCAGGTGTTTGGCGATCAAGGCAAAGGCATCGTCCCAACTGGTTTCGACATAACGATCAAGCGCAGCGTCATAGCGCATCGGATGAGTCAGGCGCCCTTGGTATTCAAGCCAATAGTCACTTTGCGCCGCAAGCGACGACACGGTGTATTTGTTGAAAAACGCCGGGTTGACCAGCCGTCCGGTGGCTTCCCAGTTGACCGCTTTGGCGCCGTTCTCGCAGAACTTGACCATGCCGCTTTCCGGCGACTCGCCCCAGGCACAACCCGGGCAGTCAAAACCGCCATTCTGGTTGGTCTTGAGCATCGCTCGAATATTCTTGAGCGCGTTTTCACTGCCCAGCCAGTTCCTGGTGACCGCAATCAGCGCCCCCCAGCCGGCGGCCGCCCCCTTGTACGGTTTATAACGTTCAACTTCATTCATGGTACTTCTCCAAGACTTTGCACGCAGGCGACGGCCTGACTTAACGTCATTGTTAACAGCTGTATGGAGGCGTCTATCAATGCGTCGGTATTTAACGTCAGCGCCAAACTTATTTAGGCCGAGCCACTGAATGGGCCCAATTCAAGATTACGAACCCAGCCTATTAGGTGCATGGCACACCTGTCCAATCACTCTTAACGACTGACTCATCGAACCCCTCTATCAAAACAAAAAACCCATAAAATCAATAAAATACTGATTTACAACCCTCTTAAAAAAAGCGAATTACGGCTCAATAGATTTGCTCGATCAGCCGGTTGTTAATAGTGATTAGACGACGACTAAAAACAACTTTAGCCTTGATTCAATAAGGCCCTTATATAACAGTGGACCTGCCCGCCGCTGGAGGCTGTGATGACCGATCGTATATTGATGGACCGTTTTTCTCGCCGGGTCGACTACCTCAGAATGTCGGTCACCGACCGGTGCGATTTCCGTTGTGTTTATTGCATGGCCGAAGACATGGAGTTCTTGCCGCGCCAACGCATCCTGACGCTGGAAGAGCTCTATCAATTGGCTGAGCGCTTTGTCGCCCTGGGCACTCGAAAGATCCGTCTGACCGGTGGCGAGCCGTTGATTCGCCCAGGCGTGGTCGACCTTTGCAAGCGCATCGCGGCGCTGCCAGGTCTACGCGAGTTATGCATGACCACCAACGGTTCGCAGCTCGGCAAATTGGCGGTACCGCTGTTTGATGCGGGGCTCAAGCGCCTGAATATCAGCCTCGACAGCCTCGACGCCGAGCGTTTCCGCGAACTGACGCGCAGCGGTGATCTGGTCAAGGTCATCGCCGGCATCGACGCCGCCAATGCCGCCGGTTTTCAACACACCAAACTCAACTGCGTCGTCATGAAAGACCGCAACGATCATGAGATTAACGACCTCGTGGCATTCGCAATTGATCGCGGCTTGGACATTGCCTTCATCGAAGAGATGCCGCTGGGTGTCATCCGCGAGCACAGCCGTGCTGAAACGTTCTATTCCAGCGCGCAAGTGCGTGAACGAATTGCCGAACGCTACACCCTTATCGACTCCGCGGAATCGACCCAGGGCCCTTCGCGCTATTGGCGCCTGGCGGAGGCGCCACACATTCGCCTGGGATTCATCTCGCCCCATAGCCATAACTTCTGCGGGACATGCAATCGCGTTCGGCTGACCGTTGAGGGCCGCCTCCTGCTGTGCCTGGGCAATGAGCATTCCCTCGACTTGAAGGACGTGCTTCGCCGCTACCCAGGCGAGCCGCAGCGGTTGGAGCAGGCGATTACCGAAGCGATGAAAATCAAGCCGTACCGACACAACTTCGAACTCAATGACGAGGTGCAAGTTGTCCGTTTCATGAACATGACCGGCGGATAACCTGCCCGGTCTCATTATTATGCATAAGGTTGTTTTCCATGATCGTCAGAGCCAAACCCAACCTGATCAATGTGTTGATTTCACTCAAGGGTTCTGTGGCCAAACGGATTGCGTTGCGAAGCCTGCTGGTGACACTACTGGCCTCGGCGATTGTGCTGGTCGAAACCCTCCACCCGGCGTACTTCTCGAAGGTCAATGCCACGCCCTTCACGCTGCTGGGCTTGTCGCTCTCGATCTTCATGAGTTTTCGCAACAACGCCTGTTACGACCGCTGGTACGAAGGGCGCAAGGCGCTCGGGGCGATGGTGATGGATATACGCGGGATGATTCGGGAAACCCAAGTCATCAAGGACCCCCGACAACGCAGCAAGATCTTGCGCAACCTCTGCGGATTCGCCCATGCGCTTAACGCCAAGCTTCGCCAAGAAGACGAACTGAGCGTGGCCGAGCCCTGGCTGGACAGTTTGCCCTCTTTCAACGCACCGAATATCCCGGAAAGTATTCTGCGCCGAGTCAGCCAACAGTGCTCGACACTCGCCGAATCAGCCGACCTCAGTGAATGGCGTTATATGTTGATGGCCAAACACTTGAGCAACCTGACCACCACACAGACGATTTGCGAGCGAATCAAAAGCACGCCGCTGCCCTTCCCCTACACACTCTTGTTGCACCGAACGAGTTACATGTTCTGCATCTTGCTGCCCTTCGCAATGGCCGAGCCACTGGGTTGGCTGACGCCCGTTTTCACCGCGATCGTGAGTTACACGTTTTTCGGCTTGGACGCGATTGGCGACGAACTGGAGGACCCTTTTGGCCACGACGAAAACGACCTGCCGACCAATGCCATCGTGCGCAACATCGAACGTGAAGTACTGGATGCCACCGGCGCCACAGAACTGCCTCCTGTACTCCAGCCCGTCGACTTTGTACTGAACTGATCCGAGGACCACCATGAACGCATTCGAACAACCCTGACGCACCTGGACGCCGAAGGCGGGGCCAACATGGTCGACGTCACGGATAAAGACCCGAGCAACCGTGAGAACTGGCGGCGAGCGTGGCAGCGCTGACGATCTATGACATGTGCAAAGCCGTCGACCGGGGAATGATCATTGAGCGCGTCCCGCAGAGGGGTACCGACTTGAGGTGTGGCACGAAATTGCACGGCCTGTGGCGCGCATCCAGTTGCTCGGCGAGGATGCCTTCCCACGCGGTCCGGCAGGCACCGGTCGAACCTGGCAAGCAGCACACCAGCGTACCGTTGGCCAGCCCGGCCAAGGCACGACTCTGTACCGTGGACGTGCCGATATCGAGAATGGAAATCGCCCGGAACAACTCACCAAAACCATCGATTTGCTTATCCAGCAAACAGCTCACCGCCTCGGGCGTGCTGTCGCGACCTGTGAAGCCGGTGCCCCCGGTAATCAACACCACCTGAATCTGCTCGTCGGCGATCCAGGCCGCGACCTGGGCGCGGATTTTATACAGATCATCTTTGAGCAGGTTGCGCTCACCCAGGCTGTGCCCCGCTTCCAGCAACCGACTGACGAGCAATTGCCCAGAGCTGTCGTTGGCATATTCCCGGGTATCACTGACGGTCAATACTGCAATATTCAAGGGTACAAACAATGCATCCGATTTCACGCTCATGTCATTCTCCGGCAGGCCATCATCAAAACAATTGCCAGAGGCTAAGGCGCCCAAACGATGACTGTCTAATCGTTACGGCTGACCGGGTTATCGAGTGCCTCTATCAATGATTTTTCCTCCCCCCATTGCTCCGCTGATTGAGTCAATCGATCACCCATTCAACGCTTGTGATTGGACACACAGAGCGGACAATGAGATCGTCTGTTCACCCCATTCACCGCGTTTTAATCATGACACTGGCCTGCTCATCTGACATTTCATCCAGCCCCTGCTCGGTACTTCCACGGGCAGACCGGCCATCGGCGTCCATCGAATAGCGCCCACGGCGTTGCTTCAAAGGCTCGGACCAGGATTGCCAAAACAATCCACGTGCTCGGGACACCGGTGTCAATACTGACCTCTTTCACTCCTCAGCAGGTGCCATCGTGGACATCAAGCAACTCAAATTCCTGATCGCGCTGGAGCAGACTCGACACTTCGGGCAGGCTGCCGCGCGCTGCCACATTACCCAGCCGACGCTGTCCATGCGCTTGCGCAATCTTGAGGATGAACTGGGCCTGGAACTGGTCACTCGAGGCCAGCGCTTCGAAGGGTTCACCCAGGCCGGTGAACGCGTGCTGGCCTGGGCCAGAACCTTGCTCGCCGCCCATGACGGATTATTCGCCGAAGCCGCTGCCTGTCGCGGTCAGTTGGTCGGCAACTTGCGCCTGGGCCTGGTGCCGCTCAGCGGCTTCAATCCGATCAGCTACATCCAGGGCCTGTCCCAGACCTTCCCGGAACTCAAGTTCAGTTTGTCCTCCATGAGTTCGGACCAGATCATCGAAGCATTGGGCACTAATCGACTGGACCTGGGCGTGTGTTATCTCGACCACGTAAACCCCAATTACCTGGAGTTTTTCGAACTGGGCGAGACCCGCGTCGGCCTGCTTTACGACACCCGCCACTTCCATTTCGAAGGCACGGAAATGAGTTGGGAAGACGCCGCCGAACTGCCCTTGGGGATGATCAGCAATGGCATGCACTACCGAAAGTCCATTGACCTGAGCTTCCGCAGTCGCGGCCTCGACCCCCAGCCAATACTCGAAAGCGATTCGACGTATCAATTGTTCCAGGCGATCCACGAAGGTTTTTGCTGTTCGATCATGCCGCTGGACAGTGGTCTGGAGAACCCGATCGAAAACCTGGCTTTTATCAACCTGCCGGATGCCAGCGTACTTGCGCCCCTGGGCCTGGTGATGCGCAAAACCGAACCGCGCTCAGCCATCGCCGAAAAGTGTTTTGCTGAAGCCAAAAAACTGTATGCCGCCAAGAGCTCGATCTAACGGGGTGCAGGTTTGTTCATGAATTGCCGAGTCGAACAATTCAGAACGTTTTCACCCAGTTTAGTTTGAAAGCGCCTCCTGGTGGAGGCGCCTTGAACCACGTCTCCGGCTTTGGAAAGTGCGTCTCAAAGCCCTGATGCTGCTCCGAGCCACTTTGGCAACTATCAAACCCCATATAACCAGACGCAATAATCCAAATAACGAAGATCGTGCATCCGATTGTCCAAGCCACTCTCTCCTTCTCTTATCATCACGTCATCTTGCAAAAACACCGTGTCCGTCTAGGCTCACAACGGGCTCTTAAAGCATGATTAACCACGCATAAAAACCCGTCACTTTCGATGGAGGCATTCTATTTAATTACAACAAGCCAGCCGCTGTTTTTGATTACTGACACGGATTCAGTCATTACAATCAAGAGGGATGCTTGATGAAGCGCAGCCATGGGTATTATGCGTTCTTGCAAAGAGGGCCAACTAAAAATTTTTGGCTGTCACTGCTTTGCTTCTCGGGCCTGGTGATCGCCAGCCTCCTGTTGTTCGGACAACTGTTCCAGGACTTCCTGACGCCTCTCGCCCCGTACCTGCCTTCGACGCCCATCCAGAAACTCAACCTGGGGCTTCTGCTGATTGCACTGCTGGTGACTCTCCTCGCCAGCATGGTCTTGCCGAGCTTGTTTATCGCTCGCCGCCTGTCCAGGAGCGACCGTCAACAAGACACGGAGCAGCCCCTGCGCGGGCGCTTCAAGGTGAGCTACGACTACCCGGTGGTGTTCACCGATCACCTGTTCGATCCGAAAAATCCCTGCCTGCACCGGCAACTGACAACACAGCACAGCGCTGCGGTGAGCGTGTTGGTGTTCGCTGATGAACAACTGTTGCAAAGCGCTCCACAGCTGCTGAAACAGATCGATGCCTACTTTGCCTGCCACGCTGCCGATCTGCATTTGCTGGCCGCGCCGATTGCAGTTCCAGCCGGCGAACTGAGCAAGGATCCACAGGTGCTGCAGCAGGTGTACGCCGACATGCTGCACCATGGATTGGACCGGCATTGCTATGTGCTGGCCCTGGGCGGCGGCGCGGTGCTGGACGCGGTGGGTTATGCCTGCGCGACTTTCCACCGCGGCATTCGCCTGATCCGCATCCCGAGCACGGTACTGGCACAGAACGATGCGGGTATTGGTGTGAAAAACGGCATCAATGCTTTCGGCCAAAAGAACCTGTTGGGAGCCTTTTACCCCGCCACCGCGGTGCTCAACGATTTCCAACTGCTGACCAGCCTGACCCGTCGCGATCAGATTGCCGGGCTGGCCGAGGCGGTCAAGGTGGCGCTGATCAAGGACCGGGCGTTTTTCCAATGGATAGAGCAGCAGGCCGACGCCCTGGCCCGCTTCGAGCACCCCGCCAGCCGCTATGCCATTCGCCGCTGCGCCGAACTGCACCTGGAGCACATCACCGGTGCCGGCGACCCATTCGAACGCGGTAACGGACGGCCACTGGATTACGGGCACTGGGCCGCACACAAACTGGAAAATCTCAGTCGCCACAGACTGCGCCACGGCGAAGCCGTGGCGGTGGGCATGGCCCTGGACGGACTCTATGCCAACGCCAAGGGCCTGTTGAGCCATGCCGACACCGACCGAGTACTTCGCCTGCTGCTCAAGCTCGGTTTCTGCCTGTGCCCGCCGGAACTGATGTTGAAAGATACACAGGGGCGTTCACAGGTCATGCTTGGACTGGAGGAGTTCCGCCAGCACCTGGGCGGGCAACTCTCTATCCCCATGCTCAAGCGGATCGGCGAATCGATGGATCTGCATGAAATAGATAGCGCCCTGATGGAGCAGGCACTGCTGCGCCTGTCGAGCCACTCCGACCCGCTGCCCGGGTTGAGCGAGGGTTGCGCGCCATGAACCCCACATTGCCAAACCTGAAAACCTGGATGACCCTGGGCCGGGTGTCAAACCTGCCCACGGTGTGGACCAATACCCTGGCCGCCGCCCTGCTGTCCAGCAGTGCCGAGGCCCTGGCGCCGCCCTCGGCGCTGATGTGGATCCTGCTGCTGGCGACGCTGTCGGCGCTGTACCTGGCCGGTATGCTGTTGAACGACCTGTTGGACGCCGACTGGGACCTGCAACACCACAACCCTCGCCCCATCACCCTGGGACTGGTCAGCCGCCAACAGGTGGGGCTGGCCACGGCGCTGCTGCTGACGCTGGCCGCCGCCGCGGTGCTCGGCCTGAGTCGGCTGATCGACCAGCCGCACTGGCTGCTGGTCAGCGCGACCCTGCTGGTGAGCTGCATCCTCGGCTACAACCTGCTGCACAAGAAATACGCCCACAGCGTCTGGCTGATGGGGGCCTGCCGCTCGGCCCTCTACCTTACCGCGGCGGCCAGCCTGGCGGTGCCACCGGAACCGATCTGGCTGTGCGCAATCTTGCTGGGCGTCTATATCAGCGGCCTGACCTACCTGGCCCGGCAGGAGCATCGCAACCAGTTGCTCAGCCGTCTCCCGCTGATCCTCATGCTGAGCCCGCTGGCCCTGGCAGTCTATGCCGATAACGACTGGTTCTGGCCGGTGCTGCTGCTCTGGCTCGGCTGGCTCGGCTGGCACTACTGGCAACACCTGGCCAACCCGCGGCAACGGCAGGTCCGCGCCTTTATCGGTGCTGGCCTGGCGGCCCTGCCGCTGTTCGATGCGCTGGTTCTGGCCGTGGCCAACCAACCACTGGGCAGCCTGTTATGCGTCCTGGTGTTTTTCCTGCTTCCACACTTCCAGCGCTGGGTCAAACCGACATGAACATGGACGTCACCGCAGCACTATCGGCAGCCCTTGTCATGAGGCACGACCGCCTCGCCGAACAACGCCAGGCCTTCACCCAACAGCTCGATCACACCGAGCAGCAGTGGTGGCGCCTGGCACAAGAGAGGCTCGCCCAACACCCGGATGCCCATACTTCGGCGCTCTTGAGCAGCCAGTGCAAGCGCAGCCTCAACGAGCAGGCAACGTCCGGCAGTGCCGGTTGGAGCAAGATCCAGCTGGCGCGGGCGTTGCTGCTGGCTCAGGTAGTGGAGCAACAACCCGCCGCCGGGCAACGGCCTTTGCTACGCCAGCTGTTTCTGTGGGGCGACGACCAGGAAAAGATCGCCACCTTGAAAGCCCTGGACTGGCTCGATAGCCGCGGACTCTGCGTTGACCTGGCGTTGCAGGCCGGACGTACCAGCAACAGCCAGGTGTTTGCCGCCCTCGCCCTGGACACCCACTACCCGGCACGCCATTACCACGAACGGGCGTTCCACCAGCTAGTGCTGAAAGCATTGGGCATGGGACTCGACATCCGGCGCCTGGTCGGTCTGACACAACGCCACAGCGTGCCCCTCAACCAGTTGGCACTGGACCTGCTCGACGAACAGCTGGCGGCCGAACGGACAGTGTCCGCCGGGCTGCCCCAAGTGATTGCCTTCGACCTGCTCAGCCCGACGCAATACCAGCGTCTGGTCGACCTGAGCCAGGCGCAACGCTTGCCACCGGAATGGTATGCGCACCTGCCCACGCCCGCCAGCCCCTCACCGAACTGATGCTCAACGGCTCCCCCTCCCCTCGACGAGGAATCACCATGCTCAAGTACTTCGACCCGCACATTCATATGGTCAGCCGAACCACCGATGACTACCAGAACATGGCGGCCGCCGGTATCACCGGGGTCATCGAGCCGGCGTTCTGGCAAGGCCAGGCCAGAACCAGCGTCGGCAGCTTCATTGATTACTTCGACACCCTGCTGGGCTGGGAGCGTTTTCGCGCCAGCATGTTCGGTATCCATCACTTCTGCACCATCGGCCTCAACCCCAAAGAGGCCAATGACCTGTCGGTGGCCAATGAGGTGCTGGAGATTCTGCCGCGCTATCTGGTGAAAGACGGCGTCGTCGCGGTCGGCGAGATCGGCTACGACGATATCACCCCGGAAGAAGACCGTTTCCTCGCCGCTCAGCTGGAATTGGCCAAACAATTCAATCTGCCGGTACTGGTGCACACCCCGCACCGCGACAAGATCGGTGGCACCAAACGCACCCTGGCCGTGATTCGCGAAGTCGGCATCGCTGAGCACCTGGTGATCATCGATCACCTCAACGAGCTGACCCTGCCCCTGGTGCTGGATAGCGACTGCTGGCGTGGTCACTCCATCTATCCCAACACCAAAATGTCGGAACAGCGCATGGTCGCCCTGTTGCAGGAGTACGGCACCGAGAAGATGGTGGTCAACAGCGCCGCCGACTGGGGCATCAGCGATCCGCTCAAGGTGCCGAAAACCGGTCAGGCGATGCTGGCAGCCGGCTTCAGCGAAGCGCAGGTCGAACAGGTGCTGTTCCACAACCCGGTGAATTTCTTCGCCCAGAGCGGGCAATTGGACAAGACGCTGGTCAGCACCCCGCTACCCATCGATCAGCGTCGCCAATGGCAGGAGAACTCGGCCCTGCGCGGTCAGGAACCGGTGGTCAAATGAGCCAGCTCAGGGAATGGACGCCCAGCCAGATCGGCTATTGCAGCAACGTGCACCCCACCCCCGAGCTGGCCGGATTGTGCGCCTCGATCGAGACGCACTTCCAGGGCGTGCGCCAGTTGCGCGGACTCAACGAGCAGGACAGCGGATTGTGGATCAGCGCCAAGGCGGCGGCCCAATTGCAGCAGGTAACGGCACGCCAGGCATTCCTCAAGTGCTTGCAACGCAGTGGCTTGCGCCTGACCTCGCTCAACGGTTTTCCCTACGGCCAGTTCCATGAGGGCGCGGTCAAAGCCGAGGTCTATCACCCTCACTGGGCCGACCCACAACGTCTGGAATACAGCCTGCAACTGGCACAACTGTTAGCGGCCGCGCTGCCGCCGGACTCTGCCCAGGGAGTGATTTCCAGCGTACCGCTAGGCTACGCCGCGCATTGGAGTCCGGCACTGCAGCACGTCGCGGAGCGGCAGCTGCGCCAACTGACCCGGTCCCTGGCCAGGCTGCATCAGGAAACCGGCAAGAAGATCGTGTTATGCCTGGAGATGGAGCCGGACTGTGTACTGGAAAACACTGACCAGGCCATCGCTTTTTTCCAGCACTGGCAAGGTACGGACCCGCACCATGAACATCTGGCGCTGTGCTTCGATGTCTGCCATCAGGCCGTGATGTTCGAAGATTGCTATCAGTCGCTGGACAGGCTGCATCAGGCGCGAGTACCCGTCGGCAAGATTCAGCTGTCCAACGCCTTGATTTGTCGCCTGCCCTCTCAAGACGACAACCGGCGCGAACACGTCCTCCAGACATTGAGCGACTTTGCCGAAACCACCTACCTGCATCAAGTGAAAGCTCGTGATGCGCAGGATCGGTTATGGGCTTGGGCGGACCTTCCCGACGCCCTCGACGATTGCGCAAAGAGCCCGGGGCAAATCCCCGAACTGAGGATTCATTTCCACATTCCGCTGTTCAGCGAACATTTGCTGTTGCCCGAACTCAGCGGCAGTCAGATCGCCCTGGCGCAGACCTTCGACTTTCTGGCAGACCATGCGGATTTCCGCCCCGTGCTGGAAGTGGAAACCTACAGTTGGGGCGTCCTGCCCGCCCAACTGCGGCCCACCACCGAGCACGCCCAACTCCAGGGAATCGCCGCGGAACTGCACTGGGTCGAAGAGCAACTGCGGCAGCGGCATTTGCTGAGTCCGCAAACACGCGAGGCGTACGCCGATGCCCTCTGATCACCCGCGTCAACCGCTGTTGCTGATCAACGTGGTGGGGCTGACACCGGCGCTGCTGGGAGCGGCGACGCCGCACATCAATGCCCTGTTGAAAACAGCGAAAATGGCCAGCCTGCAACCGGTGTTTCCGGCCGTCACCTCGACGGTGCAGGCCTCGATCCTCACCGGTCTACCACCGTCGGAGCACGGCATCGTCGGCAATGGCTGGTACTTTCGCGATCAGGCCGAAGTCCGTTTCTGGCTGCAACCCAACGCACTGATCCAGGGTGAAAAAGTCTGGCAGGCACTCAAGCGCCAGCTCCCCGGGTTTCGCTGCAGCCAATTGTTCTGGTGGTACAACATGTATGCGGACGTGGATGCCGCCATCACCCCACGCCCTCACTATCCGGCCGATGGCCGCAAAATGTTCGGTCTGTATTCGGCACCGGCATCGTTGCACGAGCGTATCGAGCAGCAGATAGGCAAGTTCCCCTTTCCGAGCTTCTGGGGCCCGGCGGCCGGTATCGCCTCGAGCCGCTGGATCGTCGACTGCGCCATGGCCGAGTTCCAGCTCGATCGGCCCGACCTGCAGTTGGTCTACCTGCCCCATCTCGACTACAGCCTGCAGCGCCTGGGCCCCGATCATCCGTCGATTGCCGACGAGGTACGGGCCATCGACAGTGAAGTGGGGCGTCTGCTGACCTTTGCCCAAGCGCAAGGCGCGGCGGTGATGCTGCTGTCCGAATACGGGATCGAAGCCGTTCAGCAATCTGTATCCATCAACCGCTTATTGCGCTCGGAAGGTTGGTTGCAGGTGCGCCAATCGCTGACCTGGGAATTACTCGATCCCGGTGCCAGTGCGGCCTTTGCCGTGGTCGATCATCAGATCGCGCATGTCTACGTGAAGCAGGTGCAAGACATACCTCGGGTCAAAGCGCTGTTGCAGCGCCAGCCCGGCATCGAGCAGGTGCTGGATAAAGCAGAACAACGGGCCTGGCAACTGGATCATCCCCGCAGCGGCGAACTGGTGACCGTGGCCGCAACAGGTCACTGGTTCGATTACTACTACTGGTTCGACGACCGCAAGGCCCCCGACTTTGCCCGCACCGTGGATATCCATCGCAAGCCCGGCTACGACCCGCTGGAGCTGTTCATCGACCCGGCCATCCGTTTCCCCACATTGAAAGTGGCGCGCCGCCTGCTGCAAAAAAAGCTCGGCTTTCGCTACTACATGGACCTGATTCCGCTGGATACCCGCCTGGTCCGCGGCAGCCATGGCCGACTGCCCGAAAGCGAAAACACCGGCCCGCTACTCATCACCAATTGCGATCTGCCGTTGCCTCAGCGTCTTGCGGCCACGGAAGTGAAGCAACTGCTCCTGGAACACTTCCTGGGGCACCCACACACCGACCCGGCCAATGCCAAGGAGCTTCCATGCGGCGAGCCATTTCTATAACAGTTCTGAGTGCCTTGGCCGGTTTGGCCCAGGCCGAGAACGCCAACAACTTCGACTGTAGCAACTTCCTGAAATTTGGAGGAGACATCGACAAGACCCGGGCAGCATTCAACCAGAGTCCCGAGACCATGGCCTGGAACTGGTTCGTCTGTTTGAACCAGCCCAGCACCGTGAAGAGCAGCAATCTGATGTGGGAGACAATGAAGCCCTCAGACCAGGTCTACCTGGCCAATGGCGCCCCACCTGCCCCCTATGACAGCCGCGTGATACCGCCGGGCGTGCTCCAGCAAGCCAAGGTGCAGGGAATGGACCCGTCCCGAGCATTCCATGACCTCAACGCCACCCAGCAGGTCGATGGCTTGATCCTGCAAATGGGCGGTGCCGTGCCCGCGTCTCAAAAAGGCAATCCCGTACGGTTTCAACTGCTGATGGGCAAGGACACCTTCGATTACATCGTGCAACGCCAGGTCTACAGCATGAATGGCCAGGCCTCCCTGCCGGACAACCTGGTGTTCCCGTCCACCGCCTGGGAGTTGAAAGCCTCCTGGCTATGGATTGGCACAGACACGGCCTACAAGCAGACGCTGGAAAAAGACGGCTACTACATTGCCCAGGCCTATTACCCGCAAGACGGTCAATACAAGGTCGGCTATGCCGCATTGAGCGGCTTGCATGTCGTCAACAAGCTGAGCGACCACTGGGTCTGGACCAGCTTCGAAAACATCAACAACCGCAAGTACACCGTGAGCAATGCCGTACCGGCCACGCCGATGACCAACACCACGGGACCGACACCGGCCGCCCAACCGATCAATACCCGCTTCCAGGCCACTTATCCCGCCCTGTCGAAGTACGAACTGGTCGGGGTCGAATTCCAACCGATCACCCAGGTACTGGCCAACTCCCAGCTGGAATCGGCCTTCCAGAACACGTCGTCGTGCCTGGCCTGCCATGGCACCGCCGCCTACTCGAACAACAAGGGTTACTTCAATTTCGCCCAGGGAGGAAATGGCGGCATTCTCTACCCCACAACCCCGCTGCCGGACTCGGCTTTCGCCGGTTACAAAAAACTGGATTTTGTCTGGTCGTTGAAACGCGCCCAGTGGCAACGCTAAGGAGCATGACATGAGCGTATTGAACTTCCCTCGCATCTACCTCAACGGCCATATGTTCTGGAACCCTCCGACGGCCAACAACAACGATATTTTTCCACTTTATGACGCGGTCAACATGGACATCAACTGGCCGTTCATGAGCCATTTCGACATCACGTCCACGAACGCCCCCACCCAACTGATGCCCTGGATCATCGCGCCCCTGGCGATGCAGGATCTACCAGCTTATGTGCTGCAGGTACCGAGTAATGGCAACCCGGGAAACTACCCGTACATGCCCGCCGAATGGGATCTGTTCGGCGACAATGCCTGCGGCACCGTGAGCCATGGGGATACCCGCTCCGTGATCATTGGCGGCGAGCTGCAGGCCAATACCTACATCGACCAGGATCCGCTGATCGGCAAGAACTACCAGTTGCTCGGCAATCCCTTTGGCAGCGCCGGCCCCACTGCCGCGCGTTTCGTCGATATCAGCCCGTGGCAGAACACTTTCACCGCGTTGTATTTCGACAAGCTGATGCTGGGGGATCCGACATGCGGCCTGACCCTCAATCGCCAGTACCGGATGATGGACCGTTTCCTGAATTTCAATTGGGGGGCCTTCGGTGGCATCGTGTATGTCACCACCACCTGGCAGACCTGCTTTCCCCAGGAAAACCTGGAATGGGTTATCGGCAACTCATCCCTGTTGCGCAACCTTCAGCAGCAGATGAAGCAGCAAGGGGCGCAGGGCCTGATGTTCAGGTTCTCCACCTACCTGACCTGCTACGACAGGAACGGTGTTTTCAACGACTTCCCGCAGCGGCTCAACACCCGTTCCCATGACCCCAAGGACATGGCGAATGTGCAAGAGCTGTACAAACTGGGCCTGGACAACGTCGCCGAAATTTTCTTCAACCCCGCCTATAGCCGCACCGCCGCGACCCTGGGCCTCTGGTTCGCCGACGAATACCCCACCGCCCCCGCCGGCCGACGCCTGGTACCCGACCAGCCCGTGTCCCTCTCTAAAAAAGGCGTGGCCGCCAAAAGCACTCAGTTGGGCGTGATCTCGGCGCAGATTACCGACAACACCTTGTCGCTGGATCTGACCAATACTTTTCCGTTCTATCCGATAGTCCCCGACGCCCCCATCCTGACCGCCGAGAAATTCGAGGCGGGCAACTACCAACTGGGCGTACGCCAGGATGGGCAATTCACCCCAGTGGTCAACTTCGGCTTCGAGCAGTATCAACAAGCCGCCTTCGACAAACGCTCCGGCCTGCTGGACTTCCCCCTCAGCGACGCGGCCAAGACGACGCTGCAGTCAGGGCCGCTGGAGCTGCAACAGCAGGCCCCGGGCGCCCCCGTGATCGCCGCCACCCAGCAGACATGGACCGCCGAGGTGATAGAAAGCGGCACTTTCATCGACGTGGGTGACCACAAGACGCTGAACATCATGGTGCAGAAAAATGGCCAGCCAGCCGTCGGCACCCGACTGTGGGTGGCGGAGTATGGCAACCCCTACATGGTGACCACCAGCGACTACTACCTGGCATTCAGTAACGCGGCCAACTTCACGCTGTTCTACGACGACCCGGCAGACCGCAACAAGAACCAGCCCAATCTGCCGCAATTCACTGACACGCCCCCCGTGTCGAACTACCGGAGCACAGGCAGCGGCCGTCGGCTGACCGCTCTGCAAAACGCTCAGCCGGTTGGAAACCCGATCGGTTATCAGCAGTTCCTGCATGGCCCGAGTAAACCGATCGCGGTCGACCTGAGCCCCTGCCTGGCATTCGATGCGGCCATCTATGTCAGCGGAACACTGGACGACGACCAGGCCAGTCAGGTGGATTATTCCTATGTCACCACCACCACCGACGCCAACGGCATTGCCCAGTTGAGCTTCAGGGCCCTGGCTCCGGGCTTCCCGACATTGCGTTTTTTCGTCCAGGAAGACAACACGGCCCCAGTCATCCCCTTCAGCTTCCCGCTCCCCGAAGCCTATACCGACTTCCTCGCCCCGATACGGGTCCTGCCGGTGGACCTGAAGCTGCAACAGGACTTTATCAACACCTGGAACGCCATCCGCATGGACAAGGACGCCCCAGCGCAGTTGTGGGACCACTTCATCTACCCGCGCGTCCTGCAGTCCTTCTATTACCTGTACCCGATCATGAACAAGTTCATGCCACTCAACTCCCAGAAGCGCGTCGAAGGCGCCATCGACCAACTGATTGTGCTGATCAGCAAGAAGTACCAGGAGGAAAGTACGCTATCGATGCCCATCACCCGCGACATGTCGCAAAGCCGCCGCGCCGTGCTCGAACTCTGGGCGCAGTTCCTGGTGAAGCGCAATTACCCACCCCTGCCGCTCAGCATGAGTGACTACGACCACCTCTGAACCACAACACACCTCCAGCAGGACGCCGGGTGGCAACTCGTCACCCGGCGCTGCACAGGAGAGTCAAATTTTCGAATCAGTGACTGCCAAGCCGGCTACCCAGACCACCAAGCCGTGATTGCTCAGCGCCTGTTTGAACATGGAGAGTGCCTATGTCAGTTGCCATTCCTATCCCCGCCCACCCCCTCGAAACCCTGCGTCCCAGCACCCTTGTCGCCGAGGGCCTGCTGAACCCTCGCGGCCTGTGTGTCGAGGCCGATGGCAGCCTGCTGCTGGTTGAAGCCGGCTCCGGTCTGCCGGATCAGGCCTTCAGCGGTCGTATCAGTCGGCGGCGCCCCGATCCGCAACAACCCGGGAGCTACCAGCCCCCCGACATTCTGGCGCAGGGCTTTCGCTCAATGAACCTGCAGGCGCGCATGCTGCGTGATGAAATCATGGGTCTTTCGGACATTGCCTGCGGTGAAGGGCGCTACCTGGTCAGCCAGACGGATTATGTCGAGGGCTCGAAAATACTGGATCTGCAGTATTCTCCGCCCGAGCCGGTCTTCAGCAGCCGCGGCAATTTGAATGCACTGTGTTACCACCCGACGCGACGCAGCTGGTTGGCGGTCAAGCCCGACACCAACCAACTCGTTGAGTTCTCCGCCGAACAGGGTGAACGGGTCCTGGCCCAACTGCCCAACCTGGAGCAAGACCAGGACGCCGTGCCCGTGACCCTGGTGTACGAACCCGCGACCGAGGCCGTGCTGATCAGCCTGTTCTCCGGCGAGTTGCACCGCTCCCCAACCCGCAAGGGCATCGACTTTGCCGACAAGGCGGGCCAGGTCATACGGGTCTGGCCAGGCACCGGGCAAATCGACATTGTGCTTCGCGGCCTGCAACTCCCCACGGGCTTGGCACTGTGCCCAGACGGCAATCTGTTGGTGCTGGAACTCTGCGATCGGCTGTTACAGCCACTGTCAGCTGACTGGGCGGGAGAGCCCTTGCATGGTGGCTTTGCGCGTTTCAGTGGTCGACTGCTCAGCTGCAACCTGCAAACAGCGCAAGTCAGCGTCCTTGCCCGCGGCCTGGATACACCTTCGAACCTGTGTCTGATCCCCGGTGCCGTGCTGGTGAGCGAAGGCATGGGGTTAGCCGGTCGCCTACTGCCCACCGCGGAGAATGGCATCGCGGCCCTGACCGGCCGACTGCGCCGGATACAGCTCACAACGGCAGAGGAGAATTGACTGCGCTGCCCCCAAACGCCGTCGATCTGGGTCGTGATCGCACCCGTTCATTGCCCGATGGGCTGATTGTAGCGATCCTGGATGCGCTTCAGTTCACCTGAGTGGCGCAGTTGCTCCAGGGCGCTGGCCCAGGCGGCGACCAGTTTGTCGTCACAGTCGCGGCTGAAGGCAATGTACAGCGATGAGCGATAGAGCTCGATGGGAATCTGTCGTAACGTGCCGGGGGCGATGTTCAACTGGCGACTGTAGTAAGCCACCCCCGCAGCAGTGTCGCCGACGATGATCTCGGTGCGCCCGGCGAGCAGCATGCGATAGAGCTGCAGGCTCTCGGTTGCAACTTTTTCGAGGTTGTTGAAGCCCCGCGCTTGCAGAACATCAGGTATCAAGCCTGCCTGTCTCGTCGTGATCCGCAGGGCGTGCCGTAGCTGCTCCAAGGCGTTCACCGGCTGCAGCGCATTGGCGAGCTGATAGGGGTAGATGGACTCTTCCACGATCGGTCCGACCCACTTGTATAACGGTTCGCGCTCCGCCGTGCGGAATAGGGAATACATGATGGTCTTGGGCCGGGTCTTCAACGTGCGGATGCTTCGCATGCTGGGCAGCAGCAGCACCTCGAAGTTATCCCCGGTCAGCGCCATTATGCCCCGAACGATCTCCGTGGCCATTCCAGTGAGCTGATTGTGCTCCTGGTAGTTGTACGGTGCCCACTCCTCAGTAACGACCTGATACTGCTCGGCTCTGACCACAGTGCCGAGCAATAGACAGAACAGCACTGCAGTCAGTGTCGAATATTTCACGTGTTCTGCCTGGTGGACTGTGCAGTGATCAAGGGAGGCTCTAGGATTAAAAGGACAAAATCAGTATAGACCCTGACACACGTCTAACGCCTGACGCTGCCTCGTAAACCGTCAACACGGCGGTTGAAATCTACCTCGGCAAGCGATTCAGGATAATAAACAGCCGCTATCCGTTCGAAATCGGGACTATTCAAAAACGGCCTAATGTGCCGTGATGATTGACTGGACGAGCCGACTTTCGTTGCTAGTGTTACTCGTGGAGATACCCTCCAAGGTGCTTGTTGTACCTTTTATTATTCTCTTGGCGGTGGCGTACGCAGCGGCAGCGGTGCGGGCAAGTAATTATCTCACGCAACACTGTCCGCCCGCGCTTCAAGTTGCCTGCATCTATAAACTTGGCAGTCCACTGCCGGTCAGTTCACTGGCGCTGAAAACCATGAATCAAATTGAACATGTCGTCGTTGTCATGCTGGAAAACCGCTCACTGGATACGATGCTTGGCTGGCTCTATCCGCATGACAGCCCACCACCACATGTCTTGCCAGTGACCAGTTCCCCTCAATTTGACGGCCTGCGCCCCGGTATGTTCAACCCGCGCTCGGACGCCACACCGGCGCGTCAGGTTGCAGTGACGCAGAATGCCAGCGGTTTTCAGGTTCCCGACCCCGATCCGCAAGAAACCTTTGCCAACGTCACCTACCAGTTATTCAGAGACGGTTCAGTCAGCCCCGACAATACGCCCCCCATGGGTTTTGTCGACAACTACGCCACCACGGAAACCGCCAACCCCGATCAGATCATGCAGTGTTACAGCCCGGCGCAGCTGCCTGTGTTGGCCAAGTTGGCCCGAGCCTATGCGGTTTCCGATGCGTGGTTCGCCTCCGTTCCCAGCCAGACCTGGCCTAACCGCGCCTTTGCGCACACCGGGACGTCCAATGGCAATGTGGACAACGGCACGCCTCCCGATCCATTCGCCTGGGATGTCCGCACCATCTTCAACGTCCTGGGATCGATCGGATGCAGTTGGGGCGTTTACAGCAATACCATCCTGACTCCCTCGCTGACCCGGACGATGTTCCCGAAATTATGGGACCCCATGCTGGGCCCCCACTTCAGAGGTTTTTCCGCGTTTCTGGATGCGTGTCAAACCAACTCGTTACCACGCTATTCGTTTATCGAGCCGAGCTTTCTGGTCGACCCTAACGACCAGCATCCCCCTCATGATGTTCAAGCGGGTGAAGCCTTTCTGTATTCAATCTGGAACGCCGTCAGTACGTCGGCGGGTTGGAACCAGACCTTGCTGATCATCACCTACGACGAGCACGGCGGTTGTTTCGATCATGTCACCCCGCCCTTCAACGCCGTTCCACCTGACCAGGCCCGTCCGCTCGATGGTAGCGGCTTCGATTTCACTCGCTTTGGCGTACGTGTGCCAGCAGTAGTGATCTCACCCTACATTCAGGCTGGCACGGTTTTCAGATCGGACAACCCACACGCCCCCTACGATCACACCAGTATTCTGGCGACCTTGCGCGACTGGATCGGCATCCCGGCGCAGGACATGCTCACCAGCAAGCGGATTGCAAATGCGCCGACGCTCAATCAGTTGCTCACCCTGAGCACACCTCGCGTCGATTTACCCTCTATACCGGCGCCGACGGCAACCACCTTCGCGCAGCCATCGCCGACTGCGGCGCTCAACGATCTTCAAAAAAGCCTGGTCACAGGTTCGGCAAAACGCTTTGGGCTCGACCCGGCAGCGACACTACAGACGGTGGGGACTCGGCAACATGCCGTTGATTTCTTCACCAGGCGGATCACTCACGCACACGCTTAGAGCAACCAACGGAGCAGATAGTGGCCAACGGGGTTCCCGCCAGTCTTGATGATCGTCTTCATGCTCAAAACACCTCGACCAGTACGACTTCGGTATCGTCGATAGCCTCGACAACGAGCATCGACTCCTCGCTCAAGGCGACCCCGTCCCCCGCCTCGACCCGTTCGCCGTTGACGTTCACCGCGCCGAGCACCGGCACCAGATAGCCCTGGCCAGTGCGCGAACAAGATTGGCTCAGACTCTGGCCGGCTTTGAGCGTCGCCCCGAGCACACGGGCGTTGGCGCGGATCGGCAGAGCGCTTTCATCGTCAGGCATTCCACTGGCCAACACGACCCATTGACCGGCCCGATCGGACTTGGGAAAAGGCCGCATGCCCCAGTTGGGCAACCCACCGTTTTCCCGCGGTCGCAACCAGATCTGGAACAACCTTAACGGCACGATCCCCTCGTTGCGCTCTGCATGTCGAATGCCAGTCCCGGCACTCATCACCTGCACGTCACCGGCCTCGGTACGGCCTTGCCCGCCCTGACTGTCGCGATGACTCACCGCGCCTTCCAGCACGTAGGAAACGATCTCCATGCTTTCATGACCATGCATCGGGAAACCGCTACCCGGCGCAATCTCGTCGTCGTTCCAGACCACCAGCGCCCCTAGCGGACGGTGCGCGGGGTTGCCGTCGGCCGTTACCTTGAAATGATGACGGGCCTTGAGCCAGCCATAGTCGCCGCCACCGAGATCGGCCTTGAATCGATGCTCTAACATTTCAGCTCCTGAAAAAGCGGCCGATTGCCGCGCAAAAGAGCATAAATTTGAAACGAACAAAGAAGAACCGCTGTAAAAGCAACGCTACCTTGTAGAAAATAGAACGATAAGGCCAACGCGAGACCGGCAATGGACCATTTGACCGATTTGAACAATATGTACCTGTTCGCCAAGGTGGTGGATCACGGTGGGTTTACCGCGGCGGCGAAAGTGCTGGGGCTGCAAACCTCAAAGCTCAGCCGTCGCGTCAGTGCACTCGAAGCGGAATTGGGCGTGCGCCTGCTCAATCGCAATTCGCGCCGAGTCTCCCTGACCGACGCCGGCCGCCTGTTTCACCAGCACTGCGTGGCCCTGGTGGAGGAAGCCCGGGCGGCGAAAACGGCCATCGACCAGACGCGAGCATCGCCGCAGGGCGTGGTGCGGATCAGTTGTCCATTGGGTGTCTTGCAGATGGGTGCCAGGGCCATCCTGGCCCAGTACCTGGTGGACAATCCCGCGGTGAGGCTCATGCTCGACGCGACCAACCGGCGCGTCGATGTCATCGAGGAAGGACTGGACATCGCCCTGCGCGTACGCCTGCTGCCACTGGATGACTCCGAGCTGACCTTGCTACCCCTGCAGAGCGCCCAGCGAATCCTGGTCGCGAGCCCGGCGCTGTTGGCACAGCATGCAACACTTACTCAGTTGGAAGACCTGGCGCCGATGCCAACATTGGCCATGGCTAACACCAACGATAAATATCAGTGGCATTTCCAGGCACCGCACCCCGTGGTGCTGACCCACCAGCCAAGGTTGGCCACCGATGACCTGGAGACGCTACTGGAAGCAACCTTGAAGGGAATAGGTGTCGCGCAGTTACCGACAAGCCTGGTTCAGGACGATCTGCTGCAGGGCCGCCTGGTGCAAATCCTGCCCGACTGCCCATCACCCAGCGGCAGCCTGCACGCGATCTACCCCTCCAGGCGAGGCATGGTCCCCGCCGTGCGCAGCGTGCTGGACGCCCTGCTGGCCGGGTTCAACCGGTAGTACTCAGAACACCAACTTGTAGCCGATGGAAAACAGCATGACCGCCAGGAAAGGCCGCAAGATGCCATCCGGCACTCGCCCGGCCAGGTGGCTGCCGATGTAGATCCCCGGCAGCGAGCCCATCAGCAGGAAACCCAGCAGTTCCCAGTTCATATTGCCCATGCTCGCATGCCCCAGGCCCGCGACCAGGGTCAGCGGCACCGCATGGGCGATCTCCGTCCCCACCAGACGCCGGGTCGGCAGGAACGGGTAAAGGATAAACAAGGCCACTGTGCCCAGGGCACCGGCCCCGATGGAGGTCAAGGCGACCATGGCGCCGAGGGTCAGGCCGGTCACTACCGTCAGCCCGTTCAACTTCGAGTCGCTGATCTGCGAGTGATCGACACCGCGCCGATGAGCAAACGCCAGCAACTTGTTCTTGAACAACACCGCCAGTGCCGTCAGCAACAACACAAAACCCAGCGACTGCTTGATGACGCTGTTCAAGGCTTCGGGAGCGGTGTGCAGGCTGCTCAGGAACCACAAGGTCAACAACACCGCCGGCACGCTGCCCAGGGTCAGCCAACCGGTAATTTTCCAGTCGATATTGTCGTTTTTCCTGTGAACCAGAACGCCACCGGACTTGGTGATCGCGGCGTAGAGCAGGTCCGTGCCCACGGCCGTGGCCGGGTTGATACCGAACCACAGCAGAATCGGCGTCATCAACGAGCCGCCACCGACGCCGGTCATCCCGACAATAAAACCGACCACCAAGCCGGCAACGACAAAACCGAAATTACCGACATCCATTAGCAAGCCCTGGAGAATCTAGCGAGACGATATAAAAATCTGGCGGGAAGCATAGCGTCTAACGTTATGACTCTTTATATAAATATAATCTAACGTTATAACTATCATGACCTGCGAACGGTGCGGATCACACTGTGCCGATTGACGCAGAGCCCTTCTGTCAGCGTCCCGGCTGCCACTCCGGATGCTCGACCACCCCCTCATAGCGCAGCCACGGCACGTCATGGGATACCCAGATGTGATGCTCGGCCAGCGCGCCCGGATCGTCATCCAGGGTCGCGACACGCACAATCACCACGGGCAGCTGTAGCCTTTCGGCCATCAGATGCGAGCCGCACCGCGAACAGAAATAGCGTAGCTTGCCCGGCGAGGATTCATAGGCCGTTAGTGTTTCCTGGCCCTTGAGCCAGCGGAAATGCTCGCGCTTGACCCCGGCGGTGCTCACAAACGCCGCCGCATGCGTCTTGCGACAGGTGTGACAATGACAATGCCCGATCGGCATATCGATGCCGTCGAGTTCATATGCGACGGCCCCACAAGCACAGCTGCCCTTCATACCCGCTCCCTGACCATGCCCCACGACAAGGCACGATCCTAACCAGCGAGCATCAAGCTGGCCAGCCGATATCAGTCCAGGCGAATGCAGCGATACGCTTCGGTCCGATAAGGAAAGGCGATGGTCTCTTTGCCGCGCAGGGCCGGATGGGTTTGAATCAAGCTCTGGAGTTGCTCGACCACCTCGGCTTTTTCGGCCGCAGGCAATGCCGCAATAAAGCTGACCGACAGAAAACGGTCGATGATGACTTCCTCGGGCGTGCCCACATGGGTGTACTCAAAACAACTCAGCTCCGGCGCCGAGAAGTAATGACCGTTGAATGGCTTGCGCCAGGCCCCCGTGTGAAAGCGCGGGGTATCGCCCTCGTAAGGGGTGATGATCCGAGTAATCGCCGCGACCCAGTCAACCGACTCATCACGCACGTTCCACACCAGTCCGAGCCGCCCACCTGGCTTGAGCACCCGGTGAATCTCGGCGAGCGCCGCTTCATGGGCAAACCAGTGAAACGCCTGGGCACACAGCAGCGCGTCACCCACTTGGGATTCCAACGGTATCGCCTCGGCAGTTCCCGAGAGTGCCCGGACCGCCGGCAGACGTGCGACCAGTTCGGCCCGCATCGCCTCGATCGGCTCGATGGCCGTCACCGTGGCGCCGGTCGTCGCCAGCAGCCGGGTGAACTTGCCAGTGCCGGCACCCAGATCGATAGCCTGCGCACCGGGCACGATACCCAGGCTATCGCGCAGCCACGACAGCAGCTCGGCAGGATAGTCAGGACGCCCGTGGGCATAGGTTTTGGCTTCAGCGCTGAAACCGACTTGTGCTGCCTTGTGAACGCCCGACATGGCCATGGCCTCTATGGATTGATCCCGATAAATACTGCCCCGCGTCAGTCATCCAGATCCTTGGGCGGTGCTGCCGGTTTGCCGGCCTTGGCACCTTTCGCACCTTTCACCGGTTTGGCTTCCGGCGCCGCCGGTGGCGTGGGCGCGACAGCAGCCTTCTCCGAGGCCGGCAACGCATCCACGGCACTGAACACGTCCTTGAGCGCAATCGGCCCATCGTGTTCGAGGATCTTCTGCTCGCCATCCTTGCCCACCAGGATCACCGTCGACTTGCCCTCCGGCGTGACCCCCAGCTTGAGCCCGCGAATCAGCGCCATGGTGCTCGGCTGTTCCATCCATTTGCCCGCACGCTTGCCAACGGTCTGGGCCACTTCGTAGAGCACCAGTTGACGCTCGTCGATTTCCTTCTTGTTGGCCGGATCATCGATCGCCTTCTTCAGGCTGACCAATGTGGGATCCGCCGTACTCGGCGCAATCACGATCAACGGGCGGCTTTTCCCCAGATCCTGGGCCAGCGGAGACGCCTCATCGGCCGCCCAGACGGGACTTGCAGCAACGACGGACAGCACAGCAAGGGTCAAAGACCGGATGAACATACACACCTCCTTCGGATATTCATGGGGTAATGATTGCGCATCGTAGGAAAAGGTCCACACGCAACGCAGTTATTTTTCAAAATTCAAGTAACTTAATCTTTCCTCCTGCAAGACATCGAACAGCGCCTGGGCCGCCGCCGACAGCTCATGGCCGGGTTTGGTCAGCACCCCGATGGCCCGTTCGACCACCGGATCACACAAGGTGATGCAGCGCGCACCCAGCTCGCGCATCTGTCCGACACACAACGCCGGCACCGCACTCACCCCCAGTCCGCTGGCGACCATCCGCCCCACCGTGGCCAGTTGATGGCTCTCGAATTCCACCGGCAAGCTCATGTCCCGCGCCCGCAGATGCTCTTCCAGCATCACCCGCACCGTGGACGGGCGCTGCAAGGTAATGAAGGGTTGCGTGAGCAAGGTCGGCCAATCGATCTGTGCCTGATCGACCCAGGGCGAATCCGCCGGCACCACGGCGACGAAACGGTCGATATACAGCGGCGTGAAGGCCAGCGACGAGCCTTGCTGCGGTTCGAAGGCCACGCCCAGTTCCACCTGGCCGTCACGCACCATCTCCAGGACCTGCTCGTTGATCACGTCGTTGACCGTGACATTGACCTGGGGATAGCGTGCACGAAAGGTCTTGAGGATCGGTGGTAGCAGGTTACCGGCGAATGACGGCATCGCGGCCAGGGTCACGCGACCGCGCTGCAAGGTGAAACGCTGACGCAGTTCGTCCTCGGCATTGTCCCAATCAGCGATCAGGCGCCGGGCCAGGGGCACCAGGACCTCACCTTCCGGGGTCAGCGCGACGTTGCGCGTGTTGCGGCTGAACAGCCGACCGCCCAGGCCTTCTTCAAGGGCCTTGATCGTCAGGCTCAGGGCCGATTGCGACAAATACAGACGCTCGCCCGCCACGGCAAAGCTCAGGCTCTGGGCAACGGCAAGAAAGGCCCTAAGCTGTTTAACGGTCATGAACGAGGTCTCTACTGAAGAAAAGGGCATTCTTGAGCTTTATCAATCAATCGACCCTAAAAATCAACTTAACAAATATATCTCCCGGAGCAACACTCACCTCCAACGGCGAGTCCGACAAACAACAAGAGGATGGTGCATATGGCAGGTTTCGATAAACGCGTGTCTTCCTATGAAGAAGCCCTGGCCGGGCTCGAGGATGGCATGACGGTCCTGAGTGGCGGCTTCGGCCTGTGCGGTATCCCCGAGAACCTGATCGCCGAGATCAAGCGCAAGGGCACCCGCGACCTGACCGTGGTCTCCAACAACTGCGGCGTTGACGGTTTCGGCCTCGGCGTACTGCTGGAAGACCGGCAGATCCGCAAGGTGGTCGCCTCCTATGTTGGCGAAAACGCCCTCTTCGAAAAACAGCTGCTCAGCGGTGAAATCGAGGTGGTGCTGACCCCGCAAGGCACCCTGGCCGAGAAAATGCGCGCCGGCGGCGCCGGTATCCCGGCCTTCTTCACCGCCACCGGGGTCGGCACCCCGGTCGCCGACGGCAAGGAAACCCGTGAGTTCAACGGCCGTCCGTACCTGATGGAAGAGTCCATCACCGGTGATTTCGCCATCGTCAAAGGCTGGAAAGCCGACCACTTCGGCAACGTCATCTACCGCCACACCGCCCAGAACTTCAACCCGCTGGCCGCCACCGCCGGCAAGATCACCGTGGTCGAAGTCGAGGAAATCGTCGAACCCGGCGAGCTGGACCCGGCGCAGATCCACACCCCTGGCATCTACGTCGACCGGGTCATCTGCGGCACGTTCGAGAAACGCATCGAACAGCGCACCGTGCGCAAGTGACCACCAGCCTATCCCTCGACTAACGGAGAACAAGAACATGGCACTTTCCCGCGAACAAATGGCCCAGCGCGTGGCCCGCGAAATGCAGGACGGCTACTACGTGAACCTGGGCATCGGTATTCCGACCCTGGTCGCCAACTACATCCCCGCCGGCATGGAAGTCATGCTGCAATCGGAAAACGGCCTGCTCGGCATGGGCGCCTTTCCTACCGATGACGAAGTCGATGCCGACATGATCAACGCTGGCAAACAGACAGTTACCGCCCGTATCGGCGCGTCGATCTTTTCCTCCGCCGAGTCCTTCGCGATGATTCGCGGCGGCCATATCGACCTCACCGTGCTCGGCGCCTTTGAAGTCGACGTAGAGGGCAACATTGCCTCCTGGATGATCCCCGGCAAATTGGTCAAGGGCATGGGCGGCGCCATGGACCTGGTGGCCGGCGCGGATAACATCATCGTCACCATGACCCATGCGTCCAAGGATGGCGAGTCGAAACTGCTGTCACGTTGCAGCCTGCCGCTGACCGGCGCGCGCTGTATCAAGCGTGTGTTGACCGACCTGGCCTACCTGGAAATCGAAAACGGCGCGTTCATTCTCAAGGAGCGCGCGCCTGGCGTCAGCGTCGAAGAGATTGTCAGCAAGACCGCGGGTAAACTGATCGTTCCCGACCACGTGCCTGAAATGCAGTTTTCCTGATGAGGAATGAAGCGATGCAAGATGTAGTGATTGTGGCCGCCACTCGCACGGCGGTAGGCAGTTTCCAGGGTTCGCTGGCGAACATCTCCGCCGTGGACCTGGGCGCCGCGGTGATCCGTCAGTTGCTGGCACAGACCGGCCTGGACGGCGCGCAGGTTGATGAAGTGATCATGGGCCAGGTGCTCACCGCCGGTGCCGGGCAGAACCCCGCGCGCCAGGCCGCGATCAAGGCCGGCCTGCCCCACGCGGTACCGGCCATGACCCTGAACAAGGTCTGCGGCTCGGGCCTCAAGGCCCTGCACCTGGCGACCCAGGCGATTCGCTGCGGCGATGCCGAGGTGATCATCGCCGGTGGCCAGGAGAACATGAGCCTGTCCAACTACGTGATGCCTGGCGCCCGTACCGGCCTGCGCATGGGCCACGCCCAGATCGTCGACACCATGATCAGCGACGGCCTGTGGGATGCGTTCAACGATTACCACATGGGCATCACCGCCGAGAACCTGGCGACCAAGTACGCTATCAGCCGTGAAGCGCAGGATGCTTTCGCCGCCGCGTCCCAGCAGAAAGCCTTCGCGGCGATTGAAGCCGGGCGTTTCGTCGATGAGATCACCCCGATCCTGATTCCCCAGCGCAAGGGCGACCCGCTGGCCTTCGCCACCGACGAGCAACCACGCGCCGGGACCACCGCCGAGTCGCTGGGCAAGCTCAAGCCGGCGTTCAAGAAAGACGGCACGGTCACCGCCGGTAACGCCTCGTCGCTGAACGACGGTGCCGCCGCGGTGATCCTGATGAGTGCCGCCAAGGCCAAGGCCCTTGGCCTGCCGGTGCTGGCGAAGATCGCCGCCTATGCCAACGCGGGTGTTGACCCGGCAATCATGGGTATCGGTCCGGTCAGTGCCACCCGTCGTTGCCTGGACAAGGCCGGCTGGTCCCTTGACCAGTTGGACCTGATCGAAGCCAACGAAGCCTTTGCCGCCCAGGCGTTGTCGGTGGGCAAGGAGCTGGGTTGGGACGCGGCCAAGGTCAACGTCAATGGCGGTGCGATTGCCCTGGGTCACCCGATTGGTGCTTCGGGTTGCCGGGTGCTGGTGACGCTGTTGCATGAAATGCTCAAGCGCGATGCGAAAAAAGGCCTGGCGACCTTGTGCATCGGTGGCGGGCAAGGCGTGGCGCTGGCGATCGAGCGCTAGTTCCCGACGGGCCTCGACAGGGCGAACAATACCCGCCCTACGACGGGCCCCGATCCTGTAGATACCGGCTTGCTGGTGATCCAGGCGACGCGGTTTGGCAGGACACCGCGTCGATAGCATCGCCAGCAAGCTGGCTCCCACAGTAGCCTGCGTCAAACACAAAATTTGCGTATGACAACAATCCTGTGGGAGCTGACTTGCCAGCGATGAGGCCAGCAAGTCTTGCATAGATGTCCGACCGCCATCGCCGGCAAGCCGGCTCCTACAGGTCGGCGTACGCTGTTGCTGTGCTATCGCCTACAGGTTTCATGGCGTTATCCGGCACGGCCAGGTAACGATCCTGCTGCTATCCTCGATCTCTACCCCGTAGAAATCGAGCCCACCTGCATGATCCTTATCCTGCTCCCCCACTCCGACTACGACCCCACCGAAAGCAGCGTGCCCTGGCAGGCCATGCGCCGGGCCGGGATCGAGGTGCGCTTTGCCACCCCGCTGGGTGCCCCGGCCTACGCCGATCCGCGTCTGGTGGAGCATGGCTTCGGCCTGCTGAATCCCATGCTGATGACCCGCGACAGCGATCTGCAAAGCTACAACACGATGATCGCTGACGAGTCTTTCCGTCAGCCGCTGGCCTACGCCGATGTCGACCCCGTGCAGTTCGAAGGTCTGTTCGTGCCAGGCGGACATGCCGAGGGCATGCGCAGCCTGCTGGAGTCGGACGTGGCCCAGCGCATCGTCCTGCACTTCTTCAAGTCCGGCAAACCGATCGCCTCGGTGTGCCATGGCCCGTTGCTGCTGGCCCGTACCCTCGACCCCGACAGCGGCCGCTCGGTGCTCCACGGACGCAAGGTCACCGCATTGCTGTCCACCACCATGGAACTGGCCGCCTGGCTGATCACCGCACCGTGGCTCGGGCGTTACTACCGAACCTATCCGCAAACCGTCGAGTCCGAGATCAAGGCCGCGCTGGCCAGTCCAAAAGACTTTTCCCAGGGCCCACCGGCGCTGCTACGCGATTCCGCCGCCAAGCCGGGCCGCGGCTTCGTGGTGCGTGACGGCAACCTGCTGACCGCGCGCTGGCCGGGAGATTGCCATCGTCTATCTGCTGAATGGATCAAGCTGCTAAGACCCGCGCAGGCCGCGTAGGAGCGCCAACCGGCTGGGCCACACGGCCTGCCGCCGTGAAGCAAAGCTGAAGGCCAGGGCGCGGCCAGTGACGACGTTGTCCGAGGTGGTGTTGTTAATGCTGTACTGGACAGCGGAATGCCGGCCTGGCTGATGCGTTTGAGCGCTGCTTTGGGCCGCCAGGAACACTGCGCTAGCCCTCGAAAACACCTCAAAACCTGTGGGAGCCGGCTTGCCGGCGATAGCGATGTCACGTTCATCACCGCCATCGCTGGCAAGCCAGCGCCTACAGGTAAGGTGTTCCAGCGCAGAATATCGTCAACCCCAGACACCGGCATACAGCTCTGAGAAACCCGATCTCAGTGGGTCTTCGCCACCCAGGCATTGAACCGCTGCTCCAGCTCTTCGCCATGATCGACCCAGAAGCCATTGTCCATCGGCATTGCCTGGGCCAGGTTATCCGGCGCGGTATTCAGCCGGGCCGCCAATGCTGGGGCGAGCAACGGCTGGATCTTCAGGTTGGTCGAGCCGTAGCCGAGTTTCTCCGTATGCAACTTCTGGTTCTCCGGCTGCAGGGAAAAACCGATAAACCGCTCCGCCAGCGCCTTGTTCGGACTGCCCTTGGGAATCGCCCAGGCATCAATCGCATAAATGCTGCCATTCCATACCAGCTTCACGTTCGCCCCCGACTCCTGGGCCGAGAACACCCGACCGTTGAACGCCGTGCTCATCACCACATCGCCGCTGGCGAGGAACTGCATCGGCTGGGCGCCCGCCTCCCACCACTGCAGACTGCCCTTGATCTGGTCCAGCTTGCGGAACGCCCGGTCCACCCCGGCCGGCGTGGCCAGTACCTTGTAGACATCGGCCAGCGGCACGCCGTCCGCCATCAGGGCGATTTCCAGGGTGTACTTGGCCCCCTTGCGCAGGCTGCGTTTGCCCGGGTACTTGTTGACGTCCCAGAAATCGCCCCAACCAGTGGGCGCCACACTCAACTTGTCAGCGTTGTAGGCCATGGCCATGGACCAGACCAGCAACCCCGCGCCACACTCGGACAAGGTTCCCGGAACAAAGTCCGCCGGTTTGCCGATGGCACTCATGTCCAGGTGTTCGAACAGCCCTTCCTCACAGCCACGAATCAATTCCGGCCCCTCAACCTGCACCACATCCCAGTTGACGCTGTGGGTATCGACCATCGCCTTGATCCGCCCCATTTCGCCGTTGTACTCCCCCGCCACCACCTTGCTGCCGGAGGCCTTCTCGAACGGTTTGTAGAACGCTTGCGTTTGCACATCCTTGCTCACGCCGCCAAAGGAAATCACGGTGATCTCACTGGCCATGGCGGTCGACGCCACCAGGGTCAGGGCCAGTGCGCCGATTGCTTTGTTCTTCATGTCTACCTCTAGGATTATTGGTTTTGGCAGAGTGGGCTTTCGTAGCGTTGTTGAAGCATGCCTTGCAGGGCGTGCGATGGGGACTTTGCCCCGTTGGCCTGGCTGCTCGGGCCAGTCGCACGGTCGAACGCTGTTGCTTCAGGTGCGGTAGTCGCGTGGATCGCCGGCAATCAAGCGCAAGGCCGAGGCCCAGGCCAGCTTCGGATGATCCTCGTCCAGCTCGTTGTCGGACTGCTGCGCGGTCAACTCGCAGACCGCCGGGGACGGGAAGCGCAGTTGCCGTCCGCCGGCCATCGCCTGGACCTGGGCCTGACAGGCACGCTCAAGGAAATAGATCTGGTTGAACGCCTCGGCCACCGAACGCCCCACCGCCAGCAAGCCGTGGTTCCGAAGAATCATCGCGTTGTGACAACCCAGGTCACGAACCAGCCGCGCACGCTCATCGGGGTTCAGGGCAATGCCTTCATAGTCGTGGTAGGCCAGGCGCCGATAGAACTTCAGCGCATGTTGGCTGATGGGCAACAGCCCCTCTTCCTGGGCCGCTACCGCGATACCCGCCGAAGTGTGGGTGTGCACCACGCAGGCAACATCGGTGCGAGCGGCATGGATCGCCGAGTGGATGATAAAGCCCGCGCGGTTGACGTTGTGCTCGCCCGGCCGCGCATCCACCACCGCACCGTCATGGTCGATCTTGACCAGGTCCGAAGCGCACATTTCATGGAACAGCACGCCATAGCGATTGATCAGGAAGTGCCCCTCTTCGCCGGGGACCCGCAGCGAGATATGGGTGTCGATCAGGTCGGTCATGCGAAAGTGCGCGATCAGTCGGTAGAGCGCGGCCAGTTCGCAACGGGCCTCCCACTCATCGGTGGAAATCCGGTTGCGATCAATCGGCAAGTGGCTGTCGTACATAGGGCATCCTGGTTCGTGGTATGTTTTGGCCAACAACAGTGATCGGCGATGAACCGATCTTGCAGCACCGGTCTACCGGCGACCATGCACAGAACAGGCGACGTGCACGCAGCACTGTGATGGTCTTTTTACCAGTACACCTGCCGCTCACCCCCTGCCTGGATGAACGTTCCCATGATGTTCCTCGACCCCGGATCGCAGGCCCCGCTGGTCAGCCAGATCGTCACCGGCATCAGCCAGGCGATCAAGGATCAGCGCCTGCGCCCCGGCAGCAAGCTGCCGTCGATCCGCAAGTTCTCGCAAACCCACAAGGTCAGTCACTTCACCGCCGTCGAGGCCTACGACCGGCTGGTCGCCCTGGGCTATCTGACACCGGTGCGCAATGCCGGTTTTTATGTGCGCGACCTCGCGGGCGCGCTCAGCAGCGAACCCCAGCCACCGCTGGCCGACGACGACAACGAGTTCGATTTCGACGCCTATCTGCTGTTGCAAAAGGTCTTCCAGGGCATGGACATGGACCTGCGTCCGGGCATCGGCCTGCTACCCGAATCCTGGTCCGACCGCGACGGCCTGCAACGCAGTCTGCGAGCCTTGGCCCGCAGTGAACCGGACGGTTTCTGCGGCTACGGCAACGCCAAGGGCAACCCGAAACTGCGCGCCCGCCTTGCAGAAAAGCTCGCCGATACACGGATCGCCGCCCATCCGGAACAGATCCTGCTCACCAGCGGTGGCAGTCACGCCCTGGACCTGATGGTGCGCTACCTGGTGCAACGCGGCGACACGGTGCTGGTGGACGAGCCGGGTTATCACAACCTGTTTCTCAACCTGCGCTTGCAGGGCGCGCGGTTGATCGGTGTGCCGCGAACCCGCGACGGTATCGACCTGCTGGCCCTGGAGGCGCTGCTGCAACTGCACAAGCCCAAGGTGTTCTTCACCAACACCCGCCTGCAATGCCCGACGGGTACCAGCCTGTCCCTGGCCGTGGCCCATCGCCTGTTGCAACTGGCGGAGAAACACGACTTCCTGATTGTCGAAAACGATATCTACGCCGACCTCGACCCCAGCGGCCAGCAGGCCCTGGCCGGCATGGACCAGCTGTCGCGGGTGGTCTATATCGGCAGTTTTTCCAAGACCATAGCGCCGGCCTTGCGGGTCGGGTTTATTGCCGCCCATGCGGAACTGATCGAAGAGCTGGTGCCACTCAAGCTGGTCAGTGGCCTGACCTCATCGCAAGTGGCCGAGGAACTGGTATTGGATGTGCTGCTGCAAGGCCGGCATCGCAAGCACGTCAAGCAGTTGCAGGAGCAGTTGGCCCAGGCGCACGAATCGGTGGCCCTGCGGCTGGAAGGCGTGGGTATGGAGCTCTTTGCCGAACCCCGCGCCGGCCTGTTTCTCTGGGCGCGACACCCGGCGCGGGAGGACTCGACGACACTGGCGATGCAGGCCCGGGAAGAACGCATCCTGCTCGCACCGGGCCAGTTGTTCATGCCCGATGCGCGAGTGGTGCCCTGGTTGCGCTTCAACGTGGCGCACTCGGAGGATGAGCGGATCTATCGGTTTCTCGAACGCGGCACAACGGCCCACGCCTGACCCTCGTGGGAGCCGGCTTGCCGGCGATAGCGTCCTTACGGGCCCCATCGCCAGCAAGCTGGCTCCCACAGGATGCTGACAAGCCTTCCTTGGGTGGCAGCCTCAGTCCAGCTTGAAGGCCTCATCCAGCGGAATGCGATAACCGTTGGCCAGGCGATTGGTTTCGTTGGCCATGCCGACCACCGCCTGCAACTCGCCGAACATCTCGTCGCTCATGCCCGCCTTGCGCGCGGCGGCGGTGTGGGAGGCGATGCAGTACGGGCAGTTATTGGTGACGCTGACCGCGACGTAGATCAGTTCCTTGGTCAGCGGGTCCAGCGCACCGGGGGCCATGATCTCCTTGAGGCTCTCCCAGGTCCGGCGCAAGGTCGGCGGATGCGCGGCCAGGCATTTCCAGAAGTTGTTGACCTGCTCGACCTTACGGGTGTGCATGATGTCGTCGTAGACGGCGCGAACTTCCGGGTTGGCGTCTTCGTATTCGGTCAGATGCTGGGACGGCATGAACGGCTCCTCGGGTTGATGAACGGCGATGATGGAAGCAAAGGTTATAGCTGAATCCGTCAGCGCTGTGCTTATCCCTGTGACCCACGCAAACGAAAACTCCCAGGGCTCTCTCCCGTCCACTGCTTGAACGCGCGATGGAAGGCGCTGGGCTCGCGAAAGCCGACTTCCTGGGCGATATCGGCAATGCTCATGCTGGTGCTGCGCAGCCGCTCGAAGGCGATGGCCCGACGCACCTCGTCCTTGATTTCCTGATAGGAAAAGCCCTCGCGCTGCAACGCCCGGCGCAGGCTGGCCTGGTGGATATCGAACTCCAGCGCCAGTTGCTCCAGGGTCGGCCAATGGTCATAGCCACAGGCACGCAAACGCTGGTGGACCCGGGCGCTGAAACCCTCGCGATTACGGAAGCGGATAAACACCGACTGCGGCGCATCCCGCAGAAAGGTGTAGAGCGACTTGCGGTCCTGCAACACCGGCAAGCGCAGGTATTCGCGCTCGAATTCGATCTCGGTCACCGTCGCGTCGAATTCCACATAGGCGCCCCACAGCAGGTGTTCATCACCATGGGCCGGACGGGCATGGGCGAAACGGGCACGGCTGATGGGAATACGTCGCCCGGCCAGCCAGCACATCAAGCCGACGATCAGGATCAGGAAGGTTTCGGTGATCACCGCTTGCAGATAAGGGTCCGCGGTCTCGGTACGCATCACCACGACCACCCGCTTGCCACGAACCTGCACCTGGGCATCGATATCGCGCAGGAACAGCGCGAAATATTCCAGCGACAGGCCCAGGGCCTTGCCCACGGTCGGCGCCTGGATCAGCCCCCGGCAGATCAGGGCAAAGCTGCCAATGGGCATGCCATGGGAGTCGAAACCGAAGAACTCGTCACCCAGCTCGCGAATCACCGTCAACCAGAGTTGCGCCAGCAGCTTCGGCGCGACCCGCTCGCCCAGTTCATCCAGGGATCGCTCGGCAAAGCCCGCCGCCTGCAACAGCTCGGCAATGCGCTGCGGCCGGTCGCGAAAGCGCACCAGCAAGGCCTTGATGAAATAGGACGACACCGAATGTTTTTCTTTCATGAATCCCAAGCTGCGTATGGCAAAAAATCACAGGTTTACTGAGCAGTTTCGGCATAGGCCGAGTGGATGGCCACGTCCTAGACTTGCAGTACAGGAGGCACTGCCTGCATCCCTACAAGGATCAAGCAGGCTGATCCCCACAATAATCAGGACTGCTCCCATGTCAAAGCCCGAAGTGTATATCGTCAGCGCCGCCCGTACTGCCATTGGTACTTTCGGCGGCGCGCTGAAAGACGTTCCCTTGAGCGAACTGGCCACCACCGCCGTCAAGGCTGCCCTGCAACGCAGCGACGTGGACCCGGCGCGGGTCGGCCATGTGGTGATGGGCAACGTGATCCCCACCGACACCCAGGACGCCTACCTGTCCCGGGTCGCAGCCATCAATGCCGGCATTCCCAAGGAAACCCCGGCCTACAACGTCAACCGCCTCTGCGGTTCGGGCTTGCAGGCGATTGTCTCGGCGGCACAGACCCTGTTGCTCGGCGACGCTGACATCGCCATTGGTGCCGGCGCCGAATCCATGAGCCGCGGCCCCTACCTGCTGCCCTCGGCCCGTTGGGGCGCGCGCATGGGTAATGTCCAGGCCATCGACTACATGCTGGGTATTCTCCATGACCCGTTCCACGGCATCCATATGGGCATCACCGCCGAGAACATCGCCGAGCGCAATGGCATCACCCGGCAGATGCAGGACGCTCTCGCCCTGGAAGAACAACAGCGCGCCAGCCGCGCTATCGAGGAAGGCCGTTTCACTTCGCAGATCGTCCCGGTGGAGGTCCGCAGCCGCAAGGGCCCGCAACTGTTCAGCGTCGACGAGCACCCACGTGCCACCTCGCTGGAACAGCTTGGACAAATGCGCACCGCCTTCAAGAAGGACGGTACCGTCACCGCCGGCAACGCTTCGGGCCTGAATGACGGCGCCGCCGCCCTGCTACTGGCCACCGGTGCGGCGTTGCAGAGCGACGGCCTGAAACCCCTGGCCCGCCTGGTGGCCTACGCCCATGCCGGGCTCGAACCGGAATTGATGGGCCTGGGTCCGATCCCGGCCACGCGCCTGGCGCTCAAGCGCGCCGGCCTGACGGTGGCCGATCTGGACGTGATCGAAGCCAACGTTGCCTTCGCCGCCCAGGCCTGCGCCGTCAGCCAGGAGCTGGACTTCGATCCGGCCAAGGTCAACCCCAACGGCTCCGGCATTGCCCTGGGCCACCCGGTGGGCGCCACCGGCGCGATCATCGCCACCAAGCTGATTCACGAACTGCATCGCACCGGCGGCCGCTACGGCCTGGCAACCATGTGCATCGGCGGCGGGCAAGGCATCGCCGTTATCTTCGAACGGGTTTAAGGACAACAGAACATGAGCATTCAACGTATCGCCGTGATCGGCGCCGGCATCATGGGCAACGGAATTGCCCAGGTCTGTGCGGTGGCGGGCCTTGACGTGTCGCTGATCGACGTCTCGCAGCAGGCGCTGGACAAAGGCCTGGCGACCCTGACCGGCAACCTCGACCGGCAAGTGCGCAAAGCGGTGCTTTCAGACGACGACAAGCAGGCCGCCCTCGGCCGCATCAGCCTGAGCACCGACTACGCCGTGCTGGCCCAGGCCGAACTGGTGATCGAGGCGGCGACGGAAAACCTCGAACTGAAAAAGCGCATTCTCAAACAGGTCGCCGAAGTGGCCAGCGCCGAGTGCATTATCGCCACCAACACCTCGTCGCTGTCGATCACCGAACTGGCCGCCGCCATCGACAAGCCTGGACGTTTTATCGGCCTGCACTTCTTCAACCCGGTGCCGATGATGGGCCTGCTGGAAGTCATCCGTGGCCTGCAGACCAGCGATGCCAGCCATGCCCAGGCCATGGCCCTGGCCGAGCGGATCGGCAAGACCGCGGTCACCGCCCGCAACCGCCCGGGCTTCGTGGTCAACCGCATCCTCTGCCCGATGATCAACGAAGCCATCTTCGTACTCCAGGAGGACCTGGCCAGCGCCGAGGATATCGACGCCGGCATGCAGTTGGGCTGCAACCAGCCGATCGGCCCGCTGGCCCTGGCCGACCTGATCGGCCTGGACACCCTGCTGGCGATCATGGAAAGCCTGCACTCGGGCTTCGACGAACCCAAGTACCGGCCGGCGCAGTTGCTCAAGGAAATGGTGGCCGCCGGTTATCTGGGCCGTAAAAGCGGTCGCGGCTTCCATACCTACGAGCGCTGATCGCCATGCCCCGCAGCGCCCTCGCCGCCGTGCCTGAAGCCGAGCTTCAGGCCAGGACCTCGCGCCATCTGCAAACCCGCGAAAAGGCCGTGGCGCTGTTTGCCCGGCGCGGGTTCGCCCAAGTCGGCCTGCGCGAACTGGCCGGGCACCTGGGCATCCAGGCGGGCTCGATCTACAACCATATCGAGAGCAAGCAGGCCTTGCTCTTCGAACTGATCGAGAGCCTGCATCTGGAGCTGTTGGGGATTGTCACGCAGCCAGTGCGTAGCGCACGGTCGGCGGAGAAGCGCCTGAACGAGCTGATCGCCGCGCACCTGGACCTGCATCGTGCCAAGGGGGATTTCTTCCGGGTCGCCGAGCATGAGTTCCATTGCCTGGAAGCGGCGCAGCAGGCGGCAATTCTGGTCCTGCGCAGGCGTTATGAAACTCATCTGGTCAAGTTGCTGGGCCCCTTGGGCCTGTCAACCGACACCACCCTGGCCCTGACCACCGTGCGCACCTTTCTCTGCCTGCTGAACAACCTGCCGGCCTGGACCGAGGAAGCCGGGCTGGATGCGGCAGCTTACCAGGCGTTGATGCACAATATCGCGCTGGGGGCAGTCAAGGGCGCGCTGAGCAAACCGCCTTTGTAGGAGCCAGCTTGCTGGCGATGAGGCCGCTAAGACTTGCATCGACTATTCGGCCGCCATCGCCAGCAAGCTGGCTCCTACAGGGGTTGTGGTGTTTTCAAGACCAGGGCGTTACAGGCAGGTGGCCACCGCTGCCAGCCTTCTCGCGCCAATCGGCTTGCTGTTGGTGGCGTAGTAGTCGACCACGGTGTTCGTACCTTCGTGACGGACATCGGCAAAAAACTCCGAACCCCGGGTATAGACGGTCGAGCCGCCCTTGTAGCCGGGCTGCAGATAGGCCGCTGCGTCCACGCCGAATACCGCCTCTTCCTGCCAGGAGAACTGGATGCACTCGGCAACGACATTCTCGGCCTTGCTCGACGTGAAGCTCTTGGTCGGCCCGGTGGTGCGGGTCTGGTTCATGGCCGGCCCCATGCAGCCCGCCAATGCCACTACCGCCAATGCCCCGATTAACATCCGCATGACCGTTCCCCGCCGAAAAAAAGAAGCGACTTTAGCATTGTGACGGCTCAATACGAATCACTACTCGTGCAAGGCAGTCGTTCAGGCCTCCTCGAGAATCAGATCAGCCCCCTTCTCCGCCACCATCAGCACCGCCGCGTGGGTATTGCCCGAAGTCACATTGGGGAAGATCGACGCATCGACAATCCGCAACCCCTTCATCCCATGCACCTTCAGGCGCTTGTCGACCACCGACACCTGCGGGTCCGCCCCCATCGCGCAAGAACCGCACAGGTGATAGATCGAGCCGCTGTTCTCGCGGAAATACTCCAGCATCGCCGCGTCGTCGTTCACTGCCTTGCCCGGCAACACTTCATCGACAGTAATCGCCCGCAACGCTGGCGCCTGCATGATTTTGCGAATCAGCCGACTGCCCTGCAACACTTCGTCGATGTCCTTCTCGGTGCTCAGGTAGTTCGGGTCGATCAGCGCCGCATCCGCCGGATTCTTCGAGGCGATCCGCACGCTGCCGCGACTGGTCGGCCGGCACGGATTGAAGCACAGCAGGAAGCCCGAATACGGCTCCGGCTTGAGGCTGGCCTTGTTGTTCTTCGGAATCTGGTACGACAAGGGGTTGAAGTACATCTGCAGGTTCGGATGCGCCTGCTCTTCATTGCCACGGAAGAACCCGCCGGCCTGGTTGACGCTCATGGCCAGCGCGCCCTTGCGGGTCAGCAGGTATTGCAGGCCCAGCTTGAGCTGGCCGAACAGCGAGCTCAGCTCATCGTTCAAGGTCGGGATATTGGCCTTGTAGTAGTAGCTCACGCACAGGTGGTCCTGCAGGTTCTGCCCCACCGCGGGCAGGTGCTTGACCACCGGCACCCGATGCTCGCTCAACAGTGTCTGGTCGCCGACCCCGGACAGTTGCAGGATCTTCGGCGTGTCCACCGCACCGGCACACAGGATCACTTCCTTGTTGGCCTTGAACGAACGCGCCACGCCGTGCTGGCTGATGGAAATGCCGATGGCCCGCAGGTCGTTGTCGAACAATACCCGGTCCACCAGCGCATGGTGCTCCACGGTGAGGTTCGGTCGGCTCAGGGCCGGATGCAGGTGGGCGAAGCTGCTGGAGCTGCGCTGGCCGTTGCGGGTGTTGACGTCATAGATCCCCGCGCCTTCGAACTTCGGTCCGTTGAAGTCGTCGCTGCGCTGATAACCCAGCTGCTCACAGCCGTCGAGAAACACATCGCAGATCGGGTGCGTATGCCCCTGCATCGGCGTGATGCTGATCGGCCCGCTGCCGCCGTGATACTCGGTATCGCCCAGCGGGTGATTTTCCAGTTTGCGGAAATACGGCAGCACGTCCTTGAACCCCCAGCCGTCATTGCCGTTGGCCGCCCAGTCATCGAAATCATGGGCCTGGCCACGCACGTAGACCATGGCGTTGATCGAGCCCGAACCGCCCTGGACCTTGCCCCGGGGTGCATAGATTTCCCGGTTATGCAGTTGCTTCTGCGGCTGGCTGTAGTACATCCAGTTGAAGGTCGGGTTGTAATACATCTTGGCGAAACCGACCGGGATCTTGAACCAGAACGAGGCGTCCTTGCCGCCCGCTTCCAGCAACAGGACCGTGTATTTCCCCGAAGCCGACAAGCGGTTGGCGAGGATGCAACCGGCGGCGCCCGCGCCGGCGATGATGTAGTCGTATGTCATGCAGGTTACCGCTGATTCGTTGAAAACGCCGCCCTGTCCCAGGACGGCAGGATGGCTCAGCCCCTGGCCGGCGACGTGTCTTTCACATCGGCGGGGGTCGGCGCCATTTGCAGGTGCAGCCGCTGGCCGGTGTAGGGCGTGTGCTTGCGCACCACGTCCATGTTCAGCTCAACCCCCAGGCCCGGCTCGGTCGACGGGATGATGTAGCCGTCCTCCCATTGCAGCGGCTTGGTCAGCACTTCGGCGTGGAAACCGCCCCAGGTCATGATGCTTTCCTGGATCAGGAAGTTCGGCGTGCAGGTCGCCAGCTGGAAACTGGCCGCCGCGCCGATCGGGCCGTTGTACAGGTGCGGGGCGATCTGCGCGTAGTAGGCCTCGGCCATGCTGGCGATCTTCTTGGCTTCCAGCAGGCCGCCACAGCGCGCCACGTTCATCTGCAGGATCGACGCACCGCCGGCCTGCAACAGCTTGAAGAACTCGTACTTGGTGGTCAGCCGCTCGCCAGTGGCAATCGGGATCGTGGTCTTGGCCGCCACTTGCGCCATGGCCTCTTCCTGGCCTGGCGGTACCGGCTCTTCGAACCACAGCGGGTCGTACTTCTCCAGGCGCTTGGCCAGGCGAATCGCCGACGACGGCACCATCTGCCCGTGGGTGCCGAACAGCAGGTCGCACTTGTCGCCCACCGCTTCGCGGATCTTGCGGCAGAAGGTTTCGCAGCGTTCCAGCACTTCCAGGGAAATCTGGTGACCGGAATAGGCGGTGTAAGGCCCGGCCGGGTCGAACTTCACGGCGGTGAAGCCCAGCTTCATGTTCTCCACCGCGCATTCGGCGGCCAGGTCCGGGTCATCGTAGTCGTACTCGCCACGGCTATTGACCGGGTACAGGTAGGTGTAGGAGCGCAAACGCTCGTTGACCTTGCCGCCCAGCAGTTCATAGACCGGTTTGTTTGCCGCCTTGCCGATGATGTCCCAACAGGCCATCTCCAGGCCGCTGACCACGCCCATCATGGTCAGGTCCGGCCGCTGGGTGAAGCCGCTGGAATAGGCCTGGCGGAAGAAGCGCTCGATGTGGTGCGGGTCCTGGTCCTGCAGATAGCGCTCGAACACGTCTTCGATGATCGGCACCATGGCCTTGGGGCCGAAGGTAGCGGCATAGATCTCGCCGACACCTTCGATGCCGCAGTCGGTCTTGAGCTTGACGAACAGCCAGTACATGCCACCGATATGCGGCGGCGGTACGGCGACGATATGGGTTTCCAGGGAGACGATTTTCATATCAGGCACCTGCCTTTTTATTGACCAGCGCACGCAGCGCCAGGGCCGCCAGGGTTCCAAGCCCGCCGATAAAGGCGATGTAACCGAAATAGAGCTGGTAACCGAGGGCGCCAGGGAAGTTTTCCGTGAGATAACCGTTGATCAACGGGATAAAGGTGTCCGGCAGGTAGCCGACCACCGAGACAATGCCAATGGCCAGGCCCGTGATCCGCAGCGGGATCTTGCAGGTGTCGAGGATCGCCCAGTACAAGCCGCGAATGGCGTAGGTCATCAGGCCGATAAAGATCACCGTGGCCACCAGCAGGCCGATACTGCCCAGCGCCGGGAAGACGATCAGCCCGAGGATGCCGAGGGTCGCCAGCAGCAACGCGACGATCAGCACTGAAACATTGGAGAACTTGTCGCCCAGATAGCCGCCACCGAGGCCACCGATAGGCCGCATCCACAATTTGATGGTGGTGATGGTGCCAGCCATGACCGCGGTCATGCCGCTGCCTTGCAGGTAGTCGGAGAAGCTGTAGGTGGCCCAGAAGATGTGGTAACCGCAGAACACGATGGCCGTCACCAGCCACAATTCGGGGATCTTCACCAGGAAGGTCAGGTCGCCGAGCAGATTGTGCGCGGCCTTCTCTTCCTGGGTTTCAATGGCCGCCACGGACTTGGGGTCCTTGAGCGACACCAGCACGCAACCGATGGCGATACAGGTAAAGGAGTACAGGTAGACCACCTGCTTGAAGCCTTCGGCCGCCGACTCGCCGCGGGTCTCGGTGGCATAGGCGAACAGCCCCAGCGCCACGGTGGCGAGCATCGCCTCCACCAGACCGCGACCGCCGTCGAGGATGCCGAAGAAACGCCCTTGCTCGGACGGCTCGGCGATCATCTTGACCCGCTTGAGCACCGAGGCCCAGAAGGTCAGGCCGGTGGTCAGGCCCCAGCAACCGAAGATGATCATCAGGCCGCTCATGGAAGGCGCGGTGGAATACCAGATCCCCAGCAGGCCGGTGGCGACCAGCGAGAAGAAGATCAGGAAGCGCGGTGCCAGGCGATCCGCCAGCCAGCCGCTGGGCAGGTAGCTGAGCAGGAAGATAGTCCCGAGCATCGAGTACAGGTAACCCAGCTCGCTGTGATTGATATGAAACACCGCGAGCATGGTGGTCTGGTAGACCTGACGCAGGTAGAGGATCGGATAGATCGCACCGGCGGCCAGCACCAGCAACATCAGTTGGAAATAACGGCTGCCCTTGTCGCTTTGCGCGGACGTGGCGGCGGCGTGAACCTGAACAGCAGCAGGCTTGGACATGTACTGGGACCTCGGGCGATCCGGCAGTGCACGGTCGCCCTTCTCTATCGATTGTTGTTATTGGAATAGCGTGTCGCGTAAAGCCTGTCTCAGTACTTCATGACCACCAGTCGGGTCTGGGTGAACTCGAGCATGCCATGCTTGCCGTCATCGCCGCCCAGGCCGGAACGTTTCCAGCCGGCGTGGAAACCCTGGTAGGGATCGGCCGGGGTGCGGTTGACGTAGAGCTCGCCGGACTCGATGGCATTCGCCACTTTCATCGCGGTGCGGTAGTTCTCGGTATAGAGCACCGACGACAGGCCGAACTGATGATCGTTGGCCATGGCCAGCGCCTCGTCGATATCACGGTACTTGAGCACCGGCAGGACCGGGCCGAAGATTTCTTCCTGGACGATTTCCATATCCTGGCGGCAGCCGCTGAGCAGGGTCGGCGGGTAGAAATGCCCCGCGCCTTCGGGGATCACACCACCGGTTTCCAGCACCGCGCCGGCGGCCACGGCACGCTCGACCATGGCGTGGATATTGCGCCGTGAGCTGGCATTGACCAGCGGCCCCATCAGGCTGGCGTCCGCGGCACGGTCGCCAAACCGTACCGCGCTGATTTTCTCTTTCAGCAGCGCGAGGAAACGGTCGTGCACGCTTTCGTGGACATAGACCCGCTCCACCGCCGTGCACAGCTGGCCACAGTGGGTGGTCTTGGAGGTGACGATGGCGCTGGCGGCCTGTTCCAGGTCGGCATCGGCCTCGATGATCGCCGGGGTCTTGCCGCCCAGCTCCAGGGAGGGCTTGGCGATATTGGCCTTGCAGTAGTCAAGCACGATGCGCCCGGCGTTGACGCTGCCGGTCAGGGTGATCAGGCCGACAGCCTTGTGGGTGCAGACGCTGGCGGCGGTGTCATGGTCCATGGTGAGAATATTCACCACCCCGGCGGGCAGGCTGGATTGCTGCACGGCCCGGGCGATTTCAAATGCCGAGATCGGCGTGTTGTTGCTCGGACGCACCACCACGGTATTACCGGCGATCAGCGCCGGGGCAATCTTGCGCAGCAGGGTGTAGACCGGGTAGTTGAACGGAATCAGACAAGCAACGACGCCGATCGGCTCACGCTGCAGAAACAGGTTTTCATCCGGGGTATCGCTGGGAATGATCTCGCCTTCGATGCGCCGCGCCCATTCGGCGTGGTAGCGGGTGATCTGCGCGGCATAACGGGCTTCGTTGCTGGCGTCGGCGACGCTCTTGCCAGACTCCGCCGCCAGGGCCTGGCCGATGTCTTCGGCGCAGGCTTCCAGGGCGCTGGCAAAGCTGCGCAGATGCTCGGCGCGTTCGATGCTGGTGAGTTTTCCCCAGCGTTTCTGGGCGGCGGCGGCGGCCTCGACGGCCTCGACCGCTTCGCCGGAGGTGGCGGCCGGCACGTGGTCGATCAAGGCTTCGGTGGCCGGGTTGTAGACCGCGATCCGGGCTGTACCGGCGGGTTCGACGAACTGGCCGTTAACAAAATTGCGCTGGGTGGACATGTACTGGTTCTCGTACTTTTCTTATCTGAGAGCCAGCAGTCTTGTCATCCGGCGCGGGATGAACAAACGATTAATTCAAGCGGTAAACATTCAAAAAATGCAGGTTACCGCCGGACAGCACCTCGACCTGTGGAAGCCGGCTTGCTGGCGATGAACGATAACGCGGGGTAACTGATGCACCGCGGCGCCTGCATCGCCAGCAAGCCGGCGCCTACAAGGTCCGTGTACACCTTCAGATAACGGGCATCGGCGCCGCCGTCGACGGTTCAAGATGCCGTCGTGCCAGCTCCAGTTCTTCCTGCAACCACTGGCTGAAAATCTGCAACTGAGGGATCTGCGTCTGTTGCTGCCGCGTCACCAGCCAGTAGGACTGGTGGCCATCCACATGCACGTTGAGCACCTGGGTCAACTGCCCGCAGGCCAGTTCGCCGGCCACCATGTGCCAGTCGGCGATGGTGATGCCCAAACCGTCGATAGCCGCACGAATCGCCAGGTCCAGCAGGTCGAATTCATAGCCGCTCAAGGTATCGACGCCGCTGATCCGCGCCGCGTCCAGCCAGTGTTTCCAGGTCAGGTAGCGCTGGTCCTCCTTGGCCAGCACATGTAGCAGGGTCAGGCGATTCAGGTCGATCTCTTCCTGCCCGCTCAACTCGCGGGCATACAGGCTCGGCGAGCAGACGGCGATATGCCGCTCGTGCATCAGCAACGAGCTGTCCAGGCCATCCCATTCGCCATCGCCGAAACGGATCGCGCAGTCCAGGGTGCTGGTCTCGGCCAGGCTGTCCTGCAGACGCGTGGTGATGCTCAGCTCCAGCCCCGGATGCTGCTGGCGCAGGCGCCCCAGCCGCGGCAGCAGCCAGCGGCTGGTAAAAGTCGGCGGCGCATTGATGCGCAGGCGGTTGGCGTGGTTCTTCTCCTGGATGCCGCGCACGGTCATCTCGATCTTGTCGAAGGACTGATGCAGCGCGCGCAGCAACACCCGCCCGGCACTGGTCAATTCGAGATGGTGATGACGGCGCTCCAGCAGGCTTTCGCCCAGTTGCTCCTCAAGCTGACGCACCTGGCGGCTGACGGCGCTCTGGGTCACGTTCAGCAGCTCGGCGGCGCGGGTAAAGCTGCCGGTGCTGCCAGCCACTTCGAAGGCTTTGAGCGCATTGAGCGCGGGCATTTTGCGTTTCAAGAAAAGACACTCACCAAGGGTCGGACAGCCACAAGCATCGCATGGGGCCGGGGTGGGTAACATTCCTTTTTGTCTATCGTCCTACAAAAAACACCACCTCCCCGCCAGCAATCCTGTAGGAGCGAGCTTGCTCGCGATGAGCCCGAAGGCGCCGCGATATAGCCAATACCCCGCGTCATCGTTGACGACCATCGCGAGCAAGCTCGCTCCTACAGGTTGATCGGTTCAAGGTCGCTTTTGCAAGAAAACTGTCGCCGATAGATAAATAGCACGAGTATTTCGCACACGCCCCATGAGTATTCAGCACTGGTTCTTTTCAACTTATAAACGCTACCCTGCCCTACAACTTTAAATAGAAAGTTTCCACGCACTTACATTGGGCGCCATTCCCACTTTCGCCCCACTGTGTTGCACCCCTCCCAACAACTTATTTTTTCGGGCCGCGCAATGGCAATCAGTAAAAACATCCCCGCCAGAACTATTGGCCTGCTCGCTTTTATATTTACCTGCTGCAATGCCAGCACCCACGGTTTCAGTATTTTCCTTTATTCCGCCTTGTTACCCGAGATCCGCCAGCACTTCTCCCTGAGTTACAGCCAGGCCGCCTCCATCGCCGCCTTGCTGCAACTCTTCTATATGGGGGCCTCGATTGCCAGCGGGATCGCCGCCGCCTGGATCAGCCCCTTGAACATGGTGCGCCTGACCATGCTGCTCAGCCCGCTGCTGCTGGCGCTGGCGGTGGCCACGCCCTGGGTCCTGCCCTTTGCCTTATGCCTGGCGCTGGTCTCAGCCTGCGCGGTGTCCAACTGGAACGCGATTGCCGCCCTGGCCAGCGAGGTGATTCCCCCGTCGCACCGCAGTCGGGTGCTGGGCCTGGCGTCTTCCGGGGCGGCCTTTGCCATCTGCCTGAATGGCATCCTGATCGCCCTGCTCCAGGGTATTTCCCTGGGCGCATTCTGGCTGATCTGCGCCGGACTCACATTGATCGTCACCCTGCTGACCTTCTGGGCCCTGGCCCCCCTTGGCCACCACCCGGATACCCGCCCCATGACGGCCATCTCGCTGAGCCGGGTACTCAGGCACTGGCTGCGCTTATGCCTGGAACAACCCATCGCCGTGCATATCCTGCTGCTCAGTGGGTTTATCGGCAGTATCAGTGGCCCATTCCTCAACTTCCTCTCGGCCTTCGTCACTGAACGCCTGGGTGCCGGCCCGCAGGTCACCGGTTCGCTCTGGACCTTGATCGGCGCCTGTGGCGCACTGGGCGGGATATCGCTGGGGTCACTGGCTGACCGCTGGGGGGCGTTGCGGGTGATGGCCATCAGCATCGGCGCCTTCGGCCTGGCCATGCTCGGCCTACTGTTGCACCCCGGTCTGCTACTGACCTGGCTGGCCGCCGGGCTGTTCGCGCTGTTCTACTTTCCGGTCTGGGGCCTGATGGCCGCCTACCTCAGCGCGCGCCTGACACCCGTGCAAAGCCTGCAAGTGGTGAGCCTGAGCATGGTCGGCTACGGTCTGGGCAGCGCCAGCGCGAACTGGCTCAACGGCCTGTTGCTGCAAGCCAGCGGCTCGTTCGCCATCATCCATGCCTGGATCGCCGGCGGGGTCCTCGCCAGCCTGCTGTTACTGCAGGTCATGGCCCGCCACCAGCGCCGTCGGCCGCTGCTCCAAGAGCCGGTCTGAACGTCGCAACTGGCGCCCGAGCATCTCCACCATCGCATCGAGCCCCGGCTCCTGGCAGGCCGACGAACGCCAGAGCATCAGGCGGGCTGGCTCGATAGCTGGAAAACCGTCCCGCTCATCGAGAATCCGCCAGCCTTCCGGCACCAAGCGGCGGGCGGTCACTCCCACAGTGTCACCGCCTTCGATGGCCACGCCGATCCCTCGTGGGCTCTGGCTGGTGTAGACCACGTGCCACGCCCGACCGGCCTCGGCCAGGGCGTCGATGGCATTGGCGCGAAAAGCACAGCCCTCGGCATACACCGCCAGCGGCACCGACGGGTCATCAGCCCAGGCGCGGTCGTCAGCGGTCACCCAGACCAGCGGTTCGTCGCAGAGAAACTCGCCCTGTTGCAAGTTGGCATGTTGCACGCCGAGTACCAGGTCCAGCTCACCACGCTGCAAGCGCCCGACCAGGGCCACCGAGGCCTCACAGCAAACGTCCGGACGGACCTTGGGAAAGTGTTCGCGAAAATCGCGCAAGACCCCGGCCAGGCAGTATTGCGCGTAGTCCTCGGGCATCCCGACATGGATGCAGGCGAAGTCATTGGGCAGATGGGCGGCATTGATCGCCTCGTTGTGCAACTTGAGGATGCGCCGCGCATAGATCAGAAAGGTCTCGCCGCTGGGGGTCAGGCTGATGCTGCGGCTGGTGCGGTAGATCAGCGGCGTGCCCACCACCTCTTCCAGCCGTTGCAGACTCTGACTGATGGTCGACTGGGTTTTATGCAGGCGCTCGGCGGCCGCCGAAAAACCCTGGCATTCAATAATCGCCACAAACACCTTGAGCAATGATCCGTCCAGATGACCTGACATAACTATCGCTCCCGCCGATGGATTCGATCGTAACTCATCATTTCTATTACTCCTGTTTTTAAGTAACTATCGATTCAACGCCGAGACAACTTCGAACCTTGCACTGGCGACTAATGATCGTTAACTTCAGGAGCCCGAAATGAGCCTTCAACTTGCCGATGCCGAAGTCGGTGATATCCGCGATATCGTCAACACCGAACGTTATCCCATTCATGATTCGGGCCATGTCCAATTACAGGCACTGATCAATCACGCCCGTGCCGAACTGGCCGTCGACGGTTGCTGCCTGCTGAAAAACTTCCTGCGCCCTGAAGTACTGGAACAGGCCCGTCTCGAAGGCCAGGCGCTCTCGGGCAAGACGTTTTATTCAGTGCGCAAGGTCAACGCCTACTTCACCGAAGACGATCCCTCCCTGTCGGCGGAAGACCCGCGCCGCACCTTCATGGAGCGCACCAGCGGCTTTGTGACCCGCGACATGATCGCCCCGGACGCGATCATTCACCGGCTCTACGTCTCGCCGATGATGAAACGTTTCATCAGTGCCTGCCTGGGGGAACCTGAGATTTTCGAATATGCCGACCCCTTTGCCGGCCTGGTGATCAATGTGATGCCGGAGGGCTCCCAGCAGCCTTGGCACTTCGACACCAACGAATTCATCGTCAGCATGATGACCCAGAAGCCCGAGGCCGGCGGTCTGTTCGAATACGCGCCGATGATCCGCTCGCGCACGGCGGAAAACCTCGGCGCGGTGGGCCAGGTGGTACGGGGTGAGGATCGCAGCCGGGTGAAGTACCTGGAGCTCAATCCCGGCGACCTGCAGATCTTCAAGGGGCGCTTTTCGGTGCACCGGGTGACCCGCGTCGAGGGCGCGGTCGAGCGCAATACCGCGATCTTCGCCTACTCGGAAAAGCCCGGAATCATCGGCCGCGCCGAGCGTACCAAGCAGCTCTACGGACGGCTCTCCGAAGCCCATCTGCAAGCCGAACGCAGCCGGGTGCGTAGCGACCAACTGCTTGACTGACCGCCCCAGCACCGCCCCTGTAGGTGCGAGCTTGCTCGCGATGGTCGTGAACGATAACGCGGGGCGCCTGACAGCCAGCGGCGCCCTTGCGGCCATCGCGAGCAAGCTCGCTCCTACACAGAACATGCGATTCCTATAAGAACGAATTTCCATCACCGACCGGTATTAGCGAGGAACACTCCATGAGTCTTTTCGGCCCCAACCGCAACCCCGCCGACTGCGAACCCACCTACGCCGAGATCCAGCAGATCCAGCTGGACCGCCTGCAACGAGTACGCAACGAGCTGAAAAAACGCGACTACGCCGCCTGCGTGCTGTTCGACCCGACCCATATGCGCTACGCCACCGGCTCGCGCAACATGCAGGTGTACTCGGCGCGTAACCCGGCGCGTTATGCCTTTATTCCCGCCGAAGGCCCGGTGGTGGTCTTCGAATTCGGCGGTTGCCTGCACCTGGCCGCGTCATTGAATACCGTCGATGAAGTGCGGCCAGCCAAGGCGATTTCCTACTACTTCTGCGACAGTTTCCTGAGCACTGTCACCGCCGACTGGGCCGCCGAAATCGACGACCTGGTGCGCAAATGCGGTGGTGGCAAACGCATTGCCATCGAGAGCGCCACCTCGGCGGCGGCCTTCGAGCTGCAAAAGCTCGGCTACCAGGTCTTCGATGCCCAGGAGCCGCTGGAACGCGCGCGCTGCATCAAGGTGCCGAACGAGCTGAAGATGATCCGCGCCAGCCTGCGCGCCACCGAAGCCGGCGTGAAGCTGATGGAAAGCAAGCTCCAGCCCGGTATCAGCGAAAACGAACTCTGGTCGCACCTGCACCAGCATGTGATCGCTACTGACGGCGACTACGTGGAAACCCGTCTGCTCTCCTCCGGCCCACGCACCAATCCCTGGTTCCAGGAATGCAGCACGCGCCCCATCGAAGCCGGCGATCTGGTGGCGCTGGACACCGATGTGGTCGGTCGTTTCGGCTACTACGCGGACTTCTCACGAACCTTTCTCTGCGGCGAACAGGCCGCCACGCGCAAGCAGCAGGAGCTGTACAAGCTGGCCTATGAACAGGTGCAGACCAATATGGAAATGCTCAAGGCCGGGCGCAGCTTCAAGGAGTATGCGGAGCTGGCCTGGAAGATCCCCGACCACTACAAGGCCAACCGTTATTTCGCCCTGGCCCATGGGGTTGGCATGACCGGTGAATACCCCTACGTGGTGCACCGCGAGGACATCGATGCACTGGGCTATGACGGGGTGTTCGAGGCGGGCATGACCATCTGCGTGGAAAGCTATATCGGGCATGACGAAGGCGGTGAAGGGGTCAAGCTCGAAGAACAGATCTATATCCACGAACACGGTATCGAGCTGCTCTCGGACTATCCGTTCGACCCGCGCCTGATGCCGAGTTGAACCCTGCGGCATGGGTTCGTGAAACCACCGCATGACCTGTAGGAGCCGGCTTGCCGGCGATGGCCGCAAGGGCACCGCTGGCCATCAGACACCCCGCGTTATCGTTCACGACCATCGCGAGCAAGCTCGCTCCTACACAAGTCAGGAGAACAGGGGAGGGCCATCAGGAGCGTGTCTGGCGCGGGAGGACAATCAGTAATGTGCGTTTTAGGAATTTTCCTACGCTGAATTTATCGTTTGTTCATCCGGAGCCAGATGACAAAACTGCGAGCATCTCAAATAAAAACAACACGAGAGCCGCACCATGTCCAACCTCACGTCCCGCCTCCTGAATGCTCCGCGCTTTGATCTGCCGTCGACGTTTTGCCTGACCGATCACGGGTCCCCCCTGGATCGCCAGCGCTAGCTGCCAACCCTCTGTTCGCAGTGGCACCCAAAAGACGCACTTACGCCCCAGTATCGGAGAGGCTCATGAAAGACCTGACTACCCTGGACGGCTCCGCGCCGCATCCAGCCATGGACGACCTGTGCACCCAAGCCAAGCGCGGCCAGATCAGCCGCCGGCAATTCCTCCACACCGCCACCCTGCTCGGCATCACCGCCGCCAGCGCCGGCAGCTTCCTCGGCCCGGTGCTGTTCAGCGACTCGGCCCAGGCCGCTGAGGCCGGGCCGCCACGCAATGGCGGCAGCCTGCGCTTTGCCTGCGCCATCCAGGAAATCCAGGACCCGATGCTTATCACCTGGATCGAAGCCTCGAACCTGATGCGCAACAGCCTGGAATACCTGACCTGGGTCGATGCGCAGAACATCACCCATCCGTACCTGGCCGAAAGCTGGAAGCCCTCGGACGATCTCAAGGAGTGGGTCTTCAACCTGCGCCAGGACGTCAAGTGGAGCAACGGCGACGCCTTCAACGCCGACGACATCGAGCACAACTTCCAACGCTGGACCGGCGCCGAGTCCAAGTCGGTCAACCGCACCGCGTTCCAGGACATCGCCGCCTTCGAAAAACTCGGGCCTTACCAGTTCAAACTGGTGCTCAAGCGGCCGATCCTGGCGATCCCGGAAATGCTCAACGCCTTCACCTGTGCCATCGTCCATCGCAGCTTCAAGGCCGGTGACGACTGGTCGAAAAACCCGCTCGGCACCGGTCCTTTCAAGCTCACCTCGTTCGCCGTGAACAAGCAGGCCACCTTCGCCAAGCGCGCCGATTACTGGGGCAAGCCGGCCTATCTCGACGAGTTGCGTTATGTCGACATGGGCACCGACGTGTCCACCCAACTGGCCGCTCTGCAAGCCGGGCAAGTCGACGTGCTGTACCGGGTCACCGTGGCCGAACTGGACCTGGCCAAGCGCCTGCCCAACGCCAAGCTGCTGACCTGCAAATCAGCGCAGACCGTGGTGATGCGCATGGCCGTGGACCAGAAGCCGTTCGACGACCTGCGCATCCGCAAGGCCGTGGCGCTCTGCGCCGACAACGCGCAAATGCTCAAGATCGCCTATCGCGGCATGGGCACCCTGGGCGAGGACCACCATGTGGCGCCGTCGCACCCGGAATACTTTCCGCTGCCCAAGCGTACCCGCGACGTGGCCCAGGCCAAGGCGCTGCTGGCCGAGGCAGGACACCCCAAGGGCATCGACATCGACCTGATCGTCGGCAACACCCAGGGTCGCTACGAGCAGGACACCGCGCAGATCCTCCAGCAGAACTGCCTGGAGGCCGGTATCCGCATCAACCTCAAGGTGATTCCCGCCACTCAGTACTGGCCGATCTGGGACAAAGCCGCCTTCAGCCTCACCTACTGGGCCCATCGCCCGCTGGGGGTGATGTCCCTGGAGCTGGCCTACCGCAGCGGCGGCGCCTGGAACGAAAGCCACTACCACGACCCGGCCTTCGACGCCGCCCTGGACAAGGCCATGGGTATCGTCGATCCGAAACAGCGCGCCCTGGCGATGCAAAGCGTGGAGCAGATCCTCCAGGACGCCTGCGTCATGATCCAGCCGTTCTGGGCCGACAAGTTCACCGCCACGTCGCAAAAGGTCCAAGGCTTCCAGGTCCACCCATCGGACTTCTACCCGATGAACGAAACCTGGCTCAGCGCCTGATCCGACCTCTGAAACAATGAGCTCGCCCACCCCGGTGCGGCGAGCCGGCAACTGTATAGCCGGAGCATGCAAACATGGCTGATTTTCTGTGGCGCAAGCTACTGGCCCTGGCAGCGACTTTATTGTCGGTGTCACTGATCGTTTTTTTCGCCCTGGAGCTGAATATCGAGGACGTTGCGATCAACGTCCTGGGTCCCTACTCCGCCGCCGACCAACGCGCCGCCTGGCTCACCGAGCATGGCTACGACCAACCGTTCCTGTGGCGTTACCTGGTGTGGCTGAAGGACTTCGTCAGCGGCCACTGGGGCACCTCGGTGCACTTTCGCGAGCCGGTGATGGACCTGCTGCTGCCCAATCTGGGACAGACGCTGATGCTCGCCGGTCTCGCGCTGCTGATCATGGTCCCCGTGGCGCTGACCCTCGGCGTGCTGGCCGGGATTCGCCAGGGCTCGCCGCTGGACCGCCTGGTGTCGTTCCTGTCCATCGTCACCACCTCGATCCCGGACTTTGCCAGCGCGGTGTTCGTCTCGGCGATCTTCGTCTTCTGGCTCAACTGGCTGCCGGGTGTGAGCAGCATGAGCGACGGTTTCAGCGCCCTGCAGCTGGCGATGCCACTGATGGTTCTGTGCCTGTTCGGCGTCGGCTACCTGGCGCGGATCACCCGGGCGTCGATGGTCGAAGTGATGCAGGCACCGTACATCCGCACCGCCCGCCTCAAGGGCGCCTCGACCGCGCGCATCGTGCTGCGCCATGCGCTGCGCAATGTGCTGATCGCACCGATCACGGTGATCATGCTGTACATCCCGTGGCTGCTGTCCAACGTCATCGTGGTTGAGGTGTTCTTTGCCTACAAGGGCTTCGGCTCGCTGCTCTACACCGCCTCGCTGAACCATGACGTCTACCTGATCGAGGCCTGCGCCATGATCAGTGCGCTGGTGGTGGGCACGACCAAGATCTTCTCCGACCTGGCCTATACCTGGCTCAACCCGCGCATCACCTTGCGCAGCCTTGGCGGGAGCGCCCGATGAACCTTCTGCATGCATTCAAGAACCCCTTGGCGGCCCTGGGTCTGTGCCTGGTGGGCGGCTGGGTGATCCTCGGGATCTTCGCCCCCTGGTTGGCGCCCCATGACCCGCTGGAAAGCTTCACCCCGCTGCTGACCCCGTTCAGCAACGACGGCAGCGGCCAGACCTTCCTGCTGGGCACCGATGTGCTCGGCCGCGATATTCTCTCGCGGCTGATCTGGGGCACCCGCACGGTGTTGCTCTGGTCAACCCTGGCGACCCTTACCGCGTTCGCCTTTGGCATCGCCATGGGCCTGTGCGCCGGCTACTTCAATGGCTGGGTCGACTCGGTCTTGTCCTATATCGCCGACACCGTGCTGTCGTTCCCGGTGCTGGTGCTGTACATCGTGATCATCATCGCCCTCGGCGCCTCGGCGCTGAATATCCTGATCGCGGTGACCTTCACCAGCGCCCCGGCGATCTTCCGGATCATGCGCGCCCTGACCATGGACCTGCGTTCCCGCGACTACGTGCTCAGCGCCATCACCCAGGGCGAAGGCGCGCTACGGATCATGACCGTGGAAATCCTGCCCAACTGCGGCGGCCCGCTGATCGTCGATTTCTGCCTGCGTATCGGCTACACCGCGATCATGATCGGCGCTCTCGGCTTCCTCGGTCTCGGCCTGCCACCGCCCACCCCGGACTGGGGCGGCATGATCAACGAAGGCCGCAGCATGGCCATCGCTTTCCCGCATCTGGTGATCTTCCCGTGCATTGCCATCTCCACCCTGATGCTTGGCCTCAGCCTGCTGGCGGACGGCCTGGACGAACACGCCCAGAAAGGCACAAGGAGTTGAGTATGAGCAGCCAACAAGTATTGCGCGTCGAGGGGTTGTCCATTGAACTGCCGCCGGGCGCCGACCGCAGCCATGCAGTGCAGAAAATCGACCTGGACGTGCGCAAGGGTGAAATCCTCTGCGTGATCGGCGAATCCGGCTCGGGCAAATCGGTGCTGTCCGGGGCCATCATGGGCGACTACGCCAAGGGCCTGCGGCACAGCGAAGGACGGATCGATTTCCTCGGCGAGGACATCTGCAGCATGGCCGAAGCGCAGTTGCGCGGCCTGCGTGGCAACCGCATTGCGATGATTTTCCAGGAGCCCATGGCGGCCCTCAACCCGGCGATCCGTATCGGTCGGCAAGTGGAGGAAATCTTCGAGATCCACGCTCCGCAGATGGGCGCGGCAGAACGGCGCGAACGCATGCTCGCCTTGCTGGAATCGACCCAGTTGCCGGAGCCAGCACGGATCGCCAACAGCTTTCCCCATCAGCTTTCCGGCGGCCAATGCCAGCGGGTGGTCATCGCCATGGCCCTGGCCATGAATCCGGACCTGCTGATCGCCGATGAACCGACCACCGCCCTGGATGTCACCACCCAGGCCCAGGTCCTCAAGCTGATCCGCGAACTGCGCGGGCGCGGCCAGCACGGCATCCTGTTCATCACCCATGACTTTGGCGTAGTGGCGGAAATCGCCGACCGCATTGCGGTGATGGAAGGCGGTCGACTGGTGGAAATCGGCGAGCGCGACCAGGTCTTGCAAGCGCCCCGCCATCCTTACACACGCAAGCTGATTGCCGCGGTCCCGGCCCTGAACCCGGAACTGCATGTGCCCTGCGCCGACGGTGAGATGGCGCTGCGGATCGAACACCTGAACAAAACCTACCACGTCGAAGGACGCCAGGTCTGTGCACTCAAGGATGTCTCGCTGCAACTGCCACGGGGCAAGACCCTGGCGATTGTCGGCGAGTCCGGCTCGGGCAAGAGCACCCTGGTCAAGGCGGCGATTCGCCTGGTGGACAGCGACAGCGGGCATGTCTGGCTCGGCGACAGCGACTTCCTCGCACTCAAGGGCGCGGCGCTGACCCGGGGTCGGCGGCAAATCCAGATGATTTTCCAGGACCCCTACGGCTCGCTCAATCCGCGCCATCGGGTCGGCGACATCATCGCCCGCGCCGCGCAACTGCGAGGCCTGTCGGCCAAGGACGCCTGGACCGAAGCCGGTGACCTGCTGGAGCAGGTCGGCCTCAAGCGCGACGCGCTGAAACGCAAGCCCCGACAGTTCTCCGGCGGCCAACGCCAGCGCATCGGCATCGCCCGTGCCCTGGCCATGCGCCCGCAGGTCCTGATTGCCGATGAAAGCGTTTCGGCATTGGATGTCTCGGTGCAGAAACAGGTGCTGGAGTTGCTCGCCGAACTCCAGCAACGGCTGAACCTGAGCATCCTGTTCATCACCCACGACCTGCGCGTGGCGGCGCAGATCAGCGATCACATCGCGGTGATGCGCCAGGGCGAAGTGGTCGAGTACGGCACCGCCGAGCAGGTGCTGTTGCAGCCTCGGCATAGCTATACCCAGACCCTGCTGGCCGCCGCGCCCGGAGCTTCGATACGACCGCCAACCCAGGCGGGACCGGCACCGGGCCTGAGTGCCGCCGGCGCCTGACCCTCATGGCCCGCTAGCGCCTGGACGCTGTTCACAGCCTCCGTCGTAGCGGGCCCTACCCCTTTCATCCAGACCGCGCTTTTGCCGTGGCCGGGATGGCTGTTGCCAACAATAAACCTAGAGAAGAGACGGAGCGACCATGAACTTGAACACCACCCGGGCCTTGCGCTCATTAACCCCGCTGGCGCTGCTGGGCGCCCTTTCCAGCCCCGCGATGGCGATCCAGGTCACCGACAACCTGGACATCGGCGGCGCCGTCCGCTACCGCTGGGACTATGCGCCGGATCGCGATATCCAGAAGTTCGACTTCGACACCGCGTTCCTCACCGCCAAGTACAACTCCGACACCTGGATCGCCGCCGCCAAGTACCGCTTCTACGGGCGCTCCTACCCTTACCAGTACACCGATCGCATCGGCGCGGTGCAGTTCGCCGAGACCGCCTGGGTTGGCTACAAATTCAACCCGGACCAGCAGGTGCAGGTCGGCCTGAACCAGATTCCGTTCGGCCTGCAACCCTACTTCGGCAGTACCTTCTATGAAACCCTGGGCAACGTGGTCGGCCTGGAAGATGTGGAACAGGTCGGCGCCAAGTACATCCAGCAGAGCGGCGACTGGAACCTGCAAGCCGGCTTCTACCTGCGCCCGGCCCTGCAAGGGCGCGGCACCAGCAACGGCGATACCTACTCCACCGTGGTTTCCCGGGCCGACAGCTATGTGACCAATGGCAGCGACAACCAGGAGCGCAACACCGCCGTGGTGCGCCTGGCCAAGGCCATGCAACTGGGTAACTGGAAGTCCGAGGTCGGGCTTTCGGGCCTGACCTCGACCCTGGAGAACCGCGACACTCGTGAAGACGGCCGCCGCAATGCCGTGGCCATCCACTACCTGGGCAAGGACGGCCCGTGGGGTGTGCAATTGCAGGCGGCGCGCCAGCAGATGTCGCCACGCAATCCGGGCAGCAACGAGGTGGTGACCTTCGGCGGCTATGACGGCACCTTCAACGTCGCCAGCCGCGGTAATCTCTATGTCGCCGATCTGAGCTACGACGTCGACGGCAAATACCTGCTCGACCAGATCAGCGGGATCAAGCTGTACGCCAACTACAGCGCGTTCGACAAATCGGCGGACGACTTCAAGACCTCGCAACGGTTGATCCTCGGCACCTCGTTTTCGGTGAGCAAATTCTGGGTCGCCACCGAATGGCTGATCGGCAAGAACGATCCTTATATCGGTGGCAGCAGCTATACCCAGAGCCTCGCGGCCGGCGGTACCGATCTCTGGAAAAACCAGCTATATGTGAACATCGGCTACTACTTCTGATTGCTCTGCCTGATGTGGGAGCTGGCTTGCCAGCGATGAGGCCCTTGAGCCTTGCGGTGTCCATCCGGACGCCATCGCCGGCAAGCCGGCTCCCACATATGATCTGCTCATTTCATTGCGCATCTTTGTGGGAGAGCACCTGGGCTCTCCCACCTTTTTCCACTCCCGCCGACTATTTCATGCAACAGCCGCAAGCAATGCTTGCATCGTCCCGCCGCTGATAGTCAGATACCTCCTACGAAAAAAGCACTTCAAAGAACAACAATAAACCGACTCCACACAGGTCGACCCCGTGCTTCAACACGGTGTTTTTCAGGTGTATGTCAGCCGGTCTGGAGTATCCATTTCATGCGTCAACTGCCCTCGCTGAACATGCTGCGCGTGTTCGAGGAAGTCGCCCGGCATCGCAGCTTCAGCCAGGCTGCCGCGTCCCTGAACGTGACCCAGGGCGCGGTCAGCCGACAGATCAAGCAGCTCGAGGATTACCTTGGCGTGGCCTTGTTCGTGCGCACGCCCCGGGGCTTGTCGCTGACCGAATCGGGAACGGCGCTGTCGCCGCAGCTGGGCGATGCCTTCGATCATATCGAACGTGCCCTGCAAGCCGTGCGAGTACCCAACCTGCGCCAGCGCCTGCGCATTCTCGCGCCGCCGACCTGGGCCACCCGCTGGTTGTCGGCGCACTTGCGGGCGTTCTGCCAGCGCTACCCGGATATCAGCCTCAGCGTGACCAACCAGGCCAGTCATGACAGCCTGGCCGAGGTCGACTGCCAGATCCGTTTCGGCCTGGAGGCGGCCGCGCATTGCGGCAGCCAGCTGCTGGTGATGGAGCGGCATATCGCCGTGGCGAGCCCGGAGCTGTTCGAGCGGGGCGAGGCGCCGGACCTGCACCACTCGCCCCTGCTGCATATCCTGCACGATGGCAAGCGTCTCAAGGTCTGGGAGAACTGGCTGGCGGCCATGGGTCGTGAGGACGTGGATGCCCGGCAAGGGCTGGAATTCAGCACCCTGGACCAGGTGATCAACACCGCGCTGGCCGGCGGTGGGTTGGCGGTGATCGATCGACAGATGATCGTCAAGGAACTGGCCAATGGCAGCCTGCTGCCCATCACTCCGGTGGAGGTGGTCGGGCCGTATGGCTATTGGCTGGATGTGGCGAACGACAAGCAGGGGCTGTCGAAAGTGCGGCTGTTTACCGAGTGGTTGAGCCTGGTGAGCAATCCCTGACTCAAGTCCCGATGCAATCCCCGGTCGTGTTCAGAGGCAACGCAAAAAAGGAGAACTGAAACCCGATACCGCGCCCGCCCCACGCCCCCCTGTAGGAGCGAGCAAGCTCGCTCCTACAGGGGGGCGTGGGGCGGCGGTGCCTTAGAGGCCGCCCATCAACAGGTATTTGATTTCCAGGTAATCGTCCAGACCGTAATGCGAGCCTTCACGTCCCAGGCCCGATTCCTTGATACCGCCAAACGGCGCCACTTCGGTGGAGATGATCCCTTCGTTGATCCCCACCATCCCGGCCTCCAGACCTTCGGCCATGCGCCAGACGCGGCCGATATCGCGGCTGTAGAAATACGCCGAGAGACCGAATGGCGTGTCATTGGCCCGGCGCAGCACCTCGGCCTCGTCCTTGAAGCGGAAGCACGCTGCCACCGGACCGAAGGTCTCTTCCTGGGCGATCAGCATGCCGTCGCCAACGTCGGTGAGGATGGTCGGTTCGAAAAAGGTCCCGCCGAGGGCATGCCGACGACCGCCACACAACAGCCTGGCGCCCTTCTCCAACGCATCGCCGACATGCTGCTCGACCTTGCTCAAGGCGGCGCTGTTGATCAGCGGCCCCTGCTCGGTCTCGCCGTCCAGCGCATTGCCGACCCGCAGGGCCTTGACCGCCTCCGCCAGCTTGGTGGTAAAGGCCTCGTAGACACCGTCCTGGATGAAAAAGCGGTTCACACAGACACAGGTCTGCCCGGTGTTGCGGAACTTCGAAGCCATCGCGCCCTTCACCGCCGCGTCCAGGTCGGCGTCGTCGAACACGATAAACGGCGCGTTGCCGCCCAGTTCCAACGAGACCTTTTTCAAGGTGTCGGCGGCCTGACGCATCAGCAGCTTGCCGGTACGGGTCGAGCCGGTGAAAGACAGCTTGCGCACCACCGATGAGGCTTGCAGCGCACCACCGATGGCCACCGCGTCGCCGGAGACGATATTGAACACCCCGGCCGGAATCCCCGCCTGTTCCGCCAGTACCGCCAGGGCAAAGGCCGACAGCGGCGTCTCTTCCGAAGGTTTGAGGATCATCGTGCAACCGGCGGCCAGGGCCGGGCCGACCTTGCGGGTGACCATCGCCAGCGGGAAGTTCCACGGGGTGATGGCGGCGACTACGCCGATGGCTTCCTTGGTGACGATGATCCGCGCATCGGCCTTGTGGCTCGGGATCACATCGCCATAGGCACGCTTGGCCTCTTCACCGAACCACTCGAGGAAACTGGCGGCATAGACCACCTCGCCCATGGCTTCGGCCAGCGGCTTGCCCTGCTCGCGGCTGAGCAAGGTGGCGAGCTCGTGCTGGTTGCTCAGCATCAACTCGCTCCAGCGCTTGAGACGCACGCTGCGCTCCTTGGCGGTCAGCTTGCGCCAGGCCGGCAAGGCGCGCTCGGCGGCGGCAACGGCCAGGTTGGTTTCTTCAGCGCCCGCGCGTTGGACCTGGACGATCAACTCGCCATTGGCCGGGTTCAGCACCGGGTAGCTGGCACCGCCGCTGGACCATTGACCATCGATGTAGCTACCGGTACGGATCAACTCGCTCATGCCACGGCCTCGGTCAGGGTGAAAGCGTCCTGGGCCGGACGGGCCGAGCGCAGGATACGTTTGCCGGCGGTGTAATCGTTGATCACATCGCACGGGGTGTAGTTGCGTTCCAGCTCGTACAGCTCGTCGGCGTCCAGGTGGGTCTCCAGGGCCGCCAGGGCGCTGTCGAACTGCTCGGTGGTGTCGGCGCCCACCAGCATGCAATCCACGCCCGGGTGATTGACCACCCAGGCCTGGGCGATCTGCGCATTGGAGACACCGCGACGGCGGGCGACACGCTGCACCGAATGGGCGATTTCGAAGGAGGCTTCGTCGCTGTACATCTGCTGAGTGAAGAAGTCGGTCTGGTTGCGGGTCGACTGCGCGTCGCCAGTCAACAGGCCGCGCGCCAGCGGGCTGAACACCGAGACACCAAGGCCCTGGTCACGGCAGAACGGCAGCATCTCGCGTTCTTCTTCGCGGTAGGCGCAGTTCAGTTGCAGCTGCATATTGATCGGCTTGACCCAGCCGTTGCGCTCGCAGGCCATGAGGATCTTCGCCAACTGCCCGGTGAGCATGGTCGAGACGCCGATATAACGAGCTTTGCCGGAGCGCACGATGTCGTTCATGGCGCTCATGGTTTCCTCGACCGGGGTGTTCACATCGAAGTAATGCAGCATAAAGACATCGACATAGTCCATGTCCAGGCGTTTGAGGGAAGCGTCGATGCTGTCCATGATGTGCTTGCGCGAATGACCGCTGGCGTTGATCCCGCTGCGGGTGCCGTAACCGACCTTGGTGGTCACCACGATATCTTCGCGACGGGTCAGGCGCTTGAGGATGCGCCCCAACACTTCCTCGCCAACGCCGGCGGAATAGAAGTCCGCCAGGTCGATGAAGTTCACCCCGTTGTCCAGCGCGTGCTTGACGATCGGTTCGCTTTTCTTCTCATCGAAGATCCACGGTTTCCAGTCCGGCGTGCCCATGTTCATGGTGCCGAGGCACAGTTTGGAAACCTGCAGGCCGGAATTGCCCAGACGAATATATTGCATGGCGCGGACCTCAGGCTTTCGGGGTGTAGAAAGGGTTGGCGATGTGCTCGAGCACATCGGCGAGCTGGGCACGTACCGGCAACCCGGTCAGAGCGGCGCGGATCGCGGTGCGGCAGGCGTTGTAGTTGTTCAGGTAGACGGCATCGAGGTCATCGCAGGAAGGGTTGACCCAGTTGGCGGTGACGATGGCCCACTCGTCTTCGGCCTCGGCCGGCAGGGTGCCGTCGAGCAGGGCTTCGAGCACGGCCTTGGCGATTCCGGCCTGGGACGCGCCCCAGGTGGCATTGCCGTGGAAGTCGCTGCCGATGGCGGCCTTGTTGACATAGAGGGTCATCGGCTTGACCGGGATATTCGGCTGGGCGATCACCATGAACGGGCAATGCCCCTGGCTCGGCGAAGCCAGGCTGTTGGCGAAGGCCTGGCCGGCCGGACCGTTGCGCGGACCGAGCAGGATATTGATATGGGCGGCGTTCACGCCGGGGCCTTCGAAACCTTCGCCGATGTACAGGTCTTGTTCTTTCATGGGGTTTATCTCGCGGACGCAGGGAATTGAGGGTGATCAGAAACGCGCACGGGCCTTGGGGCACGAACGGTCAAAGTCGGGAAACGCAGAGCGCAGCAGGAAGCTGGCGAGGACGCGGCAGTGGGGCTGGGTCATGGTGCAAACGCTCTTTGTTTTTATGAGTGAGCTGGTGTTTGCGCTTTTTTATCACTGGGGTTGGCGGGGGCTGTAACCATTAAAAGTCATGGGGGTATGAGGTTTTATCATACCCCTGGCGTCACTCGGCCAATACCCTGGGGAAGCTGTCCTAACGGGGTAGGAAGGTGACCCCAGGGTCGTCAGACTGGCGGCTGGTAGTCGATAGAAATATGATTTCCGGGATGGTCCTCACAGGGAGCGACCATAGGACAACATCCAAAAAGGAATCCCATGAAAGACTTCGTCATCGGCGTCAACAATATCGTCCTGTATATCGCCTTGGCCTGCATCTGGATCATCAGCCTGGTCATCATGCTCAGCAGCAGCATCCTCGTAGGCCTGGGCGGATTGGTCGGCGGCACACTGGTGTGGTGCATCATTTCCGGCTTCTGGTTCGTCCAGTCGGCGACCTATGAGGAACTGCGCAAACTGAACTCGAAAAACACCTGACGCCCAAGCCGACGCAATACCCACGCCCTGCTCGGAGGCGACGTTCGTTTCAGCCGTTCCAGGCCCTTGGAACACCGTGAGTTGACATCAACTGACAAACTCCAGGCAAAAAAAAGCCCAAGCGGCTGATGGACGCTTGGGGCTCAAAAATGCATAAACCGTGGTAGGTGAACGCCGGACCATATTAACCCACTGCGACAATCTGTAACAAGGTGTTTTTCAGATTCCTATTGACATAACCCCTTCAATAACCACAAGTTTTTCATGGTTTGATGTGAACCATATTGGGGCACAAACAGTGTTTTTTATCCCTGAAACAATCCGTCGGATAGTTTGATATCACCGACAACAGTATTTGCTTCGCCAACCGGGGGCGGCGACAATTGCCGTTCCATTTTCCTTCGAGGTTTGCAACATGCGTAAAGCACTTACCGTCCTGGCCCTGAGCGCCCTGTTTGCCCAAGGCGCCATGGCGGCAGGCGGCACACAGGCCGCGGTCGGCGGTGGTCTGGGCGGCGCCCTGGGCAACGTCTTGGGCCAGAAGATGGGCGGCAGCACCGGCGCGGCAGTCGGCGCGGGCCTGGGCGGCGCGGCCGGCGGCGCGGTGGCGGCCAAGAAAGGCAAGAAAACCAAGGCCGCCATTGGCGGTGGCCTCGGCGCAGCCGGTGGTTCGCTGCTGGGCAACCAGTTGGGCGGCAAGACCGGAGCGGCCATCGGTGCCGGCCTCGGCGGCGCGGCCGGTGGCGCCCTGGGCGGCAAGTAAGGCTACGCACTCCTTGTAGGAGCCGGCTTGCTGGCGATAGCGGTGTTGCAGGCGACAGCGATGTCGAACAACAGATCGCCTCGCCAGCAAGCCGGCGCCTACAAGGTTGTCGACGATTTCAGGACCTGCCGTGTACACCGCCCATCACAGGACCCAAGGCGTAACACAGCTTCAGTATCGATCACGCTGATATCCGCTATTGGCAAGGATCCGTTCTATTGGCGCCGGTGCCGTTCGTAAAATGGCCACCACTGCCTCACTACCGTCAGGTGAGGGGGATGTCTTTCCGGAGACCGCCATGAAATACCTTCTGTTTGTCCTGCTGTCGCTGTTCAGCCTGGTTGCAACCGCCCAAGGCGATGCGAGCGCTACTCCCCAAGGCCAGGGTGCAACCGCCAGCGCCAACGCCGAACCCTATGACTATTCCGAAGACCTCGATATCGCCAAGGCCGTGCGCGCCGACAGTGCCGCCGCGGCCGACTGTGGTCCGGTGCAGGGGCACGTGATCTATGTCGATGGCCAGGGTGTGCGCCACGAAATGAACTTCATCCGCCTGGGCAATGCCTGCCAGCACGGTTGACCAGCAGCCCATTGTGGAAGCCGGCTTGCTGGCGATGAGGCCTGCAAGTTCTGCGTCGACTATCCGACCGTCATCGCCGGCAAGCCGGCTCCCACAAGGTTCAGTGGCGCTCTCAAGGTCCCATGTCACCGTGTGATCCCTTCCAGCACGAATCCCCCCCTCATCCCCCGCCTGAAAATACTTGCAAAGAGTGACTTGCAAATTGAAAGTCGCTCAAATATATTACAGACATAATATTACATGCGTAATACCATTCGCATTCCGAGGCCCCGACGATGAAGAAGACCCGCTTGGCCCACTTGCACTGTCCCGTGGCACGCAGCCTGGAACAGGTCGGACAATGGTGGAACATCCTGATCCTGCGGGACGCTTTCTACGGTCTCAGCCGTTTCGATCAGTTCCAGGAAAGCCTCGGAATTGCTCCCAGTATTCTGACCCGCCGCCTCAATGACCTGGTGGAACGCGGGTTGCTCGAACGCAAAGCCTACAGCGATACCCCTCCGCGCTTCGACTACCTGCTGACCGCTCGCGGCCGGGACTTCAGGCCGGTGCTGCTGACCCTGATGGACTGGGGCAATACCCACCTCTCGCCCGAAGGCCTCGCCACTCAGCTCGTCGATGACGCCAGCGGCGAACCCGTCGAACTGGCCCTGATCGACACGCGCACCGGCCTGGCCATCAGCCGGCGACACAAGGTCGTGGCCGGCCCGGCGGCCGACGAGCCCATGCGTCGGCGCTTTGAAAAACGTCGCCAACTGGCGACGCTGCAAAACCCTGCTATCGCTCCCCCCCTCCCTGCCAACCGGTAACTCCGCCATGACCAACCTGTCCTCGGCCGCTGCTCCTGAACTGGCCGCTCAGAAAAAACCGGTGCTGCTCAAGCGCCTTCTACTGCTGACGGTGGTCACTGGCGCCCTGGTATTCGCCGGTTTCTACGCCCGACACTGGTGGACCGCCGGGCGCTTTATCGAAAGCACCGACGATGCCTATATCGGCGCCGATGTGACGGTGATCGGGCCCAAGGTGCCGGGCTATATCGCCGAGCTCAAGGTCACCGATAACCAGTTCGTGCACGCTGGCGACCTGCTGGTGAAGATCGACGACCGCGACTACCTCGCCGCCCTGCAAAAGGCCGAAGGCGCGGTAGCAGCCCAACAGGCGCTGCTGGCCAACCTGGATGCCACCGAACAGTTACAACACGCGGTGATCAGCCAGGCCAGGGCCGGAATCGATGCGGCCAATGCGGAAACGGTGCGCTCGCGCAACGACCATGCCCGTTATGAAAGCCTGGTGGGTCGCTCGGCGGTGTCGGTGGAAAGCGCCCAGCGGGTCGACGCCACCTTCAAGACCGCCCAAGCCAATGGCGCCAAGGCGCAAGCCACATTGTTGGCCAATCAACGCCAAGTGGACGTGATCGAGACTCAGAAGCTGCAAGCCAAGGCCGCGCTGATGCAAGCGGTCGCCGAACGCGATATGGCCCGTCTGAACCTCTCCTACACCGAATTGCGGGCGCCGCTGGACGGCGTGATCGGCAACCGCCGGGCCCGGGTCGGTGCCTTTGCCGCGGCCGGCTCGCAGTTGCTTTCCGTGGTACCGCAACAGGGCCTCTGGGTTGACGCCAATTTCAAGGAAGACCAACTGAGCCACATGCTCCCCGGCCAGGCCGTGACCATCCGTGCCGATGTGCTGCCCGGCAAGGTGTTCCACGGCCATCTGGACAGCCTGGCTCCAGCCACTGGTGCGCAGTTCAGCGTGCTGCCCGCGGAAAACGCCACCGGCAACTTCACCAAGATCGTCCAGCGGGTGCCGGTCCGGGTCATGCTCGACCAGGCCGACGGCGTGCTCGGGCAACTGCGTCCTGGCCTTTCGGTCATCGCCGAAGTCGATACCCTGCACAGCGCCAGCGGCGTCGCCAGTCGTCCCGCCGATGAACGCGCCGCCAGCCAACTGGTCAGCACACCATGAGCACCCGCACCCCGGCCAAGCCTTTCGATGCGGCGTCGATGAGCACCTCGGTCAAGGTATTCGCCTTTGCCACCCTCTGCGTGGGCATGTTCATCGCCCTGCTGGATATCCAGATCGTCTCCGCCTCGTTGCGCGATATCGGCGGTGGGCTGTCGGCCGGTACCGATGAAACCGCCTGGGTGCAGACCAGCTACCTGATCGCCGAAATCATCGTGATCCCACTGTCGGGCTGGCTGTCGCGGGTGTTTTCCACGCGCTGGCTGTTCTGCGCCTCGGCGGTGGGGTTCACCCTGGCCAGCCTGCTCTGCGGCGCGGCCTGGAACATTCAGAGCATGATCGTGTTTCGTGCCTTGCAGGGTTTCCTCGGTGGCTCGATGATCCCGCTGGTCTTTACCTCGGCGTTCATGTTCTTCAGCGGCAAGCAGCGGGTCATCGCCGCCTCGACCATCGGCGCCATCGCCTCCCTGGCCCCGACCCTCGGCCCGGTGATCGGCGGTTGGATCACCGATATTTCCTCCTGGCACTGGCTGTTCTACATCAACCTGGTGCCCGGCGTATTCGTCGCCGTGGTGGTGCCGATGCTGGTGCGGATCGACGAGCCGGACCTGCGCCTGATCAAGGGCGCCGACTACCTGAGCATGCTGCTGATGGCGGTGTTTCTCGGCTGCCTGGAATACACCCTGGAAGAAGGCCCGCGCTGGAACTGGTTCAGTGACAGCACCATCCTGGCGACCGCATGGATTTCCGGCCTGGCCGGGCTGGCCTTTGTCAGCCGTAGCCTGATGGTGGCCAATCCGGTGGTCGACCTGCGTGCGCTCAAGGAGCGCAATTTCGCCCTGGGTTGCTTCTTTTCCTTCGTCACCGGCATCGGGCTGTTCGCGACCATTTACCTGACCCCGCTGTTTCTCGGCCGGGTGCGCGGCTACAGCGCGCTGGACATTGGCCTGGCGGTGTTCTCCACCGGCCTGTTCCAGCTGGCGGCGATTCCGCTGTACGCGTTCTTTGCCAACCGGGTCGACCTGCGCTGGCTGATGATGCTGGGATTGGGCCTGTTTGCCGTGTCGATGTGGGACTTCTCGCCGCTGACCCATGACTGGGGCGGCAAGGAGTTGATGCTGCCCCAGGCACTGCGGGGCATGGCCCAGCAATTCGCCGTGCCACCCACCGTGACCTTGACCCTCGGCGCCCTGGCACCGGCACGACTGAAGCAGGCTTCGGGCCTGTTCAACCTGATGCGCAACCTGGGCGGCGCCATTGGGATCGCGGCCTGTGCGACGATCCTCAACGATCGGACCAACCTGCATTTCAATCGGTTGGCCGAGCACCTGAACAGCACCAACGAAGCGCTGAACCAGTGGATGAGCACGGTCGGCGGCAACTTCGCGAGCCTCGGCCAGACTGGCAGCGAGGGCCTTACCGCCAGCCTGCGGCAGCTCTGGCAACTGGCCTACCGCGAGGCGCAGACTCAGAGTTATGCCGATACCTTCCTGGTGATCATGGTCTGTTTCATCATTGCCACGGCCTTGGTCCCGCTGATGCATAAGGTGAAGCCACCGCCTGCCGCGGCAGCCTCGCCAGATGCACATTAAGGGTACAACAGTGCCCTGTAGCCGCTGGCTTGCCGGCGATGCGATTTTCCAGGCGACAGTGATGTCGACTATAAGACCGCATCGCCGGCAAGCCGGCTCCTACACGGACTGCGTTGCGAGTCCCGGGATCAATACAAGATCTGCGCGCCGTCTGTTTGTGATTCAGAACGCGAAACACGAACAACCAAAGGCACCCCAGAAACCCTGGAAGTCACTGACCGGTACACTCGACATCCGCGCCCGCTCGTGACCATGGGCATGCACCCCGCAAGGACCGCTGCACTGGTGCACCTGGGCCTGCAACGGTGAATTCGGCCGCCAGTGTCCCGGCACCTTGACCACCGGTGACCAGTCGGGAGTCACCGGCAGCGTCGGCGGTGCGAGTTTGTCGAAATCACCCGCCGCATGCACCACCTTGCCGTCGACCACCGTCAACACCGATTCAATCCATTTGATGGCCTCGGCCTCGACGCTGAAATAGTCCGCCGACAGCGCCACCAGGTCCGCCAGTTGCCCGACCTTGATCTGGCCTTTCTTGCCCTGCTCCGAGGAAAACCAGGCACTGCCATGGGTGTACAACTCCAGCGCGGTTTCCCGTGGCAGCCCCTCGGGATAGAGTTCAAGCCCACCGACGGTGCGCCCGCTGACCATCCAGTACAACGAAGTCCAGGGGTTGTAGCTCGACACCCGCGTGGCATCGGTGCCCGCGCCCACCGGCACGCCTTCGGCCAGCATGCGCTTGATCGGCGGCGTGGCCTCGGCAGCCTTGGCGCCATAACGTTCGACGAAATATTCGCCCTGGAAGGCCATGCGATCCTGAATGGCGATACCGCCGCCCAGCGCCCGCACCCGCTCGATGTTTTTCGGCGTAATGGTTTCGCAGTGATCGAAAAACCACGGCAGGCCATTGAACGGAATATCCCGATTGACCTTCTCGAAGACATCCAGCATTCGCGAAATGGATTCGTCATAGGTGGCGTGCAGACGGAACGGCCAGCGCTGCTCCACCAGATGGCGGACCACCGGCTCCAGTTCCTGTTCCATGGTCTGCGGCAGGTCGGGGCGCGGTTCGAGGAAATCCTCGAAATCCGCCGCCGAGAACACCAGCATCTCACCTGCCCCGTTGTGCCGCAGGAAGTCGTCGCCCTGGCCGTAAGTCACCTTGCTGGTCCAGTTCTTGAAATCCGCGAGCTCTTCCTTGGGCTTCTGGGTAAACAGGTTGTAGGCGATCCGTACAGTCAGTTGCTGCTTGGCCGCGAGTTCGTTGATGACTTCGTAATCATCCGGATAATTCTGGAAACCACCGCCGGCATCGATGGCGCTGGTGACACCCAGGCGATTGAGCTCACGCATGAACTGGCGGGTCGAGTTGACCTGATACTCCAGTGGCAGCTTCGGTCCCTTGGCCAGGGTCGAGTAGAGGATCATCGCGTTGGGTCGGGCAATCAACATACCGGTCGGCTCGCCCTTGGCATCGCGGACGATCTCGCCACCCGGCGGGTTAGGCGTGTCGCGGTTGTAGCCGACCACCCGCAGCGCCGCCCGGTTGAGCAAGGCACGGTCATACAGGTGCAGGACAAACACCGGGGTGTCCGGCGCCGCCTTGTTCAGTTCTTCCAGAGTCGGCATACGCTTTTCGGCGAACTGGAATTCGTTCCAGCCCCCCACCACCCGCACCCATTGCGGCGCCGGGGTGCGTTCGGCCTGATCCTTGAGCAGGCGCAGTGCGTCCACCAGCGAGGGCACGCCTTCCCAGCGCAGTTCCAGGTTGTAGTTCAGGCCACCACGGATCAGGTGCAGGTGCGAGTCGTTGAGGCCGGGGATCACGGTGCGGCCCTTGAGGTCGATCACCTTCGTGGCGCTGCCGCGCAAGGCCATGGCCTCGCCGTCGTTACCCACGGTGATAAAGCGACCGTCCTTGATCGCCACCGCCGTGGCCTCGGGTTGGGCGCGGTCGACCGTGTGCAGGCGGCCGTTGTGCAGAATCAGGTCAGCGATCACATTGCTCATATCAGTTCTCCTTGCTTGACGGAATGTACCGGTCGGCGAAATCAGTTGCTTGCCGGTTGCAGCCAGCGGCTGAACAGGCGGGTCACACGAGGCATGAACACATAGACCACCAACAACACGATGCTCAGGGTGATCAGCACATTGGCTTGCACGTAGCCGCCCAGCCAGGGTAGTTGGACGAACAGCGGGCGCCACAACATCGGTACCAGGAAACTCAGCGGCAGAATCACCAGGAAGGTCACGCAGGCCTGCTTCCAGCGCGGCACCGGACTGGGCGAACCGACTTCGGCTGGCGTGAACCAGAACTCGCGGTCCGCGTTGATTTCGGTCTGGTCGCCGTCGGCCAGCATGGGCTGGGCCTCTTCCACCAACTCACGACGGTCACTGGAGTCCAGCCAGTGTTGCAATTGTTCGGTTGAGGCGAAACGCAGCACGCTGGTAAACAGCGTTTGCCCGTGACTGTGCCCACGTACCACATCGACCCCCAGATGTCCCGGATAACCGCGGGCCGTGGTGACGATGCGCCGCAACCAGGTTTCATAGGCCTGGTCCTGGCCTTTCTTGATCCGATGGCGGACCAGCAGGGTCACCACGCCGTCCAGCATTTCAATGTTCATGGGCGAAGGCTCCCCAGGCGGGTGAACGCGGTGAAACGCCGGTCCAGGGCGATAGTCCCGGAGCCGCCGATCAGCAAGGCGACGAAGACGATCAGCAGCAACCAGGCGAATTGCCCTTCAGCCAGACTCCACTGCGGGTGCACCCACACCAGTGAAACCAGCAGCAGAAACAACACTGGCAGCGTGGCCAGGCGGGTCAGCAGGCCAAGGATGATCAGCAACGGGCACAACACCTCGGCGAAAATCGCCAGACTCAGGGTCAGGTGCGCGCCGAGGCCGAAAGGGTCTTCGATCAATGTCAGTTGATGCTGGAAGTCCATCAGCTTGGGCAGGCCATGGACCCGCAACAGCAAGGCCGAACCGGACAGGCGCAACCAGAGCAGTGCCCAGTCAGCGCAAGTGCGAGAGGTCAACAAGGAGCGAGTGAGCATGTCAGGTCTCCCGGTGAAGGCGCGATGAAATGAGGCGTCGGGCGCGGCGAGCGCGCCCGACTCACTTCACTACTTGGCTTGGCGCTGCGGTGCGTTGTGCACCATGGTGTAGGCGTAGTCCACGCCCATGCCGTAGGCGCCGCTGTGCTCGCGCACCAGGTCCATCACCGCGTCGTAGGTTTCCTTGTGCGCCCAGTCACGCTGGAACTCCAGCAACACCTGTTGCCAGGTCACCGGTACGGCGCCGGCCTGAATCATCCGTTGCACGGACATGTCATGGGCTTCCTGGGTGGTGCCGCCGGAAGCGTCGGTGACGATGTACACCTCGAAGCCTTCGGCCAGGGCCTCCAGGGCCGGGAAGTTCAGGCACACCTCGGTCCACAACGCGGCCATGATCAATTTCTTGCGACCGGTGGCCTTTACCGCCTCGACGAATTTCTTGTCTTCCCAGGAGTTCATCGAGGTGCGCTCGATGGGCTGCTGGTCCGGGTGCACCGCCAGCAGCTCCGGCCAGATGTAGCCGCTGAAGCTTTTGGTTTCCACCGAGGTGAAAATCGTCGGGACATTGAAGATCTTCGCCGCCTTGGCCAGGCCCACGGTGTTGTTCTTCAGGGTCTGGCGATCGATCGATTGCACGCCGAAGGACATCTGCGGCTGGTGGTCGATCAGGATCAGGGTGGAGTTGGTTGGGTTGAGCAGTTCACGGATAGACATGGCGCGTTCCTTTTGATGTCGGGTAGTGGTGCGTTCGTCGTTTGTCAGCCGGGCCTGGCGCTCTCCGGTATGAGGACTGTGCTGCCTGGCTTGGATGTCACTTTATGCGCAGGACAAAATCGAGACAATTACCATAAAAAGAGAATCATTGATTCCGTATAAGGGACAATTGAGAGTTGCCTAACCATCTGCGCACATGGACTATAGTTGGTGAAATAAAGCTGTATATTTATACAGATAATGATTGCCCGAACGCTCGACACTAAGCATGCTGTGCAACTTCAAGACCCCGCGCTGAAATGAGAGTGGTTATGCGGTTGTTCCTCTGTGAGAAGCCCTCCCAGGCCAAAGACATTGCCGCCGTGCTCGGTGCGACCCGCCGTGGCGACGGCTGCTGGGTGGGGCCGAATGCCACCGTCACCTGGTGCATCGGCCACCTGCTGGAAGCCGCCCCGCCGGATGCCTACGACGCCCGCTACAAACGCTGGGTGCTGGCCGACCTGCCGATCGTTCCGGAAAAATGGAAGATGCAGGTCAAGCCCAAGACCGCCAGCCAGTACAAGGCGGTCAAGCGCCTGCTGGGCGAGGCCACAGAACTGGTGATTGCCACCGACGCCGACCGCGAAGGGGAAATGATCGCCCGTGAGCTGGTGGAGCATTGTCGCTATCGCGGGCCGATCCAGCGGCTCTGGCTGTCGGCGCTGGACGACGCGTCGATCCGCAAGGCGCTGGCGGCGCTCAAGCCCGGTGGTGAAACCTTCTCGCTCTATCATTCGGCCCTGGGCCGTTCGCGGGCCGACTGGCTGATCGGTATGAACATGAGTCGCCTGTTCACCTTGCTCGGCCGCCAGTCCGGTTATCAGGGCGTGCTGCCGGTGGGGCGCGTGCAAACCCCGACCCTGCGCCTGGTGGTGGACCGCGACCGCAGCATCGCCGACTTCGTGCCGGTGGCGTTCTGGGCGATCGACGTGCACCTGCGGCACGACGACCAGCCCTTTATCGCACAGTGGCGAGCGCCGCAGGACGCCTGCGACGACCAGGACCGTTGCCTCAACCAGGCCCTTGCCCAGCAGGCCGCGAGCGCCATGGGCGCGGCGACCAGCGCCAGGGTGGTGAAGCTCAAGACCGAGCGGATTCGCGAGGCCGCCCCCCTGCCCTTTGATCTCGGCACCTTGCAGGAAGTGTGCTCAAAAAGACTGGGACTGGGTGCCCAGGAGACACTGGATATTGCCCAGGCGTTGTACGAAACCCATAAAATCATCACCTACCCGCGCAGCGATTGCGGCTTCCTGCCCCTGAGTCAGCACGGCGATGCCGGCCGGGTCCTCGCGGCCCTGGAACAGGCTGATCCGAGCCTGGGTAAACTGGCGCCCTATCTTGATCCGACGCGCCGTTCGCGAGCCTGGAACGATGCCAAGGTCACCGCCCACCACGGCATTATCCCGACGGGCAGCGGCGCCAGCCTCGAACGCTTGCAGGGCAAGCCGCGCGCCGTCTACAGCCTGATTCGCGCCCGTTACCTGGCGCAGTTCCTGCCCCATCACGAATATGACCGGACCCAGGCCGATTTCGACTGCGCGGCCGAGGCGTTGCGGGCCGTGGGCAAACAGATCGTCGAACCCGGCTGGAAACGCGCCCTGCCTGAAGCACTGGCACCGGCCAAGGGCCGCGAAGCCCCCGAACCGCAGGCCTTGCCGGCGTTGCGCGAAGGCACCGAGTGCGCGCTGAGCCGGGTCGACCTCAAGGACCTCTGGACCCAACCGCCAAAACCTTTCACCGAAGGCGACCTGATCAAGGCGATGAAAAACGTCGCCAAGTATGTGGAGGACCCGCGCCTCAAGCAGAAACTCAAGGACACCACCGGCATCGGCACCGAAGCCACCCGCGCCGGCATCATCCAGGGCTTGCTCGATCGAAGTTACCTGGTCAAGCACGGCAAAAGCCTGTCAGCCACCCCGGCAGCCTTCAGCCTGATCGATGCGGTACCGCGGGCGATTGCCGACCCGGGCACCACGGCGATCTGGGAACAGGCACTGGATATGGTGCAAAGCGGCGAGATGAGCCTGGAAGAGTTTGTCGCCAAGCAGGCGGCCTGGATGAGCAAGCAGGTGGGACGCTGTGTCGAATTGAAGTTGCAGATCACGATGCCGGCCGGGATGGCGGGACAAGCCGCGGCGCCCTGGAAGAAGAAACGCAAGGCGACGGGAGCCAAGACAGGAAAGAGCCGACGTACGCCAAAGTCGGCGGTCGGCTCCTGATTGATCGAGCCGATGAATTTCAGCCCCGCGCCTGGCTGCCGTACACCGCAAAGGAGAACGCCAGATAGGCCGCCAGGGTCGAAGTCATGTCACCGACGTCAGTGGTCGGGTTGACCTCGGTAATGGCCATTGCCGCACAGTGCGGGGCGAGCAACTCGACCATCTCCAGCGCTTCGGCCGAACTGATGCCACCTGGCTCGTGGGCGCCGGCACCAGGCGCGAAGGCCGGATCGATGGCATCGATATCGAACGACAGGAACAGATGATCGGCACCCTTGACCCGTTCGAGGATCCGTTCAACCGTAGCTTGCGGGCCGAGCCGCAATACCTCGCGGGCACTCAGGTGAACCAGGTCGTTGTCATGTTTGAAACGGCCCGAGGCGGGAAAGTTGAAGTGCCGCTCACAAACCTGGATGCAGTCCGGCGCATGGATCTGCTCCAGTTCCAGCGCGCGACGCATGCCGCTCGATTGGCTGAAGCGGCCTTGCTTGACGCTGTCGTCCATCAGGTCCAGGTGCGCATCGAAATGGATCACGCCGACACGCCCTGGCAGGGCCTGGCAAACGCCCTGGGCCACTGGAAACAGCAGGCTGTCGTCGCCGCCGATAACCACCGGCACCCGGCCGGCCTCGATCGATTGGCGCACTGCCTGGCGGGTGGCGAGGAAGGTCTTCTGGGTGTCATGGGGGACCACCGCAACATCGCCGCGATCCACCAGCAGATGCTCACCGACCTCCATGAAGCTGTCGGTCTCCAGGCAATAGACCTGGCCATCCTGGATCCGCATATTGATCCACTTGGCGCTTTCACGCACCCGCGCCGGGGCGAAGCGCGAGCCCGGCCAGCCCAGGGTCGACTCACCGTCGAAAGGGACGCCCAGCAGATCGAATTGACGCTTGTCGCGAGTACTCATGGCAGATGTCTCCTGATAGTTGGACAAAAAAGGGAACGACCGCTCAACCGCGACGCGGTTGCAGGTAGCTGGCCCAGCGCTGTTGCGCGAAACGGAAGGCCACTACCAGCACCATCGTCAGACCCAGGTACAGGGCGCCGGCGGTGACATAGGGTTCGAACTGGATGTAGTGATTGAGGGTGATGTTGCGCGCCACCCCGGTGATTTCCATCAGGGTGACCGTGCTCGCCAGAGAGGTGGCATGCAGCATCATGATGGTCTCGTTGCCGTACAACGACAGGGTCCGGGTCAGCATCGCCGGGAGCATGATGCGTCGCAGCAGGGTCCACGGAGTCATGCCGTAGGCCCGCGCCGCCTCGACCTCTCCGGGCGGTAAGTGACGCAGGCCACCGGCGAAGATTTCCGTGGTGTAGGCCGTGGTGTTGAGGATAAAAGCCAGTAATACGCAGAACAGTGGATTGGACAGCCAGACCCACAACACGCTGCCGCGCAGCAGGTCGAACTGGGCCAGCCCGTAGTAGATCAAGAACAGCTGAATCAGCAGCGGTGTGCCGCGAAACACCAGGGTGTAGGCCGCCACACTATGCCGCAGCCACGGGTTGGCCGCGTTGCGCGCCACCGCCAGCACCAGGGCGAGAAAGAAGCTGGTGCCCAGCGCAACCACCGTCAGCAGCAAGGTCAGTTGCAGCCCCTGGGCGTAGAGGTCCAGATTGTCGTAGATCACATCCCAATTCATCGCGCCAACTCCCGAACGCCCTGCGAGTAACGTTTGCCCAGCCAGCCGACCAGGGTCAGCGACAACACCGCGATCAGCAGGTAGAAACCGCCCGCCAACAGATAGAAGGTGAAGGGCTTGCCGGTGGCTTCGGCGGCGCCCTTGGCCCGGAACATGATGTCTTGCAGGCCAATCAGCGACACCAGCGCGGTGGCCTTGACCAGCACCAGCCAGTTATTGGTGAAGCCGGGCAAGGCCAGGCGCACCATCTGCGGCAGGATGATGCTGCGCAAGGTCTTCACCCGCCCCAGGCCATAGGCTTGCGCCGCCTCCAACTGGCCCTGCGGAATGCCTTCCAGCGCGCCGCGAAAGGTCTCGGTCATATAGGCCCCGAAGATCAGCCCCAGGGTCAGCGCCCCGGACAGAAACGGGCTCGGATCGACGTTGTAGCGGCCACCCGCCGCGCCGATCCATTGGTTGAGCAAGGCCGGCAGGCTGTAGAACATCAGCAGCATCAGCACCAGGTCGGGAATGCCGCGCACCAGGGTGGTATAGATCTCGGCGAGCACCCGCAACGCCCGCTGCTCCGAGCGTTTGCACAGCGCCCCGGCCAGGCCCAGGACTACCGCCAGGGCCAGGGACGTCAGGGCCAACTGGAAGGTGATCCAGCCGGCGCTCAAGACACTGCTGATGTAGTCGCTCAACATGGGCGTTACTGCGCGTCGAAGTATTTGCGGTTGAGGGCATCGAGCTTGCCGCTGTCACGCACTTCGCCGAGGCCTTCGTTGATCTGCTTGAGCAACGCGGCGTTCTTCTGGTTGATGGCAATGGCCACGCCTTCACCGAACTCGGGGGCGTCCTTGCCGGTAAAGAGCGGACCGACCAGTTCGAAATCCTTGCCGCTGTCGCCCTTCAGGAAGCTGTGGGTGATTTGCGCCTGATAGCTCATGTGCACGTCGGCACGCCCGCTGCTCAGTTCAAGATAAGGCGCGCTGCCGCTGTCGTAGCGCTTGATGGTGCTCTGGGTGTAGTTCTTGGTGACGTAGGCATCCATCGGCGTGCCGGTCTGTACGGCAATCACCTTACCCTTGAGGCCTTCGGGCGAGATCGTCAGGTTGGCGCCCTTGTGCGCGACAAAGCGAAACACCGGATGATCGTAGATATCGCTGAAAGCGAGGATCTTGCGCCGGGCCTGGGTGACGGTGAGTTGCGAAATCAGCGCGTCGTACTTGTTGCTGATCAGGCCGGGAATCATGCCGTCCCAGGCCGCGTTGATAATCTTGCAATCGAGCTTGGCCGCATCACAGACGGCCTGGGCCAGTTCGACGTCGTAGCCGACCAGCTTGCCGGAACCGTCCACCGATTCGAACGGCGGGAACGTCGCGTCGGTGGCGATGGTGATCGGCTCTGCCAGCGCGCCGGTAGCGACGGCCATTGAGAGGGTGGCGAACAACAGCTTGGAGATACGGTTCATAAGTGCGTCCTAGGGTTGGGTCGTAGGTTCGGCAGTGTTGAACAGCGGCAACGCAGCGCCGTTGAAACAGCGTCTTTTCAGGGTTACAGGCTAACGTCGAGGCCTTGGATTTATCCGTCGTAAACGCCGTTTGTCGCACGCGATACGGCTGTTTTCCCGAACCGGGCGCAGCGGCTTCGGCTGGGTCTTTTCAGGCTCCGGCTCAAGGCAGAAAAGCACTGGCCGGCACGACCGACTGCTTCACGCAGGCCAGGGTCGGATGGCTGACCAGCCGATCGATATGCAGCTCGACATCGTTGAACCATTGCTCGGTCAGCACCCGGTAATGCTCCAGGTCGCGACAGTGCATGCGCAGGCAGTAATCGAAGGCGCCGCCAACCAGTTGGCATTCGATCACCTCACGGCTTTCGCACATCTTCGACTCGAAAGCGCGTTGCGCCACACGGCCGTTCTGGTTGGAGAGCGCCACCATCACCAGCAGCGAAACACCGGACGACAACCGTGGCAGGTCGATAATCGCGCCGTAGCCCCGGATAACCCCGAGCTTCTCCAGCTTGCGCACACGCTCAAGGCAAGGCCGTGGCGTCAGGTGCACGCGCTCGGAAAGTTCCTGGTAGGTGATACGACCCTCATCACGAAGGATGTCGAGAATCGCGACATCGATACGATCCAGGGCCAGCGGTATATCGTTCATGACTCGCGACATGGCGGCGTCCTACTTCAAACGACCGGAAAGGAACTGTTGCAAGCGCTCGCTGCGCGGCTGCTCGAACAACTGCGCCGGCGTGCCCTGCTCTTCGATTCGGCCCTGGTGCAGGAACAACGCCTGGGTTGACAGATGCCGGGCAAAACCCATCTCGTGGGTCACCACCACCATGGTCCGGCCCTCCTCAGCCAGGGTCTGCATGACCTTGAGCACTTCACCGACCAATTCGGGATCGAGCGCGGAAGTCGGCTCGTCGAACAACATCACCTCGGGCTCCATGCACAGGGCCCGGGCAATGGCCACGCGTTGTTGCTGGCCACCGGACAGTTGCGCGGGGTACTGGCCATGACAGGAGGGCTTCAGGCCGACCTTGTGCAGATAGGCCTCACCACGCTCGCGGGCCTCGGCCTTGCTCAGGCCATGCACATACATCGGCGCTTCCATGACGTTTTCCAGCACGGTCATGTGCGACCACAGGCAGAAGTTCTGAAAGACCATGGCCAGGCGTCCACGCATGCGCTGCAACTGTGCCGGGTCCTGGGCCCGCAGCGAACCGCTGCGCCGATCACGGCAGGTATTGAGCAACTCGCCGTTGACCTGGATGGTCCCGGCACTGGGGTGCTCCAGCAGATTGATACAGCGCAGGAAGGTGCTTTTACCCGAACCGCTGGAGCCGATGATGCTCACCACGTCGCCGGAGCGGGCGGCGAGACTGACGCCCTTGATCACCTGATGATCGCCGTAGCTTTTATGCAGATCGGTCACTGCCAGCTTGTACATCGACTCGCTCCTCATGCCAGTGGGAAAGAAAGATCAGCGGGGTCAGGCCGGCGGCGGCACGATGACCCACAACGCCGTGCACACTTCGTCCTTCGACGGATTGACCCAGGTGTGTGGATCGCTGGGGGCGAAGGTCAGGGTATCGCCGGCGCGCAACAGGTAGGTTTCCTCGGCGACGCGCATCTCCAGGCAACCGCTCTGGACGTGCACCAGGTCGGCGGCGGCCTTGATCGTGTAAGGCTCGGTGCCGGAACCGCCGCCCGGCTCGATCACCGAATAGAGCGCCATCATGTGTTCGTTGCCGGCACCGCAGATCAGGTACTCGCGCATGCCCTCGCCGCCCAGGCTGATGGGCGCGCCTTGCCCGGCCGCGACGAAGCGGGTCGACGGTGGCTCGAACAGTTCGCCGGGCTTGATGCCGATGGCTTCGCAGATCCGCAGCAAGGTCGCCACCGAGGCCTGCACCGTGTCGCGCTCGAAGCGGCTGATGAAGGACTTGCTGACGCCGACCTTCTGCGCCACCTCATCGATCAACATGCCCTTGGCCTGACGCAGCGCCCGCAAGCGACTGCCGACGTTGAACGGGTCGGTGCTGCCCGATGACCCGGTCACGGTTTCGGCCGCAGGCATTTCGATTTTTTTGCTCGGCATTGGACGATCCTTGAGTTTCCAATTAGATAACCTGATTTTCACCTAGCAAATACAAGGCCACAAATACAAAATCCTAAACAAACATGGGTAAAACCACCCATATTTTTCATTAAGGTACGTCATAAAGAGGAAATTAAATGTGAATGGAGCAACTTGTAAAACCTAAAAGTTTCCTATTTGGAAACCACGGATCAGACAGATCGAGCCCTGAGACAGGGAGAAAAAAAGCCGGACGATTGAACGGTTTTGGGGCGCCATGAGTTTTTCTGGTGCATGCGCAGGTTCAAAGCGGGAGGGAATCGGGAGGGAAAATGGGCGGGCTCGGCACTGTTACAGGCAGTGACCTTCACCCCACCGAAAAACAAAGGGGGCGTTTCGATTACACCCAGGACTCAGAGCAAATGATGCAGGCGCAGCGCCACACACCGAAGATCGACGCACGGGTCAACCGCGACCGTCAGAGTGGCTTCAGTTGCTTGAGGTGCCCGCCACTTGAATGACAATCATGCGATATCCAGCAACTGCCGCATATTCCGATGGCGCGCGTCAAAGATGCGTCTCATGTACTCATCGACAAACAGCCACTCCAGCGCTGCGCCACCGATAGCCCGATAGGTGACCCGATCGGTGTAGAGCGTCCCACCCTCGGCGACCTCGACCCGATGCTCATGGCGAAACGCATTGAGCGGCCCTCTGACCATCTCATCGATAAAGTACTGATTATCTTTGACCTCACGAATACGCACGGTCCAGTTGGCCGGGATAAAACCGAACATCCAGTGCCGGAAGCGGAACTCGCGCCCCTGCTCGATACGCAGATCGGCGATGTCGATCTTGCCCAGCGGCGTGACACGCTCCGGAAAAATCTTCGGGAAGTTGGCGCCGTCCAGGCAGAACTCGAACACTTCGGCGCAACCGCGCCCTTTGATCAACGTGGTCTTTTCCAATACGGGCATGCGCGCACTCTTGAGATGGGTTTGACAACCGAATGGAAACGCTCGATACAACAGCGCCCGACCGACAAACCCGAACACCCAGACAAAGGCATCGCTCGAGAGAATCGCGTCCTGCGATAGAGCCCTCACATGTTCGCGGTGGACCGTCAAGGATGAAGGGCACCGCAGCGTCCTCAGCCCATCGAGCGGCGACGCCTACAGGACCTGGGCCTCCCCATCGATCCAGCCCTTGAATGCCTCCAGAGCTGAAACGATTTGTCGGCGAAGCTGCGGGTCCGCTGCAATGCCCACTTCATCCATCTCTTTGGCTAGCAGATTCACGGTAATCGATGCCGGTTCGACGATAATGGCTGACATTGTTTCCAGCACCAGCCTGAGCGCCGCCTGTGCATGACTCGCCCGTGACGATGCATTGAACAGTGCCACCGGCTTACCGGGAAATTCGTGGCTGGCGACAAGCCAATCCAGCGCATTCTTGAACGAGCCCGGAATGCCGCGCGCATACTCGGGGCACGAAATCAGGATGCCATCCGCCTGACCGATCAGCTCACGCAGTGCCACAACGATCACTGGAGGATTGTCGGCCAGGTCCGGGTCGAAATGCGGTAACTGCCCCACTTCCAGATAATGCTGGATCGCCATTCCTTGCGGACTGAGCCTCTCGGCGGCGCGCAGCAGCGAGGCGTTTGAAGAAGCCGCCCGAAGGCTCCCGGAGACCGCCAGTAACCGAACCATTGATACCCCGACGCAACCGAAAAACACCCTGGAAAGAAAAGCCCACTCAATGGCGAGCACTTGGAAGCTCAACACTCATGAACGCATTGTCCGGGAGCCTAGGAATTTCGACCAGCGCCAGAACAGAGGCTAGAGCTTCGTCGCCAAAGCATGTAACTTCAAGCCTGCACTTCCGGAGCTTCCCGAGCCCACTTCCTGCCTTTCTTCAATTTTTCTGCCGAGATAGCTGACCTCCGCCCGGAGCGCCTGCAACTCGGTAATCGCTCGATCCAGCAGTTCACGATCAGATGGGCGAGGACCCGCACCAGAAGCTGCCTGCTTGCAGCCACGATAAATGGCGACAGCCATCAGCAGAACGATACCGGTCAGCCTAAGGAGAACAATTGTAGCCTTCACTGCCCCACCTCCTGTATTGCACACACATAAGAGAAGACAAAACAAAGAAGGCTGGCGACGAACAGCGTGACACTCAACAACACCCTTTCGGGAGTTGCGTTTCACCCCTCAAGCGGTCGCGGACGCCGACCTGAAAGGCACTAGTCCGATACGCAAGAAGATTCGTCAAACGCAAGGCGCAAAAAAAGGGCCAACCTTTCGGTTGACCCTTTCTGACCGCCCAGCAGAGCGGATTTTGTTTGGTAGGCGCGATTGGACTCGAACCAACGACCCCCACCATGTCAAGGTGGTGCTCTAACCAACTGAGCTACGTGCCTGCTGTGAGGCGGCATTCTACGGAATTTCGAAAGTGTGTCAACCCCTTTTCTTTCCGCTAAGCCTATGAATATGCGTATTTTTTAGTGAGTACCCAAAAAACCAAAAAGGGCCAACCTCTCGGTTGACCCTTTCTGACCGCCCAGCAGAGCGGATTTTGTTTGGTAGGCGCGATTGGACTCGAACCAACGACCCCCACCATGTCAAGGTCGCAGGGAGATTACCTCTATCCTTATGATTTATATAGAAAAACAACATAAATCAGTCAAGTCAAAAAGCGTCATTTTGCTCTATAACAATCAATAAGTTACGAGAGGGTTTTGCAAAAGCAATTCAGCCTCAAGAGCAGCTCACCCGAGCCTCCTACCCGCAGCCACGTACCGCGCCAGCCCGTCGTAGACCTTGTACTTGCCCTGACCGCGGCAGGAATTGGGAAGGCCTGATCTTGATAACGGTCAGCCTGATGCGCGAGCGGCCGTAAATTAATGGATTCCAGGCTGGCCGAAACACGAGATCACGACTGTAAAAACTTGCTGTAAGGGGGGCTGAGCAACCGCTAAGGTGAATAAGAGACGGTGATGGCTGCGCTATCCTGTAGCACCACTTAATCTGCGGAGGACGGTCATGACCCTGATATCGATTACCGAAGCAGCCGATTTATTGGGCATTGGTCGAACGACAGCCTATCGCCTGGCAAAAGAGGGGCGAATCCCTTGCGTGCGAAGCTTCGGACCATTGAGGGTTCACGCTGAAAGACTCCAATCCATGATCGATGCAGAGGCTGACGCAAGTGTTGCGCCAGGACCACGCCAAAACAGCAAATTGCACGCAACGCCCCCCAACAAGCAATCCGGGCTCATCCGATCAGTCCCTGCTACTCAAGCAGAGCGCAAACTGGACGAACTGCTTCAGATCAGACCCAAAAAAACCAAATAACCACCTTGTGCCGCCATTGGGGCCGCATGGAGCTCTACTATGTTTCTGACAGCAGAAGAAGTGGCCGAGCTAACCGGCTACGTGAAGACCTACGCCCAAATCAAATGGTTGCAGGCGGAGAAATACGGATTTGCGATTGATGGATACGGTAAACCCAAGGTCCTGCGCCAGGTTGTACTCGGGCGCCTCGGCGGGGCTCAACTGAAGAAGGATCCGGAACTCCGGCTTGCATGAGGATTGAGAATACGCGCCCGAAAGAAAGACCAGCATCTGCCGGCGTGCATGTATCTGAAGCACCGGGATTATTATCTGGTGCGCAAGGGGAAATGGACTCGCCTGACTACTACGCTCGTCAGTAGTGGTGCTAGCCCTCTAGTAAACTCTGGAGAGAACTTATGGAAGATGAATGCGAAGTCGTATATGTAGCAGGCTTGGGAAAAATGATCGGACGAACTGAGGCTTCGATCAGGGAGGGGATTCGCCGCGGCGTGGACTGGTTGCCTAAGGGCTTCAAGATGGGGGCCAGGCATTGCTGGCTTAAGGATGATGTACGGGAGTTTTTGCGGGCATGCCGCGACGGGGAGAACAAGGCGCTGAAGGTCGGGCGGAAGAGGCATGCGCCTCCGACACTGATTAAGTCTCAGGTGGCCTGCTCAAGCCGATCAGCGAACCACTTCACTACTCACCGAAATCAGGGCGCCATGTATGATCGAATTCCTCACCCATGAAGAAGTTTGCGAACTGACTGGATCACACTTGAAGGCTGGGCAGATCAACAACCTTAAGCAGAACAACATCAGGCACACCGTAAAGGTCAGTGGGTGGCCCTGCGTCACGGTAGCTGCAGTTGTAGGCCCACCGGAGAAGCGGTCTACCAAGCCAGAGGAACCAGTCTGGACTCTCGATCTTTCCAAAATTAAATGAGCGCACCACAGGACGCGCCTGAATATGCTCAACACAGGGCTGCTGCCAGCCCTGCTCACCAGGCTCAACGAGAACCAGCTCGCCCTGGGAGCAGTGATCGAGGAATTAGCCAACTGGGTCGAGCAGCGCGGCTCTGCCGAGGTTGCCGACATCCGCGCCGCACTCTGGCCACTGGACAACAACCTCGAGTTCATTAGCATGAGCCTGGCAGTGCTCAACTCACCCGAGTGACACTCCATAGCTCAGCGCTCTTGAGCTCGACTCAAAATTTTGTTCATGCTAGCCCGGTACCACACACCATCGACGCAGAAGGACGTGTAGGGGGCCCCATGGGACTGACGAAACCAAATCAGCAGTTGCAACACGATCTGACAGCCGCAGCCTTCGCCATTGAAGACGCAGCATATGACCTTTTCAGGATCTCGAAACGATGTGGTGATGCAGAGCTCTTGGTCGCCATGGAAAAAATCGAGAAGCTTCACGGGCAGGCAGATCAGTTGAAGGATTATGCGGACGAGGTGAATGCGGGAAGGATTGCATGGAGCAATCCTGAGTAGAGGAGTACCTATGGGCCTGACGAAACCGAATCAGCAATTGCGTCGCGACCTGGCAGAGGCTGCGTTCAACCTCGAGCAGTCCTGTGTCGACCTGGGCAGACTGGCAAGCCGACTCAGCGGTGCCGATGCAATGGCACTGATCAGAGTGGTTGGCAAGCTCTATGAGGATGCTGACAAGCTGGCGGGGTATGCAGACGAGGTGAAGGACGGACGTATCACTAGGGTAAAGGGGAATGGCTGATGGCTCTTTTAGAGGTGCTTTCCGATACGCTCGGTGCGATCGGTAGTTTTCAGTCGTCCGGCGTTAGACCTCGTCGGGTCTTCACGCGTGGATTCGTCGCATTCTGCGTGATGGTGGCTGTGTTGGAGCTTATAGCGCTGAATCAATTCTATGCGGCGCGTGCGTGAGGCAAGGGCAGAAAGCATTGTGCAGGATTAACCATACCAAACTGTTGGGGCCTGGTGCCTTATGCAGCCCACAGGGTCATCGTGTGCTACGACGACAAGTGAGTTCCGCATATGGCGTTTTGCTTTCACATTTTTTTGGAAGCTGTAGAATCGCGAAAATTTTGTCACCATGACGTGCTAGGCTGCAAAGGATGGCGCATGTTCAAACGATTGTATGCGGTTCGATTTGATCGACCGGCTTCCGCAGGGCGTAATAAGGCTTGCATGATTGAATGCACCGATGAAGCTGACCAAAGGACAGACGTAATCGTGAAGTTCACAGGATGTGAAACGGGCCCTACCGGATTGATTCGGGAGTCGTTAGCTGCGTTTTTGGCCGCCGATTTAGGTCTGCCAATCCCAGAGCCCGTCCTGGTCGAGATTCCGGAAGGGTTTACTGCGGGTCCTGACTATCCGGAAGTAAATCACTTGCTGGGCAAGAGCTCAAAATTCGCGTTTGGATCGACCGCCTTGCCAGGCGGTTACACAATTTACGCCCCGACTCAGCCCTTGCGTGGCCCAGTGGTGCAGCGAGCTGTGCATATTTTCGTTTTTGACACTCTGATTGCGAATACCGACCGCGCACCAGGAAACCCAAATTGCTTGGTCAAAGGAGAGAACGCAATCATCATCGATCACGACCTCGCTTTTATCCTGGACGCGCTTTTCTGGAAGGAGCCGTGGAAGCTTGGCGGCGGTGATGAGCTAGCCGCACCTGAAAAACACATCTTCTGGACGCTTGCGAAAAACCATAATTTCGATTTCGCCGAGCTAAAGGGCCGTCTTTTGGCAATCTCAGATGATCGGCTGTCAGAATATGTTAACGCCCTTCCGAGAGATTGGCATGCAGGGAACAATTCGGCTCAGCGGATAGTCGAATACATTACAAATTTACGAGACAACGCAGATAGTGCTTTCTCTGAAATTCAGAGGGTTTTGCAATGAAACTTAAAAAATATGATTTCTCGATATTGAAATATGTACATGACCGCATTACTGGCGAGTTCATCAATATTGGCGCAGTAGTTTATTGCAAGGAAGACAAATTTCTTAAGCTGAAATGCAAGTCTCGAACCACGCGCATATCTGCAACATTTCCAGATCTTGATAGAAATCATCTGAAATCCGTACTCAAACACATTTCAAATCGATTTGACGAAATAAACAACAGAATTAAGGTCGGCCTAGATTTTGAGGGCGACACTCCGCTCTCAAGCTTTATCGCTGAAACACTTAAGACAGACGATAGCGCCCTCCAATGGAGCAAAATATCTTCAGGTCTTTCGCTGACCCCGAGCTCAGAGCTAGATAAGATATTTGAACGATATGTTAGCTTTCACGATGCACCTGAAGCTCGCGCAAGAAGGACAGAGCAAGATATTTGGCGAGATTTTGAAAGACATCTAAAGGAGTTCATACCTGCAGAAACTTTCTCACCAAAGAAAATTTCCGTTCTTGATGATGAACTTGAATTCAAGCACGCATGGAAAAACGGAATATGGCATTGTGTAGAGCCTATATCATTCGACTTGTCCGACTCTGACAACATGAAGGACAAAGCACATCGCTGGCTTGGACAAATGACTAGCATTCAGAACAGCAACGAAGAATTTAAACTGTACTTAATCGTCAGCAAACCAACAGAACAAAATCTGGCAGGCGCATTTAATCAAGCATTGAGTATCTTGCGAAAAATACCATCCAGTAAAGAGATATTCTTAGAAGATGAAGCTGGAGAACTGGCTCTAGAAATGAAGTCAAAATTTGACAATCACATCCGTGACCAGGCATCTCATTAAAATCGCCACTTAAAATTGCCTAGAAATTTATCTACATAGTTTGTCTTCCTCGAGCCCGGCCCAGCGCCGGGCTTCTTGTTTCTGCGCCAGCCCCGCTGTCGCCCGCAGGCAAGCCGTAGTCGATTACGACACGCTCTGGCTTTTCGCTACCGACCGCCTAGTAACTGTCCTACACTCAAACCAGCTGACGGATCAGCGCCCCCCCCCTCTGGAAATAGCCCGGCCCCGTGCCGGGCTTTTCGTCTCTACCACTCACCGGTGACACTCAAGTCGCACGCGGCGAGGAGATACAAATGGCAGCAGAGAATATCGACCGCTTCCTGCGCCTCAACGAGGTGCTCCACATAACCGGCCTTGGGCGGAACACGGTTTACCGCAGGATCAGAGAAGGAACATTCCCAAAACAATTTAGAATAGGCCCCAACTCTGTCGCCTGGCGTCAGTCTGCCATCTCCCAATGGATGCTGGCTTTGGCCCCCAGCAACGATCAAAACGAGGCGTAGCGCCCCGCCTCCTCCGGCGTCCTGCCGAACGAACACCACCAATCATTCAGCCCTCCTCCACACTCTTGAGGGTAGTTTCCCCGCCGATCAACTCTCGTAGAGAAAATCTCCCATGGCCCCTTCTTCCACCAGGAATTGGGGGTTTGAGATGATTAAACAAGCTATTTGACGGTAGCACTTTGCCTTGTTTAGAATCTGCCTACTCTGTATTGCACGGTAATTGGGGATTTAGCTCAGTTGGTAGAGCGATGGTCTTGAAATCCACACGTTGGGGGGCAAAATCCGATCTACCCAAAAAAATAATCCATACAAGTCAGGAGCTTAGCGTTTATCGCAAGTGCCTTCCCTCCCCCAATAGGGCCCTTTTGGCTCAGGAATAACAGCGTAATGACAGCGTGGTGGATGAGCGAAGGCAATAACCCCGTTGGAAAGCTTCTGCGGTTCGCCGAGGAAGGCGCACGGATCCAAGGCACAATGACGACGAATGATGCTTGGGCTGCAATATTCGGTTGCCACATTGTGGACACGTTAAAAATTGCAAGGGGCATTTCCGATATATACGAACTGGTCCAGGCAGGCAAAAAAGCAATTATAGACAACGCGAAGGGTGAAATTACAATCTACTTGACGCCATTGTTCAGTATCGAAGTTATGCTGACCAGCTGCGATTTTATCAGTCAGTGGCAAGACTGTAAAAATTATCTCAACTGCGTTACCCTTCAAGGGCTGGTATTCGGCAACCATCTCCTGTCAAACTGCTATCCGGCCGCCGATGCTGAGATTAGACAAAAAATTATCACGTTTACCGAAAAGCTATCAAAACTGCTCCAGGAGTGCTTGGACTCTGATCTTTCAGACGAGCTTAAACGTCTTTTCACCAAGCACATCGAGGCCATTCACGCTGGACTACTGAGCTATTTAGCCGGCGGTCCCGACAAGATTGAAGAACTCAGCGACCAAGCCGTTGGCGCTATAGTAAGAAATGTTTCTGAAATTCAGGAAGCGTCGCCAGAAGGACAAAGAATGGCGAAGAAGGTCCTCGAAACTCTATCGGTCACCAATCAGATCATCACGAAAACGCAAGAGCTCGCAACTCGAGCCCATCCGATCATTGAAAAATTGCTCCCCTTTATAACAACCTGACGGGAAGGTCGTGGCGAAACTTACTGGCACGCAGGGTTGGCCGCCACCAGTTGCTTCTCATAGCCCGGCCGCCGCAAGATCTCCGCCAGCATTGCCCGGACCTTTTTTCAGCGGGCCAGCCTTTTAAGGCTGGCCACGGTGACAACAGACTCCACTCCCTCGGCGTCCTGCCGAACGAACACCCTTCCCTATTTCAACTTCACCAGCGCGTCATACGCTGCTTCGCAAGTCAGCCCCCGGGCGCGGGACTGATCAGCATCTGCCGCCAGGATTCCCGCTCTTTCATCAGCGAGCTTGAACACGTCGGCAAGCACTCGGGCGGCGTGGGCAGCTGCCTTGCTTGCGGCGGCAGTGCAGGAATTGCTGCGGGCTTCACTGGCTGCGAGTCGGTTGGCAAGGTCGTCGGCTGCATCCCGCACCCGGCCAGACTCACGATGAGCAGCAGCAACGGCAGCAGTTGCCGTGTCGATGAACACTTGACCATTTTCCACCACCTTGTTGATTGATGCCTGGCGAGCCTGCTCTTTGGCGCGCTCGATGCTTTCGTTGAGTTCTTTTGCTGCCTGGTCAGCCGTGTCGCGGGCGTTCCAGCGCTCCTACCACTGAGCGTTGGCCAGGGTCTCGCCGTGGCGGTACGCGCCGAATAGCGCCAGTCCCACCAGCAGCAGGACGGCGAGGTAGGGGGCGATTCGCCCCAGCAGCGTCACGCAAGCACCTGCTGCGCGGTCGCGTACAGGGCCTGGCGATCGGCCGCGCCGTTCTGGCCGCCGTTGATGCGCTGCGTGATCGCGTCGAAGCTGCCGGCGTCGGCCAGGGTGTTGAGCCCGTTGGTAGCCCAGAACCATGCAGCCGACAGCGCCGCATATTGCGGCTGGGCCAGCAGGTCAGGGTTGTCAATGAAGTCGACGCCCAGGGCATCGCCGCACGCCTGGTAGTTGGCGCGCCCCGTGATCTGGATCAGGCCGCGCCCGCGGTAGTTCCAGCCGTCGCCGGACGATGCATCGCCGTTGCCCATCCGGCTGGCATAGGCGATGTTCGCGATCTGTTCCGGCTGCCGGGCGACCTGCGCGGCCAGGGCCTGGGTGAATCGGCTGGGCCAGGTGGACACGAGGGCCTGCGCACCGTAGTTCAGGTTCTCGACCACATGCTGCAGCTGGCCGGATTCGTGGCCGACCTGGGCCAGGAACGCAGCAACGCGCTGCGTGCCAACGATCTGAAAACGCTGCATTGCGGTGTTGAGCACAGGAACAAAAACGCCAGCTTGGGCGCCGGCGTTCGGGAGGATCTGCAGCAACTGCTGCTGGGTAATCGGCATGGGTTTCTCCAGGCGAAAAAAAACCGCTCAATGGCGGCTGGCATTTGGTATTGCGAGAATCAGCTCGGCAGCACAGGCCAGTCGATGGTTGCGGGGAACCCTGGCTGCTGATCGATGCGATTGACGGCGACCCGATACTGCTTCCAGGCCAAGAGGCTGGCCGTGTCAGCGTCAGTTGCTGTTCCCAAATCCACAGCATCCTGCAGCGGGGCAATCCGAAGGGCTGCGGTCCCGAGCAGGCCGTCACGCCGGCCCAGCGCCAGCGCGGTTAGCTCGGCCGGTGTAGGGGGCGGCGGCGAGTCGGTTGCGCCGGCGGGGACGGTTACACCCAGATCCTCGATCACATGAGGATCTGCGGTGTCGGTGTAATAAACGGTACCGCGGTAATCATCAACAACCGTCCAGGCATCACCATTCCGAACGACTGCCTGGTTCTTACCAGCAGCCGGCGGCGCATCAGTGTATGCATGAGCCGGGATCAGCCAATTGCCCTCCTCAAGAGGATCAGCATCAGCCAGGCCCTCACCGAGAAATTCACCGGTGAAGGGATGTGCGTTATAAATTTTCATCTTTCACCTCGATCAGTATTTGATGCATGCCAGCAGCGCGACGTTTCGTGGGCGAGTTTCTGTTCCGCCTGTCGCCTGCGTATTCCCGCCATTTACACCATTTGTCGAGCCGCCAAAGGCCGCACCGCCCGCAATTTGCAGCAACGTCTGGGCGTGCTGGGCGTGCACGTGGCTTGCGAATGCATCGAGTTGAAGCGATGCAAAAACACGACTGGCATCGATGCCTCGGCCATCATCAAAGCCTCGAATGAACTCGCCGCGAAGTTCAGGCAAGTTGAATGTTGTAGAACCGTCGCCCGCTCCGAACACTGTACCGATTGCGGCGAACAGCGCCGCGTACGTCGTGCGCGACACTGCCGCCGCATTTGCTTTCAGGTATCCGGCCGGGGCTGTCGAAGCCGCGAAGTTAATGACTGTCCCCGCCGGCACGGTGCCGGCCTGGATATATGACGTGACATACCATGTGGTGCCACCGCCCGATGTAATAGCTAATTTCTCGCCGGCATTCGCGAGGAAGGTCGCAGAAGATACGCCAGTACTACTTGTAATAGTGTCGGTACCTGCTGCTTTTACAGTCACAGAGTTCTGCGCAATAAAGATAAATGTTGTACCGATAAGGGCGGTTGAAATCGCCGGCAGTGTCTGCGTTGTCCCTGGTGTAAAAATGACAATCGGCTGCCCGGCGCTGGCCAGCGTTAAAGTTCCGCTCGCGCTCGCTCCCGATGTGCTGTTGAAATTTCCGAGCTGCGAAAGCTGGGCCGCCTGCTGACTTTTTGTTGCTGGAGCCACTTGCTCGGGCGCACCTGTGCAGAGCAGCAGGATGTACGAGCCGGCGCCGACAGAGCTATTCCACTGCACCCAGGCATCGCCGCTGGCGATCAGTTCGCCGCCCTGCAGCGCAGCATGTGCCCCACCTACCAGCGGCGCCGCGCTGACTCCATCATTAAGCGTACTCGCGCCCGTGTTTGCGGTCTTCACTTTGAAGCGCAGAACCTGGCCCTCGGCGCGTGCAGTGATCGCCGGCGAGAAGGCGCAGACGTACGTATTGGCTGTGCCAGTATCCGTGGCGAATGCAAGAGCGCCCGACTGAAACTGGCCGGCGTTGACTGCATGACCGGGCTGTGTCGCTGGGGCCACTTGCTCGGGCGCACCTGTGCAGAACAGCAGGATGTACGAACCGGTGCCGACGGAGGTGTTCCACTGAATCCAGGCATCACCGTTGGCAACCAGTTCGCCGCCTTGGAGTGCTGCATGCGCGGCGCCGACAAGCGCGACCCCGCTGACACCATCATTGACCGTGCTCGCGCCCGTGTTTGCCGTTTTGACTTTGAAGCGGAGGATCTGCCCCTCGGTGCGGGCAGTAATAGCCGGCGCAAAGGTGCAGACGTAGGTGTTGGCCGTACCGGTATCGACGGCGAACGCTAGTCCACCGGCCTGGATCTGGGCTGCAAGTTTTTGCGGAGTGATCGCGGTAGTGTTGTCGGTACCAGCGGCGGCAAGGGCGCTCGTCGCAAGCTTCAAGATGCCGGCCGATGTCTCGCTTGCAGCGCCTGCAGCACCGCTCTGCACGATCTTTGCGATGGCCAGCGCGAGCTGGTTAAACTGATTTTTGACAGGAGCTATGCCGGCGGCCGCGAGAACATTCAAGTTCTCCATCATGAGCATATTCATGAATTCTGAGGGCATGATCGTCGCTGGCACGCCAGTGGCCGGGTTACCGTCGGTGAAATAGCCGATCGTGCCCAGCGCGGTGCTGGCCGGAATGGCTGCGACCGCCGTTGAGTTGTCGATTTGATACATCTAAGGCCTCACGAATAGTGAAATTGCAGACGGGTATGTGACGGCTTGGCTTCGGTGAGCTCGCACTCGAGCACCGCATTGCCCCATGAGGCCAGCGGATCGCCCATGGCTGACTGTCCAGTGCGGAAGTTATTGATGGTGTTCAACTGGCAGTTGACGGCCCAGGTAAAGAACCAATCGGTGGAGCCAAGCTGCTGACCGCAAGTGCTTTGTCCACAGCGGAACGGTGCGTACTGGGTGACAGTGATGGCATACCCAAGTCCGAGCGCGTGCGCGATGAAGAACTGAATTGACTGGCCGCCCGTGTTCGTGAAGCGGGCCACTACTTGATTGCGCCTCCCCTGGAAGGTCGGCTGCGTTCCGGAGCACGGGTCAGGCAGCCCCAGGGTCGCCTCCCACTCGCTCAGGAAGTTCACGGTTGTCGCCGGAAAAAGGTCGTCGATCAGACCGAGCGCGGAATCACTGATCCGCGTGAAGGTCGGAGCGAAGCAGGAGATGGCCTGAGCGTGAACAGATGTCAGATCCTTCGGCCAGACCCTACCGCGCGGTAATAGCCCGAGTAGCGCCGATGTGAAGTCGGCATCGGTATAAGACGGTTTTGGCATGATGATCAGCCGTAAGTAATGACGCCCAGCGTGGGCAAATGGCCGAGGGTATTGAGCACGTTTGCCACTGGAGAAGTGATCACGAATCCCTGGGTTCCCGCGATCGCGGAAATAGCCGCCCCCACATCCGAGATGTCGACGGAAGAGCCATCAGCCAGCGGTGCACCCTGATCAAACAGCACACCGGCGATGGCGGAGGAGACTGCTGCCCTGGTCGCCGTTGAAGCGCCGGTGAGACCTGTGATCGTAAAGGGGATCGGGGCAGCAATTGGGGCGCAGTGGTAGACCATGGCCGTCACCGGCTGCTGGATGTAAACGCTATTCGCGATGATCAACTGATCGCCGGCGGCAAGGTTTCCAGACGTAGCGCGGTTGTCGCTTGACGATATGCCGTTCGTGCCTTGCGGAAAGCCACCGTAGGCGGCGTTGGCGTCATCAAGCATCGAGTACACAACCACGGTGCCGGTGCCAAACCCGTTGGGCATACACCATGCCCTGGTGACACCAGCTACCTCCAACGCCCAGGTCACATAATCGTTGTCAGATCCGCCATTGGGGGTGCTCTGATAGGCCGCAAGCATGCGGCCAAAGAACGCCTCGTCAAGTTCTTGATCGGCACCGCCGGTGATAACGGTGGTAACCGCACCAGTGGATTGGACGCCGGCAATGGAGGTACCCAGCGTCATCAGTCCACCGACCGGGGTATTCCCAGCCTCCCCGGCCAAATCCGCCGTCACCTGGACCACTAGGGTGTTCCCAGGGCCGACAGTAGCGGGCGCCTGCGTCGTGAATGTCGCCGAGTCGCTGCGCACCACCTGGGTGCCCGCAGAAACTATCACCCCAGGCGTACCGGGGAACGTGACGGCGCCAGAGGCAGCAGTTGGTGATTTCGGGTAGACATTCTTCAGGGCCCCCCAGGCATAAAGGAACTCGCCAGAGGCTGTATAGGGGACGCCCTGCCTGGCGATCCAGTCGAGGTAGCCGTAGTTGAGGTGGGCCAACCCGGCGACAGCCTTGCCGGTGATCTGCAGGTTGGAGAAACGCAGCAGACCGTCGGCCGTCGGCAGGCCCGAGGTGATGTCCGAGGCCACGCGAGCGCGCAGGTCCGAGAGCGTAGGTCGCGGATATGGCATAAGTGGCTTGCTCCAGGCAAAAAAATACCCGCTCAAGGCGGGTTCGATAATCAGCGTTCGGTCAGGCCTGGTCCCAGACCCAGTTGTAATTGAGTGGGGGTGCCACAGAGCCGTCGCGATGCGTGATGGTAATGATGGCGTTGAGCTGGCTGCGGCCGGCAATGACAGTGGTCACGCTCACCCCCTGGGCCACCTGGTCATCAACGAGCCACTTCAGCGCCTCCTCGATATAAATTTTGGCGGTGTTGGCTACGGCAGGGGTAAGTTTGGACCGATCCAACAACCACAGCCGGGAGCCGATCGGTACATCCTCGCCAGCATCCCCCCACCAACCCCGGCGATCACTCCCGCCATCCGGTGGGATGTCATCGTCATCGGCAAGGCGATCGGTAAACAAACTGATCAGCACGGCGCTGGCCAGGTCGCTGCCGCTCGCCAGGGCGCCTCCACTGATCGACCAGTCTCCGTTGCCGGTACTCGCGATCCAGGTGGTGGTGATATCGGTCATTGTTGAGGTGTCGGCGTGGTGGTGCCGCTCCCGTTGTTGTGCTCGTTGAAGATCACCCGGTCTGCGGCCATGGTCCGGACTGAGTCTTTGACATTGCCGCCGGCCTCGATGTCTCCGCTGACGCGCAACACAGGGGTATTCATCTGCACAGCTGTCGCGGCGTTGATCGTGACGGTGGTGGCGTTGTTTACGGTTACCGGCGAGCCCTTGGCCTCGATGACGATCCCGCCAGCCTGGGTCAGGTAGACCGACTTGCCCGCCAGGTCGTAGAGCATCGACTCACCCGCCAGCAGGTTGACCGGGCGGCTACCCTAGTGCCCGGTGGCCACGACAACCCCTTTGGATCGGTCGCCGCCCAGAAATACCACCAGTACGTCGGAACCATCAGGGGGCACAGAGGTAAAGCCAAACTCCGCTATGCGCGGGGTGCCGTCCCGGGTTTCCGAATCGTTGAGCTTCACCTGGAGCAGTTGGGCTGTTTTGCTGTCATTCGTAAAGGACACCCTCGCCCACCCAGCCAGAAGCTGTATACGGCGTTGGAGACCTTGAAGCATGCTCGACGTGTCAACTTTATTACCCATAATGCCCCTGTGGAACGTCGCCCCAGAGCGGGGTTAAGTTGATCGGTTGCGGCGCGAAAGCTTCAGGCGCCATCAAGGTGAGTTCGGCGGTTGTCCCGGAGTAGTCATTCCGCTGAAAAGTCACCTCGCTAATTAGAAGCAATGCATAGTCAAGCTTTAGTCGAGGAAGAGAAACCGGAACCAGTGTATTGGGCTCCCATAACGCGCCCGACAAGTCTCGCCAGCTATCAACAATAACTTTCACCACACGAGACCTGCCAAACCTCCTGGCCGACTCCCATACCGCACGCTTTTCGGCAATATCGAGCCCCATGCTGCCACTCTCTGAAATAATCACCATTCTCCGATGGCGCTTGCAATTTATATCCAACGCAGTGAACTTAAGATTCCCGCTTGTTCCGGCATCCATAAACAAATCAGTCGACTGCAAATACACATCATAAGTCGAGTAATTCAGATCAGCAGAATAATCTATATAGGCTCGCTGAACATTCATTCCCTCAGCAACACCACTATCCAGCTGTCGAGTTCCTACCCGGGATAAAAACAAGCTTCCATCAGGTAAGTCATAGGCCAGCACTGCCGAGAACCGGGACATGCGCTCGATGATGTCGAACGGGCTTTCTCCAAGCATGATGTTGGTTTGCGGAATGATAGGCAGCAAAAACGATGAAACGTTGGTGGCTACAGCAATCCCTTCCGGAACCCCGTTAGGCCTTGGCCCGTACACAGCAGCAAGCTTCTGTGCAACCTCTAGGACGGTCGCGTTACTGATTTGACCGCCGGCCCACTCCGCTGCGCAGTCAACGAGGTCCGAACATTTCGACCGGCCATTGATTTGAATGGAGTGATCGCTTGGTCCGATGGAGGGCACGTAATGGTCAATATAGCCAGTGACCACAGAATCATCGCCAAGTCGCACCTGACAAGCATCGCCTGGCGACAGAGCGATCTTGTCAAATTCCCCTGGGTGGAGTTCCGTCATGCCAATGCTGAAGTCGCTGGGCAGCCTTTCGATGCCGCGCGTAACGCGAATATCGGTCCACCCGGTGATAGTCAAGCCACCGGAGGTTATGGTTAGATCATCAGAAACCATGGAAAACCCGTAGAAGGTAGGTATGAAAAAACTCTTAATTCTTGGGGCTAGCTTTAGCTACAGCACGAAGAAACGCCAGCCAAACACCTGCGTCAAGCTGCGGACAAGGCATCAATATCGACCAGCGAATAAACAAAAGGACCTCGTAATGCGCTTACTACCCCTCGCCACAACTCTCATTGGCATGACTATCGCAACAGCAGCTTCCGCAGGGTGGTATGTCGATACGAAAGACGACATCTTCTCAGGCGGAAAAAGTGCATTTCTGGCGGGTGATATTGACACCTACCACTCACTAATATTCGACTGCGACTCAGATCATCTGACGATGGCTATCGTCCAAAAGATAGCGAAGAATGATTTGGAGACAGGGAGCTTCAGAATACTGATCAAGACTGGTCAAGAAGCAATACATGAATTTCAAGGAGAACTATCACAACGCAATGAAAAATACTCTCAGATAGCTACGACCGACGCAGATAAAGATGCACTCCTTAATATATTGAAGGGAATACGAGCTGCCAAGTCTAAAATTCAAGTCGGCGTGCAGCTCAAAGACTCTGATTTCAAATGGTCTGGAGTGGTTTCATCAGCGGGAGCTACAAAAGACGCTGACACATTTATGAGTGCTTGCAAGTTGAAGTGAATGCAAAAACGGTGCTTACCTTGAGAGTAGCGTCAGAACTACCATCAAGGCCGCACAGGATCACACAACCTAGGGGGCATTGACGCTGGCAATGCCCTTTCATTTGGCCAATGCACTTACCATCGTCGGCATAAAGGCCGGATGAACCGGGTTAGCCTGCTGGATCAGCTCGTCAGCCCGGGCGGAGTCTCGGTAGAGCCGATTGGCCATGGACAGGGCATTCATCGGAGCCCGGAAGGAAAACGTCTCCAGGCGTGGCAGCGTTGCACCGGCGGTGGTCAGATCGGTGACCACGGCCTGGCGCAGATCGATCAGTGCGTTATAGCTCTCGTCGTCACCGGCATCCCCTGCCACCAACAACTCCGCATCGATAAAGCCGGTCACCACCCCCATGGTGCTAATGGCCTCGTCGTAGGAAGTCGGCACGTAGGCAGCCACCACCTGTCCGATGGAGGCCAGGGCCGACCGGCGCAGCAGTGCACTGGTGGCATCCTGCGCAACCCCGCGAGCCACGCCGATAGCGCCACCGCCTGCGAATGTTGCCGGCGTATAGCTGGCCAGCGGCCCCAGCAGCGCGATGGCGTCACCTGGGTCAGCGATGCTGGCCACCAACGCATCCATAACGCCCTGCACGGCATCCGCGAAGGCGTTCCCGCTCGACGCATCCAGGTTCGCTGCGGCTCCCACCAGGGTATCCATGGCCATGTCGACGGCCACGCGATTGGTGGTGTTCTGGGCGATCAGGTCGGCCATGGTCGCGCTGGCGTTCCGAGCGTTCCTGCTGGTGGTCAGCGCGCTGCTGACGTTGCCGTTGGCATAACGCCCGAAGTCGCCAGTGAGCAGCGCACCCAGACTGGTGATGCTGCGCACGTCGTGGGTGATGCGACCGACCAGGACCTTGAAGTCTGCGATCACGCCAACAACCATTCCGACAATAGCCTTGCCGAACTTGATGACGCCCTCAACCGCATTGATCACCGCGGTGACGCCGCCGATCACCTTGCGAGCAAAGTCCAGCGCAGAAGACAGCCCGAGCGCTGCAGCCAGCTTGTCCAGCAGCGATCCGCTGTCCGAGGTAATGGTCGGAAAGACACGGTCACCAGACTCGATGAAACTGAAGCTGATCTCAAAGTATCGGCCCATGTCCCAGCGCTCGGTAACACCCAAGCCCCCATCTGGAACACTGACCTTCAGCGCGCCAAGGGTTGGGTGCACTAGGATTCCAGACCCTTTTTTCTCCGCAGCAGCGGCGAGGGCATCACGCTGTGCAAGGACGCTGCCGCCGCCATACACCAGACTGTTGCTGACCAGAAAGCCGCTCATGCGAATCCGGTGCGTCGAACGCCCCATGTCCTCGATGTAAGGCTTGTCGCGGCCTGGATACTCGTGCATGGCCAGGCGCCGGCCGAAACGCGCATCGCCACCATAGACGGCGAACGGCACGCCGCGGAACGACGCCTGATTGAGCATCTCAGTCCAGGTCCTGTTGGAGTCCTGGGCTATCTGAATGATGTCGGAAAGCAGGCTCATGCTATTGCTCCAACTCCGGAATAGGCGATGCGGCTCGAAGCCTGGACGTTGCCGTCAGCCTTGACCTTGGTTTTGACCCCCTCAGGGGCGTTCTTGTGCTCGATCTCGACCTTGACGGTGCCGCCAGGCGCTGCCTGAGCCGCACCCTGGGTGTAAGGCCCACTCGGGGCTTCCACGGGCGCGGCCATGCCGGCCTTGACCTTGCTGATGTAGTCACGAGTTTCTGCGGGCGCAGCACCCAGGGCAGTCATCGTTGGGCACACCCCAGTGCGTCAACCGGCAATCCTCGGGAATGTCTACCACATCGACACCGGCGCCTGGATGGGTGGCCACTTCACTTTGATCGACCTGGCCACGCTGCAATGCTTCCCGCCGATCAATCCGAAATTGAACTGGGACTGGGAGGAGCGCCCATGAAAACCATCATCACCATGATCCTGCTGCTAATCGTGGGCCAAGCTACCGCTGACGAGCAGCTCATCGACGTGCAGCACGACAGCGCCCGCGGCGTCACCTGTTGGATTGTGAACAACACCGGTATCAGCTGCTTGCCGGATGGCTCGTTTCAACACCCACAGAAGGCCACCCCCTCAACCGAGGCGGGGCGCGCCTCTCCGGCCAGCTCGGCGTCTGAAAACGGGCCTTTGCAGGCCACCCCAAACCCAGGTGATGAGAGGTTCCAGTTATGAGCCGCCGGAACGATACCAAGGGGCAGCGCCTGATCGAACTGTTCAACGCCCTGCAGCGCCGGGAAACCACGTTCGGCGAAATCTACGAAATGTCGGCGTCGTGCGGTGTAGACGCCCGCCGGGTGCTGGCCGACCACTTCGCCCGGCCGGCACAGTCGGTCGGCACGCTGGAGGCGTGATCATGGGCAAGCCGGCCCCCCCTGGAAGTGTCGCGACACTGTTCGCGAATTTCGAAAACGTGTCGCGACATGAAGGCAGGTAGATATGGCCAAGGTCATCGCTCAAATAACCGCTCGCCTGCCTCGTCTGATGGAGGCAGGTGAGTATAGGAAGTTGCGTTATGCTGGGGGGAAGCCAAGTTTGCAGCAATTGAAGAAGTGGATTGAGGAAGGCGAAATCGTGGGCGAGGTAAAAGGCGGAATGTATTTCGTTGACCTACAGGCCGCGATCATCGGATCTGAAGATCCGCTGCTTGCCCAAATGATGGATGTTGAAAGATGAGTCCCCGCCCCCGCTCGCCGATCAACAAGAAGCTGCCACCGAACCTTTACGCCAACGGTAAGTACTGGCGGTACAAGAACCCTATCACCGGCAAGATGACCAGCATCAATCGCTCACTGGAGGAAGCCATCAAGATGGCAAAGGCTGCGAACGCACGCCTGGCGCCACTGATGGCCGGTGACGGCGAGATGCTGACGATGATCACCGGCGAGAAGCTGCCAAATATGCGCACCCTGCTGGATCGGTTTGAAGCGGAATGGCTGCCAGATCGGAAGTACGCGGCCAGCACACTCGATGAAATCGGCTACAAGCTTGAGCGGTACCGCAAAGAGTTAGGTGATCTGCTGGTCGGTCAGCTCGATGTTCTGGCTGTGGCCGAGTACCTGGACCAATTCAGCAACAATGCCTATACCAAGCACCGCGGGCTGCTGGTGCAGGTGTTCGCCTTCGCCGTGGCCAAGGGCTTGGCCGAGAGGAATGTGGCCGAGCTGACGCTTGTGAAGAAGGAAGAAGAGAAGAAGCGGCAGCGCCACACCCTAGAGGGGCTGACGAAAATCATTGAAGCAGACACCACACCAGTTTGGCTCAAGCGGGCCATCAAGCTGGGCTTGGCCAGCCTGCAGCGTCGCGAAGATATCGTGACTTGGACGAAAGCATCGGTAGACCTGGAAAAGAACACAATCAGCGTGTCACCCGGAAAAACCGAGGGCTACGAAACGCCGATCCACCTGAAGATCGTCATGGGGAAATCGCTGCGCGAGGTGGTGGTGGAGTGCATGAAGTCACCGATCCTTTCGCCCTACCTGATCCACTACCGGCCGCGCGCCAGGCGGAAGGAGCAGGTCGATGCCAAGGCTCACTGGACCAGCGTCACCCCGGATTATCTGACCAAGGAGTTCAGGAAAGCCCGGGACGCCGCCAAGGCTTATGACCACATGCCAATCAGCGAGCGCCCCACGTTCCATGAAATCCGCGCTCTTGGGTCATGGCTTTATGAGCAGCAGAAGTTCCCGACCGAGTACGTCCAGGCGCTCATGGGGCACTCCGACGAAGAGATGACTAAGCACTACCAGGAAGGTCACGAAAAAAAGGGAATCGAATACGTCGAGGTAGGCGCCGGACTGGCGTTTTGAGGTGGGGTTTTGCAAAAGTTTTGCAAAAGTTTTGCAAATCTCAGAAAGCAAAAAGGGCCAACCTTTCGGTTGACCCCTCTAGACCGCCCAGCAGAGCGGATTTTGTTTGGTAGGCGCGATTGGACTCGAACCAACGACCCCCACCATGTCAAGGTGGTGCTCTAACCAACTGAGCTACGTGCCTGCTGTAGGGCGACATTTTGCGGATTTTCTCGCGACTGTCAACCCCTTTATTTCGCTAACCCCTTGAATATGCATATTTTTTACTGAGTATCCAGCAAACCGGCTTTTTCCCTGGGCGGCTGGCGGGGGTATTTCATCTGAGGTAGGATCAGGCCACTCGTAAAAAATATAAAACAGAGGTTGCAGGATGGCGAACACCCCCTACCCCCAGTCCTATTATGCCGCTTCGGCGAATCCGGTTCCTCAACGCCCTGCCTTGCAGAATGACGTCGAGACCGATGTGTGCGTGATCGGCGCCGGTTATACCGGGCTGTCCAGCGCATTGTTCCTGCTGGAGAACGGTTTCCGGGTCACGGTAGTGGAGGCCGCCAAGGTCGGTTTCGGCGCGTCGGGCCGCAACGGCGGGCAGATCGTCAACAGCTACAGCCGCGACATCGATGTCATCGAGCGCAGCGTTGGCCCCAAACAGGCACAGTTGCTCGGGCAGATGGCCTTCGAAGGGGGCCGGATCATTCGCGAGCGCGTGGCCAAGTACAACATCCAGTGCGACCTCAAGGACGGCGGCGTATTCGCTGCTATTACCAAGAAGCAGATGGGCCATCTCGAATCCCAGAAAAAGCTCTGGGAGCGCTTCGGCCATACCCAACTCGAACTGCTGGACGAGCGCCGTATTCGTGAAGTGGTCGGCTGCGACCAGTACCTGGGCGGCATGCTCGACATGAGCGGCGGCCATATCCATCCGCTGAACCTGGCGCTGGGCGAAGCGGCCGCGGTCGAGTCGCTGGGCGGGATGATCTACGAACAGTCGCCGGCAGTGCGCATCGAACGCGGCGCCAACCCCGTGGTGCATACGCCACAAGGCAAGGTCAGGGCCAAATTCATTATCGTCGCCGGCAACGCCTACCTGGGTAACCTGGTGCCGGAGCTGTCCGCCAAGTCGATGCCTTGCGGCACCCAGGTGATCACCACCGAACCCCTGAGCGATGCGCTGGCAAAATCGCTGCTGCCCCAGGACTACTGCGTCGAGGACTGCAACTACCTGCTGGACTACTACCGTCTTTCCGGGGACAAGCGTCTGATCTTCGGCGGCGGCGTGGTGTATGGCGCACGGGACCCGGCCAATATCGAGGCGATCATCCGGCCAAAAATGCTCAAGGCCTTCCCGCAACTCAAGGATGTGAAGATCGACTACGCCTGGACCGGCAACTTCCTGCTGACGCTGTCGCGCCTGCCGCAGGTCGGTCGCCTGGGGGACAATATCTATTACTCCCAGGGCTGCAGCGGTCATGGCGTGACCTACACCCACCTGGCGGGGAAGGTGCTGGCCGAAGCGCTGCGCGGCCAGGCCGAGCGCTTCGACGCCTTTGCCGACCTGCCGCACTACCCTTTCCCCGGTGGCCAGTTACTGCGCACGCCGTTCACCGCCCTGGGAGCCTGGTATTACACGCTGCGGGACAAGCTGGGGGTTTAAACCCCACAGCCTGATGCAAACATTGCCATCAGTGCCCGGCCAAGGCCTTGGTGGCCTGGGCCGCAGCCTGTTCCTGACCGGCCTGGGCCAGGTCGTTGGCGGCTTTCAACCAGCGTTGCCGATCGACCTGGGCCGGCAATTGCGTTGGCGCCTGGATCAGCACCGCCCAACTCCCGGCATCCTCCCAGGCCGAAGCAAACGCGCTGAACTTCATCGGCGTTCGAGGATGCATGCCCGAGCGCAACAGTACGGTCTGCTTGGTTCGGTTGTAACCGACCAGTACCGCATAGCGCGGGGTCGACCAGACCCGGCCCTCGCTGAACCGCACCATTACCGGATAGCCGGCCGCCACCTGGGCCAGCAACGCCGACAACTCAGGGTCGAGCGGATACACCACCATGCCGTACTCACGGGCCAGGACCTGCATGTTGCGCTCAAGACCGTCCTCGGCCCCCGGTAACTTCAGCGGTTTCTCCAGCAACCCCGGGGTCACGCTGACACTCTGCTGCGACAGCATGGTGGCCAGGGCCATGGTGCCGCCTTGATAGGCCTCGCCACGGAAGAACGGCACCGCATTGAGCTCAACCCGCTCCGGCAGGCGCTGGACGCCTGGCGCAACACCGCCGGCACACCCACCCAACCCCAGCAACAATGCGCCCACCAGCCACAAGCGCCGCCCCGATACCCTTCGCAAACTTGTTGATCCCTTGAACATCTTCACTCTCTTGGTCAATCGCCAGGTCGCTCAACACCTGGCAGGGCCCCTGATCATAGGTCGCGCGCCGACGAGGGTATAGCCTTTCGTTACAGATTGCCTGAGGCGATAGAGCGAAATGACTGGCCCCACACGACCTTTGGTCAATGGACTGAAACACAGCAGCGTCTAGACTGAACCTGGAAAGAGGAAGTGAGTGAGCCTGAACGGGCGAAGGAGGCACTGATGAGCCTTGTAGCGATAATTGCATTGTTGGTGCTCGGCTGGGTAACCGTCGCAGCGGCCATGTTATGGGGAGTACTGAGAATCTCCCGCCGCCATCACCACCCTGCCCTGCCTGCGCAACCCACAGCCAGTGAACAACCCCAAGCCCGGGCCGCCACCGCCCACTGACAGGCTTTCAACGAGAATGGCCGCCTGAATCCAGGCGGCCTTTTTATTGACCCGCCAGGTATCAGCCTTCTGCCACCTGACGCCTGTGCCGGGCACGTCGGGCCAGCATGTTCAAACCTTCAATCATCGCGGAGAAGGTCATGGCCGCGTAGACATAGCCCTTGGGCACATGGGCACCGAAACCTTCGGCGATCAAGGTCATACCGATCATGATCAGGAAGCCCAGGGCCAGCATCACCACCGTCGGGTGGTCATTGATGAACTTCGCCAACGGCTCGGATGCCAGCAACATCACCAGCACCGCCACCACCACCGCGAGCACCATGATCGGCAGGTGCTCGGTCATGCCCACGGCGGTGATGATGCTGTCGATGGAAAAGACCATATCGAGCATCAGAATCTGACCGATCGCCGCGGCGAAACCCAGGGAGATACCGGCCGTGCTGTCTTCAGCCGCCTTGGCCTCGGGGTCCATGCTGTGATGAATCTCGGTGGTGGCCTTCCACACCAGGAACAGGCCACCAGCAATCAGGATCATGTCCTTCCAGGAAAACGCCTGGCCGAACACCTCGATCACCGGCGCGGTGAGCTTGACGATGTAGGCGATGGTGCCCAACAAGCCCAGGCGCAGGATCAAAGCCATGCCGATGCCGATACGCCGGGCCTTGGTGCGAAACTGCGCCGGCAGCTTGTTGGTCAGGATCGAGATGAAGATCAGGTTGTCGATGCCCAGCACGATTTCCATGACGATCAGCGTCGCCAGGGCAATCCAGGCGGTGGGGCTGACGGCGAGTTGCAACAGGTATTCCATGGTTCAGTCCTGATTCCGGGGGAAGGCGGCCACGTCCTGGCCCACCAATAGCGGGCTATTCTAAGGAAGCTAATACTTCAGGAAAATTCGTATTTTTAAGCGCTATACTTCGGTTTTAACGAACTGAATAGTGCCCGATGCTCAACTATCGCCAACTTCACTATTTCTGGGTCGTGGCCAGGACCGGGAGTATCGTCAGGGCCTGCGAGCAGTTGAACCTGACGCCGCAAACCATCAGCGGGCAGATCAGCCTGCTGGAACAGAGCTTCGGCGTGGAGCTGTTTCGCAAGGTCGGGCGGCAGTTGGAACTGACCGAGGCCGGGCGCCAGACCCTACCCTACGCCGAGCAGATGTTCCAACTGGGCAACGAACTGGAAGCCATGTTACGCACCCAGCCGAATGAGCAGCAGCGGCTGCTGCGGGTCGGCGTCGCGGATGTGGTGCCCAAATCCATCGTCTACCGCCTGATCGCACCGACCATGGAGCTGGATGAACCGATCCGCATCACCTGCCGCGAAGACAAACTCGAACGCCTGCTCGCCGACCTGGCGATCCAGCGCCTGGACCTGGTGATTTCCGACAGCCCCATGCCCAGCCATCTGGACATCAAGGGTTATAGCCAGAAACTGGGGGAGTGCGGGATCAGCTTCTTCGCCACGGCTTCACTGGCGGCGCGCCATGCCGATGATTTCCCGCGCTGCCTGCACGCTGCCCCGCTGCTGATTCCCGGACAGGAAAGCATGGTACGCAGCCGGCTCCTGCGCTGGTTTGCCGAACAACAGTTGCACCCGAGGATTGTCGGTGAGTTCGACGACAGCGCCCTGATGCAGGCATTCGGCCAATCCGGCAGCGGGATTTTCATCGCGCCCAGCGTGATTGCCGAGGAAGTGTGCCGACAATATGGTGTCGAGATGATCGGCCAAACGGAGGCGGTGAGCGAGTCGTTCTACGCGATCTCGGTGGAACGCAAGGTCAAGCACCCCGGTATTGTCGCTATTACCGAGGGCGCTCGACGCGAGCTGTTTACCACCCTGGAAGACTAAGCACTGACCGTGCGCGATTTGGCGCTCATCAGCGCCAGCAGGATCGACGGCAGGATAAAACCGGCGGCGGTAAAACCGAGGCTGCCCAGACCCAGGTTGTCGATCACCCGACCACCCACCAGCGCGCCCAGGCCAATCCCCAGGTTGGCGCCGGCAATGTTCAGCGACGCGGCAAAGGCCGGCGCATGGGGGGCGACCTTCATCAGGCGGACATGGCTGACCAGGAACAGCGCCGCCTGGGTCACGCCCCAAACGCCCATGGCGACTGCCAGCCGAGGGTGGAGTGAATGCTCGGCACCAGGGCCACCATGCCGCCAATCATGAAAGTGCAAAAGACCATCGAAGCGATCAGCGGATGGCGATCAACCATGCGTCTAACAGAAGGTTTGTGGCAAGCGGGCAGGCCCGCTCGCCACAAGGTCTCACCGGTCAGTCAGGTTTGAACCGGTATCAGCTCGTACGAAATCAGAACGCGCCCATGTAGTCACGCTTGCCGATTTCTACGCCGTTATGGCGCAGGATCGCGTAGGCAGTGGTCACGTGGAAGAAGAACTGTGGCAGGCCGTAGCTCAGCAGGTAGGCCTGGCCAGTGAAGCGCTTCTCTTTCGGGGTGCCCGGACGGGTCACGATCTCGATGCCTTCCTTGCCGTCGATCTGGGCCGGGGTGATGCTGTCGAGGTGAGCCAGCACCTTGCTGATCAACGCCTGCAATTCGGCGAAGGTGGTTTCGCTGTCCGGGTAGGACGGCACTTCGATCTCGGCCAGACGCGAAGAAACGCCCTTGGCGAAGTCGACCGCGATCTGCACCTGGCGGTTCAGCGCGAACATGTCGGGGGCCAGACGGGCTTGTACGAAAACGCTCGGTTCGATGTTCTTCGCCACCGCATGGGCTTCGGCCTTGTTCAGAACGTCGCTCAAGGCATTGAGCATTTGTTTGAAAACCGGAATGGAAGCTGCGTACAGGGAAATGGTCATGAGGATCTCGCAGTGAAAATGGCAGGAGTGACGCTGGGCGATTATAGCCAGGGTCAAGGCCATCGCGGCTTGTCTTTTTACGGCTGAAGGCCCTACGCTTACGACCTTTCAACGCACAGGGAAACGCACAATGGGCAGCGAACAAGAGACTTCCGTCGATCAGCCACAATTGAACAGCACGGAAATCCGCATCCTGGGCTCCCTGATCGAAAAACAGGCCACCAGCCCGGAAACCTATCCCCTGACCCTCAATGCCCTGGTCCTGGCCTGCAACCAGAAAACCAGCCGCGAACCGGTGACGAACCTCAACCAGGGCCAGGTCGGCCAAAGCCTGCGTGCCCTTGAAGGGCGCGGCTTCACTCGCCTGGTCATGGGCAGCCGTGCCGATCGCTGGGAGCATCGGGTCGAAAAAGCGCTGGAACTGGTACCCGCCCAGGTGGTGCTGATCGGCCTGCTGTTCCTGCGCGGTCCGCAGACAGTCAACGAACTGCTGACCCGCAGCGGTCGGATGCATGATTTCGAAGACAGCGAGCAGGTCGTGCACCAGTTGGAGCGCCTGATTGCCCGTGGCCTGGCCCTGCTGATTCCACGCCAGGCCGGGCAGCGGGAAGACCGCTACACCCACGCCCTGGGCGACCCGGCGGATATCGAAACGATCCTCGCGGCCCGTCAGCAAGGACCGGAGCGCAGTGTGGTCGGCGCGGTGTCCGTGGAGCGCATCGAAGAACTGGAAGCCCGGATCGCCGCGCTTGAAGAACGTCTGGCGCGATTGGAATAGCTATTCAGCGGCGCGCAAACGCCACCGCTTTCTGGAACTGTTCGTCATCCGGCCGTACGCCGGTGTACAGCACGAACTGTTCCAGCGCCTGGATGGCAATCACCTCAAGCCCGGTGATCACCCGCTTGCCCTGGGCCCTTCCGCGCAGAATCAGCGGGGTTTCCGAGGGCACCGCGACCACATCGAACAGGGTGTCGGCCGCATCCACCGCCGCGGCCTCGAAGGCCAGTTGATCCGCCTCCGGGCCGCCGCTCATGCCGATCGGCGTGACATTGACCAGCATCTGCGGGCGCAACGCCCCCAACTGCGCCTGCCATTCATAACCGCAACTCTGTGCCAGCGCCCTGCCCGCCACTTCGTTGCGGGCCACGATCACGCCCTGGCGGTAACCGCCGTCACGCAGGGCCGAGGCCACGGCCTTGGCCATGCCGCCGCTACCGCGCAAGGCGAAGCTGATGTCCTTGGGCACCGCATGGGTCTCGAGCAACTGCGCAATGGCGATGTAATCGGTGTTATAGGCCTTCAGGTGGCCGGCGGTATTGACGATGGTGTTGATGGACTGAATCGCCGCGGCGGACGCATCCAGCTCATCGACCAAGGCGATGCACGCCTCCTTGAATGGCATCGACACCCCACAGCCGCGAATGCCCAGGGCCCGAATCCCAGCGACCGCGCCGGGCAGGTCCTGGCTACTGAAGGCCTTGTAGTAAAAGTTCAGGCCTAGTTGCTCATAAAGATGATTGTGGAAACGCAAACCGAAATTCCCGGGGCGCCCCGACAACGACATGCATAATTGGGTGTCTTTGTTGGGGTTCATCTGCATGTTTCATCTCCTGATGGGTGTTTTCGGACAAATGGGATTAGGCATTTACCCCACTTTCGTCGATCATAGCGACCAGCTGCAAGGCTCTGGCACCTGCGCTCGGATGCCTGTCAAAGAAGCCGCGCCAAGAACCTTACACAAAATTTACTCAACGGCTGGGCAATTTTTCAGAAAGTCGTTGTCATAGAAGTATCCCCGCGACAGTCCTTGAGTCTATTGCAGACAACAAGCGCTGGGGTTGGAACCCGAGGAATAATCATGATTCGTACAATCCCCAAGATAGCCTTGCTCATTGGTGCACTCGCTGTCGCAGGTCAGGCCTCTGCCCACGGTGGCAACTGGGTCGGCCCTGCCTTGTTGGGTGGCGTGATCGGCGGAGCCATCGTCGGTTCGATGGTAAGCCGCCCGGCTTACGTTGAGCAGCCGGTATATGTGCAACCGGCCCCGGTTTATGTGCAGCAACCACCTCCGGTCTACTACCAACCCGCACCGGTCTATGTACAACCCGCTCCAGTCTATGTCCAGGGTGGTTACTATGGCCGTCCGGTGTACTACGGCCACCCGCATCATTACTACGGCGGTGGTCCACGCTGGTAATCGACAGGCAGAACACCCAGGCCCTGCTCGCAAGAGCGGGGCTTTTTTTGCCTGATCCGCGCACGAATGTCTGAATTGCGCTATCAAAGGTCGCTGGCAAGACAACCGCCCGCCCTCGATAAAAGGCATGATGTGACCTGTCGTCGCCCAGGATGGGCATTAACACGACTGTCATATTTATGCCATGCCCGATCAGCAAGATCTGGCTGACTGATAAGAACAAGGACGAGTCATGCCTACACAAAACCCGCACCGCACCGCCGGCCTCTGCACTTCCAGCAAGGTCTACAGCGCCCTTACCGAGCTCAAGCAGCTCGAAGGCCACCGCACGGCCAAATTTCTCTCGTTGCTGGCCGAAAACCTGGTCCACAAGGGGCTGTTGAATGAGCAGGAAGTATTGAAGATGCTCGATCAGGTCGTCGACTGACGCACTCTATTGCAGCCAGTCGATCTCGTCGATGTCCACTATCGAGCGCGATGATTTTCCTCAGACCGGACCGGGCCTTAAGGTAGCTCCACAGATTGATGGAGGTCCTCATGGCCAAGGTACAAATCATGTCGGTTATCGGCAGCGCCGTTCCCGCCTCGCTCAGAGAGCTGGGCCTGCTCGCCTGCTGGTACCTGGTTCGAGACGGTGTACCGATCAGCGGACCGTTCACCTCGCTACCGGCGGCCAAGGCTTCGTCGCAAAGCATCAACCTGCATGCACTGAACGCCTGAGCGGCCCAAGATTCCCGAAAACGTGCGTTGCTCCGCACACCCCTTTGCCCGCATTCGTTGCGGGCTTTTTTATGGGCCAGCGCTAATCAACCACGCTCGGCCAGTGCGGCATTGACCTGGGCCCGGTGGGTGAGCTTCTGCAAGCGTTTCTCCAACTCGATCATCACCACGCGGTCGCTACGCCCACTTTCCAGCTCGTCGATCAGCGCCTGGGTGACCTGGCGCAGCTCATGGCTGATGACGATCCGGTCGTCGTTCAGGTCGTGCTTGTGCGACTCGAACAGGCGCTGCAGGAAATCCTCGAGGGTACGCTGGCAGCGATGCCGGTCCGTGGCCCGCAAGTGAGCCAGGTTGGCGCTGATACGCCCCAACAGGTCCAGCAGTTCGATGCCGAAATAGTGCAACCGCCGCGCGTAACCCACCTCACGCTCACGGCGTTGCTTGCGCTGCTCCTGGAACTCCTGTTTGCGCTGGATCGCCGGCACACTGATGGCCACCATCAGGCCGACCACCAGGCCCACGGCCTGGATCCAGCCGTACCAGTCCGCCGATTTAGGGAAGAAGGCGAACCCCAGCAACAGCACCGCCACCATTCCCGCCCAGACCACCATGGGCAGGTAATCCCTGCTGATCAAACCCTTCGGCATTGCCAGACTCCTGAGTCATTGGATCGCGCCGGTTACGCCGCAAGTACCGATGCTAATCGGTGCGCGAGGCCCACACCACCACGTATCAGGCCGGATACACAATTAAATAGCCATCACTCAGGGAAAACCTTAAATTCTTCTTACTTTTTAAGGGTTTTTTACCGCCACTCGAAGAACACGGATAGGCGAACAGCTCATGTGCGAATCGTACGCCGAGCTGAATGTGCAGCCCTGGCCGTATGACCGAAGCACCGATTTCACTCGCTGCCTCTCAGTGCTTCCAGCGACCCGCTCAAGCGCCTGAATAGTGCTCAGTGGAGCAATTACTGTCGCAGGTAGGCGAACATGTGCTGTACGTAATCGGCTTTCCCGAGGGGTACGTCGTTATGGCGCAGGATGTTATATGCCGTGATTAGGTGAACGTAGAACTGTGGCGTGGCCCAGTTCACCGCGTATTCACTACCGGTCATATCGAAAGCTATGCCATTTGGTAACTCAATCACGATTTGGCGCTCCGCGCCTTCATCAATCTGGGTGCGATCCGCCGAAGCAAGAACTGCCAGAGCAGCCTCGATCAGCGCCTTCGCTGCAGCAAAGTTTTCGGGAGGATCGAGCGATTGCAATGGCTGTTTTGCAAGCCGCCGAACAGCCTCCTGCACCTGAGTACAAACATGCTGAACTTGCCGGGCCAGATCGTGCATATCTGGTGCAAGCCGTGACTCAAGTAGAACTTGCGGATCGTAGCCGCGCTCACGAGCGTAAGTCTCGCCCGTAGACAGCATGGATGATAAGGATCGCAACATCTGCGCGAAACAGGGGATGGTAACTGCGTCGACCGACATGGCTTTTCCCTAAGTAGTCATTCAATCCGGGCACAGGCGATTTACCTTTCTCGTTATCGCCTAGCGCCCTGAATCCTAGCAGATCGCTGCACTTCGACGGCTAACAGCAATTTCCTCTTATCCGACACCACTCGCATGCACTCCCCTCCGCGCCCAACGGCAACCAGCCGAGCATGGGGCTGCCCTACCAGGAAGAGCGCGAAACGTATTGACAGATGGGCGCTTCAAGGTTTTTTCGATTCATCAATAACTATGTCCTGGTCATGCTGAAAAATTATTTCTTTCAGCTGTTTTACCGGATCGAAAAGAGGATCTGCAAGGGGAGCTGGATTGTTCTCCAAGTCCAGCAGTAAACCATCTATACGGCTCCGGCTTAGCCTGTTGCTACGCCACTTCCTTTCAAATCCTCCGGAAGCTGACAAACCGGATAAAGCGGCTGCAACTGCCGTCAGAGTAGACGCGATTATTTTAAAGCGATCCGGCTCTGCTTGGATAATGGCTCCCGCTGCGATACTGCAAATGATTGTCCCGAAAACTGCAACGTGGTGCGCCACACTCCACCACTTCTGGCCCTTTAGATAAAAGCCGTGCCATTTTTTGCACTCGTCTTTCAGTGCTGAGCTTTCCATTTCTACCTCCTTGAGCCAATCGCGTTGCGGATTGGTTCCCACTATTCCGTGGCGAGTTGTCAGCCTAGACACATTTATTGCGCCCTCTAATATCGATTTCTGCTGAGGTTTATTCCGATGAACATAGAAAACAAAGTCGCGTCAAACATCCAGGCAGCGCTCGATTAATCCCGTAACTTCGCCACGACCAAACCGAACATCGGGCTGACTGAAAAAGAGCATATCGAGGGCCTGGCAAACCTGTTGGAACGGACGGTCGCCGGGCGTGATGCCTTGCAACGGCACCTGGACGCAGCGGATCAGCGGACGAACCAGATTGAAGGGTTGTCGCGGCAGTTCTCCAAGACCGCACACGGCAGTTTTCTGGATGACGGCCACACACTGACCACCATCCTGCAAGAGCTTCGCTTGATTAGCTGGAACAAGCAAACAGGCAAGATCAAGGTCTCCGCCAAAGGACGCCACTACATTTGACTTGCCTTCAAAGGTCGCCTGGGCGCGTAAGGAGTACATCTGCCCCCCACTCCCTCCCCTTCAAAGTCAGCCGCTATAGCGGCCAAGGAATCGTCAGGCTCAAGGCGCTTACGCGAGGACGGTGATGCTGAACAGTCGCGCCTTGGGCGCCCTGACCAATGCAGAGGAGATGGCCAGGGCGCGCGACGATGACCTTCGGCGCGTCCGAAAGTCATCTCAATACGTGTTCCAGCCATCAGGAAGCTCCGAATACATCAGGCGCGTCGTGACCCCATCCAGTCACTTCGCCAAGGCCCTGGAAGCCCTGAAAATAAGGGGCCGCAATCCATACAACTGCCGCCATACGTACGCTACTATGTGTCTTATGGCCAGCATGAATCCAGCGTTCATCGCCGGCCAGTTAGGACATAGCGTTCAGGTCCTCCTATCGACCTATGCACGCTGGCTTAGCTCAACCACGGATTGGACCGAGATCGGGAAGCTCGAAGAGAGAATTGGTACAAAATTGGTACAAGAGTAAATTTTGTGTCAGTTAAGCCCAATATCTACAGAGGTATGGCAACTTTCTGAACTATATTCATAAAATGTAACGCTTTTTTTAGAACGACCCGTTGCCAACGGTTTACCCATTATTTTTTGCGAGTCCATCCGCGTGAACATTCGTCATTCCATTTTCGGCCTGGTTTTTGTCCTGGCAGGCGCCGTTATCACCCCCAGCGTAGAAGCCCGCGAAACCGTCTCCGCGCCCCGCGACACCAGTCATTTGCAAGTCGCTTCCGGCAGCGCCCTGGTCGTCGACCTGCAAACCAACAAGACCCTTTACTCCAGCAACCCGGACGTGATCGTGCCAATCGCTTCGGTGACCAAGCTGATGACCGCCATGGTGGTACTGGACGCCAAGCTGCCGATGGACCAGTACATCTCGGTGAACATCGCCGATACCCCGGAAATGAAAGGCGTGTTTTCCCGGGTAAAACTCAACAGCGAGCTGCCACGCAAGGAAATGCTGCTGATCGCCCTGATGTCGTCGGAAAACCGGGCGGCGGCCAGTCTCGCCCACCACTACCCGGGCGGTTATGCGGCTTTTATCGCGGCGATGAACGCCAAGGCCAGGTCCCTGGGCATGATCAACACCCATTATGTGGAGCCCACCGGTCTGTCGATCCACAACGTCTCCACCGCCCGCGACCTCAGCAAGCTGCTGATGGCCGCACGTCACTATCCGATGCTGAGCGAGCTGAGCACCACCAAGGAAAAGACCGTGGCGTTCCGCAAGCCCAACTACAGCCTGGGCTTTCACAACACCGACCATCTGGTCAATAAAGCCAACTGGGACATCAAGATCACCAAGACCGGCTTTACCAACCAGGCCGGCCATTGCCTGGTGCTCGTCACCAACATGGGCGGCCGCCCGGTGGCCCTGGTGATTCTCGACGCATTCGGCAAGTACACCCATTTCGCCGATGCCAGCCGGATTCGCAACTGGATCGAAACCGGCAAGAGCGGCGGCGTGCCGGATGTGGCCTTGCGCTACAAGGCCGACAAGAACCTCAAGAGCCGCGCCCAAGCGGCAAAGTAAGCCCTGATAACGTGGCCCGATTCTTCGGGCCACGTGCTGTCGTGCTTGAGTGCCTGTTCCTGCGCGCCTATCACCTGGCTGAACTGGGCCCGTCAGTCTGCCTCGCTGGCAGCGATGTGACTTCGACTGCCTTGCTCGATCCGCCGCAAGCAGAGTCAAACCCACCGCCATAAGTCCAAAGGTGCCGCCGCGCGCCCAAACCGGCATAATCGCGCTCCGCCTCCGTCGTACAGGACGTCATCCGTGAGCGCCGCCCGCACCCCACCCCGCGAAAGCAAAAACATCGGTCGTCTGCTGCTTGAGCTGCTGGGGCAGCTTCTGGTACTGCTGGTGCCGATGTTCTTCGTGACGATCCTCCCGCCATTCCTCGCCCTGGCCGTGGTCCTCGCCTGCGCCGGGGCGATGTGGGCCTGCGTGAAACTCGGCTGGCCCAAAGGCGGACGGGCCTTTGCCCGGCTGATGATCTCGGCAGTCTTCGGCCTGGGTTTCAGCCTCGGGCGAGCACTGCCCGAATACTGGAATATCGCCGCCGCGGTCCTGACGATTTTCCCCGGGCTGGCTTGCGTGAGCATTTGGGAAAGGCGCCTGGGCCTGGTCAAACCCCGCACGGAAAACCCACCCCCCGGCAACGGGGCCAGTGCCTGGGGTGGCCAGGAGCCAACGCTGACGCCCGAAGGCGAGCCGATCCGGGTATTCAATCAGGGCGAAATCGCCATGGGTGGCCCGGTGATGTGCGACTACCTGTTTCCCGACGGCATCCTGCTCGAAGGGCTCGGCGCCTCGGCGCGCTTTTCCAGTGACGCCCGCTACTTCGCTGCGCCCATTCCGTCGCGCAGCAGTTGGGGCCTGGTAATCCTCGACCGTCCCTTGCGTCGCCTCTATCGCTGCCAGGCCGACCAGTTCTGGGAGCTGGACACCTTCAACGAGCAAGGCCTGGGCGGGCGTTACAGCCCGCTGGTGGACAACGGCTCCCACCAGCAGTCCGTCGAAGACTTGTTGCAAGACGCCGAAGCCATCGACCTGCTCCCGGTCAGCGATCTCTGGCTGGAACCGGGGAACTGGCAACAAGCCCAGGCCCAGCAACAGATCGAATCCCGCTCCCCCGATGGCCAACATCTTCTGGAAGGCCAACTGACCCTGCCCGTCAACCTGCGGGAACTGGAGCAACCGACCGAACCGGTCAAGCATCCTGATTACCGCCTCAGCCTCGATGGCGTGCCCTCGCCCTTGCTGATCACGGCCCAGACGCCGATCGTCTGGAGCGCGGACAGCCGCAGCCTGGTCTGTATCGCCAACACACGCGGACCAGCAGAGCCACAGCGGGCGCTCTGGCTCTGGCGGCAGAACCTTGGCTGGCGCGCCCTGCGCAGTCCCTGGAGCGCCGCCGACCGCGGCCCCAGCGGATACTGGAGCCAACCGCTGGCGCTGGACGAGCAGCAGGTCTGGCTGGAAAGCGAACTGCCGCTGTCGCAACCCGACAATGGACATTACGGCTACCAGTTGCACAGTATCCACAGCGACTCACACATCCTGGTCGGCCATGGCCCTCTGGGCCGCGAACAGACTGCCGAATGGAACAGGCCGCGCATCCGCCTGATCCTGCCGCTGGACAGCGACGGCAGCGCGGCAAGCGTAAGCATTGAATCAGAGCCACTGGCCGATGGCCGCCGTGCCCGCTTCAACCAGGTCCAGGTCGACCAGGGCGAATCCGTCGGCTACCAGTGCCAGATCGGCGACTGGACCCTGCCCGGCCTCTGGCGCCTGGATCATCGCGTGAGCGACTGCTCCCACTATCTCGCACTGCTGCCGTTTGCCCTGTATCCGGCGGTGTCCAACTGTGCGGTGGTGGCCGATCCCCGGCAACGTCGACTGATCGACAGTCCGCCGATGCGGGTAGCCGCCCTGGTGGATTTCAGGGCCACGACACTGAGCGTTGCGGTGATTGTCGGGCGCTTGCCCCGGGACGTCGCCAGCACGCCGCTGCAACGCTTTACCGAAGCGGCGCCTGAAGCCTCCCAGGCCGCCGAGTTCTGCCGATACCGCGAAGCCTCGCGCCTCTACTACGAGCTGCGCAGACTGCAATTGAGTGCCAACGACCTGCAAGGCTTGCCCGCCTGGCGTTTGGTTCAGCAGCCACAGATCGCCACCGCCGAAGGCGAGTTTATCCAGCCCTCCCCGACCGGCGAGGACGCCGCCTGGCTGTTCGGCACCAGCACCGAATACGGCGATGACCTGGGCCGTGGCCAAACCGCTCGCCTGGGCGGGCACCTGCTGACCGCTTCCGGCTGCGCCCTGTCGGACCTGGCGCCCTCCATGGCCTGGTCGCCAAAGGGGCGTTACCTGGCGCTGACCCGACTGTATCTCGATCACCGCGACTTCGCCGACAGCTACAATCGCCGCGCCTGGAAACTCCTGCTGCTGGACGTCGAGGCGCGCACCTTGCGCACCGCCCCTGGCTGGCTGGGCAACCGACCGCAATTTATCGACTTTGGCGGCGACGCCCTGCACTTGCGCCAGTTCGAAGCGGACTGGGACCTGCGGGATGGCTCCGACCCGGGCATTCGTGTGAAGATCGCCTTGAAAGAGATACTGGAATGGCCGTTCGAACGCTTGCAGCCGCAAGCAGACCTCTGGCTGACAGCAACAGCGGTGGCTCATGCCCAGGCTTGGCAAAACCTGGAAATACCGGAACCGCTTCGGCTTCTGCAGGAAAACGCTACGCTTCAGACCAGTCGCCACCCCGAATCATCCCGCAGCGGACCCACTCATGAGTAAATCGTCCCCAACCCCCCCCGATGACAAGGCCCCCTACTTCTGGCGGGATGAACGCCTGCCCTTCATCGAGGCCCGCTCGATCCAGGACGGTCGCAAGGTCTGCTATTCCCGGCATTCCCACGAACACTTCTCGATCGGTGCGATCACCCAAGGCCAGAGCACCTATATCAACGAGCAGAACCAGTGGCGCGTCGCAGCCGGCACCGTGGTACTCATGAATCCGGGAGAGGTGCATGCCTGCAACCCCATCGAAGACCAGCCCTGGGCCTATCGCATGTTCTATGTCGAAATGGCCTGGCTGACGTCGCTGCAACATGAACTGGGGTTCAGCCCGGATCTGGATTTCCGGGCCTTTTCCACACCCCACACCAGCGATCCGGCACTCTACGATGGCTTGAACAGCCTGTACGAAACCCTGGTGGACGACAACCTCGCGCTGCTGGAAAAACAGTGCGCCCTGGTCGAGTTCTTCACCCTGCTGCAGCACCGCTTGAACCCGGCGCCACGACCGGCCCGGGAGATCAACCAGAAGCTCGAGCGGGCCGCGGCCTATATTCACAAACACTGCACCGAAGCCCTGAAGCTGGAGGACATCTGCGAAGCCGCGCAGTTGTCGGCGTCCTACCTGACCCGTGCCTTCAAGCAGCATTACGGGATGACGCCCCACGCGTTCCTGGTCAACCGACGCATCCAGTACGCGCGTAACCAGCTGCGTCGTGGCGGTCTGATCGCCGACGTCGCGCTGGAGGCCGGCTTCGCCGACCAGGCGCATTTCCAGCGGGCCTTCAAGCAACACCTGGCCGCGACACCGGGGCAATATCGCGGTTGATCCGCCTCAAGGCAGCAACAGGTAAATCGCACTGAGTGCCAGCAGCAAGGCCATCAGCCGGTTGAACAGGCGCATGCCCTTGGGGTTGTCCAGATAGTGACGTAAAAAGGTCCCGGCGAACGCCCAACAGGCAATCGAGCCATAGCAGATCACGAAATACACCGCCGCGAACTGCCACACCAGATGCGCCTCGCCATTGGCCACAAATGCACCCATCCCCGCTACGCAGGCCAGCCAGGCCTTGGGGTTGAGCCACTGCATCACCGCACCGACCGTCATCGTCGGGTGTTTGCCGGGCTGGCGGGTATTCAGGCCACCATCGTCGACTGCCAGCTTCCAGGCCATGTACAACAGGAACGCCACCCCGGCCAACTGGATCCCCCGGGTCAGGCTCGGCACGAACAGCAGCAGTTCATTCAACCCAAGGCCGATCAACACCAGCAACAGGGTGAAGCCCAGGGTCGCGCCGGTCACGTGCCTCATACTGGCACGCCAGCCAAACTGCGCACCGGCACTCAGCGCCACGATATTGACCGGGCCGGGGGTGATGGAAGAGGCCAGCGCAAAGGCCGCCATGGAAACAAGGATGCTCATCGTCTACCTTCTGCATGAATGGATATCGACGCTGAAGGTACCCATGCGCACGGGGCGCGGTATTGAAGAAAACTCCCCTGTACAGCCTTTTGCCCACAGGCGAAATGTTTCATCCAGCAAAACGCTCAAGCGGCGTAAGATGGACAAGGTATTATTCGTGCATCGCATCCAGCCTGGGGAAACCGAACCATGAAGCCGAACCTCGTCAAAGCCGCGCTGGTGCTGAGCGCCCTGCTGTTGGGCGCCTGCTCCGGCACGAGCACGATGACCAGCAACAGCGCCTGCTATACCGAAAGCTGTAATCAACATTATGACAGCCACCCCGTCACCCAGAGTTTTGGCGGCTCGAACCTGGGCAGCAGCTTCCGTGAGTACGGCACCAGCATGCTGCGCGACTAAGCTCAATCGCGAGTCATCGACTGGCTGCATCCCCGGCAGCCACGTTGATTTGCGCGCAAAAAGCCAGGCCCGGTCCTGCTATTCCATAGGAAATGTCCGACTTTCCACTCCATAGCTTTGCGTCGATTATCTGAACCTGGACCGCTGCCCCCGACAGCGCCTGCCCAGCCCTCGCTTTTGACCGGAGCCTGCCGCCAGGCGGTGCCTTCTGGTCACTTGTCCCTTGCAGGAGATACGATGAAGCTCTCGATGAACTTATACGACGCACTGACCACCATCAGCGTGCCCCCGGACAAGGCCAAGGCGGTTGTAAATGCCTGGGAGTCGGATATGGAAAAACTCGCGACAAAGTCTGATTTGCTCCGAACAGAGACACACTTGCAAGCGTCGATTACGCAATTGGGCTCAGAAGTTCGCTCACTGGGCACTGAACTGCGTGCACTGATCAATGAACAGGGTGCGGAACTGCGAGAGTCCTTGACGAAGCAAAGCGCAGAACTGCGAGAAGCCATGACGAAGCAAGGTGCGGAACTGCGAGAGTCCATGACGAAACAAGGCGCAGAACTGCGATCCGCCATTACAGAACAGGGTGCAAAATTCCAGGTATCTGTTGCTGAAATGGACTCACAGAACAAGATCCTGCGCTGGCAGCTCAGCATCCTGCTCGTCTGCATCACCATTCCCCTGCTCAAGCTGGCTTACGATATGTTAATCAAGTTCACCTTGAACTGAGTCACTCCAGCCCCGCGCAGACTTGCCGAAGGCACCCGCGCAACCAGCGATGTGCGGGATCGGCATCCAGCCGCGGATGCCAGAGCATGGCCACCGTGAACGTCGGCAGCGAGAACGGAAGTTCAAAGCTGTGCATACGGGTACGCAGGTTACCTGTGTGGCGTTCGGGCACGGTGGCGATCAAATCGGTAGACCGGGCCAGTGACAGTGCGGTCGAAAATCCGGCGACAAACGTAGCCACCTCACGACAAAGCTCAAGCCGCTCCAACGCCTCATCGACGGCACCCTTGTCGAGTGCTCGTCGCGAAACGCCGATATGCTGGCCAGCCGCATAGCGGGCTGCGGTGATTTCCCCCTGACTCAGCGGATGCTCCCGGCGCACCACGCCAATAAAACGATCGCGAAACAGCGCCTGGGTCAACAACTCCGGACCTTGGCTGCTGCCCACCACACCGGTTTCCAGATCGACACCGCCATCGCGCAGTGGTGCGCTGTCCTTGTCCGGTTTCTGCAGGAACCGTAGGCGCACTCCGGGCGCCTCTTCAGCGATCCGCGCCAGCAGCGCAGGAGCGAAGTTCTCCACAAAACCATCACGAGTACGCAAGGTAAAGGTGCGCACCAGTTGCTTGAGATCCAACTGCCCGACAGGGCGCAGCACGGCTGCGGCGTCCTGCACCAACTGCGCGACTCGCTCGCGCAACTCCAGCGCCCGGGGAGTAGGCACCAGACCGCGCCCGGCCCTGACCAGCAGCGGATCGCCGGTGGTTTCCCGCAGACGCGCCAGCGCCCGGCTCATCGCCGAGGGACTGAGGTGCAAGCGCCGGGCCGCGCGCGCCACACTACCTTCGGCCAGCAGCACATCCAGGGTGACCAGTAGATTGAGATCAGGTGTGGCCATGGACCGCCCCTTGGCATGGCTGGATCGGATAGCGCGCCAAACGCACGAGTACAGTGCAAATGATGCGCCTTCCGCCATATTAGGCGCCGGCGTAGATTTCCGACAGCTCCACGTTGGGAGTGGCCGAAAAGAGAAGCCGCATGAAACCGATCCTTGCAGAACCCGACAAATTCGCGACGGACGCCGAGCCGCATACAGCTTCGGCGCGCTGGGCACTGGCCGGCTTGTCACTGTCAATGCTGCTGTCGTCCCTGGGCACCAGCATCGCCAACGTCGGCCTGCCCACCCTGGCACAGGTGTTCAACGCCTCCTTCCAGAGTGTGCAATGGGTCGTCCTCGCCTATCTCCTGACGATTACCACCCTGATCGTCAGCGTTGGGCGGCTGGGTGATCTCAGCGGCCGGCGGCGCCTGCTACTGACCGGCATCGCCCTGTTCACCCTGGCCTCGACGCTATGTGGTTGCGCCCCCACGCTGGGCCTGCTGATCGGCGCCCGGGCGCTGCAAGGCGTCGGCGCGGCGATCATGATGGCCCTGACCCTGGCGTTTGTCGGCGAGACAGTGCCGAAGGCCAGGACCGGTAGCGCCATGGGTTTGCTCGGCAGCATGTCCGCCGTCGGCACTGCCCTGGGCCCATCGCTGGGTGGTTTCCTGATCGCCGGGCCGGGCTGGCGCGCACTCTTCCTGATCTGCGTGCCGCTGGGCGTGCTGACGTTTGCCCTCGGCTACCGCCATCTGCCCGAGGATCGTCAGGGACCTGCGCGCGGGCGAAGCGGTTTCGACCCACTGGGCACCCTGCTGCTGGCGCTGACACTGGCGGCCTATGCCCTGGCCATGACACTGGGACGCAGTCACTTCGGCCCACTCAATATCAGCCTGCTGGCCGCGGCGGTCCTTGGCCTCGGCCTGTTCGTGCTCACCGAGGCGAAAGTGGCCTCACCGCTGATTCGCCTGGCGATGTTCCGCGACCTCAAGCTAAGCGGGAGTCTGCTCATGAGTGCGTTGGTCTCGACGGTGATGATGGCGACGCTGGTGGTCGGGCCCTTTTATCTGGCGCAAGGACTCGGGCTGGACGCGGCCTCGGTCGGGCTCGCGCTCTCGGCCGGACCCTGCGTCTCGGCACTGACCGGAGTACCGGCGGGCCGACTGGCGGATCGTTTTGGCGCACAGCGTATGAGCGTTACCGGGTTGATGGCTATGGCGATCGGCTGCCTCGCATTATCGCTGTTACCGCAACCCCTTGGTCTGGGCGGCTATATCAGCCCGCTGGTGGTCGTCACCTTCGGCTATGCCCTGTTCCAGGCCGCCAACAACAGCGCCGTCATGAGCGAGGTCAGCACGCAACAACGAGGCGTTGTCTCCGGCCTGCTCAATCTGTCGCGCAATCTCGGTCTGATCACTGGCGCATCGGCGTTGGGCGCGGTGTTTGTGCTCGCATCAAAGGCCGCCGACATCAGCACCGCAGCCCCCGAGGCCGTCGCCAGCGGCCTGCAAGCGACCTTCGCCACGGCACTGGCGCTGGTTGTCGTCGCACTGGCCGTTGCACTGATCGTCAAGAAAAGGTGAGCATCGATTTTGTCGGAGCTGGCTTACCGGCGATGGCAACCGAACAGACGGTGCAAGGCTTACTGGCCTCATCGCCGGCAAGCCGGCTCCTACATTTTTTGCGGTGTTTTCAAGATCCCATTTCATCCAGACTCTGTACAACGCCGCGACTACAGCGCAGGACGCTGAAACCCGACCCACTCCTGCACGGCCGGCCGTTGCCATTGGCGCCGCGCGTATTCCGCCAGGACCGGCGGCACCACATCACCGTTGAGTACCAGCCGGTTGAGCATCAGCGCCAAGTCGACATCGGCAATCGACCATTGACCGAACAGGTGCTCGCGACCGTCCGCCAGCAGCGCCAGGGCCGCCGCGAACAGCTTGCGCGTCGCCGCCTCGGCCGCCGGCGACAAGGGCCCCGACTTGATGCCATAGAACACCACCACGGTGGAGCGCTCCTGCCGGATCGGTATCAGGTCACTGCGCAGCCAGGCCTGGATCTGCCGAGCCTTCGCACGTTGTTGACGGTCCTGCGGATAAACCGGCACCTGCGGGAAGGTTTCTTCCAGATATTCGGCAATCGCCGACGACTCGGACAAGGCAAAGTCGCCATGCACAAGAGTGGGTACCCGTTGGGTCAGCGACAGGCTGGCGTAGTCCTCTGCCTGATTTTCCAAGGTCTCGAGGTCCAGCGGGATCACATCAAAGTCGATGCCCTTTTCCCGCAACACAACGAAATCCGACATGGCATAAGGGCTGGTGAATTGGGCATCAACGTACAGGCGCAGGCGAGAATCACTCACGACACATCTCCATATCCATAGGCGGGAGAGGACACGCTACGAGATTCGGCGCCATAAATAAAATGCATGATTTTCATGCGCGCATTCCCGACGGGAATACCGTGCTTTCAGCGTGCCAAAGCGCTCTGTACGCACCAGGACAATGGCAACGTCAGCAGCACCGTGGCCGCCAGGGTCATCACCGCGACCGGGATACCCGTCACATCCCCCAGCCCGCCGAACAACACCGGAGCCAGGGCCCCACCGCCGATGGTCCCCGTATAGAACAGCGCGAACGCCTGCTCGCGCTTGCCCGCTTCCGACAACTCCGGCACCACGCCATAGAGCACCGACGATGTCCCGTTCAGGACCAGCCCCAGCAACGGCAGCATCGCCATGATGGCGGACAGCGGCAGATACACCGCCAGCACGATCAACAGCGCAGTAGCCGACTCCGTCAGCCACACGGTTTTCATCATGCCGATACGCGCCCCCAGGTAACCGCAGAACAACTTGCCGAACGCACCGCCCACGAACAACAGCATCAACGCCAGGCCGATGCCCGCCGTCCCGGCTCCCTTGCTGCTCAACAGGAACGGCAGGAAGGTGAGAAAGCCCATGCGCACCGCACTGTCCAGCGTGCCCGTCAGCAGCAACGCACGCAGCCCGTCGGCGGAACCTTTCCCTGTCAGGGCCGTGGAGGTTTTGCGCGGCCCGAGCGAGTTGAGCGCCGATGTCGGGACCAGCCACCACAGCAGCGCGGCCGCCGCCAGGCCAAGCACGCCCATCAGCGTGACACTGGCACGCCAACTGACAACCGTCAGTAGCAGACCGACCAGTCCCGGGAGCAACGTCTTGCCGATATCGCCGGAAAAGTTGTATTGCGACAGCGCCTCCTTGACCCCACCGCCCGCCTCGTGGGTATCGGTGATCAGCGAGGACGCCAACGGGTGCTGGGTGCTGGCGCCCAATCCGCCCAGCAACAGCGCCAACAGCAACACCGTCAAGCCGCCGGCCTGGCCGACGAGCAGGTACGCCAAGCCGGCCAATGCCGTGCCGCCCACCAGCAGACGCTCACGTCCCCAGCGCCTCGCGGCCCGGCTCGCCAGCAGTTGGAAACCGGCCATCATCCCGGAGTAGGCACCGCGCAACAGCCCCACCTGCGCGTAGCTCATACCGAACTGCGCCTGCCAGATCGGCAGCAACACATAGATCACGTCGGTCAGGCCATCATGCACCGCATGGGCGCTACAGGCCGCCAGCAGAGATCGGCGACGCAAAGAGGTCTCGGCGGGTTGCGGGTCGCCCAATGTGAGCTGGCTTTTCAGATCATTCATCGTGTTAACTCACCGAGCCTCTCGTTTTATGACGAAAAGGCTTTATAGAATACGTCGGCTGGCGAAGACCAATACCAAATTCGAACCGATCAATACCCAAGGACCAGGATGCTCGATCTACGCAGGTTGCGTTACTTCTTGACCGTTGCCGAGGAGCTGCATTTTGGCCGCGCAGCACTGCGCCTGCATCTCGCCCAACCGCCCCTGACCCGGCAGATTTCAGCCCTGGAAGTCGAACTGGGGTTTCGCCTTTTCGACCGCACCAGCCGCAGCGTATCGCTCACACCCCAGGGCCGCACCTTCCTGCCTTACGCCCGCGCCGTGCTGGAGCAAGTCGACCTCGCCACCGTCATCGCTGGCAAATTGGCGGCTGGCAGTGCCGGCCAACTTGTCCTGGGGTATGCCAGTTCGATTGCCCTGTCGGATATTTTCAGCCAGGCCATCCGGGCCTTCGCCGAGCGTTTTCCGGAGGTTCAACTGACGTTGCTGGAAAGTGCATCAGGAGCCCTGGTGGCGCAGATCGTCGACGGGCGCATCGATATCGGCATGAGCCGCCTGCAGCCGTCTGGCGGGCAAACCGAGGTCCATTCACTGTCCCTGGGCGAGGAGCAACTGGTGGCTGCCCTCTCCAGCGACGACCCACTGGCCGAGCAATCCGAGGTGACCCTGGCGCAACTCAGTGCGCAGCCGTTGATACGCTATCCGACCGATTACGGCTCGGGGCTCAACACGATTATCGAGCACCTCTACCAACGCCATGGTCTACCCTTGCAGCCCGGGCCGGCGGGGCGGCAAATCACCTCGATCATCGCCCTCGTGGCCGCCGGCCAGGGTGTCGCACTGGTGCCCCACTGCACCCAAACCCTGGCGAAAAAAGGCGTGACCTACCGGCCCCTGACCGATCTCGATGCCTGTGCGCCTCTGCTGGTACTCACTCGCGCACAAGGACGCAGCCTGCTGGTCGAGGCGTTCATGGGGGTGATCGACGAACTCCGTCAAGCCAGCGAATCCCAGGTAAAAACAAACAGTCCCTCCATCTGACAAGCGTCCTTTTGGGAAAAAGACAAAGCAATCCCAAATTGCCATCATCCTGATGAAAAGGAATACTCGGCCCTCAAGCTGATACGAATCGCCCTCTTCTGTACACCAAGGACCGGTTAGCCAATGAAACTCGCCTGCCTGGCGCTTGCCGCGTGTTTGATTTTCCAGCCTGCTTTCGCCAGGTCTGATACTGATCGCCAAATCGTCACCCCTGACGAATCGCAGCTGATCGAACATGGTTCATATACCAATAAAGACGGGAACACCGTACACAGCCCTGCCCACACCAAGTCAGATCAAGTGCCGGAAGGCGCCACGGCCAAGTGCAGCGACAAGACTTACAGTTTTAGCCAACATCGGCGGGGGACCTGCTCACGGCATGGTGGTGTGATGGCTTGGTTGTAGAGAGCGTCCAGGAAATAATGAAACGCTTATTCGCAATCCTCCAGGAGCCAGACAATGACGAAACCCTTGTGCGTCACCCTCGCCTTCACATTGCTCCTTGCACTATCAAATGCAGCCTTCGCTGAAACGGCTAATGAAGCAGCCCGCAGCTTCATTGCCCAATCCCATGCTGGCGATGATCTCGCCGCCATTGCACTGTCGGCCGCCAAGCGCACGCAAACTTATGGGACGCTCGTTGCAAAGCTGGGGGATGCCGAGGCCAACACTACCTTATCCCACGAGATCAACGCCCTACTCCCGCAGTACCAGCCGAAATGGGACCAGAATCTTGCAATCGCTTATGAGAAGTCGTTCTCTCCAGAAGAACTGTCATCACTCGCGTCTAAAGGTCGAGACTCAAAATACGCAGGCAAGGTGATAGAGCGACAATCCGAAATCGGAAAAGCAATGCAGTCGAGTTCAGGCCCGATTTTGATTTCCCTGGTCACTGAGGCACTCGAGGCATGTCTTTCCAAAAATGGCCTGTAAACAACACTCCCTGTCACAAACTCTCATATCCCTTGAGCTATCCTCGGCGGACTGGACCGGATCCACACCAAAGGAATGAAGATGACATTGACCACCGAAGGTTTGCTCAGTTTGGCCATGGCTAACCCGGTAAACGCTCAGATCGCCTCGCGCCTGCCTTCCCTCGGCTTGAGTCAATGCATGCTCACGGCGGGCTGCCTGTTCCAGGCCGCCTGGAATCAGCATTCGGACCTGCCACCCGAGTGGGGTGTCAAGGATTACGACGTTTTCTACTTCGACAATGACCTCTCCTGGGAAGCCGAAAACGAGGTTATCCAGGCCACCCAAAAGCTCTTCCAGGACCTTGGCGTCAACATCGATATCAAAAACCAGGCGCGCGTCCATCTTTGGTACGCCCAGCGGTTCGGGCGGACCTATGCTCGGCTGGAGTCGGCCAAAGACGGTATCGATCGTTACCTCATTGCCGGCACCTGCATCGGGCTGGATGTTGCCACGGGAGAGGTCTATGCACCCTACGGCCTGAGCGATATCGAGCAGGGCCTGCTTCGGATCAATCCAGCCCATCGCGAACCCGACTTGTTCGAGCACAAGGCGAAGAGTTATCAGGCTCGCTGGCCTTGGCTGAAAGTCGTGGAAACCACCCCATCATAAAGGCCGACAGTCTTGCCAGGCGGCTCAAGGAAGTTGGGCCGCCTGGCAAGAATGGACAACACTTGCGCGAGCGCGTCGTGGAAAAATCGGTTTGCCTCCTGAATATGTCTGTTTGCACACATTTTTATCCGGAACCTAATGTCAGAACCGATCATTTCTGGCAATAATCCACCTGTTTTGCCAATAAGCGGTCTCCCCGCGCGCAGGAATCCCCTAGCCCCGCTCACCGCCTCCGGACAAGGACCGTCGCCACCATGCCCTCGATCTACCAACTCAAACCTCGCTTCCAGAGCCTGCTGCGGCCCGTCGTCCAGCGCCTCTTCGACAATGGCACCAGCGCCAACCAGGTCACCCTGAGCGCCGCCGTGATTTCCTTGCTGGTGGGCGCCGTGGTCGCCACCTTCGCCGGATACGCCGGGGTGTTTGTGCTCATCCCGCTGTGGATGATCCTGCGCATGGCCCTGAATGCCATCGACGGCATGCTCGCCCGGGAATTCGGTCAGCAATCGAAGCTCGGCGCCTACTTGAACGAACTCTGCGACATCGTCGCCGACAGCGCGTTGATCCTGCCGTTTGCCTTGTTGCCCGAGGTCAGCCTGCTGGCGGTGCTGCTGGTGACCCTGCTGGCGCTGTTCAGCGAATATGCCGGCGTCCTGGGACCGATGATCGGTGCCTCACGCCGCTACGACGGCCCCATGGGCAAGAGCGATCGCGCATTTGCCCTGGGCGTCATTGCCACCGGCGTGGCCTTCGGCCTGATCAATGCCCAATGGATAAATGGCCTGTTCGGACTGATGGCCGCACTGCTGCTGGTCACGCTGGTCAATCGGGTACGACAAGGTTTGAAAGAAGCCGGAACAATCGCGGAACAGCCGGTCCAATAACCCGAATCGCAAAACCGCTGCCACAGAGATTTGCCCCCAGCCCCCACTCTCCAAAATCCGGCAAAAGGACATTGCAATGCGCGACGAGCAAACCCAGACTTTCAGTACCCATGATGGCGTTGAACTGTTTTATCGCCACTGGCCAGCCACAGCACCTGTCGCCGGCGAGCCACGCAAGGCCATCCTGCTGTTCCACCGCGGGCATGAGCATTCCGGACGGATTGCCCACCTGGTGGACGAACTCGACCTGCCGGAGTTCGATTTCTTCGCCTGGGACGCCCGTGGCCACGGCCAGTCGCCGGGCGCACGTGGCGACAGCCCGAGCTTCGCCACCAGCGTGCGGGATGTGCAGACCTTCTGCGATCACCTCGGCGCTACCCTCGCGATCGCCGAAGAAAATATCGCGGTGGTCGCCCAGAGCGTCGGCGCGGTGATCGTCGCCACCTGGGTTCATGACTACGCACCCAGAATCCGCGCCCTGGTACTCGCCTCCCCAGCCTTCAAGGTCAAGCTCTACGTGCCTTTCGCTCGCCCGGGCCTGGCCCTGATGCGGCGCTTTCGCGGCAACTTTTTCGTCAACAGCTACGTCAAGGCCAAGTTTCTCAGTCACGACCCGGAACGCATTGCCTCCTATGACAGCGATCCGCTGATCACCAAGGCCATTTCGGTGAATGTCCTGCTCGGGCTCTACGAGGCCGCCGACCGCGTGGTCGCCGATGCCAATGCGATCCAGGTGCCGACCCAGTTGCTGATTTCCGGCGCGGACTTCGTGGTCCACCGCAAACCCCAGGAACAATTCTTCCAGCGCCTGGGCAGCCTGAAAAAAGAACGGCACGTACTCCCCGGCTTCTTCCACGACACCCTTGGCGAGCGCGACCGGCACCTGGCCGTCAGCCGCGCCAAGCGCTTTATCGAACAGAACTTCCTCTCGCCGGTCAACCGCCCGGCCCTGCTCGATGCTGATCGCATCGGCGAGACCTGTGCCGAATCCGAGTCTCTGGCCGCGCCCTTGCCGCACAACTCGCCACGCGATCTCTACTGGCGTCTGACCCGCGCCAGCATGGGTCTGGGCAGCAAGCTGTCGGCCGGGGTCAAGCTCGGCTTCGACACCGGTTTCGACTCCGGCAGTACCCTGGACTACGTCTACCGCAACACCCCCACCGGGCATACCGCGCTGGGCCGGATGATCGACCAGAACTACCTCAACTCCATCGGCTGGCGCGGCATCCGCCAGCGCAAGCTGCATGTCGAGGAGCTGCTGCGCCTGGCCATGGCCCATCTGCGCGAGCAAGGCCGCGAAGTACGGATCGTCGATATCGCCGCCGGCCACGGGCGCTATATCCTTGAAGCCCTGCACGGAGTGACGCCGCTGCCCGAGTCGATCCTGCTGCGCGACTACAGCGATATCAACGTGCGTGACGGCAGCGCGCTGATCGTCGAAAAAGGCCTGGGCGATATCGCCCGGTTCGTCAAGGGCGACGCCTTTGACCGCGCCGACCTCGCCGCACTGGAGCCCAAGCCGAGCCTCGCGGTGGTGTCCGGTCTGTACGAACTGTTCGCCGACAACACGATGGTCGGCAACTCACTCGCCGGCTTGGCCGAGGCCTGTGAACCGGGCGCTTATCTGGTCTATACCGGGCAACCCTGGCATCCGCAGCTGGAACTGATTGCCCGCGCCCTGACCAGTCACCGTCAAGGCCAGGCCTGGGTCATGCGCCGTCGCAGCCAGGCGGAAATGGACCAGTTGGTGGAGGCCGCCGGGTTTCGCAAGATCACTCAACGGGTCGATGAATGGGGGATCTTCAGCGTGTCCCTGGCGCAACGCGTGCAATGATGAACAACACCCCCCGCGAAGCCGGCCTGCTGAAACGCGCCGTGCTCTGGCTGGTCCTGCTGGCGCCGTTGTTCTTCGCCAGCTACGGCTTCGCCACCTGGTACACCGCCCAGCGTAGCGATGTCGGCAGCTATGTGTTCGACTGGGAAAGCCACATGCCGTTCTGGGCCTGGACCATCGTGCCCTACTGGTCCATCGACCTGCTGTACGGCTTGTCGCTGCTGCTGCCCAGGAGCAAGCGCGAGCTCGATCGACACGCCTTGCGCCTGCTGACGGCCCAGGTGATCGCCGTGTCCTGCTTCCTCCTCTGGCCGCTGACCTTTACCTTCACCCGGCCACCGCTGGACGGCGTGTTCGGCTGGCTGTTCGCGGTGCTGGCGGGCTTCGACAAACCCTTCAACCAGGCGCCTTCGCTGCATATCGCCTTGCTGGTGATTCTGTGGGTCATGTACCGCCGGCATTTCAGCGGTGCCGGGCGCTGGCTGGTGCACGGCTGGTTCGCGCTGATCGGCGTGTCGGTGCTGACCACCTATCAACACCACTTTATCGACCTCCCCACCGGCGCCCTGGCCGGCTGGTTGTGCGTCTGGCTGTGGCCGGACGATCGTGCCAACCCGTTGGCCGTCGCGCGTCTGGCGCGCAATGACAACCGCTTCGCCCCTGCGGCTTACTACGGGCTGGGAGCGGCGTTGTTGGCCATCGCCGGCTCCAGCTTCGCCGGTGCCGCGTTGTGGTTGCTCTGGCCGGCTCTGGCCCTGGCGCTGGTGGCACTCAATTACGCGGTGTTCGGCGCCCAGGGTTTCCAGAAACGCGCCGACGGCAGCTTGAGCCCGGCGGCACGCTGGCTGTTTGCGCCTTACCGGGCGGGCGCCTGGATCAATTCGCGGCTCTGGACAAGATCGCATCCACAACCCGACCACGTTATCGACGACCTTTGGCTTGGGCGACTGCCAAGCCGACGCGAACTTCAAGCCGGCTCGTTCGCCGCCATCGTCGATCTGTGTGCCGAACTGCCGTTGGCTCCACAGGGCCGGGCCTATCGCAGTATCCCTGTTTTGGACCTGATCACACCGTCAGCCGAGCAATGTCGGGAAGCCGCCCTGAGTATCGATGAACTGCGCCAGCACGGACCGTTGCTGGTCTGCTGCGCCCTGGGCTATTCGCGCAGTGCCACGGCGCTCGCCGCCTGGTTGTTGCACAGTGGTCGAGCGCCAGAGATCGATGAGGCCTTGGCGCTGATACGCGCGGCACGTCCCGGCGTGGTCTTGCATCCTCAGCATCGCCAGGCGCTGGAGGCGATGCTCGACCTCATGCCCATTGACGCATCCGACCGTTTGAGGAGCATCGATGTCCGCTGACCTGCCATTGCACGTGCTCGCCAGCCTGCTACGGCGCGGCCGCGCACTGGACCAGCTCTCCATGGGGCTGACCCTACTCGGTGTTCTGCTGGGCCTGGCACCGCTGCTCCTCAGTTGCTTCAGCCTGTGGTGCCTTGCGGTCAGCGCCTGGCTGGTACTGTCAGGCCTGCTGCAAAAATACTGGGCCTTGCGCGTCGCTTTCGACGCCGATCTGTTCCAGTTGATGGCACAGGACCCCAGCAATCTGAGCGAGCGCACCGAGGCACTGGACCAGGCATTGCAAGACCTCGGTCTGCAATCGCGGCAATCCACCAACCGCCCCTGGACCGAACGCAGCCGCGGCGCACTGGGCCTGCTCAAGCGTCAGGCGTTGTTGCTGCTCGTGCAAATTTCTCTGCCACTGCTCGTCATTCTGGCCAGCCCCTGGCTGCCCTTCGCCGGATAAGGAATCGTCATGTTCGAACCCGTGGTTGCCACTCTCATCACCTCCGGCGCCCGCCTGATCACCGGCGCCCGCAGCCTGTGGATCGGCTGCGGGCCCAATCCGCAGCAGCGCATCTACTTCGCCAACCACAGCAGCCACGGTGACTTCGTCCTGCTCTGGGCCTCGCTGCCACCAGCGCTGCGCAAACTCACACGGCCGGTCGCCGGCGCCGACTACTGGAATAAAAGTGCCCTGCGCCGCTACATCATCAAGCAGGTCTTCAACGGCGTGCTGATCGACCGCGAACGCAAGGCGCCCGGGGACAACCCGCTGCAACCGATGCTCGATGCGCTGGAACAAGGCCACTCGCTGATCATTTTTCCCGAAGGCACACGCAACCAGGAGGACGGCCTGCTGCCGTTCAAGAGCGGGATCTTCCACTTGACCCGAAGCTACCCACAGGCGCAGTTGATTCCGGTGTGGATCGCCAACCTCAACCGGGTCATGCCCAAGGGTCGTGTACTGCCCCTGCCCCTGCTGTGCACCACCAGTTTCGGCGCCCCGCTGCGACTCGAAGACGACGAAAGCAAAGAACACTTCCTGCAACGCAGCCGCGATGCGCTGCTGGCCCTGGCACCGGAGCAACACTGAAATGGATAGGCAGACCCTGATGTTATTCGCCGGGATCGGCATGATCCTGGTCCTGGCTTCGCTGATCGGCTTTGTCCTCAAGTGGCGTACCCGTGGCACGCCGAACGCGGTCATCGACAACCTCAACGCCCGGATCAATGCCTGGTGGGTGATGGTGCTGGTGATCGGTATCGCCTTCTGGCTGGGCACCGGCGCGGTGATCCTGCTGTTCTATGCGGTGTCCTTCTACGCCCTGCGCGAGTTCCTGACCCTGACGCCAACCCGGCGCAGCGACTACCCGGCGCTGGTGGCGGCGTTCTACCTGGCGCTGCCGCTACAGTACCTGCTGATCTACAGCGACTGGTACGGACTGTTCTCGATCTTCATTCCGGTCTACGTGTTCCTGCTGCTGCCGATCCTCGCTTCGTTGGGCGGTGACAGCACGCACTTCCTCGAGCGGGCGTCGAAAGTCCAGTGGGGCTTGATGATCGCGGTGTTCTGCGTGTCGTTCGTGCCGGCGCTGCTGACCCTGGAGATTGCCGGCTATGAAGGTCGCAACCTGCTACTGATCGCTTACCTGGTGATCGTGGTGCAGTTGTCCGACGTACTCCAGTACGTCTGCGGCAAGCTGTTCGGCAAACGCAAGATAGCGCCCAACCTGTCGCCGTCGAAAACCGTCGAAGGCTTTGTCGGCGGCATTACCCTGGCCTCGTTGATCGGTGGCGCGCTGTTCTGGATTACCCCGTTCAATCCCTGGCAAGCGGCACTGATCGCATTGTTGATCAACCTGCTGGGGTTTGCCGGTGGCATCGTCATGTCGGCGATCAAGCGCGACCGTGGGGTCAAGGACTGGGGCCATATGATCGAAGGCCACGGCGGCATGCTCGACCGACTGGACTCGGTGTGCTTCGCCGCGCCGATCTTCTTCCATCTGGTGCGCTACTGGTGGACATGAAGAAAACCACCAGCCTTCGCGCACTGAGCGTTGCGCTGCTGCTCGCCGGGTGCACCAACGTCAAGGGCAACGGCAATGAGTGAGAAAGCCAGCGCAACGCCCGACCGAAAAGCGCCCTGGCACACCAGCCACCCACCTTGCCGGCCGCCGGCCTTATGCAGGGGCCCATGCCGTTGAAAAGTCGTTTCGCAACCGCCGCTCTTGTCCTGGTGGCCATCATGCTCAGCGCCTGCTCCAGTGTGGTCGAGACCCTCAATGATGGCATGGAGTATTCGTACGTCGTGGCGTACCCCATCCGAGGGCCTGAATATGTTCTGAGCGATCTTGGCGGCGAGCGGTATCTGCTGGCACAGCAATCCCTCGACTATCGCGGTCAGCTGTCGAAGAACCTTCGCTACTTCGACCGTCGCACGGGCGTGCTCACGCCAATGGGAGACGTGTTCCTGAACAGCGAGGACAACATCCCCATCCGCTATTCGAGCGACGATCCCCAGGTGGTGGTATTCCTGCAGTACGGCGTCTCGCGCGATCTGAAAAAAGAATGCCTTCGCGGCTCCACGCTGGAAGAACGCTTGAAGACCCACTGCTACTACATCCGCATCGAGCTTTCGATGGACGGCGGCAAGACTTTCGCACTGATGCATGTGGAGGTTCCATCGGTCTTGAACGCTGGCAGCGGCGAGAACAACTTTGCGTTTGCAAGCGTGCGCAAGCATGTTCTGTACGTCGGCCTCAAGGCCTACAACGACGACAGCGGCCAGACAAAGGTCGCGCTTCGTCGCATGCTGACGCGTCCCGGTTTCAACGGCGTGATCCTTGCCGCGGCGCTGCCGCCGCAAGGCCGCACCCCGGAGCGCATCAACAATCCGCACCTCGTTGCGGACCGGCTGACTGGCAAGGAACTGGAAGACTTTGTCATCGAGCCGGCCCACAACACCCTGCGCGCAGTGCCAAAGGAACTTGACCTGCAATACGGCATCGCCATCCACGCGAGCGAAAGACACAAGTACGTGGATGAACTAAGCGCCAGCTATCCGGAATGGGCCAAGCAGCAGCGACTGGACATTCCCGAAGAGCCCCAGGAAGAAAATCGCGACGAACAAAATAAACGCGTCGCCGCGATACCCGCATGGCGTGACGATCCCATCGAATGGATTCGCTTCGGTGAAGGTGGCTGAAATCATGAAAGAACTCATTCCCCTCGAGCGGGATCGCCGCGCACGGGCGATCAAGGTGCTCGAAGGCCCGCTCGACAACTTCCGGGTCGCCGTCACCACGTCGATGGATATCGGCCGAGTGCGGTTTGCTCTCGACGGTATCGTGGTCGACGCTCGCCTGCGCGAGCAGAACACCACCCCCGAGACGCTGCAGATCCTGGCCGAGCAACGCACGCCGGTTGTGGCTGGCGTTTTCGAGCTGCACGACGGCGCGCACAGACTCGACTGGCTGCTGCCGCAAGGCGCGCAGCAACCCATCGCACCCGAGCCACCGCAGGTGCGCGCCGAAAAGACCTGGCGCTCGCTGCCGCGCGCACTGCGGCTGGCCGCAGCCGGCGGCCTGATCGGAGCTGGCGCGTTCTTTCTGGGGCTGCAGATCAAATCCGCCTGGAATTTCCCGTTTCTGATTGTCGGAGCCCTGGCCATGGCAACCTTGATATTCTCATTGTTGCAGATCGCCTTTTCCTGCAGCGATCTCTGGGAGAGTTTCAGCCGCAGGCGGACCTTGCAGTTGATGGCAGCGGTGAGGGTGAAGTACTGCGGGGTACACGCTGATGGCCGCTGAACTGCCCGACATTCAGCGGGTCGAGGGACGGCTGAAGAAGCTGACGGCGAAGTCGCTCTACAAGCGGGGTAACGCCTACAGCTTCGTCGTCAATGGTCAATCGATGTGGTTCCTCACCCGCGAGCGTTCATGGCACCCGAGCGCACCTTTCCTGGCCGAAGGGGACCGCGTCGAGCTGGCCGTGCTGGATAAGCCGCTCACATCAACCGGCGAGCAGCGGGTGTACGCCCTGCGCAACCTGGAAGACGATTGCGTCTACGTCACGCACTTCGCCTGGCAAGGCAGTTCGGAGCCTTATGCCGCAACACGCATCCCACCCGGAAGCGAATACCGCTACGTCCTGGCATCGACCGCTCTGCTGATTGCCATTCTCGCAATGGGGGCCTGCATTGGCGCGGTGACGGGAAAGAACGACTCATTCTCGCTCTTTCTGGGTGGCCTGTGCGTCGGTGCATGGCTGCTCTTCGCGGTTCCGCTGTCCGTCATTCGCTGGCGCTGGAAAGCCGGACTCCCCACACGCAGGCAGCGTGTCATGGAGGCCGCCTATCGCTGCCTGGCGCTGGGGTCGCCGCTGGCGCCGAACAGGTCCGTTCGGGCCGTGTAGTGGGCCGCAGGATCGCTGGCGTCAATCGGGAGTGGTGCGCTACTGATTGGCCGCCTGAACCCGCTGCCAGAACATCGTGTTCGCCAGAATGAACGCCAGCCCGCACTTGCGGCGCGGCTCTTCGAGCTGGCGGTCCTGGCGATCACGCATCAGGTCAGTGTCACCGGGAGTGAGGGGGCCAGCAGCCATAAAAAAAGCCGGAGCACGAGAACCTGCTCCGGCGGCTGATTCAGCCCAGGTTGTCACGCCAGCTCTTTACGCAGTTGGCGCGCGGCGCTGACCATGTGCACCAGGGCCGCTTCGGTTTCCGGCCAGCCACGGGTTTTCAGACCGCAGTCCGGGTTGACCCACAGACGTTCGGCGGGGATACGCTGGGCGGCTTTGCGCAACAGGTTGGCCATCTCCGAAGCATCCGGCACCCGTGGCGAGTGAATGTCGTAGACACCCGGCCCGATTTCATTCGGGTAAGCGAAGGCTTCGAACGCATCCAGCAGCTCCATGTCCGAACGCGAGGTTTCAATGGTGATGACGTCGGCATCCATGGCGGCAATGGACTCGATCACATCGTTGAACTCGCTGTAGCACATGTGGGTGTGGATCTGGGTTTCATCACGCACACCGCAGGCGCACAGACGGAAGACCTCGGTGGCCCAATCCAGGTAGTGCTGCCATTGCGCCCGGCGTAGCGGCAGACCTTCGCGGAACGCCGCTTCGTCGATCTGCACGACCTTGATGCCGGCGGCTTCCAGGTCCAGCACTTCGTCACGAATGGCCAGGGCCAGTTGGCGCGCCTGCACTTCACGGGACACGTCTTCACGGGGGAAGGACCACATCAGCATGGTCACCGGGCCGGTCAACATGCCCTTCATCACTTTGTCGGTGAGGCTCTGGGCGTAGCGGATCCACTCCACGGTCATGGCCTTCGGACGGCTCAGGTCGCCGAAGATCAGCGCCGGTTTCACACACCGGGAACCGTAGCTCTGGACCCAGCCAAAGCGGCTGAAGGCATAACCGTCGAGTTGCTCGGCGAAGTATTCGACCATGTCGTTACGCTCGGCTTCACCGTGCACCAGCACATCCAGGCCCAGGCGTTCCTGCACTTGCACGGCATGGCGAATCTCGCTCTGCATCGCTTCGGTGTATTCAGCTTCGCTCAATTTGCCTTGCTTGAACGATTGGCGCGCCAGGCGGATGGCCGTCGTTTGCGGGAATGAACCGATGGTCGTGGTTGGGAACAGTGGCAGATTCAGGCCGGCACGCTGCTTCTCGATACGGGTGGCGAACAACGAGTGACGCTGGCTGTCCTTGGCGGTAATCGCGGCAACACGAGCCTGCACAGCCGGCTTGTGGATGCGCGGCGAGGCGGCACGGCTGGCTTGAACCGCACGGCTCTTGGCCAGTGCTTCCAGGACTGGAGCCGCTTCTGGTTCGTTGATGGCACGAGCCAGAATCGCGACTTCTTCACACTTCTGCACAGCAAAGGCCAGCCAGCTCTTCAGTTCGGCGTCCAGCTTGTCTTCACGGCCCAGGTCGACCGGGCTGTGCAGCAACGAACAGGAAGGCGCGACCCACAGGCGATCGCCCAGGCGTTCATCGGCGTGTTGCAAGACCGCCAGGGCTTTTTCCAGGTCGCAACCCCAGACGTTACGGCCGTTGACCAGGCCCAGCGACAGTACCTTGTAAGCAGGCAGACGATCGAGGATCGTCGGGTACTGCTCAGGCGCCCGAACCAAGTCGATGTGCAGACCGTCGACCGGCAGGTTGGCCGCCAGGCCGAGGTTCTCTTCCAGGCCGCCGAAGTAGGTGGCCACCAGCTTCTTCAGTGGATCGCGCTGGATCAGGTTATAGGCACGCTCAAAGGCGTTTTTCCACTCCTGCGGCAGGTCCAGGACCAGGATCGGCTCGTCGATCTGAACCCACTCAACGCCCAGGGCAGCCAGGCGCTGGAAGATCTGACCGTACAACGGCAGCAAGCGCTCGAGCAGATCGAGCTTGTCAAAATCGCCACCTTTGGCCTTGCCCAGCCACAGGTATGTCAGCGGCCCGATAACCACGGGCTTGACGTTGTGGCCCAGTGCGCGCGCTTCTTCGACTTCTTCGAACAGCTGATCCCAGCCGAGCTGGAACTGCTGGTCGGCGCTGAATTCCGGCACCAGGTAGTGGTAGTTGGTATCAAACCACTTGGTCATTTCCTGGGCGTGCGCACCGCCGCAGCAGCTGTCGCTGACGCCACGGGCCATGCCGAACAGGGTTTGCAGGGTGGCGGGGCCTTCTTGTGGGCGGAAGCGCTCCGGGATCACGCCGAACATCAGCGAGTGGGTCAGGACCTGGTCGTACCAGGCAAAGTCGCCGACCGGCAACAGCTCGACGCCGGCTTTCCTCTGCAGGTCCCAATGCGCCTTGCGCAGCTCACCGCCCACGGCACGCAGGCCCGCTTCGTTCAATTCACCTTTCCAGAAGGCTTCTTGAGCTTTCTTCAGTTCGCGGTCGCGACCAATACGCGGAAATCCTAGGGAATGAGCCAAGGCCATGACAAAAAACTCCAATATGTTTGATGGGAGCCATTGTCGACACTCAGGCCATACTGAGACAAACTCATTTTAATCCAGATGATCACAAGTTTAATTCATGATCCTGGAATCTATATTGCTCACATGAAAGCCCTTCAAGACCGGGCATCGGCATTTAGGTTCTACACTAGGCCGGAACTTGCCTCGCCAAAGGTAGCGCCCAGATGGAACGTCTCACCGCGAAAGACTTTGCCCCTGAACTGCTTGAGCTGTACGACTACTACGTCCACGGCAAGATCAACCGCCGGGAGTTTCTCGATCGTGCGGCAAAGTTCACCCTCGGTGGCCTCGCCGCCAGCAGCCTGCTGGCGGCGTTGAGCCCAAACTATGCGCTGGCCGAACAGGTGCCGTTTACCGACCCGGACATCGTCGCCGAATACATCACCTACCCCTCCCCCAAGGGCCACGGGCAAGTGCGTGCTTATCAGGTACGTCCGGCCAAGGCCAGCGGCAAGGTGTCGGCGGTGGTGGTGGTGCATGAAAACCGTGGGCTCAATCCCTATATCGAGGACGTGGCCCGGCGCGTGGCCAAGGCCGGATACATCGCCCTGGCCCCGGATGGCCTGTCATCGGTCGGCGGCTACCCCGGCAATGACGAAAAAGGCCGGGAGCTGCAGCTGACCGTCGACCCGGAAAAGCTGATGAACGACTTTTTCGCCGCTATCGAATGGCTGATGCACCACGACAGCACCACCGGCAAAGTCGGCATCACCGGCTTCTGCTATGGCGGCGGGGTCGCCAATGCCGCCGCCGTGGCCTATCCGGAACTCAGTGCCGCCGTACCCTTCTATGGCCGCCAGCCAAAGGCCGAGGAGGTGGTACGGATCAAGGCGCCCCTGCTGCTGCACTACGCCGAACTGGACAAGGCCATCACCGACGGCTGGCCCGCCTATGAGCAGGCCTTGAAAGCCGCCGGCAAGGTCTATGAAGCGCATATCTACGCCGGGGTTAACCACGGCTTTCACAATGATTCCACGCCGAGGTACGACGAGGCCGCCGCCAAACTGGCCTGGGACAGGACCCTGGGGTGGTTTCGGCGCTACCTGGTCTGACCCTGAAAACACCGCCCTCCTGTAGGAACCCGCTTGCTGGCGAGGCGTCCTTGAGATCAATGCAGGGCTCAAGAGCCCCATCGCCAGCAAGCCGGCTCCTACACAAACGGCGTTCAACCTGATTTGACCGGTATGGCGACAAGCCCGTCCTCTCCCGCTGAATCGCGATAGGCCCTGGGCGAGCGCCCAACCACTCGTTTGAAGGCATTGCTGAATGAGCTCTCGGAGGCGTAGCCAAGGGATTCAGCCAGCACTCCCAAAGACTTGCGGGTGCTGCGCAGCATCCGCATGGCCAGGAGCATGCGCCAACGGGTCAAATACGTGATCGGCGCCACACCGGCAACGGCGCTGAAGTACGCCGCAAAGCCTGCGCGTGACATCGACGATGCCTTCGCCAACTCCTCCAGCCCCCAGGCACGTCCCGGCTCGCCATGGATCAGGCGCAACGCCGGGGCCAGCCGTCGATCACTGACGGCACGCAGCCAGCTTGCCGGCGCCGGCTCGTTTGTCGCGAAATAGGCTCGCAAGATATGAATGAACATCAAGTGAGCCATTTGTGCGGAGGCCGTTTCGCTGCCGGGCAAATCATTTTCACGCTCCCTGAGCAACTGATTCAGCAGCCATTTGAGCGTCGAGGCTTCAGAAGACGAGGCGCGGACGTGAATCAGCGGCGGTAACGCATTCAGCAGAAGACGCCCGTGATCGGCATCCAGATCGACTTTGCCGCCAATCATGAAAAACTCGTCGCCCTCGCCGTGCCTGACCATGCTTCCCGTTCGCCGCTCAAACACATCGTCAAAATGCACGGGGCGCACACCCGGCTCACTGGCCAGCACATGCATGCGCGGCGCACTCTGCAGAAAGACATCGCCCTCCTCGACTCGAATCGCCGTCTCCATTTCCTCCATAAGCAACCAGCAGCTGCCACGCTGCACGCCCCAGAACTTGATGCGCGGCGATGGCGGGAACTCGATCGCCCACTGGCCCCCGGCCGTCAGCCCGCCGGAGACTATGGAGCGAGCGCTCAAGAGATCGAGGTAATCAGAGAAGGAATCCATAACTTTAGATTCTCGCGCATGACAATCGGATTTATACGCATTCTACGTCCAAAGCGCTGCACCTATGCTGGAATCTCCAAATATTCGAGGATCTGAAAATGACTCAACGTAATTGGCTGATCACAGGGGTGAGCTCCGGCTTTGGCCGGGAGATGGCCGAGCAGCTTCTGAACCAAGGGGACCACGTTGCCGGAACGACGCGGAATCTGTCCGCGCTGGACGACCTCAAGGCCGAACATGGCGACCGGCTATGGCTGGCCCAGCTGGACGTGACCGATACAGCGGGTATTCAGCAGGTGGTGAAGGACGCCTTCGCCGCGTTTGGCCGCATCGACGTCGTGGTGAGCAACGCCGGCTACGGCCTCTTCGGCGCGGCCGAGGAAGTGACTGACGACCAAGTCGCCCACCAGTTGAAGACCAATCTCGCCGGTTCGATTCACCTGGTCAGAGCGGTCCTGCCTTTCCTGAGAAAACAGGGCGGTGGCCGGATCCTTCAATTATCCAGCATGGGCGGCCAGGCAGCGCTCCCCGGCGGGTCGCTGTATAACGCGACGAAATGGGGAATTGAAGGGTTCATCGACGCCGTCAGCCAGGAGGTCGGCGTATTTGGCATCGGCTGCACACTGGTCGAACCAGGCGGTGCGCGCACCCACTTCCGCTACGGCAGCTCCCGCCTCGCGCCAAAAATCGATGCCTACGATGCCTCGCCAGCCAGCTATGCCAGAAGGATGCTCGAAGAAGGCACCAGCCTTCCGATCGGCGATCCGGCAAAAATGGTCCGCTTGATGATCGACAGCGTCAATCAGCACCCCGCACCCAAGCGCCTGGCGCTGGGCAGCGATGCCTACACGCTGATGCACAAGCAACTCAGCGAGCGTCTGGCGGAGTTGGAAGAACAAAAGGACCTGGCCTTTTCAACCGATTATGCGGCACACCCCTAGGACAGCCTATGTCGGAGAAATCGTGGCCAGGAGGCCAATCGCAATCGTCAGTATGAGAAATCCACCCAGGAACATCGCCATCTTGGCCATAAGGCCTCCTCAACTATAAGGTCAGGGCATAACGCGGGTCGCGTAATGAGTTTACGGAGCAGAGCAAACAGAGGTCCGTGGCCCTGCATCACAAGCTATAGCCCCGGGCATCTGCAAAAGGCTGATCCGTAGGTTCATTGTCGGCCGTGGGCCAAATACATTACAGAGGCAGATGATGATGAAAAATACGGATCAGAACAGCGGCCCGAGCACCCCTTGCACTTTGACCAGTGCAATCCGAAGGGTCTCCATGTCCACGGAACCCAAGGCCAGGCGGATCGCATGGGGCACATGCACCGAGGTTGTAAAAGGCTCGGCGGTGGAGACTGAAATCTGCTCGCGCATCAGCGTCACGGCGATTTGATCGGCCCGCGCCTCTTCCGGCAGGGGCAGCCAGAGAAAATAGGAAGACGGATGGCGTACGGTGCGCAGCCCGACCAGCAGCTCGTCAGCCATGACCTGCCTAGCCTGGGCGTCCTTGCGCTTTTGTACCTCGAGTCTGGCGACGGTGCCGTCCTCGATCCAGGCGGTGGCGATTGCCGTCAACACACCCGGCGTGTTCCAGGTGGTCGCCCGGATGGTTCGTTCCAGCGCCGCCACCCGCTGCAGCGGCGCCACGACAAATCCGACCCGCAACCCGGCTGCCACGTTCTTGGACAGACCGGAAACATAGAGAGTCCTTTCCGGCGCCAACTCGGCTAGCGGCGGCGGCGCTTGCTCCGCCAGGTAGGCGTAGGCCGCGTCCTCGATAATCAACAGATCATGCTGGCGCGCAATCGACACCAGTTGTTCACGCTGATCGGCCGCCATCACCCAGCCCATCGGGTTATGCAGGGTCGGCATGCTGTAGACGGCGCGCACCGGACGGCTGCGGCAAAGTTGCGCCAGGGCATCGAGATCGGGTCCCTGGTCGGTGACGGGAATCGGCACGACCTCAAGGTGCAACGCCTGCGCCAACACCTTGAATCCGGGGTAGGTCAAGGCATCCGCGGCGATCACGTCGCCGGGTTGCAGGAACGCCATCAGAACCACCGTCAAGCCATGCTGGGCGCCGCTGACAATCAGCACCTGCTCGGCCGCCACCCTCAGTCCGCGCGTCCCCAGGTGACGGGCGACCGCTGCTCGTTCGTGCAGGCGACCGGCATGCGGGTGGTAACGCAGCAAGGACTCCAGGTCGCCGGACAACGCCAACTGACGCAAAGCCATACGCAGTTGCTCGGCCTGTCCTGGCGACGACGGATAGTTGAAGTTGAGATCGACCATCCCCAAAGCCACGTCGGGTTGGTCGATGCCCAGGCCGGAAGGCAGGGACGTCTCCCGGACAAAGGTGCCACGCCCCGTTTCCCCGCTGACCAGGCCCATCGCCTCAAGCTCCGCGTAGACCCGACTGGCCGTGACCAGAGCCAGGCCATGGGTCGCGGCCAGTTGGCGATGGGTCGGCAAGCGGGCACCGGGCGGCAGGCGCCCCGAGCGGATATCGGCAGCAAAAACGTCAACCAGCGACTTGTACCGGGAACGCGGCATGGGCAGATGTATCCATGACAATATTTTGATTGTATCAATAGTCAATCATAGGATGTGCCTCAAGCAACCCGAACCTTGAGTGTGACGCGAAAATGGAACGTATCTCGCCCCTGAACACCCCGGCGATCGCCAAAAGCAGCCGTGGCTGGCTCAATGGATTTATCGGTGTATTGATCTTCAGTGGTTCGCTGCCCGCGACACGGGTGGCGGTCCGGGAGTTCGACCCGGTGTTTCTGACCGTGGCCCGGGCGAGCATCGCCGGGGTTCTGGCGCTGTGCCTGCTGTTGCTGTTCAGGGAACAGCGCCCTGCCCGCCACCAACTGCTGTCGCTGCTGGTGGTGGCCATCGGTGTTGTACTGGGGTTCCCGCTGTTGACGGCACTGGCTTTGCAGTACGTGACCTCGGCGCACTCCATTGTTTTCCTCGGCCTGTTGCCGCTGGCGACCGCCGCCTTCGGTGTCCTGCGCGGTGGCGAGCGGCCACGGCCGGTGTTCTGGTGCTTTTCCGTGCTGGGCAGCCTGTTGGTGGTGGGGTTCGCCGTGTCCCAGGGGCTGAGCGCCTCGCCCCGGGGCGATATCCTGATGCTGCTGGCGGTGCTGGTCTGCGGCCTGGGTTATGCCGAAGGAGCGAAACTCTCCCGGGCGCTGGGAGGCTGGCAGGTAATTTCCTGGGCGCTGGTCCTGTCGCTGCCGGTAATGCTCGTGCTGACGGGGTTGCTGACGCCCCCCTCGTTCACAGGGATCAGCACACCGGCCTGGTTGAGCCTGGCATATGTCTCGTTGTTCAGCATGCTGATCGGTTTTGTGTTCTGGTATCGCGGTTTGGCCCAGGGCGGGATTGCCGCCGTGGGACAGTTGCAGCTTTTGCAGCCGTTTTTTGGCTTGGCCCTGGCGGCGACCTTGCTCCACGAGCAGGTCAGCCTGGGCATGTTGGGGGTCACGGTGGCGGTGATTCTTTGCGTGGCCGGCGCGAGAAAATTCTCCAAATAAACGCCGTCCCTTGTAGGAGCCTGGCTTGCCAGCGATGAGGCCCTCAAGCCCTGCATCGATCATCCGACCGCCATCGCCGGCAAGCCGGGCTCCTACATTGACCGCGTTGACCTGAAGACGGTATCTCCCGCCCTACACCCAGCGCTTGAACAACACACTGGCATTGACCCCACCAAAACCGAAGCCATTGGAGAGTGCATACTCCATAGGCAACTGCCGGGCCTGACCACGGATCAGATCAAGACCTTCGGCGAGGTCATCAGGGTTATCCAGATTGAGCGTCGCCGGCGCCACCTGGTCACGCAATGCCAGCACCGTGAAGATCGCCTCGATCCCACCCGCGGCGCCCAACAGATGCCCGGTAGCGGATTTGGTCGAACTGATGGCTGGACCAGCCGCTGCCCCAAACACCGCCTTGATGGCCGCCAATTCGCCCTTGTCACCCACCGGCGTCGAAGTGGCATGCGCATTCAGATGCTGGACCTGCGACGGCTCGATCCCGGCCTGGCGCAATGCCTGCTGCATGGCCCGACGGGCACCGTCACCGTCTTCCGGGCCGGCAGTCATATGGTAGGCATCGGAGCTGGTGCCGTAGCCCACCAACTCGGCGAGCGGTTTGGCGCCACGCGCCAAGGCATGCTCCAACTCCTCGATCACCAGCAGGCCGGCCCCCTCGCCCATGACAAAGCCATCGCGGGCCTGATCGAAAGGCCGCGAGGCGAGCTGTGGCGTCTCGTTGTAATCACTTGAAAGCGCCCGGGCCGCCGCGAACCCGGCCAGACTGACCCGGTGGATACACGCTTCCGCGCCACCGCAGACCGCGACATCAATCTCCCCCGCACGGATCATCCGGGCAGCATCGCCGATGGCCTGGACGCCGGCGGCACAGGCGGTCACCGGAGAACCCAGTGGCCCCTTGAGACCGTAGCGGATCGAGACGTGACCGGCCGCCATATTGCTGAGAAACGAGGGGATGGTGAACGGCGACAGACGCCGCGGCCCCTTGCTGTCCGTGGTCCGCACCGCTTCGGCGATAGCCGGAAAACCACCGACACCGGAAGCAATGATGGTTGCCGTGCGCTCCTGCGCCTCAGGGGAGTCGGGCGCCCAGCCGGCCTGGGCCAAGGCTTCATCCGCCGCCGCCAGGGCGAACAGGATGAAGCGGTCCATCTTGCGCTGCTCCTTGGCCGCCAGCAGTTGATCCGGATCGAAGCCCGCCTCCGGGTCCTGGGCACGGTCCGGGACCTGGCCGCCGATGCTGATCGACAGGTCGCCGATCAACTCCGTCGGCAACTGTCGGATCCCGGACTGTCCGGCCAGCAGGCGCTGCCAGATCTGTTCGACCCCGCAACCCAGCGGGGTCAGCGCGCCCATGCCCGTGACAACGATGCGTTTGTTCATGACGATCCAACTCCTTCAGGTGATTGAGCGAGGTAATGGCTTGTGGACGCTACTATCATCATGAAAGTAACATACCCGCCTCACAAATATCCGAGCACCCCGACAGGAACCACCATGCAACGCAAAACCCTGAGCCATGCCGAATGCCCGGTTGCCCGCAGCCTTGAACGGGTGGGCGAGTGGTGGAGTATCTTGATCATGCGCGACGCCCTGCATGGCCTGAAGCGCTTCGACGAATTCTCCCGCAGCCTGGAAATTGCCCCGAACATGCTGACCCGGCGCCTGAATGCGCTGGTGGAGGCGGGCCTGCTCGAACGCGTGCCCTATAGCCAGCGCCCGCTGCGCTATGAATATCTGCCGACCACCAAGGGCGAGGATTTTCGCGTGGTGCTGATGGCATTTGTGGAATGGGGTAATCGCCATTACGCGCCGGAAGGCGAAAGCGTGCAAATCGTCGAATGCGAGAGCGGGCGACCGTTGCAATTGATGATGGCGGATATCGCCGATGGGCGTCCGGTGCCGTTGAGCCGGAGCACCGTGCAAGCCGGGCCGGCAGCCAGTGAGCAGATGCGTCTGCGGCTGGCATGATCTCAGGTACGAGAAGGAAAATGGCAGGGGCGGCTGGATTCGAACCAACGCATGGCAGGATCAAAACCTGCTGCCTTACCGCTTGGCGACGCCCCTGTAGCTGTTGCGACGAGTGCGTAACACTCGTGTCTTGACCTTGCAGCTTGCGAACCCGAGAAGGGCCACTGCAAGAGTGCGCGAAATTTATCAACTTTCGCGGCGCCTGGGAAGCCCCCTCTCACACAAATTTGTTTTAAAACAGCGACTTATTCTTGGTCGCGGCCAAGGTCTGCGCGCAACTGGCTGATTCGACGATTTTTGCTTGCCGCTCTACGTTTGGCACCGATGAACCGTACACCTGCGTGACAAGTTTCAGGTACAGATGGGGAAAGGCTCCGACGCTCTGGCGTCGGATCAATATTGTTGTTGTCGGGGGCCGCTTCGGTGCTGCTGATGGCGCGACGGGCCTGAGTATCTGGCCCCATCCGTTACTCGTAAACCGAGACCCGATTGCGCCCACTCTTCTTCGACGCATACAACGCCTGGTCCGCCCAGGCGATCAGGTCGGCGTGACTGATTGAAGGCAGGCTCAGATCAGCCACCCCCAGGCTGATGGTGAAGCGGATGCTCTGGCCTTCGTGCATCACTTCCAGGCCTTCGATCGCCTTGCGCAAGCGTTCGGCAAAAAAGCGCGCGCCGGCCTTGTCGGTGTCCGACAGCACCACGCCAAACTCTTCGCCGCCATAACGTCCGGCCACGTCGCTGTCGCGCACATGCTCGCGGACCATATCGGCCACATGCTCGATGACCTTGTCCCCCGCCTGGTGGCCATAGGTGTCGTTGACCCGCTTGAAGTGGTCGATGTCGAACATCACCAGGCTCGTGGCATTGCCATACCGCTGGTTTCGGGCATAGGCGGCCTTCAGGCTTTCCTCCCAGTGCCCACGGTTGTACAGGCCGGTCAGGCGGTCGGTGCTGGAGAGTTTCTGCAGCTTGGCATTGGCGGCCTGGAGCTGGTGGCGGTTGGTAGCCACGTCGGTGACGTCATAGATCACCAGGCAGATATGGGTGATGCTGCTGTTGGTGGAACGCAACGGCAACATGGTGGTGTTCTGGTACATGAAATCTTCCTGGCCGGTGATCGGCTGGTAGTTCTTGAACCGCACCAGATAAGGCCGCTGCTCCCAGATGGTGAACGCCGGCGTGCCCAGGGTCGCGACACTCTCGACCTTGCGGCTGAACCATTCGCGGTCCACCTCGGGAAACAGGCTGAAGAACGACTGGCTGTTGGCGTCCTTGGGCTGCACCCCGGAACGGTTTTCCATGAAGGTGTTCCAGACCTGCACACAGTAGTCGCGGTCCAGCACCACCACGCCGACGTCGATGCTCTGGACAATCGCCAGTAACCAGTGAAACTCGTTCAGATCGAGAGTGTCGTTCATGGCTCAGCTCATCAGGTAGGCGAGTTTGTCGGTCAACCGCTGGATGGAGTCTTCCGTGAACAGCAACAGCAAGTCGAAATGAATATCGTGCCCTTCCAGGCTGTAGCTGATTTCTACCGCCAGGGTCTTTTTCCAGCGTTGCTGGTTGACCCGGATCAGTTCGTCGATGGCCGCGTGCTGCCCGAGAATCTGTGGGTGGCCCTGGGAAAACACCACGTCGATCTGTTCGGCAATACTGCTCAGGCACGCACCGATCAGCACACTGGAGAGGTCCAGCAACATTTCCAGGTCCGAATACTCGGTGCCCTGGCGCTGCATCAACTGCGCCATGTCGGCGATTTCCGAATCATGGAACATCAGCAAGGCCTCACCGGCGATACCACTGCCGATAAAACCCTGGCAAATGGCGGTGAGCTGGTTGCCGTTGCCAGCATCCATCAGCGCCATGTGCAGTTCGCCCACTTCGAGGATATTCACGTTCGGCACCGGCAAGTGCACAAACACCCCGAGGACCTTGGCGATCAACGCCGCCGCGCGACCAATGGCGACGTTGACCGTTTCGCGGAAGGCATCGCGAAAGCTGACTTCAGCCGTCGGTTCAAGGCGAGCGGCCAACGGCGCCGGACCGGGAGCATTCAGCAGCCCCAGTCGGTCGAGGGTCTCGCGCAACTCGTCCTGGTCAAACGGCTTTTTCAGGAACGCCAACGCACCCAACTCGTGCACCCGGCGGACCGCCTCTTCCTGGACATCGCCGGAGATCACGATCACCTGTGCCTGCAAGCCTTCGGCACGGATCGCCGAGAGCACCTGGTAACCATCCATTTCCGGCATGGTCAGGTCGAGCAACACCACCTGCCCCAATCCCTGGCGAATGGCATCCAGCCCCTGCCGACCATCGCTGGCCTGGGTGATCGAGACCTGCCAGTCTGCCGGCAGCGCCCGTAAAACCTGCTTACGGGCCATGTTGGAGTCGTCACACACAAGTAGGGGAATCACTGACACAGACCGGTGCTCATCTTATTGGGGTATCAGGGAAAACATTAATGGCATGATGCCATAATTTTTACAAACCATGCTTAACGTACAGGTTTATTGCGAACTACGTCCGATATTCCAACAGCTTAGGTGTATTCGATGCTCAGGGGATGGCTTAGGTCAACGAAGTGGATCGACGGCGTCACCCAGCGGGGTCTTATGGCCGCGCTGAAAAGCGCTCGCGATAGGCCTGTGGCGTGACACTCAGGGCCCGCAGAAAACTGCGGCGCAGGGTTTCCTCGCTGCCGAAACCACAGCGGCTGGCGATGCGCTTGATCGGCATCGCGGTGTCGCCCAGCAGGCGCCGGGCGGTTTCCACCCGGATCTGCTCGATGGCCCGGGCCGGCGTCTGCCCGGTTTCGGCGCGGTAGTGACGGACGAAACTGCGCTCGCTCATGCCCGCCTGCTGCGCCAGGATCGAAATCGACAGGTCCTGCGCCAGGTGCTCGGCGATCCAGGCCTGCAAGTCGCCGAAGCGGCTGCCGGCCTTCTGCAAGGACAGGGTCGCGCTGAATTGTGCCTGCCCGCCCGGACGCTTCAGGAACACCACCAGATGCCGGGCGACCTCCAACGCCACAGGACGCCCCAGGTCCGCCTCAACCAGCGCCAGGGACAAATCGATACCCGCCGTCACCCCGGCCGAGGTCCAGACCGGGCCATCGTTGATAAAGATCGGATTGGGCTCGACCTGCACCCGCGGGTACTGCGCGGCCAATTGTTCGCAGCGGGTCCAGTGGGTCGCCACCCGCCGGCCGTCCAGCCAGCCGCTGGCCGCCAGCAGGAACGCCCCGGTGCAGACCGAGGCGACCCGTCGCGCGCAACCGGCCTGCTGGCGCACCCAGGCCACCAGCGCCGAGTCCTCGGCGGCCGCATAAGTGCCCCAGCCACCCGCGATGATCAGGGTGTCGCAAGGCACCCCCGTCGCCGGTAAAGGATTGGCCACCAGGGCCAGCCCCGCCGAACTCATCACCGGTTCGCGCTGGTCGGCAATGACGCTCACGGCATAAGGCAGCGGCAGACCCTCGGCGCGGGCGAGGTCGTTGGCCGAGGCAAAGACCTGCAACGGCCCCGTGACATCGAGCACCTGCACATTGGGAAAAGCCAGGATGCGGATCGTTCTGGGTGTGTTCATGGGTATTGGCGTGAAACGTGGGGTCAATGGCAGATACGCCAAAGCCTACGGAACTACAGTGAAACCGTCCAGCCTTGCAGGACCCGCCTTTTTACTTCCAAGGAGCTATTACATGACGCTGCATATCGGCTTTCTGTTGTTCCCCAAAGTCCAACAGCTCGACCTCACCGGCCCCTACGACGTCCTGGCCTCGTTGCCTGATGCACGGATCCACCTGATCTGGAAGGACCTGGCACCCGTCACCTCCAGCACCGGCCTGATCTTTACGCCGACGACGACTTTCGAAGACTGCCCGCCCCTGGACGTGATCTGTATTCCAGGAGGGGCCGGGGTAGGCCCCTTGATGGAAGATGCCGAGACCCTCTCATTCATCGTCCACCAGGCCGCCCAGGCGCGATATGTCACCTCAGTCTGCACAGGTTCTCTGGTGCTGGGCGCCGCCGGGCTGCTGCAAGGCCGCAAGGCCACCACGCACTGGGCCTATCACGATCTGCTGGCGACTCTCGGCGCGATACCGGTGAAGGACCGCGTGGTGCGTGACGGCAACCTGCTGACCGGCGGCGGCATCACCGCAGGGATCGATTTTGCCCTGACCCTGGTCGCTGAACTGGTGGGGGCGCAAGAGGCCCAGGCGATCCAGTTGCAGCTGGAATACGCACCGGCGCCGCCGTTCAATGCCGGCAGCCCGGAGACGGCGCCCGCGGACGTGCTGGCCATTGCCCTGCAACGGGTGGCGGAGTCGCAAAAGCAACGCACTCTGATCACCGAACGTGTCGCCCAGCGCTTGAAACAAGTGGGTTAATCGCGCTCCCACGGCATATCCAGCAACGCCGAGCCCAGGCTCTTGCCGTGGGCATCCAGCGCCAGGGAACGGGTCACCCCGCCACGGAGGATGCCCGGCAAGACAAAATTCAAGGCGCGCACGCCCGGTACCGCGTAACGCCGTACCGGTCCGGCTGCCGGATCGAGCAAGGACGCAAAGTAGTCCGCCACCCGCTCGGCCGTCAGCCATTCGCATAACCCTGGGTAGTCCTCGGCACGGTAGGCGATCACCGAGATATTCGAGGTATCGCCTTTGTCGCCCGTGCGCGAATGGGCAAAGGCGCGCAATTCAAGACCGCTCATGACCGCTCCTCCAGATGAACCGTTGCCGCCAGGTGTTCCCGTGGCAACAGCAGCGACGCCACCGCCACCACCTGCCGCACGCTTTTACTCGCACCGCCACCGCCTGACGGGCCGTTGGTATACAGCGTCTCCACTTCATTGCCGATCCGCAGCGCATCGGCTCGCTCAAGACAACGCGCCGCCACCCGCAGGCGCACCTCCCAGGGCTCGCCCTGCCCTCGCGCACTCAGCACTTCACCATACAGGGCATCGACACCCATCAACTCCGCGCGGACTTCCTCAGCCTTGACGCCGATGATTTCCAGGCGCTGCAAGACAATCTCCCGCGCCAGCCGCGCCCGAGCCAGTGCACCCGGTCCGCCGTAGGACATCTGCCCCTCACCGATCCAGCCGTCCAGGTAACCGACCGAGACCTTCAGGGTGTCCGGCCGCTGGCGCCCACTCGCGCCCTGCACGCCGACCCGGTTCACACCCTGCTCGACAAAACTCACATTCTGGAAGTCCGCCGTGACATCCGGCGTCAGGTAGGCCGCCGGGTCATGCACTTCATAGAGCAATTGCTCCGTGCAGGTCGCTGCGTCCACCCGCCCGCCGCTGCCAGCGACCTTGGTAATGGTCGCCCGGCCCTCGGCATCCACTTCGGCCAGGGGAAAGCCCAGGTGCGCCAGGTCCGGCACCTCCTTGACGCCCGGATCGGCGAAGTACCCACCGGTAATCTGCCCCGCGCACTCCAGCAGATGGCCGATCAGGGTGCCACGACCAAGGCGCGGCCAATCGTCCGCCGCCCAACCGAACTCGAAGCACTGCGGCGCGAGAAACAGCGACGGGTCGGCCACCCGGCCAGTGATCACCACATCGGCATCGGCCGCCAGGGCCTGGACAATGCCTTCCGCGCCCAGGTAGGCATTGGCCGAGACCAGCCGCTCACCCAACTGCTCGACCCGCAAGCCGTTGTCCAGCAAACGACTCGGCTCGGCGCGCAGCACCTCAAGCACATCGTCGCCCGTCACCGCGGCAATCTTGAGTCCGTGCAAGCCCAGCTCGGCAGCGATCCGCCGGACCTCCCGCGCGGCGGCCAGGGGATTGGCCGCGCCCATATTGGTGATGATTCGCAGGCGCCGTCCGGCACCGGCCACAAAGGGCAGCACCCGCTCCATCCGCTCACGCAACAAGGGGTCATAACCGCCCTCGGGATCGCTGAGCCGGGCCTGTTGCGCGAGGGCGATGGTCCGTTCGGCCAGGCACTCGAACACCAGGTAATCCAGCTCGCCCTTGGCCGCCAGTTCCACCGCCGGTTCAATGCGGTCGCCCGAATAGCCGGCACCGGAGCCGATACGCAAGGTTTTCATCGCTAGGTCCCTCATGTCAAAAGATGCCCAGAAGCAACGCCGTCAGGGTCATCAGCACCGAGGCGGCGAGCAGGAAAGGAATGGTGAAACGCTGGTGATCGGCCAGTTCGATCTTGCACAGACCCACCAGCAAAAAGGTCGCGGGGGTCAGCGGGCTGACCGGGAACCCGGTGGTGTGCACGCCCAGCAACGATGCCTGGGCCACCTGCAACGGCTCCACGCCCAAGGCCTTGCCGACCTCGGCAATCACCGGCATCACCCCGAAGTAAAAGGAGTCCGGGTCGAACAACAGGCTCAGCGGCATCGACAGGAAACCCACCAGCGCCGGAATCAGCTTGCCGTGGCCGGCCGGGATCTGCGCCACCGCCACTTCGGCCATGGCCTTGAGCATGCCGGTGCCCTGCATGATGCCGGTAAAGACCCCGGCCGCCAGGAGAATGCTGGCCATGGTCAGGGCGGTCTTGGCGTGGGCATCGATGCGGGCGCGCTGGGCGTCGACATTCGGGTAGTTGAGGCACAGCGCGACCACGGTGCCGAGCATGAACATCACCACCGGGTCGATCCAGCCAGCGATCATCACCGCCATCACCAGCACCGTCAGCAGCAGGTTGGCCCAGAACAGGCGGGGGCGACGCAGGACTTCCTCCGTCTGGCTGATCACCCGGCTTGGCACGCCGCCCGTGGCCAGATCGGCGCCCAGGCCCAGGCGCCGTTCTTCACGCCGGCCCAACCACCAGGCGCAGGCGAAGACAAACAGCAAGCCGACGATCTGCACCGGAATCAGCGGCTGGAACAGATCCGCCACCGGCACATGCAAGGCCGCCGACGAACGCAGCACCGGGCCGGTCCAGGGCAGGAAATTCACCCCGGCGGCCATGGCCGCGACACAGGCGAGGATCCGTCGGTCAATGCCCTGCCGCGTATACAACGGCAACATCGCCGGGACGGTCACCAGAAAGGTCACCGCCCCGGAGCCGTCGAGGTGCACCAGCAACGCCAGCAAGGCCGTGCCCATGACAATGCGCGTGGGCCGCGTGCCCACCGTGCGCAGGATGCGGTCGATGATCGGGTCGAGCATGCCGGCATCCGTCATCACCCCGAAGAACAGGATGGCGAACACGAACATGCCCACCACCGGGGCGACGTTCTTGATGCCGGTGACGATAAAAGCACTGGTTTGCAGACCGAAACCGCCGAGCAGCGCGGCAATGATCGGCAAGGCGATCAGCGCGACCAGGGGCGAGAGACGCTTGCTCATGACAGCCGCAAGCAGACAGACGATGGTGATGACACCCAGCGTGGCGAGCATGGGAAGACTCCGGGGCCGCTCGACGGCGGACAGTTATTGTTTTCCCCCGAGTATTGGAACGCGGTTAAGCTTTGTAAATTGGAATGTTCACCGCCATGCATTCGGAAAAACAGAATGAAGAACGCCGTCCAGCATATCCGCGCCTTTCTCACCGTCGCCCAGACCGGCAGCTTCGCCCGCGCCGCTGTCCTGCTGCACCTTTCGCCTTCGGCGCTGACGGTGCAGGTCCAGCAGTTGGAAGAGTGGCTCGGCGTGACCCTGCTGGAGCGCAGCCCGCGCCAGGTCAGCCTGACCGGCGCCGGCCAGCAGGCCCGCGGGCCCATGGAGAAACTGTTGCTGGACCTGGACAACATCGTCAGCGGTTCCCGTGACCTGGCCAGCCTGCAACGCGGCGTGGTAACCCTGGCCGCCTTGCCGTCGATCTGCTCCGGCGCTCTGCCACCGTTGCTCAAGCAGTTTCGCCAGGCCTTTCCCGGTATCGAAATCCGCCTGCGGGACGTGGTCGCCCAGCGCATCGACAGCCTGGTGCGGGAGAACGAAGTGGACTTCGGGCTGGGTGTACGAGCCCGGCTCAACCATGGCCTGGACTTTGAAGTGGTCATGGTCGATCACCTGTGCCTGTTCCTCCCCGCTGAACACCCGTTGGCGCACCAGACAAGCATCAGCCTGGCGGATATGAGCGGCCAACCGATGATCCTCACCGGACGCGACAGCAGCGTGCGCGAACGGGTCGAGCAACTCTTCGACGCACAAGGCCTGACGCTGGTACCTGGGCTGGAAGCCAACTATATGTCCACGGTCCTGGCGCTGGTGCGCCAGGGGCTGGGCATGGCGCTGCTGCCGGAGTCGGCGGATGACGGCCTGAGCGGCTTGCACAAACGCGTGGTGGAACACCCTGGCGTCAGCCGCGAGATCGGTCTGATCACCCATAGCGGGCAACCCTTGTCGCCGGCCGCGACGCGATTCGTGAGCTTGATTCGAGAAGGCCTGGCCCCGCCCCGACTTCTTGACAAACCTTGAACCACTCGGGCATTGTCTGACAACCTGACTACCGAGCCCGACCTTCATGCTGGAACTCCAACGCCCCGACTCCCTGGTTGAACGAGTGGTCAGTGCCATTCGCGCGGAAATCGATACCGGGCGGCTGGCGGCCGAAGCGCGCCTGCCGACTGAACAGCAGTTGGCGGAACAGTTGAATGTCAGCCGCTCGGTGGTCCGCGAAGCCATCGCCCAGCTCAAGGCCGACGGCGTACTGATCGCCCGGCGCGGACTCGGCTCGTATATTTCCCAGACACCAGCCGGCACGGTGTTTCGCTTTCCCAAGAGCGAGGGGCGCAAGACCGATCTGGCGCAGATGTTCGAAATGCGCCTGTGGATCGAGACCCAGGCCGCGTCGATTGCCGCGCAACGGCGTGACGAAGCGGACCTGCAACGCATGCAGGCGGCCTTGCAGGAAATGCACGACAAACGCACCGACTTCGATGCCGCCGCCGCCGCCGATGTGGCCTTTCACCGGGCCATCGCCGAGGCCAGCAAGAACGAGTATTTCGTCGCCTTCCATGACTTTCTGCGCGGCCAGTTGGCCGAAGCGCGGCGCACCGCCTGGGAAAACTCCGCCAGCCGTTCCGTCGGCGGTTCGGCCGACGCCGGGCGTGAACACCAGGCCTTGTACCAAGCCATCGCCGATGGCAATCGCCAGGCCGCCGCCGCTTGTGCCGAGGCGCATCTGCGGGCCTCGGCCAAACGCTTGCAACTGGAACTGCCGGCCATGAACTGAATCGATCCGCCCTGCGCTGCACCCGCAGCGCCCGGGCAAGCAGACCCAATTTGGCGTGCCTGCATTAGTCTGACAACCTGATAACTAGACATGAACAATAACAAGGTAGGTTCCCTGCATGATTTATGACTTCTGCATCATCGGCGGCGGCATCGTCGGCCTGGCCACGGCCATGGAGTTGCTCAAGCGCCAGCCCGGCGCCTCGCTGCTGATCCTGGAAAAGGAAGCCAGCCTCGCCCGCCACCAGACCGGTCATAACAGCGGCGTGATCCATGCCGGTATCTACTACGCACCGGGCAGCCTCAAGGCCGACCTGTGCAAGCGCGGGGCCCAGGCGACAAAAGACTTCTGTCGCGAACACGGAATCCGCTTCGAGGTCTGCGGCAAGTTGCTGGTGGCCTCCACCACCCTCGAAGTGCAGCGCATGCAGGCCCTGTATGAACGCTCGCAACTCAACGGCATGCGCGTCGAGCGTCTCGACGCCGCTGAGCTGCAGCGGCGTGAACCGAACATCGTCGGCCTCGGCGGCCTGTTCCTCGACGCCACGGGCATCGTCGACTACCGCGAAATCTGCCAGGCCATGGCCCGAGTCATCACGGCCGGCGGCGGCGAGATCCAACTCGACACCACGGTCACGGCCATCCAGGAAGACGGCGACAAAGTCACCGTCAGCAGCCACGACCGCGTCTGGCAGGCCCGCAAGCTGGTAGCCTGTGCCGGCCTGCAATCCGACCGCCTGGCGAGACTGGCCGGCATTTCCATCGACCATCAGATCATTCCCTTTCGCGGCGAATACTTCCGCCTGCCAGCGACGAAGAACAACATCGTCAATCACCTGATCTACCCGATCCCCGATCCCGACCTGCCGTTCCTCGGCGTGCACCTGACCCGGATGATCGACGGCAGCGTCACAGTCGGTCCGAACGCCGTACTGGGCCTGGGCCGGGAGAACTACCGCAAGTTTTCCATCAACTGGCGGGACGTCGCGCAATACGCCGCCTTCCCCGGTTTCTGGAAAACCCTGTGGCAGAACCTGGGTTCCGGCAGCCAGGAAATGAAGAACTCATTGTTCAAGCGTGGCTACCTGGAACAGTGCCGCAAGTACTGCCCATCCCTGGTCGTCGAAGACCTGCTGCCCTATGAGGCCGGGATCCGCGCCCAGGCGGTGATGCGCGACGGCAGCCTGGTGCATGACTTCCTGTTCGCCGAAACGTCGCGGATGGTCCACGTCTGCAATGCACCGTCGCCCGCCGCCACCTCCGCCATGCCGATCGGCGAGATGATCGCCGACCGGCTGTTCGCCCCTCATTAACCAGAAAATCCTCCCGCGTACAGGAGTACGCCCTCTCCGCCGGCCCTGAAAAGGCCAACGGGGCGCACCAGCGATCACTTGAAAATAACTATAAAGACCTACAAGGAACCCACTGATGTCGGTATATAAAGCGTCCGAATCGCCCGTCGAAACCCCGCAACAGACTCGCAAGCGCCTGCGCAAGGTCGCCGCCGCGACCATCTTCGGCTCGATGCTGGAGTGGTATGACTTCTACCTCTACGCGACCATGGCGGCGATTGTCTTCGCGAAGATCTTCTTCGACGCCAGCAACCCGCAAACCGCCTCGCTGCTGGCCTTCTCCACCTTTGCCATCGGCTTTATCGCCCGGCCATTCGGCGGCATCCTGTTCGGCTACCTGGGCGACAAGTTCGGCCGCAAGCAGGTGCTGGTCCTGACATTCTGCATGATGGGCGTCTGCACCACGCTTATCGGTCTGATTCCCAGCTACGCCGCCATCGGTCTCTGGGCACCCGCCCTGCTGGTGGTGATCCGCATCATCCAGGGCCTGGGGGCCGGCGCTGAACTCTCGGGGGCCGCCGTGACCTCCTATGAACACGCCGCCCAGGGCAAGCGCGGCAGCCAGGGCGCCTGGCCGGCGCTGGGCCTGAACCTCGGCCTGCTGCTGTCCTCGCTGACCATTTACCTGTTGACCCTGAACGGCAATGCATTCCTGCTCGAAGGCGGCTGGCGCATCCCCTTCGTCTGCAGCATCGCCCTGGTCGGGGTCGGCCTGTGGGTCCGCAACAGCATTCCGGAAACCCCGGAGTTCAAGGAACTGAACCAACAGAAGCGCGCGCAACCCAAGGTCTCGCCGCTGAAAGCGTTGCTGAAGAACGACCTCAAAGGCCTGGCCGTGGTGTTCTTCGTCGCCATCGGCTACAACGCCCTGAGCTATATCTTCAAGACCTTTTCCCTGGCCTACCTGACCCAATACAAAGGCGTCGACGTGCACGTGACCTCTTTGTCGGTGACCCTCGCCAGCCTGGTGGCCATTGTCGCCGTGCCATTTTTCGGCTGGTTGTGCGACCGCTGGAGCAGCAAGGCGGTCCTGGTCCTGGGCGGGGCATTTTCACTGCTGTTCGCCTACCCCTTCCTGATGCTGCTGAGCAGCGGTGAAAACTGGCAGGTCTACCTGGCGATCGGCATTGGCACCGGGGTCCTGGCCCCCATGATGTTTGCGCCGCAAGGCTCATTTCTCAGTCGTCAGTTCCCGACCCAGACCCGCTCCTCGGGCTTTGGCACCGGGCGCGAAATCGGCACGGCGGTGGCCGGTGGACTGGCGCCCCTGGGCGCCCTGTCACTGGTCTCGGCCTCGGCGACCCACTCCACCGACGGCGTGGCCCTGATCCTGGCGATCGCGGCAGTCTGCGTGGTGGTCTTCGCCTTGTGCGACCAGGGCAAAAAGCACTCGGCGTTCAAGAACTGACAGGGCCTGGCAGTCACCTAGAACGTCATTGAATGCTTGCGATCCAGGCTTTCGCCAAAGCCGCGGATCACCTCCAGCAGCGACTTCACCCGCAGCGGCAGACTCCCGGCCGGATACACCGCGTGCATCTGCGGGCTCTCGCCGCTGCTGGAAGTAAGCTTGTATTCGGGGCAGACCCGGACCAGGCGCCCGGCGTCCACCTCGGGTTCCGCCAACCAGTCCGCCAGCCGGGCGATCCCAACGCCCGCCAGAGCCGCGTGGAACACCGCCGCGCCCGAGCTGAAGCGAAATTTCGGATGCACCCGAAAGCTGATGGCCTGCTCTTCGTTGCGAAAATTCCACTCCTTGAGGATCCGTGGCGCCGTATGCAGGATCAGCGAGTGCGCCTCCAGCGCCTCGATCGAATCGGGCATCCCGCGACGCTCCAGATACCCGGGACTGGCATACAGGTAGCGTGAGTAACTCCAGAGCGGAAAGCCGATCAGGTCGCTGGATTGCGGAAACGCCCCGCGAATCGAGAAGTCCAGCTTGCTCTTGGCCGGGTCGAGGGTCTCATCGGTGAAAATCACATCGACACTCACATCCGGATAACGCTCGCAGTACTGGGCGATCAGCTTGGGCAAGACCCCATGGCCGAGAAACTCGGGGGCGGAAAAGCGGATCCAGCCGTGGGCCAGGCCGCTGAGACCGGCCAGGTCTTCATCCGCCTCACGTTGCAGATCCAGCATTCTGTAGGCGTGGGGCAAAAAGCATTCACCGGCCTCGGTCAGGCTCACCGCATTCGACGAGCGGTTGAACAACTTGACCCCAGCGCTTTCCTCCAGGGCCTGCACGGCACGGGTCAACGAGCTGGGAGAGCGCCCCAGCGCGCGGGCCGCGGCGATAAAGCTACGCTTGCGCGCCACTGTCGCGAAGGCTTCCAATTCCCCCAACATATCCAGGGCCATTTCCTCACCTCATTGCACTTTTCACAATATGGCATTGCAACACAAAAAAGGCCCTTCCGTTAGCCTTCCCGCTCAACCCACAGGGACGTAGGCAAACAGGAGCAAACGGACGTGTCAAAGCTGGATGAAATAGTCGGGAAATCTGCGGCGCTGATCGGTGAAGAAATTCGCGAATGGCTGGGAAAAAAATCCGCGACCTCGACCCGACAGGGGATACCGCAGCTTCATGTGTCATTCGAAGAACAGCGTGCCCTGCACGCCGGCCTGGCGTCACTGGCCGTGACCGACAGTGCCTCGGGCATCCGCGACATGCCGGCCCTGGGGCGGTTGTTGGAGAGCATCCTGGACGCCGAGAAAATCCAGCAACTGCGCGACTTCCCCACGAGTCGTAAGGTGGCGCTGATCGTCAGGGGACTGCCACTGGACTCGCAACTGCCCGCCACGCCTTATGACACGGACCCGGACATCGAAAACCTGCCGGTTCTGGCCGGTGCCATTCTGGCCGTGCTGCAAACCCTGCAAACCCGTCCAGTGGCATACGAAGGCGAAAGCGACAACAGCGTGTTCCGTCATGTATCGCCCAAGTACAACCGCGAAGCTGAAAAGAGTTCCTTTGGTTCACGCATGGACCTGGGCATGCATGTCGACAACCCGCACCTGCCCCTGACCTGCGAACCCGTCACGCAGCTGTCGGCCTGCCCGGAGTACCTGTCCCTGACCGGTCTGCGCTGCGAGCTCGACGTGCCGACGCGCATCGTCGCCATTGCCGACGTGTTGGCCATGCTGCCAGCCTCGGTCGAAGCAGAATTGTCGCGACCGCACTTCGCCATCCGCCGACCGGCCTCGTTTGGCAAACAGGGTAATGTGCTGGAAAACGTCCCCCTGCTGTACAGAAACGCCAGCGGTGGCCTGTATTGCCGCTACAACAAGGCCAGTGTCGCCGCGACCTGCGCCAATGCGCAGTTTGCCCTGCAACTGTTTGCCGCCGCCGCCAACCACCCCGATGTCGTGCACCAGATTCTGCTGCAACCGGGGGACATGCTGATCTTCAAGAACCAGCAAACCCTGCATGCCCGGGACGGTTTCCCGCCCCGCTACGACGGCCGCGACCGCTGGATGCTGCGCGTCTTCGGGGTCGACGACCCGGCACGCGTGGTGCCGCTGGACCCTCACCAACCTTTTATTGTCAGAGCCTGATTTCATGGTCGATATTGTCATCCTTTGCGTGTTCGCCTTTGCCGCCGGCCTGATCGATGCGGCGGTGGGCGGCGGCGGACTGATCCAGATACCCGCGCTGTTCAACGTGCTGCCCACGGCAACACCCGCGGCGCTGCTGGGTACCAACAAAGTCGCGGCCGCCTGCGGCACGGCCTTCGCGGCCCGGTCCTTCGTACGCAAAGTGGTGATCGACTGGAGCCTGGTGATTCCCGCCGCCTGCGCGGCCTTCGCCATGTCCTTCTTCGGCGCGGCCACGGTGTCGGTCGTGCCCCAGTCGGTGATCCGCCCGGCGGTGCTGGTAATGATCGTGCTGATGGCGGTCTACACCTTCTGGAAAAAGGACTTCGGCGCCCTGCACAAACCGATGCACATCGGCACCCGGGAAAAACTGCTGGCGATCGTGATCGGCGGGGCCATCGGTTTCTACGACGGACTGTTCGGCCCCGGCACCGGCAGCTTCCTGATCTTCCTGTTTATCCGCTGCTTCGCCTTTGACTTCCTGCATGCCTCGGCGTCGGCCAAAGTGGTGAATATCGCGACCAACGTCGCGGCCCTGATGTTCTTCATTCCGACCGGCAACGTGCTCTACCTGATCGCCATTCCCATGGCGGTCTTCAACATCCTCGGCGCGCTGACTGGCACCTGGCTGGCGGTGCATAAAGGCGTACCCTTTGTCCGGGCGCTGTTCCTGGTGTTGCTGGTGATCCTGATCAGCAAACTGTCCTATGACCTGATTCTGCAAACCTGATTTTGTAAACCTGATGTTGTAAACCAGAGGAGAACCCCATGTATCCGATGTTCGATCGCCTGGTAGAGCTGCTTGATGCCCGTGCCGCCTCCTACCGGGTGTTGCTGCACGACGCCGAGGGCCAGTCGGCGCGGGTCGCCGAAATCCGCGGCACCGAACCGGGCCAGGGCGCCAAGGCCATGCTTTGCTCGCTCAAGGGCCAGGCCGAACCCTATGCCCTGGTGATCCTGCCAGGGGACCAGAAGCTCGACATGAAGAAGGTCGGGGTGGCCCTGGGCGGGAAAAAAGCCGAACTGGTGAAGGCCGAAACTGCCATGGAACTGACCGGCTGCCGGATCGGCGCCATTCCGCCTTTCGTCTTCGATGAACGGATTCAATTGATTGTCGACCCGGCCTTGACCACCCGCTACGGCGAAATCGCCTTCAATGCCGGTCGACTGGATGCCTCGATGGTGCTCGATACGCAGGATTACCTGGCGATTGCCAAACCGTGGTTGCTGGATGTCAGTCAGGCCTGAGCAGACCGCGGCTGGATTGGTCCGCCTGTTTTAACCTGGAATGGCCCTTGCCAAGCCGATCCCGGCTACTTTGTAATGCTCGCTGAAACCCGCACTGCGAGCCCTGCCCCGTGAAAAACCTGCACTTGCTGCAATCCCTTGAAGGCGACCGGTTGCTGCTGCGGCCACTCCAGCCCGACGATGCCGACGCCCTGGTGGACGCCGCCCGGGACGGCGAGCTGTGGAACCTGCCGTTCACCGTGGTACCGGGGCCCAACACGGTCGAGTCCTACCTGCACAGCGCCCTCACGGGCCGGGAAGCCGGCACGGTGATGCCGTTTGTCATCGTGATCAAGGCCACCGGCGAAGTCATCGGCTCCACGCGCTTCTGGAAGATCGACCGCCAGTACCGCAAGTTGGAAATCGGCAGCACCTGGATCTCGACCCGCTGGCAGAAAAGCTTCGTCAACAGCGAGGCCAAGTACCTGATGCTGCGCCATGCGTTCGACGTGCTCGATTGCGTGCGTGTGCAGTTCACCACCGATGAGATCAATGAGAAATCCCGGGCGGCGATCCTGCGCCTGGGCGCGAAGCAGGAAGGGATCGTGCGCAACGAGCGGATCATGCCGGACGGGCGCAAACGCAACTCCGTACGCTTCAGCATCATCGACGCAGAGTGGCCCGACGTTCGCCAGGGATTGGAAAGGAACCTGCACCGATAACGCCTGCAAGACTTCCCACGCCGCCAAAAGCAATCATGAAGAAATCTTCAGGGGCCACCGCAAAAAAGCTTGGCCGCTGCCTCACAAGACTTTGAAAATAAACGATTTAAATTCTAAACGAATAAAACTTCTTTCACTGTGAGCAAGGCGCGGGCTGTTTATATTTCTACCGGCTTCTTTGGTGAAACCTCTTATTGGCCCGCATTCCTTGCGGGCCTTTTTTTGCGTAGCCCGCCGGCTACGCCCGCGCCCGTCGATTACGACAGAAAGCCGGTACTGACCGCGACAAGCAGGAAAATCCCCAGCACCGCGCGATAGATCACGAACGGCCAGGTGGAGAAACGTTCGAGGAAGCGCATCAGGCCCCAGATCGCGCAGAACGCCGAGACGCTCGCCACCACCAAACCGAACAGCAGATGGGTCCAGGCTTCCGCCGGGATCTGCGCATGGTGCAGCACCCACAACTCCTTGAGCCCGGCCAGCGCGATTGCCGGCAAGCCCAGCAGGAAGGAGAACCGCGCGGCCTCTTCGCGTTTGAAGTTGAGAAACAGCGCCGCGGTCAGTGTCGAGCCGGAACGGGATACACCCGGGATCAGCGCGCCGACCTGGGCGATACCGACGATCAGCGCATCGCGCAGGCGCATCTCGCCCACCACTCGCTGATGGCGGGCACTGAACTCGGACACCGCCATCAACACCGCCATCACCAGGCAGGAAATGCCGATCACCGTCAGACCGCGCAAGGGCGAATCGCAAGCGTTGAGAGTTGAAGACAAGGCCAGGCCGGCGATCCCGATGGGGATGGTCGCCAGGATGATCGCCACCGCCAGCTTGAACCATGGGCTGTTGTAATCACCCTGGCGCACGGCGCCGATACTGCCGCCGACCACATCGCGCACATCACGCCAGAAATAGCTGACCACAGCCGCCAGCGCGGCCAATTGCATCGCCGCCGAAAAAGCCGAGCCCGGATCCTGCCAACCGAGTACCGCCGGGACGATGCGCATATGCGCCGTGGAAGAGATAGGCAGCAGTTCCGTGATGCCCTGGATGATACCCAGAATGCCGATTTGCAAGTAATTCAGCGAAGCGAAGCCAATATCGAGGCCGCTGGAGCAGACGTTAGACAAAATAATTTCCCGGAAGAAGGCTAATTTCCCACCGCTCTCCAAGAGGTGCGGCGCAGACCTGTGAAGCTTAGACAGCAACGGGAATGATGGGCCTGTTTTTTATGATTTTCCAGCATCAATAAAGCTCAAAACACAAGTTGGGAATTACTTCATTTTATGACGAGCCATCCATGGCGTATTCGAGATCCCCTCTCTCAACCCGCCGAGGAGTCCACGGCAGCGGGTGCCGCATCCCCGTAATAACGCCAGCAGCAATGATCCCGATGCCCCGGCAAGATCACACAGCCGCTCAGACTCAGCAGTAACACAGCTGCACCCAGCAGCGAAAGACGACGTGACATGATGGTTTCCTCAAGGGGTTCAATGGACGGAAGCCGCTCAACGCGCAGGGCCAGGGCACCTGCCTATTGCTACGGTTATAGGTTGAACGTGACAGCGGCGGCCAATCCGTCGCTGCCCCGAACAATTTCATCAAGCACCCACCTTCCCTGCGCAATACTGCCCTCGCACATCCCCTCAGAATGTATCGATAAAAAAATGATTTTTGCTCGCGACGGATTTTCCCGGCACCTATCGTTCAACTCATCAGCAGCGTTCACTTTCGTACGCAGCCTGAAGGAGTTGTCATGAGACCTACACGCCCCCTGGCCAAATTGCGCCATGCCCTCCTGCTGATCCCGCTGGCGTTCGCCGCGCTGACCAGCACGCCAACCTTTGCTCAGCCCGAAATGATCATCCGCGAAGCGCCACCGCCGATGCGCGTCGAGGCGATTCCCATGGAGCGTCACGGCTACGCCTGGGACCGCGGCCACTGGCGCTGGGAAGGCCGGGGTTACGTCTGGGTACCCGGCCACTGGCAGCGGATGATGCACAATGCACGCTGGGAGCCGGGTCACTGGGAACCCCGCGGACCTAACTGGCGCTGGGTCGAAGGACACTGGGTCCGCTGATCCCCGGGCCGGGCGGCGCTTCTGCGCCGCCCGGCCTTGTCATACCCGAACCCATCACCGGACCGAGACTTGCCCGATTGAAAGAAACTGATCCGGACGTTGAGCTGCTGGCCCGTATTGGCAACAAGGAGCCGGCCGCCGTCAACGAGATGGTGTCGCGCAAGCTGCCCCGTTTACTCGCGCTCGCCAGCCGGATACTGGGCGATGCCGACGAGGCCAAGGATGTGGCGCAGGAAAGTCTCCTGCGCATCTGGAGGCAAGCGGCGAGCTGGCGCAGTGGCGAAGCCCGTTTCGACACCTGGCTGCACCGGGTGGCGCTGAACCTCTGTCACGACCGCCTGCGCAAGCGCAAGGAGCGCCCGCTGGAGGACGACGAGCCCGGCAGCGAGCCCGTCGACAACGCGCCAAGCCCCGATGAACAGTTGGAGGCCGTGGCGCGCAGTGAACAGATGGCTGCCGCCCTGGCGGCGTTGCCCGACCGTCAGCGCGAAGCCATCGTGTTGCAGTACTACCAGGAGCTGTCGAACATCGAAGCAGCGGCGCTGATGAATATCAGCGTCGATGCACTGGAAAGCCTGCTGTCGCGGGCCAGGCGCAACCTGCGCAGCTACCTCGCCGAAACGCACGGTCCAGATAGCCTAGGAAGGGGAAGACGATGACGCCCGAACGATTTGCTTATCTGGCCGACGCCTACGGCGCGGACCTGCAACGCTGGCCGGCCGCCGAGCGCAACGCCGCCCTGGGGTTGCTTGAGCGCGGCGACGCCGCCTCACTCCAGGTGCTGCAACAGGCCCGGCAACTCGACAGCCTGCTCGACAGCTATCAATTGGCGGCCCCCGATCCGGCCCTGGCCCGGCGTATCGCCGCTTCGGCGATCACAACCAGGCCGCTGTCGTTCTGGAGCCGTTATGCCGACTGGCTGTCCCGGGTCGGTTTCGTCGGCGTGGGCTTGGCGGGGATTGCCACCGGCATACTGGTGGTCTCGCTGAGCCTGCCGCTACCCACCGCATCCGAAGCGCTGCCGAGTGTCTTCGACCAGGGCGATGCCGACATCGTCTTCACTGTAAACGCCGAGGAAAGCGAGCAATGAGTCAACCGTCCAAGACCATCAAGAACTTCCTCCTGGTGTCGTTGATGCTCAATGTCTTTCTGATCTGTGGCATCGGCGGTGGCATCTACCACTGGTTGGTCAATGCGCAACCGGCCATGGCCGCCGTCAACCAGCACGGCTTGCGCCAGGCGATAGTGCAATTGCCGGAGACGCGCCAGCGTGAATTGCGCCACCTGTTGCGCCGCAATCGAGCCGACAGCCAGCCGCTGATCATGGCGGGCCGCCAGGCGCGTCAGGATGTGATCAAGCAGCTCGAAGCGCCGACACTGGATCGTCCGGCCTTGCTGACGGATCTGGGCAAGGCCCGCGAGGCCGATATTGCGCTCAGGGCGCTGGTGGACAACACCCTGGCGGAATTCGCCGATACGCTGCCCCAGGAGGAGCGTCGCAAGCTGGTCGACTCGCTGTATTTCCGTGGGCAGGCCAAAGGCAAGGCGATGCAAAAAAACCTGTAGGCGCGACGGGTTTTGCCGCTGGCAGCGTTTAACCCTTGAAGCCCGCCAACAAGGCGACGACTAAATCCCCAGCAAGGAGTTACGCAATGCTGCGAATATTCAAGAGCGCGCTTATCGCCAGCCTGATGGCCGCGTCACTGGCCGGCTGTATTGTCGAGCCGGTGCATCCGCGTCGACCACCGCCCATGGTCGAAGTCGTACCGGTCCTGCCGGCACCGGGTTATCACTGGGTCGCCGGACATTATCGCTGGGGCGGGAATCAGTGGATCTGGGTGCCAGGGCATTGGCGCTACTAGGTAGGAACAGAGCCAAGGCAAAAGCCGGCGCAGTGGCGGGCCCTCCATTTGAACGCCATAGGTTATGCCTGGCGGAACAGTACGAAATTTCCAGCACTGCCTGCGCTTACAGCAAGGGAATAACCGCGCGCCTGCAAGCGAGAGCTTGAAACTCAGGCCGACATCACCACCTCGAGCCCCGCCGCCTTCCACTCGGGAAAACCGTCTTCGAGCCGCCTGATCCGATAGCCCTTGGCCCTGAGCGCGGCAATCACTTCGAAGGACAGCACGCAGTAAGGCCCACGACAGTAGGCCACCAGGTCCTGCTCCCGGGACAGGCTGGCCAGGCCCTGTTCCAGCTCATGAAGCTGGATATTCAAGGCCCCGGGCAAATGCCCCTGGGCAAACTCGTCCTCGGGTCGGACATCCAGCAGTGTCACCGTCCCGTCTTGCAGACGAGCGAGCAGATCCTCCCGGGAAACCGGCTCAAGGTCATCCATCCGATCGTAATAATCACTCACGAAGCATTGCACTTCGGCTCGATTGACTTCGGCATAACTGCGCAATCCGGCAATCAGTGCGGTGATCGGCCCTTCCCCCAACCGATACAACACGTGCTTGCCGTCACGCCGAGACTGGACGAACCCGGCCCGACGCAAATGTTGAAGATGCTGCGAGACATTGGCCACGGAAAGCCCGGTGAGTTGGGCCAGTCGTTCGACCGAACGCTCCCCCTGGGAGACGTGTTCAAGGATTTCCAGGCGATGGGAATTTCCCAGCGCCCGCGCCAGGTCCGCCAACTGATCGAACATGAATTTCTTTGGATTCAACATGAGCAAAATCGTATCAGCGAAAAATCATTCAATCAATTCATTGAATGATTGATATATAGTCATGCATCGTCAAAAACCTGCCCCGCAGAGGGAAGAGGATTTACTTATGCGCAGTCGTCCCATGCACCGCCAGGTGCTTTTGCTAGCCAGTGCCCAGGCACTGTTTCAGACCGTCTCGGTCCTGGTGATGACGGTGGGAGGACTGGCCGGCAGCCAGATTGCCACTCGGCCGGCGCTAGCAACGCTGCCCATCGCGACGATGTTCCTCGGCACGGCGCTGATGACCTTTCCCGCCTCCTTATGGATGGCCCGCGTGGGACGCCGCGCGGGGTTTATTGTCGGGGCGTTGCTGGGCGTGCTGGGTGGCGTCATTGCCGCGGGTGGCATCGCGCTGGGTTCGCTGGGACTCCTGTCCTGCGGTACCTTCCTGGTCGGTGCCTATCAGGCCTTCGCGCAGTTCTACCGCTTTGCCGCCAGCGAGGTGGCGGACGACAGCTTCCGTCCCCGGGCGATCTCCCTGGTGTTGAGCGGCGGTATCGCCGCCGCGCTGGCAGGACCTTTGCTGGGGCGCTGGGGCAGCACGCTGATGAATGCCCCGTATGCGGGCTCATTCCTGCTGCTGGCCGTCGCCTCGGTGATTGGCGCCGGTGTATTGCTCGGGCTGCGTATTCCGGCCAGTCGGGACGACGCTGGCGCAGGCCAAAAGGCTCGCCCGTGGAAACAGATCATTTCCCAGCCCGCCTACCTGGTGGCGCTGTTTGGTGCGGCAACCGGCTACGGCATCATGATCCTGGCCATGACCGCGACACCGCTGGCCATGATGCAGCACCACCATGATTTATCGACGGCCGCCACCGTCATCCAATTGCATGTGCTCGGGATGTTTCTGCCGTCGTTTTTCACCGGTTCGCTGATTGCCCGTTTCGGCGTGCTACGCATCATGCTGATCGGCGTCGGATTGCTGACGGTCCATGTACTGACGACCTTGACCGGCACCGGTTTCAACTCCTTTGCCAGCGCACTGGTGCTGCTCGGCGTGGGCTGGAACTTCCTCTATATCGGCGGCACCACCTTGCTGACCCGTACCTACATCCCAGCGGAAAAAGGTCGCGCTCAAGCCACCAACGACATGACGATCTTCGTGGTCGGCCTGGCCTGCTCGTTCAGTGCCGGGGCGTTATTGCAGGTGCTGGGCTGGGAAAAGATGAACCTGTTGCTGTTGCCATGGCTGGGTATGACGGCTCTGGCGCTGGTCTGGTTGGGTTATCGCCAACGTCGAGGGACGACCGCCATGGCGGTCGGTTAACGCCACAACCTGGTCAGGGAGAGTAGGTATGGAAACCTGAACTTCCCGGCGGCGGCACCACAAAACTGGCCTTCATGCGCTTGATCTCTTCAACAGGGCTGCTGCCGAACAGCCGCTTGAACTCACGGCCGAATTGCGAAGCGCTTTCGTAGCCCACTTCCAGGGCAGCACTCGCGGCGCTCACGTCGTTCCTGAGCATCAGCAGCCGTGCCTGATGCAGCCGGATCGACTTCAGGTATTGCAGCGGTGAAGTCTGGGTCACCGACTTGAAATGACTGTGGAACGAGGGAATGCTCATGCCGGCTTCAGCGGCCAACTGCTCAACGCTCAGCGGCAGGCTGTAAGCCCCGTGAATTCGGCGAATGGCCTTGGTTATCTTGCCGAACTGACCTTGCTGGGTGAGTGCCGCGCGCATGGCGCCGCCCTGCTGGTCGATTTGCAGTCACCGATTTCGAGCGGATCGACGCAGCGGTTGCCGGCTCATCTGCTGCTGGGCAGTGATGCACTCACGCTGGTTCGGGAAAAGCTCGCCAGCTATGCCGCGGAGCTCGACGCCTGGGAAGCGCTGACCCGCTCCACGGACTTTGACGCGGATTAACGCTTCTTTTTCTGCAGGCTTTTCAGGCGTAGCGTCGCGCGTTGCACCGCGGCCATTTTTTCCGGGCGCTTCATGCGCTTCCACTGCTTGATCTCTTCCTTGGAACGGCCACAGCTCAAACACATCTCGCTGTTGAGCTGGCACACGGAAATACAGGGATTGTCGATATCCTTGGCCATGGTTCAGTGGCGCCCCGGGCGCGGACCGCGGGCAAGGTGCTGTTGCCAGTGACCGGCGCTCACCTGCTGGCAATGTTCTTCGCTGTCGAACGCCAGATGAGCCGCGACCTGCTTGACCTCGACGTCCGCTTCGCGCAAGGCGGCGGCGGTCAGTTCAAGCATCCGGGCTGACTCGCCGGCCAGCGCCTGGTCACGGTTGGCCCGGGTGTCGAAAACCCAGGTCACCCGCAGGCTGGAGGGAAAGCGCGCGAAGTCCACCTCGTGGGTCAGCCAGGCGAACCCCTCGATCCTGGCCTTGGCCGTCTCGCAGGCCTCGGTCAGGGTGGCAACCAGGCGACGCTCGATCCGCGCCTGCTCGCGTTTACTCAACAACATGCTTTGATCCTTTTCATCTCGACGGTGCAGAGTATGCCGTACGAACGTTGGCTGCGCGCCCCTGCACCGTTGGTTTTTCATCCACGACAATGCCTGGCGAACAGCAGGCACAACGCCGCCGCCGAGAATGCGGCGCCGACGTAGAACGTCGCCGCCGCGCCATGGACCTGCCACAGCCAACCGGCGATAACACTGGCCAGGAGCAAGGCAACCCCGCTGATCAAATTGAACACCCCGAAGGCCGTGCCTTTCAGGTCTGTGGGTGTAGTGTCCGCCACCAGCGTGGCCAGGATGCCCTGGCTGAAACCCATGTGCAGCCCCCACAACGCAACCCCCAGCAGCAACCCGGAAATGGATTGCACATCAGCCAGGGTGATATCGGCCAGGATCAACAACACCAGGCCGGCACCGAGCAGCGTCGTTCGGCTGACACTGTCCGACCATTTGCCCACCGGATAAGCCGACAGCATGTAGAAGCCTGCCATCACCACCATAACCAACGGCACCCATGTCGCGCTGAACCCGGCCTGCTGGGCCCGCAGCACCAGAAAAGCCTCACTGAAGCGCGCCAGGGTAAATGCCGCACCGATGAACACCACCCACCAGTAGTCCCGAGAAAAACGACTCAGCGACTGGAGTCGTATGGGCGAACGCAAGGGCTTTCTCCCCGCCTCATGCTCAGGCTCGCTGACCCCGAACACCAGCAGCCCTACAGCAACCGCGGCGGGAATCACGGCAAACCAGAGCACCCGGGAAATGTCACCGGTAAAGCCGATCATCAGCACAATGGCCAGCAACGGCCCCAGGAATGCACCGATGGTGTCCATCGACTGACGCAGCCCAAAACAGGCACCACGGATGGCGAAAGGGGCAACATCGGCAACCAGCGCATCGCGCGGCGCACCGCGTATCCCCTTGCCGATCCGGTCCAGGATTCGCGCGGTAAACACCAACTGCGCCGACACCGCCAGTGGGAACAGCGGTTTGGTCAGGGCCGCTAGGCCGTAACCCAGAATCAGCAGTTCTTTGCGGCGACCGATAAAATCACTGAGCGCCCCGGAAAAGACTTTCACGATCAGCGCCGTAGCCTCCGCGACCCCCTCGATGATACCGACGGCCAGCATACTGACACCCAGCGTTCCCACCAGGTAGACGGGCAAGAGGGCATGCACCAGCTCCGACGAGAGGTCCATAAACAAGCTGACAAAGCCCAGTGCCCAGACCGTGCGCGGAATGGATCGAAAGGTTTCAGACATCACACCAGCCCTTGGCGATAGGCAGTGCGAAGATCCGTCGGTAGACCAGCTCCAGTCCATCGAGCAGACGCACGCTGAACGACCCGAGGCTCAGTGCCAACGCCACCACCCAGTTGCTGACGAGCGCCACCCCCAGGGACCCGACGATATCCAGGGGGAAATGCACGCCCAGATAGATACGGGCCCAACCGACCGCCCCCCCGAGAAACACCAGCACCACACCGGTCCGACGCAAGGTGTTGGCGATGAAGGCAAGCCCAAGGGCAAAGAAGACCACGGCATGATCGCTGGGAAACGAGGTTTCCGCTTGATGGGGCAGGAAGGTGTGACCCAGGTCGATCATGAATGGCCTGGGGTGCGTCCAAAAGAGGCCGATCAGCTGATTGATCGCCAAGGCGAGCAGAACGCTGAGCATGGCCACCACGGTAGCCACTCGCGTCTGCCTGCTGCCCCATGGCCAGAGCCCGGCCAGCAGCAACGGGATGCCATAAATCAACCACTCGGCCAAGGCGGTCAGCATGAACAGCGTGCCGGAGCCGGGCTGCGCATCGGCATTGAGCAGCAGGAACAGCGAACGATTGAGTGTTTCCATGGTGCGGTCTCACGGATTGGACAAAGGGGTTCGGCGCAACGAGTGGGCGACGTCGGCGTCAAGCAGGGTCCCCATGTCGGCAAGGCCGAATAGCACAGGCACAAACATTCGACAGTTCATCCGCCGCCCCCAAAGCTGAGCGAAGAAAAAGACAGGGACAGCACCGATTGATCGGCTAAAGGCGACCAACAGGAGACAACGCCCTGAACAACAACGATTTTCATCAGTATGCGGGCGGCAGCCCCAACATGGACCCGCTCGCCGGCTGGCCTCCGTAGAAAAGCCACATAAAGGAATCGCTCTCTATGATGATTGATGTGGATCTCTTGAAACCCTATCTGACGGCCGCGGACAACGCCAGCGAAATGGCCAGGGGCTACGAGGTGTCGTTACCGGTGTGGGCCACGCGGACTTCCAGCGGCGCTGCGCCGACAAACTGGCGGCAGGCCTCGATCTCCACGGGATTGATCGCCCGACCCATGGCACCGAACAGCGTGAAACCATGGGTCAGCAAGGTGCTGCCGGCAAGCATCGATCAGGATTGAGGATTAATCCAGCCGTTTGAACATGTGTTCTCCATCGTAGAAATGCCCCTCGATACTCATCGCGCGGGGCTCGACGCCAAATTGGATAAACCCGGCAGCCGAGTAGAACTTCTTGGGCCCCGAGCAGCCCTCATGAATGGATACTCAAGCGAGCAATCTGATCACACGCGGCGTTCAGCATCTCCCAGCCTTGTTGTTGTAGGGTCATCAAATTCAGATATTTTTCGGCGGAAAGACTGTTCAATAGATCGATCCCCATTTGTTCGTGCTGGGCATCCGCCTGCGCATGAACTTCAAAGTAGTCCGTCTCACCATAACGGCGCATGACTTCATGAGCGGCACTGAAAAATATATTGGCGCTCGCCTCCAGGACCAGGTGAATCAATACGGTTTTTTCTTCGTTGTCCAGCGTGAACATTTTCCAGGCAAACCAGGCCGCAGTAGCCTCCAGAATAGGATGCCAGGTAGGCGCTCGATACTTTCTGTCCTTCATCAGCTTGAAATTATGGCCAAACTCTTCATTCAGATGGGCTTGCACCACGGATGAAAATTGGCGATTTTCACAAAAAACACTTCTCAACATGATGGTTTTTTGGAAGTAATCGGAAAACACCTGGATGGCGTCCAGTAAACGCTCTCGGCTCGCTTTGTCCTCCATCTGTTTGCTCTGAATCAAACACATAAGAGCACTGCCTTTATAGCCGTCTGCAAGGCGCCTATTTTCCTTTAACAATGATTCAAAATTCGCCTTTCTCACAGGCATATGCAACGTAATCACATTCGCATCCTCAATTATTACAGCGTGACTTCCTTAAAAACAAACAGCGCCCTTGCATTATTTAAAGCTGTCCATCACTCCTTGGGTTTTGATCGGGTCAGTAATCCAGGGAAAAAAAGCATTCGCATCATCAAATCCATTCGCCAATGTGTCAGCCAACCCCGACAGATGTGCGGCTGAACGTAAAAGCTCCATAACATGCTTCGGAGAACGCAGCAGCAGTATATTTGACCAGTTCGTCGAGGCCTGTGCATACCGTCGCCAGTAGCACTCAAACAGCCTTTGCATCCAGGCCTCATCAAAAGGCTCTTTATTGCGTTTCACTATCCAATCAAAATAAACACCGGCACATTTCGTCGCATTGTTCGCCCCTTGACCAGCAATCGGATCATTCAGCACAACAGTATCTGCCATACCAAGAACAAACTGTCCACCTGGCATTCTGGCCGTCGGGTGCTTCACGAAAGGTGTATAACTTCCTTTCAGGTGGGCGTGCCTATCTGACAACTTAATACCGACGGATCTTTCTGCTTCCCATGGCATATAACGCGCGAGCAACTCTTGACTGACACTCAACTGCTCATCCGCATCCGACACATCACTAAAGGCATCAAACGCGCGACCGGGAATACCTTCGAACAACATCATTTCACATCGCCCACCCAACGTTAAACCAGGCATTGTGATGTACTCTCCAACCTCAGGAATGACATTCACCCGAACACCAGGAAAACGCTCAACCGGCCACATTCCTGTCACATAAAAACAGGCAAGCGTTCGTTGCGGCGTTTCGAATATCGAACGTTCATGATCACGCAAAAAACAGCGACCAATCTCCCCCTTACCGCTGGCGACAATCGTTAATTCGTGCCACTTGGAAATCTCGTCAAGGTCTGCCAACGCCACGTCCTGGATGATTAAACGCCCTCCAAGACTCTGAAAAACGTCAAGCCAACGGGAAAATTTCAGCCGCTGATCAACCGACTGAAAGGGTCGTTGAGTTTTACCTTTCCACTCAACATCTTTTCGAGCCGTGTCCTGCTCGCTCAATGTAAAAGTCACCGACGTATTCCAGGGACATTCTTCATCCCAAAAATTAAGTCCCCAGCGCCGCTCAATCTGTAAAGCCGTATCGAACATCCCCTGGCTGGACATAATGTTTCCATCGCGAATTTGCTCAGCCGTTCGATCACTGAACAACGTTATATCGTAGCCTTTTTTTTAAGCGCTATCGCCAGCAATAGTCCAGCTTGCCCGGCACCCACAATCGCAATATGTCTCATTGAATAACCCTCGTAAATTTCAAACCCGCTCAACCGAACTCGGCCTTGACAGACTTATAAATTGAAGCCGCTCGATGAGCCTCCTCATACACGCCCTTGATTTGCCTGAGTCCGTGCACAACCTCTTTGAGATTGATACCGCTGATCTCATATGAAAATTCTCCAAACAGTATATTTTTACGAGCCTCCGTGTATTTATCCGTACTTTTCCGTCCTTCCTCAGTAACACTGAGTTGTACCTGCCGATTCTTGAACGGCTGATACTTCTTCACCAACCCTCTCTCGCTGAGCTTTGTAACACAATAATTAATATTGAAATGATCAGGACGATTCAATAGCCGCCCCACCTCCGCAATGGTTTTAGGCCGATCGTTCATGCGAATAACGTGAAGCACCGCCAGCTCATCCACTGATAAATTACTATCATTGACCATTTTTTCGCACTCCAACTGCCAACGTTTGAAGGCATTAAAGGCCCTCCACAGCTGCAGCTCGCACTCAGCCCAATCCACTTCGTCACCAGTGATAGCTAGATGCCACGTCTTGTCGATATACATAGGTGGGCCTTCAGTCTTTGATTGAATCAATTTCTACATATTTTGCCTAGCTTGGCAATGGATACACCAAGAAATTAACCTGATCGTACAAACCCGACCAGCATCCTATACATCGCAAAGAATTAACCTACAAAAATCTCAGCAATAAGCGACATAAGCCTCTATTGAATGACCCGCCTATTCGCTTTATAAATTTTAAACCGAATCACAAAGCAAATCGTCCCAGGGAACAGAGGGAGCTTCTTATGTGCCAAAACACCCATCCGAACAGCGTCAGGCTCCCGGTCAGCAAGCAAACCCTCAGCCGACACCTACAGGAGCCGTTGACTGAGATCATGAAGACCTTCTGGAAGCTCAAGTCAGGGGCCAGGAAGGCGGACAGCATGACCTTGGAGCAAATGAAACAGTTCATGGCCCACTTCGAAAAAAGTTGCTCTGACCTCGAGCTTTCGGGAGCGGACATGCTTAAATTTTTTCAATGTATTGCAGAACAAGCCAAGGAAACTCCCTCCATCGACAGCCAATCGAGGCAGAGCACCTGGCTCTCCATATTGATTGTTGACGATGATGAGCGAGTGCGCGAGTTTCACTGCAGGATCCTGAAAAGCCTTAACTGCAGTGTCAACATAGCCAGCAATGGTTATGAAGCCTTGGGTATGTTGTGCAAATCCTACGATGCCATACTGATGGATATCCAAATGCCTGGAATGGACGGTATTGAAACCGCCATAAGGATTCGCCAACGGGGCTTTGACCCTCGGACCACCCCGATTATAGCCATTACTACCCATTCTCTGGATGAGGTGCGTGGAAAATGCCAGGCGTCCATATTCAACGAGTGCATGCAAAAGCCCATGGATATCAACAAACTTCAAAAAACGCTCGAAAACCTGACCACCCGATAAGGGTTGAAGGGTTCTCCTCAGTCAGTTCCGTTTAAATATCGCCCATTGTCGTAGGCTGATTCACACCCATTTTGTCCTTGCGGTCTGATTTTCGTCGATGAACAACGTCGCTACCATCGGAGTATTGCATCCATCAATCAAGTTCCTACAACGGATCCTCCAGAGCCTGAACACTTGAGAGGGATGACTTAAGGAAGCGTCGGAGCGATCCCTGATATCGCTTCTTGTCCATTGACCCTCGAGAGGCAGCCAGACTCATGTCACCCATTGCCCAATTGCCGACTCCCAACATCGACCGTGTCCTGATCCTGCGGATTGAGCTGAAGTGGATAACACCCACGATCTGGCGCCAGGTAGCGGTCCCTGAAAACATCACCCTGGGCAACCTGCACCAGGTCATTCAGGCAACGATGGGCTGGACCGACGCGCACCGGCACGAATTTGAAATCGCCGGTGACAGCTACGGCGTTTCAACCTCGAATGCCGGCTGGAAGCCACCGGTCGTTGCAGAGAAACGCCAGACATTGATCGGCGCCTTGCGCGGGAAACGGACCTTCCGTTACGTCTATGATTTCAGGGATGGCTGGGAACATGTGATCCGGGTGGAAAAAATCATCCCCGCTGGCGTTTGCCCCCAGTTGCCCTACTGCATCGACGGCGCCAACGCCCGACCGCCGGAAGATATCGGCGGCATGCTGGGCTACGATGAGTTTCTGACGGCCCTGGCGGACTCCGGCCACCCCGAGCATGACAACGTGCTGGAGTGGTTCGGGGATAACGACTTTGATCCGACGACCTTTGATTGTGTGCGTATCAACCGGTCGCTGAAGCAGATCAGGCTCCAGCGATCTTGATAACGACGTTACCAAAGGCACCTTTCTCCCTGGTTTTATCCATATCGACTTCAGCGCCGCCACTGCGAATGTGTTCGAATTCGGCGGCACTCACCCGCGGGCTCATGGCCGCATACCCACCTCGGCGACTTGAGCGGTCCAGGCTTTGACCTGCTCGCTGAGCGTCAGCCCCAGCCCGGGACGGGTGGGCACGAGCATGCGACCGTCATGGGTTTCCAGACGCTCGTTGAACAGTGGTTCGAGCCATTCGAAATGCTCGACCCAGGGCTCCGTCGGGTAAGCCGCTGCCAGGTGCACGTGCAGTTCCATGGCGAAGTGCGGCGCCAGCATCAAGCCGGCTTGCTCGGCCATGGCCGCCACCTTCAGGTAAGGCGTAATCCCACCCACTCGTGGCGCGTCGGGCATCAGGAAGTCGGCGCCGCGCAGCTTGATGAACTCGGCGTGCTCGGCAACGCTGGTGAGCATTTCACCAGTGGCAATCGGTGTGTCGAATTGCCGGGCCAGGGCGGCATGGCCTTCGGCGTCGTAGCAGTCCAGCGGTTCTTCAATCCAGATCAGGTTGTATTGTTCAAACTGGCGACACATGCGCTGGGCCGTCGGGCGATCCCATTGCTGATTGGCATCCACCATCAGTGGGAAGTGCTCACCCAGGTGCTTGCGAACGGTGCTGACGCGCTGGATGTCGATGGCGCAATCCGGCTGGCCGACTTTCAGCTTGATACCGCCAATGCCCTTTTCACGAGACAGGTCGGTGTTCTTCATCAGTTGATCCAGCGGGGTGTGCAGAAAACCACCCGAAGTGTTGTAGCAGCGCACCGAATCACGTTGGGCACCGAGCAGACGCGCCAGGGAAAGGTTGGCGCGCTTGGCTTTCAAATCCCACAACGCCACGTCGAAGGCGCCGATAGCCTGAGTCGACATACCGCTGCGCCCCACCGATGCTCCGGCCCAGCACAGCTTGGTCCACAGCTTGGCAATATCACTGGGGTTTTCGCCGATCAGCGCCGGCGCGATTTCCTCGGCATGGGCGAATTGCCCCGGGCCGCCTGCCCGCTTCGAGTAGCTGAAGCCGAGGCCACGGTGACCGTCGATGGTTTCGATTTCAGCGAACAGGATGACGATTTCAGTCATCGGCTTTTGCCGCCCAGTCAGCACCTTGGCATCACTGATCGGATTAGCCAGGGGCAAGATCACCGAGGACACACGCACCCAGGCAATACGGTCGTCGTCGGAGGATTTGATGGCGTGTTGTGCTGTGAGCATGTGGGCTCTCCTTGAACAGTCATGAGATTTTAAAAAGAGATCAGCTGTGCTGATGAGCCAGTTCGGTATTCACCGGGGCGGCTTCGACGGTCTTGGCCGGTGGGTCCTCGAAATCATCAAGCTCCAGGCGCTTGAGTGGCCCGACAATGAACAAATAGGAAAACGCCCCCAGCAACCCCATGCTGGCCACGTAGATCAGCGCGACATCGAAAGAGCCCAACTGGTTAATCATCACACCGATGGCAATGGGGGTAACGATGCTGGCGAGGTTGCCGCAGAAGTTGAACATGGCCCCGCTGACGCCCATGGCCCGTGCCGGTGAAACGTCACCGACAATGCACCAGCCCAGGTTGCCGACCCCTTTGGCGAAAAAGGCGATGGACATCACCAGAATCACCAGGGTGATCGACTGGGTGTAGTTGGCGACCATGATGCTGCTCGACAGCAACAAGCCACAGATGATTGGCGTCTTGCGTGCCGCGGTGAGACTGAAGTTCTTACGTAGCATCCAGTCCGACCAGACCCCGCCGATCATGCCGCCCAGGCAACCGGCGATGGGTGGAATGGCGGCCACCAGCCCGACCTTCAGCAGGGTCATGCCCTTGGCTTCGATCAGGTAGGTCGGAAACCAGGTCAGGAAGAACCAGGTGATCGAGGTCAGGCAGAACTGGCCCAGGTAGATGCCCAACATCATTCGGTTGCCGCCGATGGCCTTCATTCTTTTCCAACTGAAGGGCGTCTTCACGTCACCGATGGTGGGTAAGCCCCCGCCCGCTTCGATGTAGTCGATTTCAGCCTGGTTGGTGCGCTTGTCCTTGCGCGGTTCCTGGACCATGCGGAACCACAGCAAGCCGATCAGGATGCCCGCCGCACCCGTGACCCAGAACACGTGCTGCCAGCCCCAGGTGCTGACCAGCCAGACCATCAACGGGGTGAATGCCGCCAGGGCAAAATACTGCGCGGACTGGAACACCGCCGTGGCCAGGCCCCGTTCATGACGTGGAAACCACATCACCGTCAGGCGGTTGTTGGCGGGAAACGCCGGTGCTTCGGCAACCCCCATCATAAAACGCAGGACAAACAGCGCGAGAAAGGCCGAACTGAACAGGTCGACGTAGCCTTGCAGGAAGGTAAATACCGACCAGATGATCAGGCTCATACCGAGCACGAGACGCGAGCCGAAGCGGTCGAGGACAATGCCGCCGGGGAGCTGCATCCAGGTGTAGGCCCAGCCGAAGGCCGAGAAGGCGATGCCCATGGTCATGGCATCGAAGCCAAGGTCGGTGCGCATGCTCGGAGCTGCGATGGACAGCGTGGCCCGGTCAACGTAGTTGAACACGGTGACAATGAAGATCATCACGAGGATGAGATAGCGGACGTTGGTCTTCACGACCGATTGCGTAGGCTTGATCACTATTATTTTCCTTATTGTGAGTGCAGCGGTGAATCCCTGTGGCCCTGACGGCTCCTGATAACGGCACGTTAACGAAATGATTGCGCAATCATTTCAAATTTTAAAAAAAGGCCCTTCCCGGCAAACCAGGCGACCTTCGGGCCGATATTACACTGATTGCGCAATCATTCAACCGCGCGTTGATCGCCTGATGAGGCTTTTCAACTCAAGTGCTGGCGCGGTCGATCAGGGTAAAGCCCGTGTCGATTCGCACAGGCTGATGACTGCCGGCGGGAGAGTCGAAGCGCTCAAGTAGCGCCTGGGCCACTTGCAGGCCAATGTTCTTGCCATCGACGCTGACGGTCGACAAGGCCGGATAAACCTGTGCCGCACTGCTCAGGTCACCGAAGCCCATCACGGCGAGGTCCGAGGGTACTTGCATCCCGCGACTGGCGGCTTCCGCCAGGACCCCTTGGGCCACGGTGTCGGAACTGCACACCACAATTTCGGGCGGCACTGGCTGCTCAAGCAGGCGCCGCAGCCCTTCCCTGCCCACTTCGAGGGTAGCCGGCGGCGCGAGGACCGCCATCGGCACTTCCTCGATACCTTGCCGTTTGAGCTCGGCAATCAGGCTGTTGCAGCGACGCAGGCCACGGGGGTCACTGAGGGTGACCACCGAGAAGCGTTTGTAGCCCTTTTTGAGTAAATGGCGTGCGGTCTCCTCCCCGACCTTTTCATGGGAGAAGCCCACCAGCATGTCCAGGGGATCTTCACTCAAGTCCCAGGACTCAACCACCGGGATACCCGCCTGGGCGAGTCGCAGACGACTGGATTCGGTGTGCAGCGTACCGGTAAGGACAATACCGTCCGGGCGTCGGCCGAGGACTGCTTCCAGCAGCTTTTCTTCCTGCTCGGCGGAGTAGCCGGTCAGCCCCAGCAAGGTTTGATAACCCGCCTGGGTCAGGCGATCCATAAGTGATTGCACGGTGTCGGCAAAAATGGAGTTGGCGATGGTCGGGAGAAAAATCGCTACCAGACGGCTTTTGTTGCTCGCCAGACCACCGGCCAGCATGTTTGAAACATAGCCGGTCCTGCGCACCGCCTCGCGGACCTTTTCCCGAGTCTCCTCGGTCACCAGCTCCGGGCGATGCAGTGCCCTGGACACGGTCATCGGCGAAACGCCGGCGACCTTGGCCACATCGATCAAGGTCAGGCTGGCACCCTTCTTGGACGCGGTGATCGAAGTGTCAGTGGGGGACGCCGCTGGTTTCTTGGCCATGAACCTTTCCGAATCTGAAGCTCAGTCTCTGAAGCTGCCCGGCAAGGCAGTCTGTAAGCGCGGCGAATCTACCAAAACCCCGCACAACATTCACGATACTTGGTTTTGGCTCGATCAGAGCGCAACGATCAACCCGGCGGTAACCTCCTCTTGTGCCCTGCCCCGACCGATCAACCAGCGCTGAAAGGCCCGACATTGGGCTTTCTGCAGGGTGTTGGGGTGCCAACTCAGGTAATACGGCGACGGCAGCGGCATGGCGCGCCCCCAGGGAATGACCAGGCGCCCTTCATCAATATCGCGGGCAATCATCGAGAACTGCGCCAACACCACGCCCTGGTGATCGATGGCGGCTTGAATGGCCATGCTGGACGACGAAAAACTGCGGCGGATGACAATCGCCTGCTCGACGGCCACACCTTCACGCTCGAACCATTCGGCCCAGGAAGGCGGTGAGTCGAATTTCGGCCGCGAATCGATACGCATCAGTGGGTATTGCAGCAGGTCCGCGGCCTGTTCCACCTGACCGGGATAGCCTGGCAGGCCCAACAGCCTCGGTGAACAGGCCGGCACCACACAATCGCGGAACAGCACGACGCTATGCTCGGCATATTGACCAGGCTCGCCATAGTCGATCCGAAAATCCGCGTTTTCCTCTTCCGACGTATCCGCCAGCGTGCCATCCAGATAGATGTCGAGATCAGCGTGCTCATGCTGCCATTCGTAGGTCAGGGGCGCCAACCACTTGGTCATCAGAGACGGCAGGCCACTGACATACAGATTGTTGGGATTTTTCGAACGTTCGACTTCGGAAACCGCGGCCCTCAGCTCTTCAAAGGCCGCCGAACAGCGCGCATGAAAACGCAGGCCAATGGCGTTCAGCCGCAAGCGCTGCCCCTCCTTGACCGTCAGGCTCATGCCCAGCGCCTCATCCAGCAACTTCATCTGCTGGCTGACCGCGCCCACGGAGAGGTTCAAGCGTTTTGCCGCTTGGGAGATACCGCCGCAGTGACCGACGGTTTCGAATATCTGGAGGGCCCGCAAGGGCGGTAAGCGACTCATGGCGACACAACACACTCGGAGGCTTTTAATGTTTAGAAATTCTATTAAAACTGACAGAAATTGCCATATTTTCTTCATCTAAAAATCGCTTTAGCCTTCTCCCACGCTCAATCGAGCGAGGGCTCGGCCGGTCCGGCCCCCCTCCATCATTTCCCGGGAGTTCGCAATGAAAGCTCATCCACAGCAGATCACGCAGGTCGTTCTTGGCGACAGAGAACCTTCCATCGAAGAGTTCGTCGCGGTAGCCCGTTATTCAGCCAAGGTGTCGTTTTCCGAGACCTACAAGAACCGGGTGAAAAGATCCCGTGGCCTGGTCGAACGCTTCCTCGATGAAAATCGCCTGGTCTATGGCGTGACCACGGGGTTCGGCGATAACGTTCGGCATGTGATTTCGCCACAGAATGCCAAGGAGCTTCAGGTCAATATCGTGCGCTCCCACGCCGTCGCGGTGGGCGAGCCGCTCAAACGTGAACAGGTTCGGGCTATCCAGTTAATGCTACTGATCAGCCTGGGCAAAGGCTTTTCCGGGGTACGCCTGGAGTTGCTGGAGCTGATTGCCGGCCTGCTCAACAACGAAGTGGTGCCGTTTGCACCCGGCGAAGGTTCGGTGGGTTATCTGGCTGTCGAAGGGCACCTCGCCCTGGTCCTGCTGGGCGAAGGCAAAGCCCGGGTCAATGGCGGCGAATGGGTCGATGGCGCTACCGCGCTGGAACAGGTCGGCCTGCAACCGACGGACCTGCAGTGCAAAGAAGGCCTGGCCATGCTCAATGGCACCATGTCGGTGACCGCCATCGCCATTCTGGCCCTGTACAACGCCATGCAGAGCGCCTCGCTGGCCGATGTCGCCGCGGCCCTTTCGCTGGAAGCGCTGAAGGGCACGATTCGCGCCTTCGACCCGCGTTATCACTCGATCAAGGCACACAAGGAGCAAGCGCAAACCGCCAGGGATATAAAGGCGATGCTGCATGACAGCCAACTGATCGCCGAAAACATCGACTATCGGTTGCAGGACGCCTACAGCTTGCGGGCCATTCCCCAGGTGCACGGCGCTTCAAAACGATTTATCGAGCACGCCCGGGAAAATATCGAGAACGAAATCCACTCCTCGGGCGACAACCCGATCATCTACCCACTGGAGGACGGCGACGGCATTGCCATCTCCGGCGCCAACTTCGACGGCAGCTATATCGGCATGTCCGCGGACTCGTTGTGCGTGGCGCTGGCCAGCCTGGCGAAGATCTCCGAGCGCCGTATCGACCGCATGGTCAACTCGCACTTCAGTGAGATGCCGGCGTTCCTGGTACGCAACCCGGGCCTTAACAGCGGCTACATGATCCTTCAATACACCGCGGCGGGCCTGTATGCGGAAATGAAGGCGCTGTCGTTCCCCTCCACGGTCGACAGCTTCTCCACCTGCGCCAACCAGGAGGATCTGGTCAGCCTGGCGTATAACGCCGCGATCAAGGCCTACAAGGTTTCCGAAAAGCTCGAATCGGTGCTGGCGATTGAACTGCTGGTAGGCTGCCAGGCCCTGGATTTCCATGAGGTGCACAAGGCTTCCAGCGTCACCAAGGCGGTTTACGACCTGGTGCGTAGCCGTGTGCCGGTGGCCGAGCATGACCGTGCCTTCTATTTGGACATGGTGAGTGTTACCGAACAGGTCCGCAGTGGCGAGGTACTGGCCACGGTGCAGAAAAACCTCAAGTAAACAGGTTGCCCCCAGGCGCTCCTTTAGCGGTCAAGACAATGCATTTCGCTGCCTCTCGACCACCAAAGGACCGCCCTCCTCGCCGCACCCGCACGCCCCCCAAAAACGTTCCCCATCGCGCACCAACATCTCTCAAACTGTCACCGAGCGCCCCAACGCGGCGCAATTCCCAGCTCAGGTAACAGTCGTCACTGCGCTACCCAAGCTCTCGGAAAAAAAACCTCTACCGCCAAGCCCTTGTCCTACGGGCGTTTCAGCCAAATCCCAGGTTTTATTGAGCGGCAAGCCAATAAGTTGGCCGCTTGATTGCATATGCTTGTATGTACAAGTAAATGTGTGTGCGTATAAGTCGCCCACAAAACCTGTTTCCGTTTGTGCCGGGGTGTCCCGCACAAGCTCACTCGCCCACTGCCTGGGCTGGTTCGGATTGATCGCAGAGGAGTTGTTTCGTGACTGACAATACCCAGAAGCCTACCAAGCGCCGTGACGTTGAAATCCGCGCCGCCCGTGGCAACAAGCTGACCGCCAAAAGCTGGCTGACCGAAGCGCCGCTGCGGATGCTGATGAACAACCTCGACCCGCAAGTGGCCGAGAACCCCAAGGAGCTGGTGGTCTACGGCGGTATCGGCCGGGCCGCGCGGAACTGGGAGTGCTACGACAAGATCGTCGAGAGCCTGACCAACCTGAATGACGACGAGACCCTGCTGGTGCAATCCGGCAAGCCGGTCGGCGTGTTCAAGACCCACAGCAACGCCCCGCGCGTGCTGATCGCCAACTCCAACCTGGTGCCACACTGGGCCACCTGGGAACACTTCAACGAACTGGATGCCAAGGGCCTGGCCATGTACGGCCAGATGACCGCCGGCAGCTGGATCTATATCGGCAGCCAGGGCATCGTCCAGGGCACCTACGAAACCTTCGTCGAAGCCGGTCGCCAGCACTACGACAACAACCTGAAAGGTCGTTGGGTCCTGACCGCCGGCCTGGGCGGCATGGGCGGCGCACAGCCGTTGGCCGCAACCCTGGCCGGCGCCTGCTCGCTGAACATCGAATGCCAGCAGGTCAGCAT
>NZ_JBWKUQ010000012.1:0-198555 GCF_059420925.1 Pseudomonas sp. GW821-FHT03C07
CCCCCCCCCCCCCCCCCCCCCCCCCCCCCCCCCCCCCCCCCCCCCCCCCCCCCCCCCCCCCCCCCCCCCCCCCCCCCGCTCCCACAAGTTTTACAGCGCGCTTTACTGCGGGGTGTTCCCTACAGTTTTTGCGGTGCGCCTTACAGCGGAGTATCCGGCTGGTTCGCCGGATGCGCCTTGATAAACGCCGGATGCTGTTCCGCCAAGGCGGCCACCCGACGAATACGTGGGTAAGCCTCCAGCGAGACCTTGAAACGCTGCGCCGCATACAGCTGTGGAATCAGGTAGACATCCGCCAGACCCGGCTCCTTGCCGAAGCAATAACCGACCTCGCCAATCAACTGCTCCACCGCCGCCAGCCCCTGGCTAACCCAGTGGGCGATCCACTCCTGCACCTGGGCGTCGTCATGCCCCCACTGGCGCAGCAGGTTGGTGGTGCCGGAGTTGTGCAGCGGATGAATATCGCAACCGATCAGCGCCGCCACCGCCCGCGCGCGGGCACGGGTCAGCAGGTCCGAGGCCAGCAGCGGCGGCTGTGGATAACGTTCTTCGAGAAACTCGATGATCGCCGGTGACTGCGTCAGCACATCGCCGGCGTCCGTACGCAAGGCCGGCACCCGGCCCTGCGGGTTCACCGTCAAGTACGCGGCCTGGCGCTGTTCACCGCCGCCCGGGGCAATAAGATTGATCGGCAGCGCGTGGTAATCCAGCCCCTTGAGGGCCAGGGCAATCCGCACGCGGTAGGACGAAGTCGAACGGTAGTAGGTGTAAAGCTCCATGGTCCTGTCCTCTCAACGCGCCGAGACAATCTTGCCCCGGCATTCGCCGAAGCCAATGGAAGCAAAACCTTCACGGCGGCAACGCGCCCGCAGGATGATTTCGTCGCCGTCCTCAAGAAACTTGCGCACTTCACCCGAGGCCAGTTCCAGCGCTTTCTTGCCACCTTCGGTGATCTCCAGCAGGCTGCCGAACTGCCCGGCTTCAGGACCGGACAAGGTGCCCGAACCGAACAGGTCGCCGGCCTGCAACTGGCAGCCGTTGACACTGTGGTGGGCAACCAGTTGCGCCACGGTCCAGTACATGTGCCGGGTGTTGCTCAGGGTCAAGCGCTGGGCCGGCAGGTTCTGCTCGCGCATGGCCTCGGTCAGCAGCAACACTTCCAGTTCGATATCAAAGGCACCGCCCTGCTGATCGCGCGCGTCGAACAGGTATGGCAACGGCTGCGGATCGCCTTGCGGACGCGCCGGCTGGGCCTGGCGGAACGGCTCCAGTGCCTCGGCCGTCACCACCCAGGGCGAGACGCTGGTGATAAAGCTCTTGGACAAAAACGGCCCCAACGGCTGGTACTCCCAGGCCTGGATATCCCGCGCCGACCAGTCGTTGAGCAGGCAGAAACCGGCGATATGCTCGGCGGCATCGCCGATGGCAATCGACTCGCCCATGGCATTGCCCGGGCCGATCCAGATGCCCAGTTCCAGTTCGTAGTCCAGGCGTGCACAGGGACCGAAGGTCGGCTCGCTCTGTCCGGCGGGCAAGGTCTGACCCTTGGGCCGCCGAACCTCGCTGCCGGACGGGCGTACGGTCGAGGCGCGGCCGTGATAACCGATGGGTACGTACTTGTAGTTGGGCAGCAACGGGTTGTCGGGACGGAACAATTTGCCGACATTCTGCGCATGCTCGATGCCGACATAAAAGTCGGTGTAGTCACCGATCCTGGCCGGCAGGTGCAACTGGCAATCGGCGGCCAGATGCAGCAGCTTGGCGCCCTGGGCTTCAATCTTGCCGCGCAGGCTGCTGCCTTCGCCAAGCAGTTCCAGCAGGCGAGCACGCAAGGCCACACGGGCTACGGCGCCGAGCGCAAAGAACGCATTCAACTGACCACCACGGGTCGCTTCGACAGCGACCTTGGCCTGGCCTTCAAACAAGCCAAGTTCCAGGGCCGCTTCCAGGTCGAAGATCTGCTCGCCAATCGCCACGCCACTGCGCGGGGTCGAGCCCTCGTAGCTGAACACCCCCAGCGGCAGGTTCTGCAACGGGAAATCGGCATGGCCGTTGGCGGACGCAACCCAGCTGCGAAGGATGGTTGGCTGAGTCATGGGTTATCTCCGATTCGGGTTGAAAGTGACGGGCACTGTGGCCCAGCAAGTATCGTAGTTGCTTTGCAGCTGCGGGCAATCCAGGGCGAAACGGCTCGGGCGCAGCACCTGGCTGGTCTCGAACATGAAGGCCATGGTGTTGTCGATCTTGCTCGGCGCCAGTTCGGCGGCAATCGCCCGGGTGCAGGTTTCACCGTCCGGACCATGGGCGCTCATGCAGCTGTGCAGCGACGCGCCGCCAGGCAGGAAACCTTCGGCCTTGGCATCGTAGGCGCCCTGGATCAGGCCCATGAACTCGTTCATCAGGTTGCGGTGGAACCACGGTGGACGGAAGGTGTTCTCGGCCACCATCCAACGCGGCGGGAAGATCACGAAGTCGAGGTTGGCCAGGCCAGGCACGCTGGTGGGTGAGGTCAACACGGTAAAGATCGACGGGTCCGGGTGATCGAAGCTGACCGTGCCAAGGGTGTTGAACCGGCGCAGGTCGTATTTGTATGGCACGTTGTTGCCATGCCAGGCGACCACGTTGAGCGGCGAATAATCAAGCTCGCAACCCCAGAGTTCACCGAGGAACTTCTGCACCAGGGTCGTCGCTTGCCGCAGGTCTTCATAGTGGGCGACCGGGGCCAGGAAGTCCCGCGGATTGGCCAGGCCATTGCTACCGATAGGGCCCAGGTCCGGCAGGCGCAGCGGCGCGCCATGGTTCTCGGCGAGGTAGCCACGGGCTTGCGGGTCAAGCAGTTCGACGCGGAATTTCAGGCCACGGGGCAAGACAGCGATTTCCAGTGGCTCGATCTCCAGCACCCCCAGCTCGGTGACGAGCCGTAGCCGGCCCTGCTCCGGAACCAGCAGCCATTCGCCGTCGGCATTGAAGAACACTCGTTCCATGGAACGATTAGCACGGTAGCCGTAAATACTGATGCCAGCCGGTGTCTGCGCCGCCGAATTGGCCGCCATGCTCACCAGGCCATCAAGCAAGTCGGTGGGCTCGCCCGGAATCTCCAGCGGGTTCCAGCGCAGGCGGTTGGGGGTGACCGCACCCAGCGGGCCACCGGCCAACTGCCGCTCCAGCTTGACGAACGCCGGGTGCCGGGCCGACGGCTGGATGCGATACATCCAGGTGCGCCGCGCTTCGCTGCGGGCCATGGTGAAAGCCGTGCCGGAGAACAGTTCGGCATACAGGCCGTAGGGTGCTTTTTGCGGGGAGTTCTGGCCGACCGGCAGCGCACCGGGCAGGGCTTCGCTGCTGAATTCGTTACCGAAGCCGGACTGATAGGCCAGCACCGTGGAATCGGGGTTCATGGAGCCTCCTGGAGGGAGTGGACCTGGGGCTGCCTCCAGATTCGGGAGGAGTGCAACACGGGTCGGTTTATTTTTATGGAGATGAAATTATGCATTACGTAACTTGATTATGCAGAACGTAATTTGATTGACAGTGCCCGTCAAGCTATAAAGACGCCCATTCGTCCCGGGATTACATTGCCTCCATGGAAAAGCCGCGCCCTACCAGCGACAGCAACGGTAAACAGAAAGTCCGCTCGGCTGAGGTCGGTACCGACATCCTCAAGGCCTTGGCCGAGCTATCGCCCAGTACTTCGCTGTCGCGCCTGGCCGAGCATGTGCAGATGCCGGCGAGCAAGGTCCACCGCTATCTACAGGCCTTGATCTCCAGTGGGTTCGCCGAGCAGAACCCAGCGACCAACCACTATGGCCTGGGTCGTGAAGCGCTGCGGGTCGGCCTCGCCGCGCTCAACAGCATGGACGTGCTGCACGTGGCGGCGATGCCGCTGGCGGAACTGCGCGACGACCTGAATGAAAGCTGTTTCCTCGCCGTGTGGGGCAACCACGGGGCGACCGTGGTGCATATCGAACCGGCCGTGCGCACGGTGACGGTGGTGACGCAGCTGGGTTCGGTGTTGCCATTGCTCAGTTCGTCCACCGGGCTGGTGTTCAACGCCTTCCTGCCGGATCGGGAAACCGTCGAGTTGCGTGAGGCGGAACTCAAGGCCGGACATCCGCATCCGCTGGCCGATGTCAGCGCGTATACCGCGACTTGTGAACAGATCCGCCAGCGCGGACTGCATTTCGTCCATGGCTTGCTGATGCCGGGGGTCGATGCCTTGTCGGCACCGGTGTTCAATGCCCTGGGCCAGGTGGCGGCAGTGCTGACGGTGGTGGGGCCGACGTCGCTGTTCCACGCCGATGAAAATGGCCCGGCGGCCAAGCGGTTGCTGGCGGCGAGCGAGGCGGTGAGTTGGCGGATGGGCTATCAGAAGACCTGAACCCTCTCGAACCTGGCGATATCCTGCAGCGAAACACCGTCCTTGTAGGAGCCGGCTTGCTGGCGATGGCGGCCGATCAGGCGATGCAAGACTCACTGGCCTCATCGCCAGCAAGCCGGCGCCTACAAGGACCGCATCAACCCGTCGTTAGCCCATCAAACCCAAAGCCTTGGCTTTGGCCACCGCCTGGGTCCGCCGCTCCACCCCGAGTTTGCTGTGAATCCGCCGCGCATGGGTTTTCACCGTGTGCAGTGAAATAAACAGCTGATCGGCGATCTGCAAATTGGAGCTGCCCAGGGCAATCAGCTTGAGCACTTCCAGTTCACGCTGGCTCAAGGGATTGTCACCGGTGGCGATCAGCACCTCCTCGAACCCCAGGCTCGCCAGCATCCCTGACTGGCGCAAACGCAACTCACGCAAGGCCTGTTGCAGGTTGCAGCGGCTGACCAGCGCCAAGCCCTCCTCCAAATGACTCTTGGCCAGCGCCGTTCGCCCTTGCAGAAACGCCACTTCCGCCAGTGCCAGGCGCAGCTCGGTTTCTATCCCCTGCATGCCGCGCCGCTGGGCCTGTTCAAGCAACAGCGCCAGCGCCTCCAGCGGCGCCTGAGCCTTGTGCAGATAGACCTGCGCCAGCACCAACAGGTATTCAAGACGTGGAATCAATTCCAGCGTCGCCGGGGGCGCCTGCACCCCATTCGCGCCGCTGTAGTGACGCAACACCCGGGTCAGCGCCTCTTCCGCCAGCTCGGGTCGCCCCTGCTGCAACCAGAAATGGCAACTGACCATCAGCAGCACCGCGCGATACACCACATCGGGGATATGCCGTTGCTGCATCAAACGTTCGGCGTCGCGCAGGCGGACAAACGCCTGGGCGTAATCGCCGTGGTTGGCATCCAGCAAGGCCAGCCCGAGAAAGCCGTACAAGGCCTGTTTATCCTGGCTGCGCAGGCACTCGTCCAGACCCGTCTGAAAATACTCGGCCGCCTGTTGATCGCGGCCCTGGCGCAGGGCGATCCGTCCCTGACGCAAGGCGATCCGCCCCAGCAGCGGCCCGGCCAGATGGCGTTTGGCCGATAACAGGGCCTGCATGTTGTCCAGCAGGCTCTCGCTGCGGTGCAGGGCACCACGCTGCTCCAGCAACTGCGCATGATCCAGCTCCAGCAGCGCCTCGAACAGCAACGAGCCTTGTGCCCGCGCCAGGCACAGGGCGTCGCGACTCAAGGCGTGAGCCTGCTCCAACTCGCCCGCGAGCAGCGCCTGCTGGGTCAGCCCCGACAAACAGAACAACCGCGCCGGCCAGGCGGCTGGCGGCAGATCCTGCAAGGACTCGAGAAAATGCCCACGCGCACATTGCGCCTGTCCCTGCAAATGCAGCAACCAGCCCTGCTGGGCCTGCCAACGCGCCACCAGTTGCCGTTGTGCCGCCGCCGATGGCTGCGGGATAAAACGGGCCATCTGCTCGATGCTGTGGGCCGCCTCGTCGAAGCGCCCGGCGAACAGCAACGCGGTGGTGATCAAGCCCACCAGATGCGGCGTGCCGAACATCAGCTCGTCTGGCTGATGCTCGTGCAGGCGCAACAGCAGCGCCACGTTCTGCTCCTGGAACAGGTAATCGAAGGTGAAGTTGTGCAACAGGCTGGCCGCCACTTCGAACTCTTCGGCGGCCAGGGCCTGCTCCACCGCCGCCTGCCAGTCACCGTGGGCGCTGAACCACTGGCAGGCGCGCCGATGCCAGGAGCGTCCGGCCGGCCAGGGTTCATCGCGCAGCAACAGGGCCAGTGGCGCGAACACCCGTAGCCATTCCGCGGAGTCTTCCCAGGGTTCGATAAAACACCCCAGCTCTTGCAGGGTGCGCATCCACTGGGCGCCCTCCCCCGCACCGAACAGGTGCTCGCAGAGGTCGGCATTGAAACGTGGCAGATGTACCAACACGCGCCAGGCTTCGGCCAGCTCCGGTGCCAGGGCATCGAACAGTTCGTGTTGCAGGTAGTCGAGCAAGGTCGCCGAACGTCGCGACCCGGCGTCGGGCGCGTTGGCGATCCAGGCCGGCGCCTCGAGCATGGCGACCCGCACCCCGGCGCACCATCCGGCGGTGTACTGGTCCATCCGGTCGAGGCACTGCGGGGTCAGGGTGATCGACGGATGACTGACCAACCGTTCGATTTCACCGCGCGCGAAGGCCAGGCTCGGGCCTTCGACTTCGTAGAGTTCACCTTCGAGCAACAGCCGCGGCCAGTTGCAGTGCGGCCGCCGCCGCACGCCCAGCCACCAGCTGAGGACCGGACTGCTGACCGCCAACAAGCGATCGAGCAGTTGATCCAGTGCCGGGTTGGGCAAACGACAGTAGTCGTCGAGAAAAATCCAGGTGGGGGTGGTCCAGCGCGCCAGCCGTGCCAACAGACTCGACTCGTCCTGGGGCTCGTCCAGCCCCAGCGCCTGGGCCAGGGCCGCGCAAAATGCGTCGGTCGTGAGGCTCGCCCCGGACAACGGCAGCCAGCACACGCCACAGCTGGGTGGGGCTTGCAGCAAGCATTCGGCGAGCAGGGCGCTCTTGCCGCTGCCGGCGGGCGCACAGAGCAAGCGGACCCGTGCCTGGGACTCGATCAACGGGGTACTCAGACGCGGACGTGGCAAATGACGGGAGGATAAACGAGGCAGGAACCCGGGACGGTCCAGACGCGGGGTCATGGCGGTCATTGCGGCGGCCTTTCTTGATTTTATCCAGTCACCCTAGCCCTGTTCGAGCCGGAGGATGAACAAATATTCAGGAAACTTATCGCTGACCATAAAAAACAGGCCCCAAGGGCCAATGAAAGGGATCTTGAAAACACCCCAAACCCTGTAGGAGCCGGCTTGCCGGCGATAGCGGCCGCAAGGGCGACGCAAGGCTCAAGGGCCTCATCGCCGGCAAGCCGGCTCCTACAGGGGGGATGGCGAAGCGTTTAGCGCACCCCGCTTGCCCGCAGCGCCGCCGGCGTGTAATCCGCCGCCTTGCCGACAAAACCGAACTGGAAGCTGTGCTTCTCTTCGTTCTTCATGCCCAGGGCGATATAGCGCCCGGCAATCAGGTCATACAGCGCTTCAACGGTATAAGCCGGCACCTGGTGGTCGTAGTAGAACTGCGCATGACCTTCAGCCACCCGCCACAGTTGGCCGCGACCGTCGTAGTGATCCACCAGCGCGACCTGCCAGCTGTCCTCGTCGATGTACATATGACGCTTGGCATAGATATGCCGCTCGCTTGGCTTGACCGTGCCCTCGATTTCCCAGACCCGGTGCAGCTCGTAGCGGGTCAGGTCCTGGTTGATATGCCCGGCCTTGATCACGTCGGTGTACTTGAGGGTCGGCGAGTCCAGCTTGTAGCTGTTGTAAGGGATGTACATCTCCTTCTTGCCGATCAGTTTCCAGTCGTAGCGGTCCGGCGCGCCGGAGAACATGTCGAAGTTGTCCGAGGTACGCAGGCCGTCGGCGGCGGTGCCCGGACCGTCATAGGCGACTTGCGGGGCGCGACGCACACGGCGCTGGCCGGCGTTGTAGACCCAGGCCAGGCGCGGCTCCTTCACCTGGTCGAGGGTTTCGTGCACCAGCAATACGTTGCCCGCCAGACGCGCCGGCGCGGTGACTTCCTGCTTGAAGAAGGTCAGCACGTTGGCGCCCTTGTCCGGCGCCAGGTCGGGAATTTCCGATGGCACGGCGGCTTCTTCCTCGAAGGTGATCGGGGTGAAGGAGCCGTCGGTCTGCGGCGTGGCCTGGGTGATGGTGCGGCGCAGGTTGCCGCCGTGGTAGCGGGTGATGTGGTTCCACAGCACTTCCACGCCGTTCTTCGGAATCGGGAAGGCGTAGTAGCGGTTGCCGGTGAAGTTCGCCAGACCGTTACCGTCGTTGATTGCCGTGACATTCAGGGCGCTGCGCTTGGCCGCCTCCAGAACCGCATCCGGCAGCACCACGCTGCGGTGCGTCGGATAGACCGGGATCTTGTAGGTCTGCGGATAACGCTTGAACATCGCCAGTTGGCCTTCGGAGAGCTTGGCCTTGTACTGTTCGGCGGTGGCCGCAGTGATGATGAATAGCGGCTTTTCATTGGCGAACGGGTCGGCCAGGAAGCCTTTGCTGTCCACCGCGCCGGCGTTTTTCGGGATACCGCCGGTGTAGGCCGGGATCGAGCCGTCGGCGTTGCCGGCCTTTTCCGCGCCGATGGCAGTCAGGCTGGTACCGAGCTTGGCCGCTTCCTCCGGGGAAACCGCCGCCATTACGTTGGCTGCCAGCAGGCTCAAGGCCAGGGCGCCACATTGCAAAATCATCTTGCGCATAAAGTTGTCCTTCTCAAGCCTGGATCAGAAGTTCGCGCCGACGCTGAGCGCCACGAAGTCACGGTCAATCAGGGTGTTGTAGTTGCCACCGAAAAAGTCGGTGTAGCTGAGGCTCGCGGTGTAGGTGTTGCGGTAGTCGGCGTCCACACCGATGCTGACCGCCTTGGCGCCCTGGTTGAACAGGCCGTTGGGGCCGTATCCCTTGACGTCATGGGACCAGGACACGTTGGGCTTGAGGTTGATCCCGGCGAACACGTTGCTGTAGTCGAGGATCGCCCGGGCACGGTAGCCCCAGGAGGTCGCGGTGACGAAACCGCTGGTATCGCCCTGGTAACCATAGGCACCGTAGACCGAGTCACGCCCGTAACGCAGCTTGTCCTTGGTCTCCAGGCCGCCGACATAGGTCATCCCCGCCTCGCCCACCAACGTCAGGCGCTCGGCACCGAGGACCTGGTCGAAGAACTGCGTGAAGGTGGTTTGTACCTGGGTGATTTCCTTGCGACGGTAGCCGGAGTTGTCCGAACCAGGACTGGTCTGGATCGGCGAGGCGGCGCCACCGGCAATCGGGTTGACCAGCGCCAGGGTCAGGTCGGTGGTGTTGAGCTGCACCGGAGCGTTGGGACGATAGCTGATCTCGCCACTCCAGGCGGTGCCGGTCGGCAGGGTGGTGGAGAAGCTGGCGCCGTAGAGGCGGATGTCTTCCGGATACTCAAGGTAGTACTGACCGCGTCCCAGCATGATGCTTTGCGCCAGACCGCTACGGAAGGCGGCTGGCGCCAGCGGCAGGATACTGCCCAGCGCCGTGATGGTGCTGGCACTGGCGGTGGTGGTGCCGACGGTCGGGGTACGACTGTGGTAGTTCATGAAATACAGGCCGTACTCGGTGTCGCTGCCCAGCCAGCGCAAGGCCATGCCCCATTGGCCGCCGTCACGGGCATCGCGGTCATCGCCACGCTGCACCACGACACCTTCCGGAGTGACCTGAAAGCCCTGGCCGAACGCCGCGGCCAGCGGTTGCAGCGGCGCAATCGCCGGACTGCCGACGGTGTAGTTGTTGTTGCAACCGTGCTGCACCACATCGTTGCCGAAGAAGGTGCCGCAGTTGTCGACGACGGTGTTTTCCCAGTTCAACTGGTAGAACCCTTCGACCGTCAGTTGGTCGGTCAGGCTCTGGGAGGCGAAGAACATGTTGACCGGGATCAGGCCTTCCTTGATCTCGGCACCTGGCCGGCGGAAGGCCGATACGTCGATGGGGTTGATGCTGTTGATCGAGTTGCCGATAAAGGTACTCTCACCCCAACTGACCACCTGCTTGCCCAGGCGCACGGTGCCCGGCAGGTCGGCGATGGAGTAGTTGTGGTAGACGAAGGCGTCGAGCAGTTGCGCGCCGGAAGAACGTGCCGCTTCATCGCGATGGTGATCGCTGATGTCCTTGAAGTCCTGGCCGCCGTCGGCTGTCGCAAAGTCGTACCAGTACTTGCCGCGGACGAAGACGCCGGTGTCACCGTATTTCAATTCCAGGTCGTGAATACCCTTGATGATCTTCGAGAAGGCTTCGCCCTTCTTGTAGTTCAGGCGTCCGTCATCACCGGTGGCGGCCTGGCCGGTACCGCCATTGGGCACCCCCACCAGGCTCTTGTCGGCATCGCGCAGGCCCCAGCTCACGCCGGCCGACAGGGATGAGTCGAATTTGCCTTCGATTTCTCCGATGTTGAACGAAACAGCCTGCGCCTGCGCACTGACGCTCATGGCAACCGCGATGGCCAGAGCCTGCGGCGTGAAGATGGCGCGCATTGTTGTTTTTGTCATGCGTCTTCCCCGGTGTGTGACAGAAGGCTTCACCCTACTCACCACCAACGGGAGCGATAAGCGCACCAAGGAGGTATTCGTGCTGTACCTCGAAAGGATGAATGCAGGCTTGCGACGCGGTTTGCAGCGGACCATCGAACCGGTGGATAGCGTGTCATAGCGCACATGGATAGAGGATTGTCCGGGATGACTCCGGTTGCCGCAAATGGAAAAGCGACTGTTACCCCAGCGGTAACGGTGATTGTCGCAAAGCGGGCTTTTTCAGCCGGGGGCAGGTCCTTATTATGCTCATCATTCATTGTTTACTGACGTTGATTTACTCCTTGATCGAACGTCTTCCCTTGGCCACTGCGTTTGCAGTGGCCTTTTTTATGCCTGCGTCATTCGCCCCCGTACAACGTCTCATCAGCGCTGACACGAGCAAAATCAAACACCGAGACCCTTCGTACACGGTTGAAAGACCCAAGCCTCTTCCCACTGATTGAGACCGGGATTCACTCTGTAGCACTCAACTACATCACGTCATGGGGAAAGGAATCGCTGATGAAACCGATCAACTACAACGCCTACCGCAGCACGCGGAGTTTCAACGACCGGGTTCGCTTGCTGGTCATGCATTACACCGCCGGCGACTTCGCCAGCGCCCTCGGGTTTCTGACCGGTCCTAATGTCAGCAGTCATTACCTGGTGCCCGATGTCACCGACCCGAGCTATCTCCAGGCTGGCTTCAAGGAACAGGAAGTGTTCAATCTGGTCGACGAACAAAAACGCGCCTGGCATGCGGGCATCAGTGCCTGGGACGGCAGGACGCAGCTCAATGACACCGCGATCGGCATCGAGATCGTCAACCTGGCGTCCGAGAGCGCGGGACAGTTTCATTTTCCGCCTTATGAGCCGCGGCAGATCGAAGTGCTCAAGCAATTATCGCTGAATATCCTCGCCCGCTATCCCGATATCGGCCCCACCCAGGTGGTCGGGCACTCGGATATCGCCTGGAATCGCAAGAGTGATCCGGGAGCCGCCTTTCCCTGGCACGACCTGTATCTGTCGGGCATCGGTGCCTGGTTCGACGAAGCAACCCGCGACCAGTACCTGCGCAAATACACGTGCGACGGCCTGCCACCTCGGGCAACGGCATTGGAGCAGTTCAAAAAGTATGGGTATGACGTGACGGGAGCGGACACGGAGAAGGGATTCAAACAACTGGTCAGGGCGTTCCAGTTGCATTTCCGGCCAAAGGATTATGCCGGCGCGCTCGATGCCGAGACCGCCGCCATCCTCGCGGCGTTGGTGGAGAAATACTTCCCAAGGGCATAAAACCGACACAGGGCCAGCCCTTATCCCGGTCATTGAAAACACCGCGTACTGTACAAGCCGGCTTGCTGGCGATGAGGCCCTTGAGCCCTGCATCGCCGGCTCGGCAGCGCCTACAGGTGCTGCCTTGTGTCAGGTAGAGCCGTTATTCAGGCTATGTACTTCTGCAGGTTCACCATCATTTCCCGTAGCGCTTCGGGTGTGTCCTTCGGATGCACGGCACCCTCGAAATCGCAGATCTGCTTCCAGCTGGCCGCCACGTCTTCCACGGAAAAACCGTTGTGCGGGTCGAAGCCGGCGCCCAGGCTGCGCTCCCAGCGGGTCTTGCCGATCCAGCCGCCACCGACTTCGAACAGACCGGAAGTTTCATCGCACTGCTCACTGCCGAGGAACACCACCAGCGGGCTGATCAGCTCCGGCTTGAGCAGCTCGAAGACCTGCGGCGGGATCAGGCCTTCGGTCATGCGCGTGCCGCCAGTCGGGGCGATGGCGTTGACCAGGATATTGTTCTTGCGGCCCTCGATGGCCAGGGTCCGGGTCAAGCCATACAGGCCGAGCTTGGCCATGCCATAGTTGGACTGACCAAAATTGCCGTAGATGCCGGACGTCGACGCGGTAAAGATCACCCGCCCGTAGTTCTGCTGGCGCAGATGTGGCCAGGCGGCGTGGGTGACTTTGTAGGCACCTTCGACATGCACCCGGTAAACCAGGTCCCAGTCGGCGTCCTCCATCTTCAGGAAGGTCTTGTCCCGCAGGATCCCGGCGTTGTTCACCACCACATCGATACGGCCAAAGGCATCCAGGGCGTTCTGCACGATCTTGTCGCCATCGGTGACCGAGTCGTGGTTGGCCACGGCGGTACCGCCGGCCTCGCGAATCTCGGCCACCACCTTGTCCGCCGCCGAGGCGTTGGCGCCCTCACCGTGGGCCGAGCCGCCGAGGTCGTTGACCACCACTTTCGCCCCATGGCGGGCGAACAGCAGTGCATGGGCACGCCCCAGGCCGCCACCGGCGCCGGTAACGATCACCACTTTATCTTCGAAGCGCACAGACTCACTCATACAGGACTCCAGCCAGGGCCGATGGAAATAGAAGCCGAGTGTCGGACACCCGGCCTTTGCTCACAATAAAGTCGGCCAGGGCTGAATAGTGTGCGATAAGGCAGCGGGATAGTCCGGCCCTGGCCGCGACTGCCCGCATTGACGCCCACTCCCCGGGCAATCCCGGACGCTGGCCTCAGAGTCTGAATCCGGGGTCCTGCTGGTCCAACTTGCGCAGCAGCGCCGGCCAGGCCAGCGCACCGCCCATGCCCTGGGCGCTACGGGTCACCGCGGCGACCATGGCCTTGGCCCCGGCGAGAATCTGCGGCTCGATGACGATCAGTGGCGCCGCGCCATTTTGCGCCAGCACCTGGATATCGCAGGCCCGTTGGAAGGTGAACATCATCAGGAAGGTATCGGCGATGGTCGAGCCGCAGGTCAGCAGGCCGTGGTTGTGCAGCATGAGAAAGTTGTTTTCGCCGAGATCGGCCTGCAACCGCGCTTTCTCCTCATGGTTGAGGGCCACCCCTTCGTAGGCGTGATAGGCCAGGCTCGACAGCACGAACAGCGATTGCTGGCTGATGGGCAGCACGCCCTGCTGCTGCGCCGAGACCGCGACACCGGCGGCGGTGTGGGTGTGCAGCACACAGGTCACGTCGTGACGCACCTCATGAATGGCGCTGTGGATAGTGTAGCCGGCCGGGTTGATCTCATAGGGGCTGTCCAGCAACTTGTTGCCGGCCTGATCGACCTTGACCAGGCTCGACGCGCTGATCTCGTGGAACATCAGCCCGTAGGGGTTGATCAGGAAATCCTCGGTACCCGGGACCTTGGCCGATATATGGGTGAAGATCAGGTCGTCCCAACCGTGCATCGCCACCAGGCGATAACAGGCGGCCAGGTCCACGCGGGTCTGCCATTCGGCGGCGCTGACTTGGCTCTTCACATCGGGTGCGGCGGTAACAGGGGCTGCGTTCACGGCACTGACCTCGGCGGTTTTCGGTTTTTATTCTAGTACCCGCCAGTCTAGAGCAGCCCGTTGCCGCAACGGAGTTGCCTTGCCAGCCAGCTTGATGACCCAGCGAGTCAGCCAGGGCGGCCGAAGATGAAATCAGATCATTGCCGCCAACAAGGGCGCGGCAAACAGGTTCAGCAGACCGGTCAGAACCATCACCAGGCCCGCCACCGAGCCCTCTTCACCGCCCACTTCACGGGCGCGGCTGACCCCGGCACCGTGAGCCCCGACGCCGAACAACGCACCGCGCGCCAGACTGCTGCGCAGCGGCAACCACTTGAGCAGCAGCCCGCCGAGAAACGCCCCGAAAACCCCGGTGACCATCACGAACACCGCGGTCAGCTCGGGCACGCCACCCAGGTTCTGCGCCAGCGGCATGGCAAAGGGCGTGGTGATCGAGCGCGGCACCAGCGACAAGGTCAAACTGTTATCCAGCGACAGCGCCCTGGCCAGCCAGTAAGAGCTGCCGATAGACGCCGCGCTGCCGGCCAGCATCCCCAACAGCAACGCCGGGCCATGGCGCAGCAGCATCTGCCGCTGCTGCCAGATCGGCACCGCGAAGGCCACGGTGACCGGCCCCAGGATCAACATCAACCAGTGGGTATCGCGCGAGTATTCGGCGTACGCCGTGTGCAGCGGTAGCGCCACCGCGAGCAGCACGAAGGGCACCAGGATCAGCGGCGACAGCAGGTAACGCCCCGTGCGGCCATACACCCAGCGGCTGAACACATAGGCCAGCAGGGTCAGCCCCAGCCAGAACAAGGACATCCACTCAAGCTTCACGACGGGTGCTCCAGCGACAAACGAACTCGACGGTAAAAGCGGTCGCCAGCATCACCGCCAGGGTACTGACGCCGATCACCAGCAGGATCCGCCAGCCGTCCTGGCGCACCATGGCGCCATAGTCCAGCAGGCTCATCAACGCCGGGATGAAGAACAGCAACATCTCCGCCATCAACAACCCGGCCCCCAGTTGCAGGGTGGCAGGCTTGACCCAGCCAGTGGCAAAGGCCAGCAACAGCAGCGCCAGGCCGATCACCCCGCCGGGAATCGGCCAGTGGCTCCAGGCGGCGAACAGCATGCCCAGCTGATAGAGCCCCAGTAATACGGCCAGTTCGGCCAGCAGGCGACAGGATTTTTTCAGCAATAGACGGTTCATCGGATTCAGTCCTCTCTGGAAACCAATTTTAAAGTTGTCGCTACCATCCCAAAAGCGAATTGTTAGACTAGAAGTCATTCCAATTTGGAATCAGGTCATGGAATTCAAGCAACTGCGCAGCTTTATCGAGGTGGTCCGTCAGGGCGGCTTCACCCAGGCGGCGAAAACCCTGCACATCAGCCAGTCGGCGGTCAGCAAGCAGGTTGCCCAGCTCGAACACGACCTCGCCACGCCATTGTTCGATCGCCAGGGTTCACGGGTCCTGCTGACGGCGGCCGGCGGCGTGGTGCTGCAACGGGCTGAAGAAATGCTGCGCCTACGCGACGGGTTGCTCAGCGAACTGGATGACCTGAGCCACCTGGCCCGCGGCGAACTGCGCCTGGGTCTGCCGCAACTGGGCGGTGAAACGCTGTTCGCCAGCCTCTTCGCCGAGTACCGGCGGCGCTACCCGAATATCAGCATTCACCTGCTCGAAGGCGGCAGCCTGAATATCGAGCCGGCGGTGCTGAGCGGCGAACTGGAGCTGGGCGGCAGCCTCAAGCCGAGCGACCCGGCGTTCGACTACCAGCTGTTTTGCGACGAGCCACTGGATGTGTTGCTGGCGAACGATCATCCGCTGGCCGAGGAAGGCTCGATCCGCCTGGAACAATTGGCCGATACGCCGTTTCTGTTGTACCAGCGCAGTTTCGTGCTCAATCACCGCCTGATGGAAGCTTGTCGGCAAGCCGGCTTCACCCCCAAGGAGAGTGGACGCAGCGGCCAGGCCGACTTTCTCGCCGCGCTGGTGGCCGCCGGGCAAGGCGTGGCGCTGCTGCCCAGCGTGGTTGCACGCTCGCTGATACGACCCGGCGTGGTCCGCCTGACTTTGAGCTCACCTAGCGACCTGCGCTGGGATATCGCCTTTATCTGGCGCCGCGGCGCTTACCTGTCGAAAGCCGCCCAAGCCTGGCTGGCATTGTTGCGCGAGCAGCCAGTCAGCCACCGGTACAATACCCCCGTGTAGGAGCCAGCTGGCTGGCGATTGCGATCCGATAGCCAACATCGTTGTCGCCTGAACAATAGCTATCGCCAGCAAGCTGGCTCCTACAGTGTGGTATTTCAAGACAAGATCGGCGACGCCCGCTCGCAGGCCTTAGCGCAAGGCGCTGATGAACTCGGCCAGCCACGGCTCGGCATCGGTTTCCGGGGTGACGCTTTCGCTGGCATCCAGACGCAGCATTTCCTTCACCTCCCGCACGCCCAGCTCGGCAAACAACTCACGCATCTGTTCGCCTCCGCCACAGAAAGTATCGCCGTAGCTGGAATCACCCAGGCCGATCACCCCGCCCGGCAGGCCACGCCACGCCGCCGGCAACTGGTCGCGGATGGCGTTATACAGCGGTTGGAGATTGTCCGGCAGCTCACCCATGCCAGTGGTGGCGGTCACGGCCAGGAAGGCCTCCGGGGCGAAGGCCTGAACATCGGCCAGGGTCGCCCGCGGGTTGTGCCAGGCTTCAAAACCGGCCTCGCGAAGGATTTTTTCAGCGTGGCGGGCAACTTCTTCGGCGGTGCCGTAGACCGAGCCGGAAAGGATGGCAACTTTCATCAATCTGATCCTGATGCTGGATAAAAACCCCAGGATACCAGCAGATGAGAGACTTTCTCACAAAACCCGCCCCTCGCCGCAAGCAAATGGAATGGATTATTCAAGACGATGTCTTAAACTTCGACAGATTCGTCAATGGACTGCGGGTGCGCTGAAGAATGATAAATCCCAAACTGTTGCAACTGGTGATTGATGCGTCGAACGACGGTATCGTCGTGGCCGAACAGGAAGGCGAAGACCATATCCTGATCTACGCCAACCCGGCGTTCGAACGCCTGACCGGCTACACCAACGAAGAGACTCTCTACCAGGATTGTCGTTTCCTGCAGTCGGGCGACCGCGACCAGCCGGCACTGGAACTGATCCGCGAAGCCCTGCACACACGCAAGCCGTGCCGTCAGATCCTGCGCAACTACCGCAAGGATGGCAGCCATTTCTGGAACGAGCTGTCGCTGTCCCCCGTGCTCAACGAAAGCGACCAACTGACCTATTTCGTCGGTGTACAGAAAGACGTGACGGCGCAGGTCAAGGCGCAACAGCGGGTAGCCCAACTGGAAGCAAAACTGGCCGAGGTTCAGGCTGAGCTGGATGCGCTCAAGGCCGCCACCGGCCAGCCGCGATAACCCAGGCAGCAATCCCCCGTCGGCCAAGGCAGACGCCTGATCGTCGATCAGGTATCGAGCCGACCGGCCAGCAATTGCTGCAAGCGCCGGCGCATCAGCCGGCCGTCATTGCCCAGGCAGCCGATGCTCGAGCCTTCCAGGCGTTCCTGCAACAACTCCGCAACATCCCCGGCCAGCATCACCGCGCAGTCCACCGACAGCGCCAGGCGATTGAGCCGGCGTGGCAGGTCGGCCATCGGCGAACGGTTGGAATACAGCACCAGCGCCTCGGGCCGGACCCTTTCACAGACCAGGGTCAGTTCATCGAAGGGCTGGCCAACTGCCAGAACGCTGACGGAGCGGTCGCCGTCGCCCAGCAACAGGCCGGCCACCAGCAATTCGAGTTCACGACATTGATCCGGTAAAGCGGCGAGCACGATACGCTGGGAAGGCAGCCCGCGAACCAGGTGCAGGCGCTGCAGGACCCGCGCGCGCAGGAACGCATCGAGAAACAGCCACTCGCTGACCTGGCCGAACTCGTTCGTCTGCAGCAGCAGGCGCTGCCACAGCGGCAGGAGGATATTCTGGAACACCACGGTCAGCGGATAACAGGAAAACACCTGCCCGTAGAGGCGTTCGAGGGCCGGTTCGTCGAAAGCGCTGACCGCGGCACGCAATTGCGCCTGCCACTCATCCCATTCCGTCTGGGCAATCGATTGCGTGGAAATGCCGGTGGGTGTGTGGATGGACACGGCCTGGACGGCGGTTTTCGCCAGAATCTTGCCCACCTTGCTCACCGCCACACCGCGCTCGATCCAGCCCATGATGGTACGGACTGTCTCGATATCGCTCATGGCATAGAGCCGATGCCCACTTTCGGTGCGCGTCGGTTGAATCAGACCGTAGCGTCGCTCCCACGCCCGCAGGGTGACCGGGTTGACGCCGGTCAGGCGCGAGACTTCACGAATGGGAAACAACTCCTCCTGTTTCAACGCCCGCAACAGCGGCGTGGCAGGTTCAAGTTCGGTCATGACGGGCATCTGTCACACATTTATGAATAGGATTTGACCGATATTCTAGCCCACGGGATCCAACTCTCTGCAAATCGTACGCAATACGAGTCACTTGCTTGGTGCATTTCGCGAGAATAGGGAATAATTCTTGCCTGTCCACACACGCAGCCCACCACCCCGGCGCTGCGTTGCGCATCTGCCTTACCCGGGCGGCATGCTTGTCTTACGGAGATACATGATGTCTACCTCACCCGTCACCATGATGGTTGCCCGGCGTGTCGCCGAGGGCCGCTACCAGGAGATGCTCGCCTGGTTGCATGAAGGCGAATTGCTCGCCACCGACTTCCCCGGTTACCTGGGCTCCGGCGTGCTCGCCCCGCCGTCCGGCGATAACGAATTCCAGATGATTTTCCGCTTCAACGATGCCGCGACCCTCAACGCCTGGGAGCATTCCGCCTCGCGCAAGGCCTGGTTGGCGCGTGGCGGCGACCTGTTCGCCGGGCCGCAGGAACGGCGGGTCAGCGGCATCGACGGCTGGTTCGGCGCCGTGGGCCAACGACCGCCACGTTGGAAACAGGCGGTGGCGATCTGGCTGGCGTTCTTTCCGGTGTCGCTGCTGTTCAACTTTGGCCTGGGGCCGTTGCTGGCCGAGTTAAGCCTGGGGCCGCGGGTCCTGGTCAGTACCCTGGCGCTGACACCGTTGATGGTCTACTTCTTCATTCCGCTGTCGACCCATTTGCTGGCGGGTTGGTTGCACAGTACGAAGGCCTTGGCGCTGCCGAGCGACACGGCCACCGCCAGGCGTTGAAACAACAGGGTCCTGTAGGAGCCGCCGGTCGACGCTCGATTGCCAGCGATAGCGATGCAGCATTCACCGCCGTCATCGCTGGCAAGCCAGCTACAGGTTTCGCGGTGCCAATAAGACCCCGTTCTCATTGACAGATCGGTACCGTGGCAGCGCTCGCCACGTACAACGGTTGTACAAGCCCAGTGGCTGGTATAGTTTTGACTTCAACGTCAACCGACGCCTCTCCACCGCTTGCCACGAGCCATCGATGCCACCGTCTAGTGCCCCAATCCTGATTACTGGCGCCGGCCAGCGTGTCGGCCTGCACTGCGCAGAGCGACTGCTGGCCGACGGCTACCCGGTGATCGTCAGCTATCGCAGCGAGCGTCCCGGGGTCCAGGCCCTGCGCGACCGCGGTGCCACCGCGCTGTTCGCCGATTTCTCCAGCGAAGCCGGGATCCTGGCCTTTATCGAGGCGCTGAAGCAGCACACCGACTGTCTGCGGGCGATCGTTCACAATGCCTCGGCCTGGATTAAAGAAGGCCCTGACAATGAAACCGCGGCCTTTACCCAGATGTTCAGCCTGCACATGCTGGCGCCCTATCTGATCAACCTGCATTGCGCCGAGTTGCTGGAGCGCTCGCCAATGGCCGATATCGTGCATATCAGCGACGATGTCACCCGCAAGGGCAGCAGCCAGCATATCGCCTACTGCGCCAGCAAGGCCGGCCTGGACAGCCTGACCCTGTCCTTCGCCGCCCGCTACGCGCCACGGATCAAGGTCAACGGCATCGCCCCGGCCCTGCTGATGTTCAACCCCGACGACGACGCGGTGTACCGCGCCAGGACCCTGGCCAAATCGGCCCTGGGTATCGAACCCGGAGCCGGGGTGGTCTACCAGAGCCTGCGCTACCTGCTGGACAACCCGTATGTCACCGGCACAACCTTGACCGTCAACGGCGGCCGGCACCTTAAATAAGCCGCCCCGCGAGGAACCCTTTCCATGAGTGCCACACTGCCCGAGCATTACCGCGAAATCCTTCTGGGGCTGGGCGAAAACCCCGACCGCGAGGGCCTGTTGGACACCCCGAAACGGGCCGCCAAGGCCATGCAATACCTGTGTCACGGTTATGCCCAGAGTCTCGAAGAAGTGGTCAACGGTGCGTTGTTCGCCTCCGACAACGACGAGATGATCATCGTCAAGGACATCGAGTTGTACTCGCTGTGCGAACACCACCTGCTACCCTTCATCGGCAAGGTCCACGTCGCCTACATGCCGACCGGCAAGGTCCTGGGGCTGTCGAAGATCGCCCGGATCGTCGACATGTTCGCCCGTCGCCTGCAGATCCAGGAAAACCTCACCCGGCAAATCGCCGACGCCATCGAACAAGTGACCCAGGCCGCCGGCGTGGCGGTGGTGATCGAAGCCCAGCACATGTGCATGATGATGCGCGGCGTGGAAAAACAGAATTCGACCATGAACACCTCGGTGATGCTCGGCGCCCTGCGCGACTCAAGCACCACCCGCATGGAGTTCCTGCAACTGATTGGACGGAGCAAGTAGCAATGCCACAACTTCAACCAGGCATGGCGCGCATCCGGGTCAAGGACCTGTGCCTGCGTACCTTTATCGGCATCAACGAAGACGAGATCCTCAACAAGCAGGATGTCCGGATCAACCTGACCATCCTCTATGCGGCCCAGGAAGCGGTGCGCGACAACGACATCGATCACGCCCTGAACTACCGCACCATCACCAAGGCGATCATCCAGCATGTGGAGGGCAACCGCTTTGCCCTGCTCGAGCGCCTGACTCAGGAGCTGCTCGATCTGGTGATGAGCAACGCAGCCGTACTTTATGCCGAGGTCGAGGTCGACAAGCCCCACGCGCTGCGGTTTGCCGAGTCGGTGTCGATTACGCTCGCGGCGAGCCGTTGAGCCACTGAGCCGTCTGGCATTCGCCGCGCCAGGCTCTTATCATCGCGGCCTACCTTCACCCCCACAGAGTCCATCATGACCGAGCAAGAACGCCTCGAACTCGAAGCCGCCGCCTTTCGCCGGCTGGTCGCCCACCTGGACAGCCGCAAGGATGTGCAGAACATCGACCTGATGAACCTCGCCGGGTTCTGCCGCAACTGCCTGTCCAAGTGGTACAAGGCCGAAGCCGACGAACGCCAGATCGAGGTCAGCCTCGACGACGCCCGTGAAGTGGTCTACGGCATGCCTTATGCCGAATGGAAAGCCCAATACCAGCAAGAAGCCAACGCCGAACAACAGGCGGCGTTCGCCAAAGGAAAACCCCATGAGTGATTTGAACACCCTGCGTGCCAGCCTCAACAGCGGCGCCCATGTTTTTGCCGAGACCCTGGCGTTCGTTGCCGCCGGTTACGACTACCAGCCACAAGCGTTCAACAACGGCGGCGTGGAAAACGCCGCCGGACAGAACGAAGGCTCGTGCAAGACCCTGGGTCTGGCGCTGCTGGAAGGCTTGAGCGATCAGGAAGCGTTGCTCGCCTTCGGCGAACATTACCGTTCGGTCCTGGCCACCCCCGAGGGCAGCGACCACGGCAATATCCGCGCGTTGATGAGCCACGGCCTGGCCGGCGTGAAGTTCACCCAGGCGCCGCTGACTCGCCGCTGATCCAGGGCCCGGCCAGCACATCGCGACTTTTAAGATTGACCCGGCGACTTTATTTCGTTTGCCGGGGAGCGCTGCTCACGGCTTAGATAAAAAGAAGTCTTCCTTCTTTCGAGTCAGGTCTCCATGAGCAGCGAAACCATCAGCCAGTCGATCTCCATCGTTCACCCCATCAGCCTCAGCCACGGCAAAAACGCCGAGGTCTGGGACACCGACGGCAAACGCTATATCGACTTTGTCGGCGGCATCGGCGTACTCAACCTCGGCCATTGTCACCCGCGCATCGTTGGGGCCATTCGCGAACAAGCCACCCGGCTGACCCACTACGCATTCAACGCCGCGCCGCATGCGCCCTACCTCGAACTGATGGATCGGCTGACGGCGTTTATTCCGGTGTCTTACCCGGTCAGCGGCATGCTCACCAACAGCGGCGCGGAAGCGGCGGAAAACGCCCTGAAAATAGTCCGTGGCGCCACCGGCCGCACGGCCGTGATTGCCTTTGACGGCGCCTTCCACGGCCGTACCCTCGCCACCCTCAATCTCAACGGCAAAGTCGCCCCCTACAAACAGAAAGTCGGGGTGCTGCCAGGACCGGTGTATCACCTGCCCTTCCCCAGCCAGGACAACGGCGTGAGCTGTGCCGAGGCGCTGAAGGCCATGGAGCGGCTGTTCAGCGTCGAGATCGATGTCGAGGACGTCGCCTGTTTTATCCTTGAACCGGTGCAGGGCGAAGCGGGATTTTTGGCGCTGGATGTGGAGTTCGCCCAGGCCTTGCGACGTTTCTGCGATGAGAAAAATATTCTGCTGATCGCCGATGAAATCCAGTCCGGATTCGGCCGCACCGGGCAGCGCTTTGCCTTCTCGCGACTGGGGATTGAACCAGACCTGATCCTGCTGGGTAAAAGCATTGCCGGCGGTGTGCCACTAGGAGCGGTGGTCGGACGCAAGGCGCTGCTCGACAGCCTGCCCAAAGGCGGACTGGGCGGCACCTATTCGGGTAACCCAATTGCTTGTGCCGCGGCATTGGCGACCCTGGATGAGATGACTGACGCTCACTTGCAAGCCTGGGGCGCGCAACAGGAAGAGGCGATTGTCAGCCGTCACCAGGCTTGGCGCGCCAACCAGCTGTCACCCTATCTGGGGCGCTTGACCGGTATCGGCGCCATGCGTGGCATCGAGTTGATCAACCCTGACGGCAGCCCTGCGTCGGCACAGTTGACGCAATTACTGGCCCTGGCCCGCGCGGCCGGCTTGCTGCTGATGCCCAGCGGCAAGTCGCGGCATATCATCCGGCTGCTGGCACCTTTGACCACTGAAGCGGCGGTGCTGGAGGAAGGGCTGGATATCCTTGAGGCATGCCTGGCCAGACTTGCCTGACCCTTGCATGCGGTTCACTCAAGCCGAATGCGTCCCCTGATGTGGGAGCGGTGCTTGCCCGCGAAGAGGCCCTTCAAGGCGCTGAAAAGCTTCGCGGGCAAGCACCGCTCCCACACAATCAGAACGAAGCGTTCTGCAGGTCGTCGAGGTAGCGCTCGGCGTCCAGGGCCGCCATGCAGCCGGCGCCGGCCGAGGTAATGGCTTGACGGTAAACGTGGTCAGCCACGTCGCCGGCGGCGAACACACCTTCCACGTTGGTAGCGGTGGCATTGCCTTCACGGCCGCCCTGCACCACCAGATAGCCGTCTTTCAAGGTCAACTGCCCCTCGAACAACGAAGTGTTCGGGGTATGGCCGATGGCGATGAACACGCCGTCGACTGTCAGCTCGTCGAAGCTGCCGTCGTTGTTCTTCAGGCGGGCACCGGTGACGCCCATGTTGTCGCCCAGCACTTCGTCCAGGGTGGCGTTGAGCTTAAGGACAATCTTGCCCTCGGCGACGCGAGCATGCAGCTTGTCGATCAGGATCTTCTCGGCGCGGAAGGTCTCGCGACGGTGCACCAGGGTCACCTTGCTGGCGATATTGGCCAGGTACAGTGCCTCTTCCACGGCGGTGTTACCGCCACCGACCACGGCGACTTCCTTGTTGCGATAGAAGAAACCGTCACAGGTCGCGCAAGCGGAAACGCCCTTGCCCATGAACGTCTCTTCCGACGGCAGGCCCAGATAACGAGCGCTGGCGCCAGTGGCGATGATCAGCGCATCGCAGGTGAAGGTGCCGCTGTCGCCCACCAGGGTGTAGGGCTTCTTCGCCAGGTCCACCGCGTTGATATGGTCGAAGACGATTTCGGTTTCGAAACGCTCGGCGTGCTCTTTCATCCGGTCCATCAGCGCCGGGCCGGTCAGGCCGTGCACGTCGCCGGGCCAGTTGTCGACTTCGGTGGTGGTGGTCAACTGGCCGCCGGCCTGCATGCCGGTGATCAGCAGCGGCTTGAGGTTGGCACGCGCGGCATAGACCGCGGCGCTGTAACCGGCAGGGCCGGAACCGAGAATAATCACCCGCGAATGACGTACTTCAGACATGACTCACTCCTATCGACCGCCCGTCAGCTACCGGTGCGGAGCGCCGGCGGACCGGCTGGAATAAAAAAGGACTGCGACAGCACTTGGGGAAGGCTTGTAGCACACAGTCCTGAAAAATAATGAGGTGCAGCGTATCGAGGAGGCGAAGATTAAGGAAATACGCAATAACAATCCAGCTCATAGCGGCTCTCTATCCTGAGCGCTGTTATTTTCGACGCCTTTGTTACTGCAAATGTCGGCCCTTTCACCGCCCCGGCAAAGTCGGTAAGGTCGGCGCGTTTTCCTTCTCTCGGAGCACGTTATGCCCGCACCCGTCCTGTCCGGCCCGCAATACCTGCGCGAAGGCCTGAAACTGGTCCTGAGCCCGGGCCTGCGCCTGTTCGTCCTGCTGCCGCTGGCGATCAACCTGGTGCTGTTCGTCGGTTTGATCTACCTGGCCGGCCACCAGTTCAGTGCCTGGGTCGACAGCCTGATGCCGACCCTGCCGACCTGGCTGAGTTTCCTCAACTACATCCTCTGGCCGCTGTTCGTGGTGCTGGTGCTGTTGATGGTGTTCTTCACCTTCACCCTGATCGCCAACGTGATTGCCGCGCCCTTCAACGGCTTTCTCGCGGAAAAGGTCGAAGTGGTGGTGCGCGGTACCGACAATTTCCCGGCCTTCAGCTGGGCAGAACTGCTGGCGATGATTCCGCGCACCCTGGCGCGGGAAATGCGCAAGCTCGGTTACTTCCTGCCGCGGGCCATCGGCTTGTTGATCCTGTCGTTCATCCCCGTGGTGAATATCATCGCCGCTCCGCTGTGGTTGCTGTTCGGGGTGTGGATGATGGCGATCCAGTACATCGACTACCCGGCGGACAACCACAAGTTGAGTTGGCAGGGCATGCTCGCCTGGCTGCGGCAGAAACGCTGGCAGTGCATGAGCTTTGGCGGGATCGTCTACCTGGTGCTGCTGGTGCCGGTGGTCAACATCGTGATGATGCCTGCCGCCGTGGCCGGGGCGACCTTGTTCTGGGTTCGTGAGCGCGGTGAAGAAGCCGTGGCCAGCGAGAAGCGCTGAGGCAGCGCAAACCTTTTAGAGACCGTTCGCTAATCACGCTTGAACTGCCCTTTCCCAGCCCACTGATACACAAGGCTGGTACACATGGCACTGATAGCACAACCGTTCCGGCACCCTGTTGCAACGGTCTACCGAGTCAAGCGGGAGGTCTAGGTAGTAGGCCTCCTACACTGGGGGGGAAGGAATCACGCACGCCCTAAGTGATATCATCTGGCCTTCATCCTAAAATTTATCAATTTGATACCGCCCTTTGAGTCCTTGCATCGAGGCAACGCCAATGGTGGGATCGTAAAGTAAGTCGGCTAAACCGGATACACCGCCAATACCGGTGATGTGCAGGTGCGCTGGCAGTTCTGATCCGTTAAATTGAGTTCACCGGATAACGCCCATTTTTCAGTCATGAACGATGGGCGTTTATCTTTCGGTCGGCAGCGGATGTGTACGAAAATCCTTTGCACAACAGTCTCCACTCCCGAATTGGAAGAGCCCGTATGAACGGCACACCGACAGCGTCCGGAAGTACGCAATTGACGCTCTCCGAAGCCATGACCCTGGCCCATCAACACTGGAACGCGGGTCAGGCACAAAAGGCCGAGCAGCTGTGTCAGCGCATCTTGGCGCAATGGCCACAACAGGCCGACGCGCTGCATTTACTCGGGCTGATTGCCCACGCTTTTGGTCGGCTGGAGTTGGCAGTCACCTACATGCGTCAGGCCTGCCTGACGTTGAGCGCACCGGCGATTTACTTCAGTAACCTTGCCGAAATGTGCCGACAACAAGGCCTGCTGGTGGAGGCCGAACAGGCCGGTCGACAGGCCGTTGCGCTGGATCCCGCGCTGGTGGATGCCTGGAGCAACCTGGGGATCATCCTGCAGGAAAGCGGCAAACTGGACGACAGCCTAGAGTGTTTAAAACGCGTCGTAACCCTGCGACCGGAGTCTGCACAGGCGCACAACAATCTGGCCAACACCTATCGCCGCCTGGATCGACCGGACCGTGCCGAGTGGCATTACAAACAGGCGTTGACCCTCGACCCGAATTACGCCGAGGTATACAGCAACCTGTCTTTCTTGCTGAGTTCACAAGGGCATTTCGACGATGCGGTGGCGGCCGGACGACGGGCCATCGAACTCAACCCCCGGCTGATCGATGCGTACCTGAATATCTCCGAAGCCGAAACGCAACGCTTGAATCATGGCGAGGCGTTGCGCTGGCTGGATGCACTGAACACGTTTGCTCCCCAGCATGTCGGTGGCCTCACGGCACGAGCCCTCGTTTTGAAAAATGACGAAACCCAGCGGTGCGCACGGCAAGCGCTGGCATTGGCGCCCAACGACACCCGTGTCCACAACGCCATGGGCAATGCGCTACAGGCCGTCGGTCTGCACGATGAGCCCCTGGAGCATTTCAATCAGGCGCTGGTATTGCCTGGCCCGGTGACCGAAGAGGCGATGATCGCGCGAGCCGTACTGCTTCTGGAAAGTGGTCGCGAGGAAGAGGCCACTGTAGCCTTCGAACAGGCTTTGACCGCGTTTCCGGGGTCGATCCGGGGCCCGCTCGCCCTCTGGCATCTGCTGGGTCGGGCCATTCGCCTGCAAGGCCGTATCGTCGAAACCCTGTCGATCCAGGAAATGATCGTGCAAGCGCAGCCGGCCAACATGGCGGCTCGTTTCGATCTGGCCGAAACCCTCCTGCTGCTCGGTAACTTCACCCGGGGCTGGCAGGAATACCGTTTTCGCTACGAACAACAGCACACCCAGGCGCTGGCCCGGCGAGTGCAGCGACCGCGCTGGCAGGGCCAACCGATCCCTGGCAAGACCCTGCTGATCCACGATGAGCAGGGCTTCGGCGATACCTTTCAGTTCATCCGCATGGTGGCCTGGGCCCGCAATCGCTGCGGCGCGCGAGTGGTCTTCCAGGTCAATCCGGAAAGCCTCGGACTGGCCCGGCGTTACCTGGGCAGCGAGGACGTCATTGCCTATAACGAGTTGCCACCGGACTTCGATTTTCATTGCGAACTGATGAGTCTGCCACTGGCCATGAACCTGCAACCGAGCGATCTGCCAGGCAGCGTGGCGTACCTGAGTGCGGATCCGAGCCGCGTGGAAAAATGGCGCGCCCGGCTGGCGAACTTGCCACGGCCACTGGTCGGGCTGGTCTGGGCCGGTCGTCCGACCCACTGTAACGATCTCCGGCGCTCAATCGCCCTGAGCGATCTGGCACCTTTGGTCCAGCCGGGCGTCACCTTCCTGGCCTTGCAGAAAGGTCCGGCCAGCGCCCAGGCCGCCACGCCACCCGAGGGCATGTCCCTGGTGTCGCTGAGTGATGAAATTCTCGATTTCGAAGACACCGCGGCCCTGATGATGCTGATCGACCTGACGATCTCCGTGGACTCGGCGCCGATCCATCTGGCGGGCGCGCTAGGGCGCCCGGGCTGGGTCATGTTACCGTTCGTGCCTTGTTGGCGCTGGTTGCTGGAGCGGGACGATTCGCCCTGGTACCCGAGCCTGCGGCTGTTCCGCCAGCCGGGGCCGGATCAATGGCAACCGATGCTCGAATCCATGGCCCAGGACCTTCGCCAACTATCAGTCCAACCCCAATGAGCACTTAGGGGCGGTGGCTGCCGGCAATCCTCACAGGTTGCGCCGATCCGAATCAGCACGCCGAGCCCCCCGCGCACAGGCAATTTGCCGCGTGATCAGGTCGATACCGATAGCTTTGTACTGACCAGCTTTTATCGGATAACCCGTCCAGACCTGCCGTTGACCGTCTATATCGAGGGCGACGGCATGGCCTGGCGCTGCGGGTGCCGGTGGTCAACATCGTGATGATGCCGGCGGCGGTGGCCGGGGCGACCTTGCTCTGGGTCCGTGAACGGGGCGAAGAAGCCGTGGCCAGCGAGAAGCGCTGAGGCATTCACGCCACCTCGTCACAAATCCATCATCAAACAGCCACAGTGTCGCAACCGCCCGGGGCGACACTGTAAACATGACGACAGCTCTGCATATCACCCTGATCACCGAAACCTTCCCACCGGAAATCAATGGCGTGGCCAATACCCTTGGCCGCTTGTGCGACGGATTGCGCGCCCGCGGGCATCAGATCGAGCTGGTCCGCCCGCGCCAGAGCTGCGACCAGGCCCGTCCCAGCGACACCGAACTGCTGCTCTGCCGTGGCTGGCCGCTGCCTGGCTATCCCGGCCTGCAATGGGGGCAGTCGTCGATGCACAAGTTGCTGCGGCGCTGGAAAAGCCAACGCCCGGACGTGCTGTATATCGCCACTGAAGGCCCCCTCGGCTTGTCGGCCCTGCGCGCGGCCAGGCGTTTGGGCATTTCCGTGGTCAGCGGTTTCCACACCAACTTCCAGCAGTATTCCCATCAATACGGCATGGGTTTGCTGACGCGCGTACTGACCCACTACCTGCGCTGGTTCCACAACCGCTCCAAGCTGACCCTGGTGCCCAGCGTCAGCCAGCGCATGGAGCTGGAGCGGCGGCATTTCGAGCGTCTGGAACTGCTCTCCCGTGGCGTCGACAGCCAGTTGTTCCATCCGGCCAAGCGTTTGAGTGCTCTGCGCGACAGCTGGGGGCTGGCGGACGGTGATATCGCGTTGCTGTATGTCGGACGGCTGGCGACCGAGAAAAACCTCGGTTTGCTCAAGCGAACCTGCGAGCGTCTGCGGGAGACTTATCCACAGCGGCGGATGAAGTTGGTCGTGGTCGGCGATGGTCCACAACGCGGCGTGCTGGAAAAGGAATTGCCCGAGGCGATTTTCTGCGGCACACAGCGGGGCGAGGCCTTGGCCTGCCACTATGCGTCGGCGGATCTGTTCCTGTTTCCGAGCCTTACCGAAACCTTCGGCAATGTGGTGCTCGAGGCACTGGCGTCAGGGTTGGGGGTGGTGGCTTACGATGAGGCCGCGGCGGCCCAGCATATCCGCCATGGTTACAACGGCGTGCTGGCCATGCCTGGCGACGAGGAGGCGTTCTGCGATGCCGCCTGCTGGTTGCTGGAAGGTCGGGAGACCTTGCGCAATGTGCGCCTCAACGCCCGCCAGCATGCCAGCCGGCAGGGCTGGGGGGCGATTGTCGAGCAGTTCGAGAAGCAGTTGCGCGAAGCCTGCGACGCTCCGCCTGTGGATAAACATGTTTCGGCCATGCCGGCGGATGTCGTCGCGACAACCGCCCTCCTGAAAACACCACCAAACCTGTAACTGGCTTGCCGGCGATGGCGGCCGCACAGCCACCATCATCGGCGCGGCCGCTTACACCAGGCTCATCAACGCCTCACGGCTGAACGGCAGGATGTCCTGCTCGCGCCCGTCGCGTACCTTCACCGCCCAATCCGGGTCCACCAGCAGGGCACGGCCCACGGCGACCAGGTCGAACTCGTCGTTGTTCAGACGCTCCAGCAGTTTTTCCAGGCTCGCCGGCTGAGCCACTTTGTCGGTGTTGACCATGAACTGCAGGAACTCGCCATCCAGGCCGACGCTACCCACGGTGATGGTCGGCTTGCCGGTCAGCTGACGGGTCCAGCCCGCCAGGTTCAGCTCGGAACCGTCGAACTCCGGCTCCCAGAAACGCCGCGTGGAGCAGTGGAAAATATCCACGCCGGCGTCGGACAACGGTTTGAGGAATTCGCCCAGGGCCTCCGGCGTTTGCACCAGACGGGCACTGTAGTCCTGCTGCTTCCATTGCGAAAAACGGAAGATGATCGGGAAGTCCGGCCCCACTGCCGCGCGCACGGCCTGGATCAGCTCGATGGCAAAACGTGAACGCTTGGCCAGGCTGCCAGCGTATTCGTCAGTCCGCTGGTTGGTGCCTTCCCAGAAGAATTGGTCGATCAGGTAGCCGTGGGCGCCATGGATCTCGACACCGTCCATGCCGATGCTTTGGGCATCACGGGCGGCCTGGGCAAATGCCGCGATCACCGCGTCGATGTCCTGCTGGGTCATTCCGTGCACCACGACCTGACCGTCCTTGAGCTTCTCGCACGGGCCATAACCCGGCACGCTGGCGTCTGGCTCAGTGCCCAGGCGCCGCACATTACCCACGTGCCAGAGCTGCGGAACGATCTTGCCACCTTCGGCGTGTACCGCGTCGACAACCTTTTTCCAGCCGGCCAGGGCCGCTTCGCCGTAGAACTGCGGCACGTTCGGATAACCATTGGATGCCAGGTGACCGACGGTGGTGCCTTCGCTGATGATCAGGCCGACACCCGCCGCCGCACGCTTGCGGTAATACTCGATGACTTTCGAATTGGGTACGCCGCCCGGGGAAAACGAACGGGTCATCGGCGCCATGACGACACGGGTCGGCAACTCCAGCGCGCCAAGATGGAAAGGTCGGAACAAGGCTTTAACGGGCATGGGAGCACTCCACGGCGCAGGGGGAATTTATGATCAGGATAATATTCCGCCGTGAACACGCCGCCCAGCACTATTGATCTGAGTGATTAAGCTTTAGAAGTGCCAGGAAAGGTATGGCTGTGGGAGCGGAGCTTGTCGGGACGCCGCACCGCCGCGAAGAACGATAACGCGGTGTAACTGAAAAACCGCGCTGCCTCATTCGCGGGCAAGCTCCGCTCCCTCAGGAAGGAGTAGAGCCAACCCATCTGAACAGCAGCATCAAGCCAGGGCTTTTTCGATCGCATGGATCACCGCCGGATCATCCGGAGCGGTACGCGGCGAGAAACGTGCCAGCACGCGACCATCCTTGCCCATCAGGAACTTCTCGAAATTCCAGGTGATATCGCCAGGGAACTCCGCGCCCTCGCCCGCCAGCAGACGGTACAGCTGGTGCCGGTCATGACCGTTGACCTCCAGCTTGCTGCTCAACGGAAAGCTCACGCCATAGTTCAGACTACAGAACGCCTGGATCTGCTCCTCGGAGTCCGGCTCCTGCCCGGCAAACTGGTTGCACGGCAGACCCAGCACGCTGAAGCCCTGAGCCTTGTATTGCTGATAGAGGTGCTCAAGGGCGGCATATTGGGGCGTCAAGCCGCACTTGGAAGCCACGTTGACCACCAGCACTACATGCCCTTTGAAAGGCGCCAGCGGCAGTTCCTGACCATCCAGCGCTTTTAGTGTCAGATCGTGAAAAGCACTCATGACGAACTCCCGTTTTTCCCGGACTTATACGCAAACATTGTTGCCCGACAGCCTGACAGGTTTCCAGTTAAAAACCGCAGCGGACTAAAAAGGCGCCCGTGGGCGCCTTCCAACTACCAGAGCTTAGCAGCAGAAATCAGTGGTGATGGCCGCCTTCGCCATGGACGTGACCATGGGCAACTTCTTCCTGGCTGGCGTCACGGATTTCGATGATCTTGACCTGGAAAGTCAGGCGCTGGCCAGCCAACGGGTGATTGCCATCAACGGTGACATCGTCGCCGTCCAGATCGCGGATGGTGACGATCTGCATCTGGCCGTCCGGAGCGGAAGCGTGAAACTGCATGCCCACTTCCAGCTCGTCGACACCTTCGAACATGCTGCGGCTCAGGGTGCTGACCAGTTCAGCGGAATATTCGCCGTAGGCGTCTTCCGGCTCGACGACCACCTTCAGCTCGTCGCCGACCTTCTTGCCTTCCAGGGCCTTTTCTAGACCTGGGATAATATTGCCGGCACCGTGCAGGTAAACCAGCGGGGCGCCGCCGGCAGAGCTGTCGATGACCTCACCAGCATCGTTGGTAAGGGTATAGTCGATGGAGACAGCCTTGTTGGCAGCGATCGTCATATGAGCGAGACCTTTTGCATAGGAATAAAGAGCGGACAAGTCTAAACAAGGATTCGTCCGAAAGCGAACGGAACCCGGACAGACGGCCCAAGGCCACGCCTGTCACTATTATCGGCTTTCATCAGGACGAAGACGGGCATTGGGTCGCCGAGCTTTCTTGCGGCCATACCCAGCACCTGCGCCATCAACCGCCCTGGCAGTCGCGTGCCTGGGTGCTCGACCCGCGGCAACGGGCGGAAAAAATCGCTCAAGGCTTTGAATGTGGTTGGTGCGCTCAAGGCTCGGTTAACGATAACCTTGGCGACTGAACTTCGCAGACAGCCAGTCATAGGCCGTCGCACTTGCGCTCCCTAAAGAGAATACGCATGCAAACTTTTTTTATCGCGCCCACCGATTTTGGTGTGGGTCTGACCTCGATCAGCCTCGGGCTGGTACGTACCCTGGAACGCGCCGGCCTGAAAGTCGGCTTTTTCAAACCCATTGCCCAGCCCCATCCCGGCGACCTGGGCCCGGAGCGCTCCACTGAACTGGTGGCCCGCACCCATGGCCTGAAACCGCCACAGCCGCTGGGCCTGGCCCATGTCGAGCGGATGCTCGGCGACGGCCAGCTCGATGAGCTGCTGGAAGAAATCATCACCCTCTACCAGCAGGCCGCCGTCGGCAAGGACGTGCTGGTGGTCGAAGGCATGGTCCCGACCCGCAGCGCCAGCTACGCCGCGCGGGTCAACCAGCACCTGGCCAAGAGCCTGGATGCCGAGGTGATCCTGGTCTCGGCGGCGGAAAACGAAGTGCTCAGCGAACTCTCCGGACGGGTGGAACTGCAGGCCCAACTGTTCGGCGGCCCCAAGGACCCGAAAGTACTCGGCGTGATCCTCAACAAGGTCCGCACCGACGAGAGCATGGCCGATTTCTCCGCCCGCCTGAAGGAGCATTCGCCACTGCTGCGCAGTGGCGATTTCCGCCTGCTGGGCTGCATCCCGTTCCAGCCCGACCTCAATGCCCCGCGCACCCGCGACGTCGCCGAACTGCTCGGCGCGCAAGTGCTCAACGCCGGTGACTACGAGCAACGGCGCATGAACAACATCATCATTTGCGCCCGTACCGTGCGCAACACCATCGACCTGCTCAAGCCCGGCGTGCTGGTGGTGACTCCCGGCGACCGCGACGACATCATCCTCGCCGTAAGCATCGCGGCGATGAACGGCGTGCCCCTGGCCGGCCTGTTGCTGACCAGCGACACCCTGCCCGATCCGCGCATCATGGAGCTGTGTCGTGGAGCGATGGCGGCGGGCCTGCCGGTGTTGTCGGTGAGCACCGGCTCCTACGACACCGCCAACCAGCTCAATGGCCTGAACAAGGAAATCCCCATCGATGACCGCGAGCGCGCGGAGATTATCACCGACTTCGTCGCCGGGCACCTCGACGCCGACTGGTTGCACCAACGTTGCGGCACCCCACGGGAAATGCGCCTGACCCCGGCGGTGTTCCGTTATCAATTGATCCAGCGCGCCCAGGAAGCCAACAAGCGCATCGTCCTGCCCGAAGGCAGCGAACCGCTGACCGTGCAGGCGGCCGCCATCTGCCAGGCCCGCGGCATCGCCCGCTGCGTGTTGCTGGCCAAGCCGGCGGAAGTCGAAGCGGTGGCCCGCGCCCATGGCTTCGAATTGCCGCCTGGGCTGGAGATCCTTGACCCGGACCTGATTCGCGGACGCTACGCCGAACCCATGGTGGCCCTGCGCAAGAGCAAGAGCCTGAACACACCGATGGCCGAGCAGCAACTGGAAGACACCGTGGTGATCGGCACCATGATGCTGGCACTGGACGAAGTCGACGGGCTGGTCTCCGGGGTCATCCACTCCACCGCCAACACCATCCGCCCGGCCCTGCAACTGATCAAGACCGCGCCGGGTTGCACCCTGGTGTCGTCGGTGTTCTTCATGCTGTTCCCGGACCAGGTGCTGGTCTATGGCGACTGTGTGATGAACCCCCATCCGTCGGCGGCGGAGCTGGCCGAAATCGCCTTGCAAAGCGCCGACTCGGCCCAGGCCTTCGGCATCACCCCACGGGTGGCGATGATCAGCTATTCCAGCGGCGAATCGGCCAGTGGCGAGGAAGTGGAGAAAGTCCGCGAAGCCACTCTGCTCGCCCATGAGTCGCAAAGCACCTTGCTGATCGACGGCCCGCTGCAGTACGACGCCGCGGCCAACGAAGCCGTGGCCCGGCAACTGGCGCCCAACAGCCAGGTGGCGGGACGCGCCACGGTGTTCGTGTTCCCCGACCTGAACACCGGCAACACCACCCACAAGGCGGTGCAACGCAGCGCCGACTGCGTCAGCCTGGGGCCGATGCTGCAGGGCCTGCGCAAGCCGGTCAACGATCTGCCGCGTGGCGCCCAGGTGGACGATATCGTCTACACCATCGCCCTCACCGCGATCCAAGCCGCCAACCGACCTGTGGATATCTAGATGCTCGACTTTATGCCTGCGTCCCTGCGCGGCGTGATCGCCTCGCTGCTGTTGACGTTGAATACCCTGCTGCTGTGCTCGTTCCTGTTCTGCGTGGCCCTCCTCAAGGCCCTGCCCTTTGCCCTGACCCAGCGTTTCACCGGCTGGTTGATGAACCATACCCATGAAGCCTGGGTCAGCAACAACAAGGCCTGGATGCAACTGGTCCGCCGGACCCGCTGGCACCTCAGCGGCCTGGAGGGTCTGGACTACCAGCATTCCTACCTGGTCACCAGCAACCACCAGAGCTGGGTCGACATCATGGTCTTGCAATACGTGCTCAACCGGAAGATCCAGCCGCTGAAGTTCTTTCTCAAGCAGGAGCTGATCTGGGTCCCGGTGATCGGCCTGGCCTGGTGGGCCCTGGGTTTCCCCTTTATGAAGCGCTATTCCAAGGCGTATCTGGAGAAGCACCCGGAAAAGAAAGGCAAGGACCTGGAAACCACCCGCAAGACCTGCGCGAAGTTTCGTGACAACCCTGTGGGTATCTTCAACTTTGCTGAAGGCACGCGCTTTACCAAGGGCAAGCATGCGCAGCAGCAGTCACCCTTTCGTTATCTGCTCAAACCCAAGGCCGGTGGTATCGCCTTTGTGCTGGATGCCATGGGCGAGCAGTTGGAGTCCATCGTCAACGTGACCATCCACTATCCAGGTGGCAAACCGGGCTATTGGGATCTGCTGTGTGGCAACGTGCGCGACGTGGTGGTGCACTTCCAGGAACTGAAGATCCCGCCGCAGTTTGTCGGCAGGAACTATGACCAGGACGGCGAATACCGCCTGGCGTTCCAGGGCTGGATCAACCAGCTGTGGGAGGACAAGGACGCCTTGCTGGCGCAGATGCATCGCGAGTATCCCGTCAAGTCTTGAGGCGTCTGCAAGGGCCTCTTCGCGGGCAAGCTCCGCTCCCACAGGTTTTCGGTCGTGCACAGATCTTGAGCACGACCCGGACATTGTGGGAGCGGAGCTTGTCGGGGCGCCGAACCGCCGCGAAAGCGATCTCCAGAACGCAAAAAACCCGCAGCCGATCACTCGACTGCGGGTTTTTTAATGCATCGGATCCTTAGATCGCGCCGCGCTGGCGCAACAGCTCCAGGACTTTCTTCACGCTGTCTTCCAACGACAAAGCCTGCGTATCCACCATCAGGTCGGCATTCAACGGCACGTCGTAGGGAAACGACTCGCCTGGAATATTATCGCCACCGGCCGCATACAAGCCCTGGGGATCACGCGCCTGACAAGCCTGCGGCGAAGCCTGGACGTACACCGTCAACATACGCTCGGCGCCAATCAGTGCCTTGGCCTGCTCACGACCTTCGGCATCCGGCGCAACGAACGCGGCCAGGGTCAGCAGGCCAGCCTCGTTGAACTGACGCGCCACGTGGGCGGCACGCCGCCAGTTCTCGGTGCGCCCGGCGCGATCCTGCAGCAAGCCCTTGTTCAGGTCATGACGCAGGTTCTGGCCATCCAGCACGAACACCGCACGACCCAGGTCGAACAACTTGCGCTCCACGGCGTAAGCCAGGGTGCTCTTGCCCGCGCCCGACAGGCCGGTGAACAGCACCGTCGCCGGTTGCTGGCCAAAACGCTGGGCACGCTCCTCGGTGGCGACATGGGCCAGCTTGCCGTGATGGGTGGTGCTGCCATGGGCCAATGGCTGGGCGACAATCATGCCGGCGCCCACGGTGCCATTGGTCAGGCGGTCGATGATGATGAACGAGCCGGTGGTGCGGTTGCTGTCGTAACCGTCCAGGGCAATCGGTGCATCCAGGGCGATCCTGACCTTGCCGATTTCGTTCAACTGCAAGGCGCTGGCCGGACCTTCTTCCAACGTGTTCACATCGACCTTGTTGACGATGCTGGCAATCGAACCCGGCACGTAGCTGGTGGCGCGCTTGATGTCGTATTTCTTGCCCGGCAACATCGGCTCTTCAGCCATCCAGACCAGCATGGCCTCGAAGCTGTCGGTCACTGGCGGGACATTGTCGGCATGCACCAACAGGTCGCCACGGGAGATATCGATCTCGTCTTCCATGGTCAGGGTCACCGCCTGACCGGGACCGGCGTGCTCCAACTCGCCATCGAAAGTGACGATGGACTTGACCCGGCTGCTCTTGCCCGAGGGCAGCACCACCACGTCGTCGCCCTTCTTCACGATGCCGCTCGCCAGGGTGCCGGCGAAGCCACGGAAGTTCAGGTTCGGCCGGTTGACGTACTGCACCGGGAAACGCAGGTCGGTGAAGTTACGGTCGCCCGCCACTTCCACTGTTTCGAGGATTTCCATCAGCGACTGACCGGTGTACCAGGGCGAACGCTCGCTCTTGTTCACCACGTTGTCGCCCTTCAAGGCCGACATCGGCACAAAGTGCATGCTGGTCGGCTTCAGCTTCAAGCCTTCGGCGAACTTCAGGTAGTCGGCCTTGATCGACTCGAACACGCCCTGGTCGAAGTCCTTGAGGTCCATCTTGTTGATGGCGACGACGATGTGCTTGATCCCCAGCAAGGAGGCGATAAAGCTGTGGCGACGGGTCTGGGTCTGCACGCCATAGCGGGCGTCCACCAGGATGATCGCCAGGTCACAGGTCGACGCACCAGTGGCCATGTTGCGGGTGTACTGCTCATGGCCGGGGGTGTCGGCGATGATGAACTTGCGCTTGGCGGTGGAGAAATAGCGGTAGGCGACATCGATGGTGATGCCCTGCTCGCGCTCGGCCTGCAGGCCGTCGACCAGCAACGCCAGGTCGATATCGTCACCGGTGGTGCCGACTTTCTTCGAATCGCGGGTGATGGCTTCCAGATGGTCTTCGTAGATCATCTTGGAGTCGTGCAGCAGGCGCCCGATCAGGGTGCTCTTGCCGTCGTCGACGTTACCGCAGGTCAGAAAGCGCAGCAGTTCCTTGCGCTCGTGCTGGCCCAGGTAGGCGAGGATGTCCTCGCTGATCAAATCAGATTGATGCGACATGCTTAGACCCTACTTAGAAATAGCCCTGACGTTTTTTATCTTCCATTGAGCCTGCGCCATCGTGATCGATGACCCGGCCCTGACGCTCGGAAGTACGCGTCAGGAGCATTTCCTGAATGATGTCCGTGAGGGTTTCAGCCTCGGACTCCACCGCGCCCGTCAACGGGTAGCAGCCAAGGGTACGGAAACGCACCTTCTTCTTGACGATGCGCGCCTTGTCCTCGTCGGACAGGTGCTCGAGGATCCGCTCGTCGTCGATCATGATCAGCGTGCCGTTCTTCTCGATGACATCGCGCTCGGCGGCGAAATACAGCGGCACGATCGGGATGCCTTCGAGGTAGATGTACTGCCAGATGTCCAGCTCGGTCCAGTTCGACAAGGGGAAGACGCGGATCGACTCACCCTTGTTGACCTTGCCGTTGTAGACGTTCCACAGCTCCGGACGCTGATTCTTCGGGTCCCAACGGTGCTTGCTGTCGCGGAAGGAGTAGACGCGCTCCTTGGCCCGCGACTTCTCTTCGTCACGCCGGGCGCCACCGAAGGCCGCATCGAAGCCGTACTTGTCCAGGGCCTGCTTGAGGCCCTCGGTCTTCATGATGTCGGTGTGCTTGGCACTGCCGTGGGTGAAGGGGTTGATGCCCTGCGCCACACCCTCTGGGTTCACGTGGGTGATCAGGTCCAGGCCCAGCTCGGCGACCATCTTGTCGCGGAAACTATACATCTCCTGGAATTTCCAGCGAGTATCGACATGCATCACCGGAAACGGCAGCTTGCCCGGGAAAAACGCCTTGCGCGCCAGGTGCAGCATCACGGCGGAGTCTTTACCGATGGAGTACAGCATCACCGGATTATCGAACTCGGCGGCCACCTCGCGGATGATATGGATGCTTTCCGCCTCCAGCTGTTTCAGATGCGTCAGTTTGTCGACCATGGCTACTCACGAAAAGCGTTCTTATGGACGGCCAACGGGCCGTGTTCGAGCGAGGCATGCTAGCACAGCACCCTATTCTATTGAGGGGGCTAACTAGATCGAAACGGTATAAGAATATACCCCCCTGTTTGGCCAGATCGGACCTGGGGGAGCGGAGCTTGCTCCCACAAGGGCAGCGCACCCACCCGGGCAAATCGGTGTTGTGCCGTTGCTAGATCGGATTCGGGCAATCGATAAACAGATGCTCCAGGGCGAAACGTCGCGCCAGGTACTCGCCCAGCGCCTGCACGCCATAACGCTCGGTGGCGTGATGGCCGGCGGCGATAAAGCTGATGCCGTTCTCCCGTGCGCTGTGGAAGGTCTGCTCGGACGCCTCGCCACTCAGGTACAGGTCCACACCGGCCAGCACCGCCTGGTCGATATAACCCTGGCCACCCCCGGTACACCAGCCGACCCGACGAATCATCTCATCGCCTTCGATCAGCAACGGCTCGCGCCCCAGCACTTCCTGAACCCTGCGCGCGAAGTCACGGGCGCTCAGCGGTTCGTTCAGCGAGCCCACCAAGCCGACAATTTTCGGGTTTTCCGGGTCCAGCGGGCCCTCCACGGTAATATCCAGTTGCCGCGCCAACTGCACGTTGTTGCCGACCTCCGGGTGCAGGTCCAATGGCAGGTGATAGGCCAATAAACTGATATCGTGCTTGAGCAAGGTCTTCAGCCGACGCTGCTTCATGCCGGTGACACAAGGGTCCTCGCCCTTCCAGAAATAACCGTGATGCACCAGGATCAGGTCGGCCTCGGCCTCGACGGCCGCATCCAGCAACGCCTGGCTGGCGGTGACACCGCTGACGATACGCATCACCTGCGGCCGGCCCTCGACCTGCAGGCCATTGGGGCAATAATCGGCAATCCGCGCGCTGTTTAGAAAGCGATCCGCTTCCTCGACCAACGTATTCAATGAAACCGCCATAAAAACTCCTGAATATCCCATTCAGAGGCGCTCGCGGCCTCGTATAATGCGCCACATTATGGGCCGTCCGACATGGCCTGCAACCTTCCAGGACTTTGCTCAATGCTCAAGGCTCTGCGTTTCTTTGGCTGGCCGTTGCTGGCCGGTGTGCTGGTAGCTTTGCTGGTTATCCAGCGCTACCCGCAATGGGTCGGCCTGCCCAACCTCGATGTGAACCTGCAACAGGCGCCGCAGACCACCCTCAACCAGCAGGGTCCGGCCTCCTACGCCGACGCGGTGACCCTTGCCGCGCCAGCGGTGGCCAACCTGTACACCACCAAGATGGTCAACAAGAACAGCCATCCACTGTTCGAGGACCCGCAATTCCGACGTTTCTTCGGCGACAACCTGCCCAAGCAGAAGCGCATGGAGTCGAGCCTGGGCTCGGCGGTGATCATGAGTCCCACCGGCTACCTGCTGACCAACAACCATGTGACTGCCGGGGCCGACCAGATCGTGGTGGCCCTCAAGGACGGTCGCGAAACCCTGGCCAAGGTGGTCGGCAGCGATCCGGAAACCGACCTGGCGGTGCTCAAGATCGATCTGCCGAACCTGCCGTCGATCACCATTGGCCGTTCGGATCAGATCCGCATCGGCGATATCGCCCTGGCCATCGGCAACCCGTTCGGGGTTGGCCAGACCACTACCATGGGCATTATCAGCGCCACCGGCCGCAACCAGTTGGGCCTGAACAACTATGAAGACTTCATCCAGACCGACGCGGCCATCAACCCCGGCAACTCCGGTGGCGCGCTGGTGGATGCCAATGGCAACCTGACCGGCATCAACACCGCGATTTTCTCCAAGTCCGGCGGTTCCCAGGGCATCGGCTTTGCGATCCCGATCAATCTGGCGGTGGAGGTGATGAAGGCGATCATCGAGCACGGCCAGGTGATTCGTGGCTGGCTGGGGATCGAGGTACAGCCCCTGACCCAGGACCTGGCGGAGTCGTTCGGCCTCAGCGGTCGTCCGGGCATCGTGGTGGCGGGGGTGTTCCGTGACGGTCCGGCGCAGAAGGCCGGTTTGCAACTGGGGGATGTGATTCTCAGCATCGACGGCGAACCGGCCACGGACGGTCGTCGCTCGATGAATCAGGTGGCGCGGATCAAGCCGACCGACAAGGTGGCCATCCAGGTGCTGCGCAACGGCAAGGAGCTCAAGCTGATCGCCGAGATTGGCTTGCGCCCACCGCAGCAGACGCCGCCGCAGGAAGAGGAATAAGGTCACCCTGTCGATGCGGGGCCTGGCTTTGCTCCTGGAAGTCCCGCGTCGTCTATCAGGCCGCTATCGCCAGCAAGCCGGCTCCTACAGGGGCCGTGACAACAGGGCACTTTGCGCTGAGAGTGCCGACTTGTAGGAGCCGGCTTGCTGGCGATGGCGACGCTGAAGATTGCATCGCCATCGCTGACAAAGATCAAAGCGTCAGAGATCGCCCAGGGCGTCGATCAGGGCCTGGTTCTGAGCAGGCAGCCCGATGGTGATCCGCAGAAACTGGGCAATCCGCTCCTGCTTGAAGTGCCGCACGATCACCCCCTGCTCCCGGACCTTGGCCGCCAGTGCCGCCGCATCGTGTTGCGGGTGACGGGCGAAGATGAAGTTCGCCGCCGACGGCAACACCTCAAACCCCTTGGCCTGTAACTGCGCCACCAGCCACTCGCGACTGTCGATGACCTTGCGGCAGCTGTCCTCGAAATACGCCCGGTCCGCGAACGCCGCCGCCGCGCCGGCAATCGCCATGCGGTCCAGCGGGTAGGAGTTGAAGCTGTTCTTGATCCGCTCCAGGGCCTCGATCAGGTCCACATGCCCAACCGCCAGGCCGACCCGCAGCCCCGCCAGAGAGCGCGACTTGGACAGGGTCTGGGTCACCAGCAGGTTCGGGTAACGGTCCACCAGGCCGATGGCCGTTTCGCCACCGAAGTCGATATACGCCTCGTCGACCACCACCACCGAATCCGGACTGGCCTTGAGTATCTGCTCCACCGCGTCGAGCGCCAGCAGGCAACCGGTTGGCGCGTTCGGGTTGGGGAAAATGATCCCGCCGTTGGGCCGGGCGTAATCCGCCACACGGATCTGGAACTGCTCGTCCAGTGGCACAGCATCGAAGCTGATGCCGTACAGGCCGCAGTACACCGGATAGAAGCTATAGCTGATATCCGGGAACAGCAGCGGCCGGTCCTGTTGGAACAGACCATAGAAGATGTGCGCCAGGACTTCGTCGGAACCGTTGCCGAGAAACACCTGGTTGGTCTTCACCCCGTAGTACTCGGCCACGGCGTGCTTGAGCAGGTCGCCGTTGGGGTCCGGGTACAGGCGCAGGTCGTCGCTCACTTCAGCCTTCATCGCGGCCAGGGCCTTGGGCGAAGGACCGTAGGGGTTTTCATTGGTGTTGAGCTTGACCAGCTTGCTCAGCTTCGGTTGTTCACCTGGCACATAGGGCACCAGGTCCTTGACGAATTTGCTCCAGAACTTGCTCATGCTTGTTTCCCCTGTTCCTTATCAGCGACGATCCGGTATTCCGCACTGCGGGCGTGAGCGCTCAGCGACTCGCCACGGGCCAGGACCGAAGCGGTTTTGCCCAGTTCGGACGCGCCCTGCTCCGAGCAGAAAATGATCGACGAACGTTTCTGGAAGTCATACACCCCCAGCGGCGACGAGAAGCGTGCGGTGCCGGAAGTCGGCAACACGTGGTTGGGACCGGCGCAGTAGTCGCCAAGGGCCTCGGAAGTGTGACGGCCCATGAAAATCGCCCCGGCATGACGGATCTGCGGCAACCAGGCCTGCGGGTCGGCGACCGACAGCTCGAGGTGTTCCGGGGCGATGCGATTGGCCACGTCGATGGCCTGCTGCATATCACGCACCTGGATCAGGGCACCGCGGCCGTTGAGCGAAGTCTCGATAATCGCCGCGCGCTCCATGGTCGGCAGCAGCTTGGCGATGCTCGCGGCGACCTGGTCGAGGAACGCGGCGTCCGGGCTGACCAGGATGGCCTGGGCATCTTCGTCGTGCTCGGCCTGGGAGAACAGATCCATGGCGATCCAGTCCGGGTCGGTCTGGCCGTCGCAGACCACGAGGATCTCCGACGGTCCGGCGATCATGTCGATACCGACCTGGCCGAACACGTGACGCTTGGCCGTGGCCACATAAATATTGCCGGGGCCGACCACCTTGTCGACCTTGGGCACGCTCTCGGTGCCGTAGGCCAGTGCCGCGACCGCCTGAGCCCCGCCGATGGTGAACACCCGATCGACCCCGGCAATGCACGCCGCCGCCAGCACCAGTTCGTTGATCTCACCACGCGGGGTCGGCACCACCATCACCACTTCGGCAACCCCCGCCACCTTGGCCGGAATCGCGTTCATCAGCACCGAAGACGGATAGGACGCCTTGCCCCCCGGCACGTACAAGCCGGCGCGGTCCAGTGGCGTGACCTTCTGGCCGAGCACCGTGCCGTCGGCCTCGGTGTAGCTCCAGGAGTCCTGCTTCTGCTTTTCGTGGTAGCTGCGCACGCGCTCGGCGGCCTTTTCCAGGGCCTCGCGCTGCGGCGCGGTGATCCGCGTCAGAGCCAGTTCCAGGCGCTCACGGGGCAGGATCAGGTCAGCCATGGAAGCGACTTCCAGGCCGTCGAAACGCTGGGTGAATTCCACCAGCGCCGCATCGCCGCGCTCGCGCACGGCCTTGATGATGTCCAGCACCCGCTGGTTGACCGAGTCGTCGGACACACTTTCCCAGCTCAGCAGATGATCCAGATGATGAGCAAAGTCAGGATCGGCGGCGTTGAGTCGGCGAATTGCGTTGGACGTGGTCATAGCGAGGGCCTCAATAATTGGCAAATGCTTGGGAACAGCAGATCTCAGGCGCCGCAAGACAACCAAGCCATCCGCGTGGGCACCTGAGAATTCTGGCTATGACACGGATAGATGGGCGCGGCTCAAGGCCGCGCAATTGAATCAGCTGCGGTGTCGCGACTCCACTGCCTTGCGCAGGGTATCGATCAGGGACTGGATACGGGCGTGCTGCATTTTCATCGACGCCTTGTTCACCACCAGGCGGGAGCTGATGGTGGCGATCAGTTCCTGGGGTTCCAGGCCGTTGGCCCGCAGGGTATTGCCGGTGTCGACAACGTCGATGATCTTGTCGGCCAGGCCGATCAGCGGCGCCAGCTCCATGGAGCCGTAGAGTTTGATGATATCGACCTGACGGCCCTGTTCGGCGTAGTAGCGCTTGGCCACGTTGACGAACTTGGTCGCCACGCGCAGACGGCCCTTGGGCTCGACGGCACCGATGGCGCCGGCGGTCATCAGCCGGCACTGGGCGATCTGCAGGTCCAGGGGTTCGTACAACCCCTGGCCGCCGTATTCCATCAACACATCTTTACCGGCCACACCGAGGTCAGCCGCGCCATGCTCGACATAAGTCGGCACGTCGGTAGCCCGCACGATCAGCAGACGGACGTCGTCCTGGGTCGTGGGAATGATCAGCTTGCGGCTCTTGTCCGGATTCTCGGTCGGCACGATGCCCGCTTCAGCGAGCAGCGGCAGGGTGTCATCGAGAATGCGGCCCTTGGACAGTGCAATGGTCAGCATGGGAAAACCTAATTCCTTCAATCAGGATACTGCAACACTCTAACAGACCGACCCGCCCCTGTAGGAGCAAGCTTGCTCGCGATGGTAGTCGGGGACACCGCGGGGCATCAGACTTCCCGCGTTATCGTTGACGCCCATCGCGAGCAAGCTCGCTCCTACAGGGGGGAACAGCACTAGCCCGGAACGCGGCGGATCTTGGCACCGAGCATCTGCAACTTCTCTTCGATGCACTCATAACCACGGTCGATGTGGTAGATGCGGTCGATCAGCGTGTCACCTTCAGCGGTCAGCGCCGAAATCACCAGGCTGGCCGAAGCCCGCAGGTCGGTAGCCATGACCGGCGCGCCTTTCAGGCGTTCGATACCGGTGACGATGGCAGTGTTGCCTTCGACCTGGATCTTCGCGCCCATGCGATGCAGCTCGTACACGTGCATGAAACGGTTTTCGAAAATCGTCTCGATCACCGCGCCAGTGCCTTCAGCGATGGCGTTGAGCGAAATGAACTGGGCCTGCATGTCGGTCGGGAATGCCGGGTACGGCGCGGTGCGCACGTTGACCGCCTTCGGCCGCTTGCCATGCATGTTCAGCTCGATCCAGTCTTCACCGGTGGTGATTTCGGCACCGGACTCTTTCAGCTTCTCCAGCACGGCTTCAAGAATGGTCGGATCGGTGTCCTTGACCTTGACCCGGCCACCCGTAGCGGCCGCGGCCACCAGGTAGGTGCCGGTCTCGATACGGTCCGGCATCACCTTGTAGGTGGCCGAGTGCAGGCGCTCGACACCGTCGATGGTGATGGTGTCGGTACCGGCACCGCTGACCTTGGCGCCCATGGCGTTGAGGAAGTTCGCCAGGTCGACCACTTCCGGCTCGCGCGCGGCGTTCTGCAGCACGCTGCGGCCACGGGCCAGGGAGGCGGCCATCATGATGTTCTCGGTACCGGTCACGGAGACGGTATCAAAGAAAAAGTTCGCCCCGCGCAGGCCGCCTTCCGGCGCCTTGGCCTTGATGTAGCCGCCTTCGACGTCGATCACCGCACCCATGGCTTCCAGGCCGCGGATGTGCAGGTCCACCGGACGCGAGCCGATGGCGCAACCGCCAGGCAGGGCAACTTCGGCTTCACCGAAACGGGCGACCATCGGCCCCAGCACCAGGATCGAGGCACGCATGGTTTTCACCAGCTCGTACGGCGCGATCAGGGTCTTGATGCTGCGCGGATCGATTTCCACGCTGAGCTTCTCGTCGATCACCGGCTCAATGCCCATGCGCCCGAACAGCTCGATCATGGTGGTGATGTCGTGCAGGTGCGGCAGGTTGGCCACGGTCACCGGGCCATCGCACAGCAACGTGGCGGCCAGGATCGGCAGGGCGGAGTTCTTCGCCCCGGAAATGCGGATTTCGCCATCAAGACGAACGCCGCCAGTAATAATCAGTTTGTCCATAAGGGTCTCGACGCCAATTCAGGCTCAGGTGCGCTCGGCCCAGGCCGCGCGGCTGAAAAATTTCATAGTGACCGCATGGATGCTGCCATCGGCGATCCACGGGTTCAAATGGGCATAGATGCTCTGCTGACGCTTCACCGGGCTCAGGGCCACCAGTTCGTCGCTAATTACGTTCAGCTGGAAGTTGCAGCCTTCGCCTTCAACTTCAACCTGCACTTTTGAAAGAGTGTCCGACAGCTTTTCTTCAAGGAAGCTCTTTACTTCGTAAGCCTGCATGCTCAACCTCAATCGGCGCCCAACGCGCGCGGGTCGGCCATCATACAAAAAAGCCCCGCGCCTGCGAACCCCGCATTGCAGGACACTGACGGGGGGCTTCTTTATTCATGGCACTATCAATGAACGCCGAGGATCTCCGTCAACTCGGAAACCTCGGCGATTTCTCGCATGTCTTGCGGCATGGCGCGAATGCTCAAGGCTTTGCCGCCCTCGGCGGCGTCACGCATGAACGCCAGCAGCAAGGCCAGGCCGACACTGCTGGATTTCTCCACTGCGGAGCAGTCGACCACCACGGCCGGCGCAGTGCTGGCCTTGATCAGCACCTGCCCGTCCTTGCGCAAGGCCGGGCCGGTGCTGTAGTCGATCACCCCGGCCAGCAGCACTTCACCTGCCTCACCGGCGCGAACGCTGGCTTCACTCACTCTGCGCGCCCTTCTGCGGGTTTTTCTCGGATTCGGCCTTGGCCTTCTCCACTTCGCTGGCCCAGTTGTTGATGGTCTGGTCCAGGTTGTTGTTGTTACGTTGCATCGCATCGGTGAACTGATCGCGGAACAGCTTGCCGATATTGATGCCGTTGATGATCACGTTGCGCAGCTTCCACTCGCCGTTGATTTTCTCCATGGTGTAGGAAACCGGATAGATCGCGCCGTTGTTGCCCTTGACGGTCATGCCGACGCTGGTACGGTCGCCCGACTCATCCTTGGGCTGATCGACGGTGATGCCCTGGTTGTTGTACTCCAGCAAGGCGTTGCCGTAGAACTGGAACAGGCCCTTCTTGAAGTTTTCCTCGAAGGTCTTCATCTGCTCGGGCGTGGCCTTGCGCGAGTACTTGACCGTCATGATGCTTTTGGAAATGCCTTCGGCATCCACCACCGGGCCGATGATGGTGTTCAGCGCCTCATAGAAAGCTCCGGGGTTCTGTTTGTACTGCGCCTTGTTCGCTGTAAGGTCGGCCAGTATCCGGTCAGTGGTGTTCTTGACCAGGTCATGGGCCGAGGTCGCAGCCAGGGCAGTGCCCATCAAGGGCAAGGTCGCCAGCAGCACCAGCAGACTACGTCGCAACATCGAGATCATGGAAAAACTCCTCATTTGGCGTCTTTATTCACGGTATTGAGCAGGAATTTACCGATCAGATCTTCCAGCACCAGCGACGACTGGGTGTCGTGGATAGTCCCACCATCCTTGAGCAGGGTGTCTTCCCCGCCCACGCTGAGGCCGATGTACTTCTCACCGAGCAAGCCCGCCGTGAGGATAGACGCAGTGGAATCAGTCGGCAGGTTGTTCACGCGTTTTTCAACTTGCATGGTCACCCGACCGGTGAAACTGTCATGGTCCAGATCGATCGCCGTTACCTTGCCGATGGTGACACCGGCCATGGTGACCTTAGCTCTGACAGTCAAACCGGCGATATTGTCGAAGTACGCATATAATTTATACGTTTCAGTGTTTGCCGTAGGGGACAGTCCACTGACCCGCAACGCAAGCAGCAGCAAAGCCAGGATGCCAGCCAGCAGAAAAAGGCCGACACCGATTTCCAGGGTGCGGTTTTGCATCAGAAATCTCCAAACATCAAGGCGGTCAGAATAAAGTCAAGGCCCAGCACTGCCAGGGAGGCATAGACCACGGTCTTGGTCGTGGCACGGCTGATCCCCTCGGAAGTGGGTTCGCAGTCGTAGCCTTGAAACACGGCAATCCAGGTCACCACGAAGGCGAACACGATACTTTTGATGATGCCGTTCAGCACATCACTGTTGAACGTCACACTGTTCTGCATGTTGGCCCAGTAGGAGCCCTCATAGACCCCCAGCCAGTCCACCGCCACCCACGAACCGCCCCAGATCCCAACCACGCTGAAGATCATTGCCAGCAGCGGCAGGGAAATGAAGCCGGCCCACAACCGCGGCGCGATGATGTACTTGAGCGGATCGACACCGATCATCTCCAGGCTGGAAAGCTGCTCGGTGGACTTCATGTTGCCGATTTCGGCGGTCAGCGCCGAACCGGCCCGCCCGGCGAACAGCAACGCGGTGACCACCGGCCCGAGCTCGCGCAACAGGGTCAGGGCGACCATCTGCCCCACCGCCTGCTCGGAACCGTAGCTGGAGAGGATATTGAAACCCTGCAGAGCCAGGACCATGCCGATGAAGACCCCGGAGACGACAATGATCACCAGGCTCATCACGCCCACGGAATGCAATTGCTTGATCAGCAGCCCGAAGCCGCCGCCGATGCTGCCGCGGCCGAACAGCACATGGGAGAGAAACAGGGTCGAACGACCGAACACGGCGAGCACGTCCAGGCCCGAGCGACCGAACAGACGCACTCTCTCGATAATGGATTTCTTGCGCATTGTCAGCGCTTCCCCAACAGGTCGGTGCGGTAGTCCGGCGCCGGAAAGTGGAACGGTACGGGACCGTCGGGATCGCCCTTCATAAACTGGCGGATACGCGGGTTATCGGCGTTCATCAGTTCTTCCGGGGTACCTTGCCCGAGCACCTCGCCATCACCGACCACATACAGGTAGTCGGCGATGCTGGCGGTTTCGGCCAGATCATGGGAGACCACAATGCTGGTGATGCCCAGGGCGTCATTGAGCAGGCGGATCAAGCGCACGAGTACGCCCATGGCGATCGGGTCCTGACCGACGAACGGTTCGTCGTACATGAGGATCTGCGGGTCCAGGGCAATGGCCCGGGCCAGAGCCACACGACGTTTCATGCCGCCGGACAATTCGTCGGGCATCAGGTCGACCGCCCCGCGCAGGCCTACCGCCTGCAATTTGAGCAGGACAATGTCACGAATCATTTCTTCCGGCAGTTCGGTGTGAACCCGCAGCGGAAAGGCGACGTTCTCGAAAACGTCCAGGTCGGTGAACAGTGCACCGCTCTGGAACAGCACGCCCATGTGCTTGCGCGCATCGAACAGATCGCCGCGCGACAGGGTGGGGAGATTCTGACCATTGACCCAGACTTCGCCGCCGCTAGGGCGCAGTTGCGCGCCTATCAGCCGCAACAGGGTGGTCTTGCCGCACCCGGAAGGCCCCATGATGCCGGTGACCTTGCCTCGCGGGATACGAATGTCGACATTATTGAAGATGCTGCGCGCACCGCGCTTGAAGGTCACACCCTTCAGCTCGACCGCGTAGGCGTTATCGGCGCTCATCTAAACTCCTTGCGATGCGGCCTCGGACTCGGACACCCGGCCTCTCTTGAAAAGAGGCGCATACGTCCTGAGCGGGCCGAACTAGCCGCGAACTATATCACCGCTGATACGAGCCGCCCAAGACCGAAGCCACCCTTGTTCAGGATAAATACAGCCGGGCTTGACAGCTTGCGAGATAAAAACCGAAGGCAAACTCCTACAGCCTCCACGCAAAACGCAATGATCTAGTGTGAGTGGAGAAGTCATTGCCGCTATAATCGCGCCTTTTCATCAGGCTAACCGATTTCTGACATGAGCCAATCCAGCGACCTGATTCAATCAGCACAACGCACCATCCGCCTCGAACGCGAAGCCGTAGAAGGCTTGCTCGCCCACATCGACGCGGATTTCGTACGCGCTTGCGAAATGATTCTGGCCAGCAAGGGCCGTGTGGTCGTGGTCGGCATGGGCAAGTCCGGGCACATCGGCAACAAGATCGCCGCGACCCTGGCCAGTACCGGCACCACGGCGTTTTTCGTGCATCCCGCCGAGGCCAGCCACGGCGACATGGGCATGATCACCCGGGACGACATCATCCTGGCCCTGTCCAACTCCGGCTCCACCGCGGAAATCGTCACCCTGCTGCCCTTGATCAAGCGCCTGGGCATCCAGTTGATCAGCCTGACCGGCAACCCCGACTCGCCGCTGGCCAAGGCCGCCGAAGTCAACCTGAACGTGCATGTCGAGCATGAGGCCTGCCCGCTGAATCTGGCCCCGACCTCCTCCACCACCGCCGCCCTGGTGATGGGCGATGCCCTGGCCGTGGCACTGCTCGAAGCCCGCGGCTTCACCGCCGAGGACTTTGCCTTTTCCCATCCGGGCGGCGCCCTGGGTCGTCGACTGTTGCTGAAAGTGGAAAATGTCATGCATGCCGGCGACGAGTTGCCACAGGTACTGCGCGGCACCCTGCTGAAAGACGCGCTGATGGAAATGACGCGCAAAGGCCTCGGCATGACCGTGATCGTCGAAGCCGACGGGCGCCTGGCCGGGATCTTCACCGACGGCGACCTGCGCCGGACCCTGGACCGCACCATCGACATTCACACGGCCCTGATCGAAGACGTCATGACTCCCCACGGCAAGACCGCACGGGCCGAGATGCTCGCCGCCGAAGCCCTGAAAATCATGGAAGACCACAAGATCAGCGCGCTGGTGGTGATCGACGGCGAAGATCGCCCGGTGGGCGCCCTGAATATGCACGATCTGCTGCGCGCGGGAGTGATGTAAATGAACGACGATCTGTTGCAACGCGGCAAAGCCATCAAGCTGGCGGTCTTCGACGTCGACGGCGTGCTGACCGATGGCCGCCTGTACTTCCTCGAAGACGGCAGCGAATTCAAGTCGTTCAGCACCCTCGACGGCCAGGGCATCAAGATGCTGATGGCCGCCGGCGTGCAAACCGCTATTATCAGCGGTCGCAAGACCGCACTGGTCGAACGCCGCGCGCAGAACCTCGGCATCCCCCATGTCTACCAGGGTCGCGAGGACAAGCTGGTGGTGCTCGACGCCCTGCTCGCCCAGCTCAATCTAAGCTATGAACAGGTCGCCTACCTGGGTGACGACCTGCCGGACCTGCCGGTGATCCGCCGCGTCGGATTGGGCATGGCGGTGGCCAACGCCGCCAGCTTCGTCCGCGAACACGCCCACGGTATTACCCGGGCCCGGGGTGGCGAAGGCGCCGCCCGCGAATTCTGCGAGCTGATCCTGCAAGCCCAGGACAGCCTTGAAGCGGCTCACGCCGCCTACCTGTAGAGCTATTTATGCTGAGCAAGAAAATTCGCAACATTCTGCTGTTCGCTGTCATTGCTGCGATTTTCGCGGCTGTTGGCTACTGGAACATCAGCCCGGAACGCTTCCTCGAGCGCCCGGTGGCGCAGGTCGATGAAACCCAGATCGACTACTACGCTATTAACGCCCACAGCATTCAGTACATGCCGGACGGCCGGGTCCAGTACGACCTGACCGGTGACAAGGTCGAACACCTCAAGGCTTCCGACGTGACCCTGGTGACCAAGCCCGACATGCACATCTACCGTGGCACGGTCTATCCCTGGCACGTCCAGAGCGAGCACGCCGAGGTCAACCCGGACGGCACCGAGATCGAACTGATCGACTCGGTACGGGTGGCGCGCACTGACGAACTACAGCGGGAAGTGATCATTACCAGCAGTCGAATGACAGTATTCCCACAGAAGCAATATGCGCAGACCGAGCAAGCCGTTAGAATCGACGGTGCCGACGGCGTGACCACTGGCAAGGGAATGAAAGCGTATTTGAACGACAGCCGGATACACCTGCTGTCCAATGTAAGAGGACAGTATGAGTCTCGTTAAAACCCTCCCTATTTTGCTTGGCCTGGGTGCGGCACTGGGAAGCGTGAGCGCCTGGGCACTGCCGACCGACAGCCAGCAGCCCATCCGCATCCAAGCCGACGACGCTCAACTGGACGACAAGCAAGGCATCGCCACCTACAAGGGCGATGTGGTCATTACCCAAGGCTCGATGATCGTCAAGGGCAACACCGTGACGCTGACCCGGACCAAGGACGGCGCCATCGACGTGGTGACCTCCGTGGGCAACCTGGCCTACTTCGAGCAACTGCAGAAAGTCGGCGATCCGAAGCCGGTGCAGGGCTATGGCGTGACCATCCAGTACCACGCTCAGCAGAACCGCATCATCCTGATCGACAAGGCCAAGGTGATCAACGACGGCAACACCACCGAAGGCGAGAAAATCGTCTACGACACGGTGAAGCAGATTGCCCAGGCCGGTCGCGCCAACGGTAGCGCGATCACCGCACCGCGCCCACGCATCGACATGGTCATCCAGCCGAAGCAGAAAACCGAACAGCAGAAGGCGCAGTAATGGCAACCCTGAAAGCCCAGCATCTGGCCAAGGCCTACAAAAGTCGCCAGGTGGTGCGTGATGTCAGCCTGTCGATCGACAGCGGGCAGATCGTCGGCTTGCTCGGCCCCAACGGTGCCGGCAAGACCACCTGCTTCTACATGATCGTCGGTCTGGTTCAGGCCGACCAGGGTCGCGTGCTGATCGACGACCAGGACGTCAGCCACCAGCCCATGCACGGCCGCGCGCGCGCCGGGATCGGCTACCTGCCCCAGGAAGCGTCGATTTTCCGCAAACTGTCGGTGGCGGACAACATCATGGCAATCCTCGAGACCCGCAAGGACATCGACAAGAACGCTCGCCGCAAGGAGCTGGAAAGCCTGCTGCAGGAATTCCACATCAGCCACATCCGCGATAACCTCGGTATGAGCCTGTCTGGTGGCGAACGGCGTCGCGTGGAAATTGCCCGCGCCCTGGCCACCGCGCCGAAATTCATCCTGCTCGACGAACCCTTCGCCGGGGTTGACCCGATTTCCGTAGGCGATATCAAACAGATCATCTATCACCTCAAGGCCAAGGGCATCGGTGTATTGATCACCGACCACAACGTCCGCGAGACCTTGGACATCTGCGAAACCGCCTATATCGTCAATGATGGACAGCTGATTGCCGAAGGCGATTCGGCCACCATCCTGGCCAACGAACTGGTCAAGGAAGTCTACCTGGGCCACGAATTCCGCCTGTAAACATCGAGGCAAAGGATCAAGCGCCAGAGCGCGCCCCGTTCAATAAAAACCACACAATTTTTATTGTTACAACGCTCTAGGCAAAGGCTCGGGTTTCAGGCATATAATTTGCTTATGTTTGGCGCCCCGGCGCCCTGTAGAGTGGATGGCGCATGCGCGCCGGCGAATAAGGTGTTAAGCCCCTGCCATGAAACCATCGCTAGTCCTGAGAATGGGCCAGCAGCTGACGATGACACCGCAGCTGCAACAGGCCATCCGCCTGCTCCAATTGTCGACCCTGGACCTTCAGCAGGAAATCCAGGAGGCCCTGGAGTCCAATCCGATGCTCGAACGCCAGGAAGAAGGCGACGACTTCGACAATACCGACCCGCTGGCCGACAACGCCGAGCACAAACCCAACACCGAGGTCGAAGAACCGTCCTACCAGCAGGAAACCGCGCCGACGGTGGACAATCTCGAGGAAGGCGACTGGAACGAGCGCATTCCCAACGAGCTGCCCGTCGACACCGCCTGGGAAGATGTCTACCAGACCAGCGCCAGCAGCCTGCCAAGCAACGATGACGACGAGTGGGACTTCACCACCCGCACCTCGGTCGGCGAGAGCCTGCAGAGCCACCTGCTCTGGCAACTGAACCTGGCACCGATGTCCGACACCGACCGGCTGATCGCCGTAACCCTGATCGACTGCATCAACAATCAGGGCTACCTGGACGAGACCCTCGAGGAAATCCTCGACGCCTTCGACCCGGAGCTGGATATCGAGCTGGACGAGATCGAAGCGGTGCTGCATCGCATCCAGCAATTCGAACCGGCCGGCATCGGCGCGCGCAACCTCGGCGAATGCCTGTTGCTGCAACTGCGCCAGCTGTCGGCCCGCACGCCTTGGCTGGCCGAAGCCCAGCGCCTGGTCAGCGACTACATCGATCTGCTCGGCAGCCGCGACTACAGCCAGTTGATGCGGCGCATGAAGCTCAAGGAAGACGAACTGCGCCAGGTCATCGAACTGGTCCAGAGCCTCAACCCGCGCCCGGGCTCGCAAATCGAGTCCAGCGAAGCCGAATACGTGGTGCCGGACGTGATCGTGCGCAAGGACAACGAGCGCTGGCTGGTGGAACTGAACCAGGAATCGGTACCCCGCCTGCGGGTCAACCCGCAGTACGCCGGTTTTGTCCGGCGTGCCGACACCAGCGCCGACAACACCTTCATGCGCAACCAGTTGCAGGAAGCTCGCTGGTTCATCAAGAGCCTGCAGAGCCGCAACGAAACCCTGATGAAGGTCGCCACCCAGATCGTCGAGCACCAGCGCGGCTTCCTGGAGTACGGTGACGAGGCGATGAAACCGTTGGTCCTGCATGACATCGCCGAAGCGGTGGGCATGCACGAATCGACGATTTCCCGGGTGACCACGCAAAAATTCATGCATACCCCCCGCGGTATCTATGAACTGAAATACTTTTTCTCCAGCCACGTCAGCACCTCCGAAGGCGGCGAATGCTCGTCCACGGCGATCCGCGCGATCATCAAGAAACTGGTTGCAGCGGAAAATCAGAAAAAGCCGTTGAGTGACAGCAAGATCGCTGGTTTACTGGAGGCACAAGGCATTCAGGTGGCCCGTCGTACCGTCGCCAAATACCGTGAGTCCCTGGGGATCGCCCCCTCCAGCGAGCGGAAGCGACTGATGTAGTGGACGGGGCCGCGTTACAGCGTCTGGGCTGCTTTCTGAAAGTCGCCGATCGGTGACTTTCAGGGCGTAGCACTGTGGCAGGCAATCGCCTGCCGCGTTATGCACTGGCAACGAAGGAGAAGCTGTATGCAAGTCAATATCAGTGGACACCAACTGGAAGTGACCGAACCCCTGCGTGCTTACATCGGCGAGAAACTCGACCGACTGGAGCGTCATTTCGACAAGATCACCAACGTACAGGTGACCATGGCCGTCGAAAAACTGAAGCAGAAAATCGAAGCCACCTTGCATATCCACGGCGGTGAAGTGGTCGCCAACGCCGAGCATGACGACATGTATGCGGCGATCGACCTGCTTACCGACAAGTTGGACCGACAACTGAAAAAGCATAAGGAAAAGAACCTGCACCTGCTCCAAGGTACAGGTCGCTGATACCCATCCATGATCCGACTTGAAAGCATCCTGACCCCCGGCCGTTCCTTGGTGAACGTGCCGGGCGGCAGTAAAAAGAAAGCCCTCGAGCAAATTGCCAACCTGATCAGCCAGGAAGTTCCTTATCTGGCGATGCAGGATGTCTTCGACAGCCTGATCGCGCGGGAAAAACTCGGCTCGACCGGTTTCGGCAATGGCATTGCCATCCCGCACTGCCGCCTGAAGGGTTGCGTGGCACCCATCAGCGCCCTGATGCATCTGGACGCCCCCATCGATTTCGATGCCATCGACGGCGCGCCGGTTGACCTGCTGTTCGTCCTGCTGGTCCCGGAAGCCGCCACCGATGCCCACCTGGAGCTGCTACGGCAGATTGCCAGCATGCTCGACCGCAAGGACGTGCGTGACAAGCTGCGCGGTGCAACCTCCAACCAGGCCCTGTATCAGGTGGTCCTGGACGAGCAGAGTGGTCACTGACCATGCGCTTGATCATCGTCAGTGGTCGTTCCGGCTCGGGTAAAAGTACCGCCCTCGATGTCCTCGAGGACAGCGGCTACTACTGCATTGACAACCTACCGGCCGGCCTGTTGCCGGAACTGGCCGAGCGCGCGCTGATCCATACCGAGCTGGCGCAACCGCTGGTGGCCGTTTCCATCGACGCGCGCAACCTGCCCAGCCACCTGTCGCGCTTCCCGGAACTGCTCGATGAAGTGCGCAGCCGGCACATCCAGTGCGATGTGCTGTACCTGGACGCCGACGAAGAAACCCTGCTCAAGCGTTTTTCCGAAACCCGTCGCCGCCACCCGCTGAGCAATGCCAATCGTTCCCTGGCCGAGGCCATTCGCGACGAAAGCAACCTGTTGGGGCCGATCTCGGACCTGGCCGACCTCAAGGTCAATACCACCCACCTGAACCTCTACCAACTGCGCGACACCATCAAGCTGCGCCTGCTGAACCAGCCGGAACCAGGCACCGCCTTCCTGGTCGAATCGTTCGGCTTCAAGCGCGGAATGCCGGTGGATGCCGACCTGGTGTTCGACGTACGTTGCCTGCCCAACCCCTACTGGAAACCGGAATTGCGCGAGCAGTCCGGGCTCGACCAACCGGTGGCCGAATACCTGGCCGCACAAGCCGACGTCGAGGAAATGTACCAAGATATTTCCAGTTATTTGCTCAAATGGTTGCCGCGTTTTGCCGCCAGCAACCGGGCTTATGTCACTATTGCCATCGGCTGCACGGGCGGGCATCACCGCTCCGTCTACCTCACCGAACGCTTGGGCAAGGCCCTGCAACAATCCCTGAAGAACGTCCAGGTCCGCCACCGCGACCTTAGCTGAAAGGACCACCACCGCGATGCCCGCTCTGGAAATTGAAATCATCAACAAACTGGGTCTGCATGCCCGCGCTTCGGCGAAGTTCGTCGGCGTGGCCGGCCAGTTCCCCTGCCAGATCCGCGCCGGGCGTACACCGGAAAGCATGGTCGACGGCAAGAGCATCATGGCCATGATGATGCTCGCGGCCGGCAAAGGCACCAAGATCCACCTGAAGACCGAAGGCGAGCAGGAAGACGATGCGATGGCCGCGCTGGTCAAGCTGATCAACAACTATTTCGACGAAGGCGAATAACGCCGGCCTGCCCCGTACTCTGTAGGAGCGAGCTTGCTCGCGATGGTAGCCCTGACACCAAGGGGCACCAGGTTCCCCGCATTATCGTTGACGTCCATCGCGAGCAAGCTCGCGCCTACACCCTTCGCCAACAGGCGTTTCAGTCAGGCCATTGCGGGCGTGTAAAACGCCACAAAAAAGGCGCGCCATCCAACGGATGGCGCGCCTTTTTAATCAGTGCAATCAGCTACCGGCGACGGTCATCCGCTCGATCAATACCGAACCGGTACGGATATGGCTGCGCAGTTCCAGATCGCTGCCCACCGCGACGATCTGCTTGAACATATCGCGCATATTGCCGGCAATGGTCACTTCCTGAACCGGGAACTGGATTTCGCCATTCTCGACCCAGAAGCCCGCCGCACCGCGCGAATAATCCCCGGTGACCATGTTCAGGCCATGGCCCATCAACTCGGTCACCAGCAGGCCGCGGCCCATGCGCCGGATCAGCGCGTCCTGGTCCTCGACCCCATGGGTGACGAACAGGTTGTGCACGCCACCGGCGTTGGCCGTGCTCGGCAGGCCCAGCTTGCGGCCCGAGTAGGTACCCAGCACGTAGGAGACCAGGGTGCCATTTTCGACGAACGGCTTGGCATAGGTCGCCAGGCCGTCGCCGTCAAAGGCCGAGCTGCCCATGCCCTGCATCAGGTGCGGACGCTCGTCGAGGGTCAACCATTCCGGGAACAGGCGCTGGCCCATTGCCCCTTCGAGGAATGACGACTTGCGGTACAGGTTGCCGCCGGAGATTGCCGAAAGGAAATTGCCGAACAAACCACCGGCCAATTCCGCCGAGAACAGCACCGGCACTTCGCAGGTCGGCACCGGGCGCGCACCCAGGCGGCTGGCCGCCCGCTGCGCGGCCTTGCGGCCAATGCCCGCGGCATCCGCGAGCAATTCACCCTGGCGATTGACGTCATACCAGTAATCGCGCTGCATCTGGCCATCGCCTTCGGCGATCATCACGCAGCTGAGGCTGTGCCGGGTCGAGGCCGAGCCGCCGATAAAGCCGTGGCTGTTGCCATACACACGGCAACCCTGGGACGTACTCAGGGTGGTGCCGTCGGCATTCTTGATCCGGCTGTCGGCGTCGAACGCCGCCGCTTCACAGATCAAGGCGCGCTCGATGGCCTGCTCGGGTGTGATGTCCCAGGCATGGAACAGGTCGAAGTCCTTCAGCTCCTTGGCCATCAGGGCGGCATCAGCCAGGCCCGAGTGCTGGTCTTCCGAGGTGTGCTGGGCGATGGCCAGGGCCGCCGCCACGGTTTCGCGAATCGCCTCGGGACCGCTGGCCGAGGTGCTGGCCGACCCCTTGCGCTGCCCCACATACAAGGTGATGCCGAAGCCCTGGTCGCGGTTGAACTCGACGGTTTCAACTTCCCGCTGGCGCACCGAAGTCGACAACCCCTGTTCCAGGGACACTGCCACTTCACAGGCACTGGCGCCCTGGCGTTTGGCTTCGGCGAGAATCTGCTCGACCTGCTCCTGCAGGACCGGCAACGCCTGCGGGCCGACGCTTTGTGCTGAACTCATGGCTTTCTCCACTCAAATTCTGCTTTCGGTCAAGGTCTTCGAGCGACCGGGCCGGACAAGCGGCCCCCGACTGGTTATCATGGCGACGTTTCTTTGCGGACTGCCACCATGGTTGATTCTTACGACGACTCCCTCGATGGGGAGAAAAGCAAAACCCAGGTCAAACGCGAGCTGCATGCTCTGGTTGATCTCGGCGAGCGCCTGACAACACTCAAGCCCGACTTGGTGGCAAAACTGCCACTGACCGACGGCTTGCGCCGTGCCCTGGCCGAAGCGCCGAAGCACACCGCGAATATCGCGCGTAAACGGCATATCCAGTTCATCGGCAGGCTGATGCGCGACCAGGACACTGACGCCATCCTGATGTTGCTCGACCAACTCGATGCCTCCACCCGGCAATACAACGAACGCTTCCACAATCTCGAACGCTGGCGCGATCGCCTGATCGCCGGCTCCGACGATGTCCTGGAAAAGTTCGTCGTCGAATACCCGGACGCTGATCGCCAGCAACTGCGTTCCCTGATCCGCCAGGCTCAACACGAGCTTGCGCAGAACAAAGCGCCGGCCGCCAGCCGTAAAATCTTCAAATACATCCGTGAGCTGGACGATACTCAACGCGGTCTGCGTTGATCTTCGCCCCGGGTGAGTCGCCTTGGCGCTCACCCGACGCTCCACCTCTTCCTACGACCCCGTGCCACCCACGGTGATAGCATCGATCTTCAAGGTCGGCTGACCGACACCCACCGGCACCGACTGCCCATCCTTGCCGCAGGTCCCCACGCCGCTGTCCAGCGCCAGGTCGTTGCCGACCATCGACACCCGACTCATGGCTTCCGGGCCGTTGCCGATCAGGGTCGCGCCCTTGACCGGTGCGGTGATCTTGCCGTCTTCGATCAGGTAGGCCTCGCTGGTGGAGAACACGAACTTGCCACTGGTGATATCGACCTGGCCACCACCGAGGTTGGCGCAGTAGATACCGCGTTTCACCGAAGCGATGATTTCCGCCGGATCGCTTTCACCGCCCAGCATGTAGGTGTTGGTCATGCGCGGCATCGGCAGGTGCGCGTAGGACTCGCGACGACCGTTGCCGGTCCGCGCCACGCCCATCAGCCGGGCATTGAGCTTGTCCTGCATATAACCTTTGAGCACGCCGTTTTCGATCAGCGTGGTGCACTCGGTTGGCGTGCCTTCGTCATCGACGCTCAGGGAACCGCGCCGGCCCACCAGGGTACCGTCATCGACGATGGTGCAGAGTTTCGAGGCGACCATTTCGCCCATCCGCCCGCTGTAGGCCGAACTGCCCTTGCGGTTGAAGTCGCCTTCCAGGCCGTGGCCGACCGCCTCGTGCAGCAGCACCCCGGACCAGCCGGAACCGAGCACCACCGGCAAGGTACCGGCTGGCGCGGGAATCGCCTCGAGGTTGACCAGCGCCTGGCGCAAGGCCTCGCGGGCATACCCCATGGCCCGGTCTTCAGTCAGGAAATAACGATAGTCGGTACGCCCGCCGCCGCCGTGACCGCCGCGTTCGCGACGACCGTTCTGCTCGACGATCACGCTGACATTGAAGCGCACCAGTGGCCGCACATCCGCCGCCAGGCCGCCGTCGGTGGAGGCAATCAGAATCCGCTCCCAGACCCCGGCCATGCTCACCGAGACCTGCTGGATACGCGGATCCAGGGCCCGGGTGGCGACATCGACCCGCTTGAGCAACTCGACCTTCTCGGCCCGGCTCATGACGTCCAGCGGGTTGTCCGGCGCATACAACTGCGTGACATCCTGGCTGCTGAACACCTGCACCTTACCATGCTGCCCGGCCCGGGAAATCGAGCGCGCGGCACGCGCCGCCGAGCCCAGGGCTTCGAGGGTGATCGCGTTACTGTAGGCAAAGCCGGTTTTTTCGCCGGACTGGGCGCGCACGCCGACACCCTGGTCAAGGTTGAAACTGCCTTCCTTGACGATGCCGTCTTCCAGGGCCCAGGACTCGGAAATCTGCCCCTGGAAATACAGGTCGGCGGCATCGATGCCCGGCCCGGCCAGATCGCTCAGCACTGCTTGCAGGCTTTCGATGGTCACGCCACCCGGCGCCAACAGGTGTTCGCTGACTGAGGACAACAACTCGCTCATAGTTTTGCGCCTTATTTCGTCATTCCGATGCAGGTCGCTGCGCGCCCTGCGAGAAAAAGCGCCGATGGCTCACCACCGGCATCCGCGCCCGGATGGACGCCTGTTCATTACTGTCGCGTTCGGCCAGCAACACCGCTTCGCCTTGATCCTGTTCGGCGACGATACGCCCCCATGGGTCGACAATCGCCGCATGGCCGAAGGTTTCCCGTGGCCCCGGATGCACCCCACCCTGGGCCGCCGCCAGCAGGTAGCACTGGGTCTCGATGGCCCGGGCGCGAATCAGCACCTCCCAATGCGCCGCACCGGTCACGGCGGTAAAGGCCGAGGGCGCGCTAATCAATTCGGCACCGGCCTTGCGCAACTCGCTGTAGAGCTCGGGAAAGCGCAGGTCGTAACACACGCTCAGACCCAGGCGCCCGACCGGGGTGTCGGCCACCACCACCTGGCTGCCATAAGCATAGTCATCGGATTCGCGATAACGCCCGCGCGTGTCCGCCACGTCCACATCGAACAAATGCAGTTTGTCGTAACGTGCCACCGCCTCGCCCTGCTCGTCGATCAACAGCGAACAGGCGTTGGCCTTGGCATGCGGCTGGTCGACGGGCGGCAACGGCAAGGTGCCCGCCACTATCCATAACTTGAGGTCGCGGGCGGCCTGTTTCAACCAGGGCAGGATCGGTCCTTCGCCCAAGGCTTCGGCCCGACCGATCTCGGCGATGTCACGACGCCCCATGGCGGCGAAATTTTCCGGCAGCACGGCCAGCCGCGCTCCGCCTTCGGCAGCCCGCTCCAGCAGCGCGCGCGCCTGGGCCAGGTTGGCCAGGACATCGCTCTGGCTGACCATCTGGATGACGGAAAAGGTCATGGCGCACTCCTTCAAAGACATAGCGTCATGCTACTCCATGCAGCTGCACGCCCAGTACGAAAAATGCCAGCGCAACCGATTTGCGCCGGGGCCTTACTTCGACTTGTCAAACGGCTTGTCGAAAGTGATCTTCGGTTCTTTCCAGGGGCCCGTGACGCTGTATTTGACGCTGGCGAAACGCGCTACGCGGTCGCCGATCAACTTGTCGATCAGGAACAGTGCGCCGCCGATGGCCGGCGCGCCGACGATCAACGCGGCAATCGGCAGATTGTTGGTCACCGGCAAGGTCACCAGCAGCTTGGCATCGACCCGATCGGCGACCATATCGAGGGTGCCGTTGAGCTCCAGGTTGCTCGAAGGCCCGGTCAGGGTGATCGGCATGCGCGTCACATACACGCCATCGCTGGCCACCAGCAGGCCCTTGACCCGGTCGTAGCTCAGGCCTTTGCCCAGCAGGTCGGAAAAGTCCAGGCGCAGGCGGCGACCGATGGAGTTGAAGTTCAACAGGCCAAATACCCGCAGGGCCTGGGCACCGCCATCGGCCTCAACGAACTGGCCCTTGTTCAGGGTTGCATCGATACTGCCCGAGAAGCGCTTGGGCCCGACCCAGGCCGGCGAGCCGGGCCAGCGGCCGTCGACGTCGACGTGGAAATCCTCACTGGTGACGGTCGGGGCAAAGCTCCAGGCCTTGAGCACGTCCGCCAGGTTCTTGCCCTCCAGGCGCCCGTTGAACCAACTGCCGCTGCTGCCCGGTAGTCCTTCCCAACCGCCGGAACCTTGCAGCAGCATGCCCTTGAGGCCAAGATTGAGATCATTGAGCTTGATGCCCGTGGGGGTCGGACGCGCCTTGAGCGACCAGGCACCCACCAGGTCATTGCCCTGGAACAGTTGCTCGATGCTCAGGTCCACGGATGGAATCTGCCGCGGATCGACCGACGCCAACGGATCCGGGGCATTCTCATCCGCCACCACGCTCGGGTCCGGCGCCGGCAAACGCACATAGGCCAGCTTGACGCCAATCGGCACACCTTTGGTATCCGGCAAGGTCACGCTGCCCTTGACCTGCTGGCTGTCGATCTGCAAGCCCCAGGCATTGGCGCTACGGGCCATCTGCAGATTCACCTGGTCGAACTGGATACCGAAAGCACTGAGCTTGTCGACCTTGACATCCTCGCTGCTGAGCAATTGCTTGGCACTGCCGCCCGGATCCTGCCCCACATAACGGTCGGCGACGGCCTGCCAGGACTCCAGGTCGAGCTCCGACAATACCCCGCGGACTCGCAGGCCCTTGGTCGCCGGTAGTTGGGCATCGCCTTCACCGAGGAGCAGTTCACCACGCCCCTCGCCGAACCTGCCGCTCGGCGCGGCAAAGGTGAAGTTGGCCAGGGTGCCGTAATCGAACCAGTAACGCCGTTCGGCGCCTTGCAGGGTCATGCGGAACACGCTGTCGCGGCCCTGGCTGGCCGGCATGCCGAACGGCGCCGGCAAGTCGACGGCAACGCCCTTGAGGTTGGAGTTGATCATCAACTGGCTGTCGGCGCCGTCCAGGGTCAGTTGCAACTGGTAAGGCAGGTCGCCCGAGACCGGCAACGCCTGGCCGACACCCAGCCAATCGCCGAGTTTCTTGATCGCCACCTGCCCCTTGGCCACCACCCGGGTATTGAGACTGCCCGCTTTGCCGTCGGCGAAAATCTGCGCGCTGATGGGCCGCTCGAATGCCTGGGCACTGATGTTTTCGGCACTCAGCCCCTTGGTGCTGTCGAAGCGGAAGCTCCCCTTGAGCTGGCTCAGTTCCAGGGCCGGATCAGGCAGCTTGAGCGTGGCCTTGTCGGTCTTGAAATCCACCAGGATCTTCGGTGCCTCGGCCTTGACCAGCGGCACATCGAGGCTCACCTTGCCCGACAGGTCACCTGTGGCCTGCCAACCGGCAAAGGTCGCGGCGGTGCCGATCGGCGCTTCCTGGAGAATCTTCAGACCGTCGCCCAGCCCACCGGCAAAGTTGCCGTCAAGCAACATGCGGCTGTGCTGCCCACTCGGCACATGGGGAATATTGACCACGATGTCGCTGACCTGGGTGTTGAGCAACTGGCCTTCGCTGGCCTTGATCCGCACCCCGCTGTCTTCGATGAAGACATCGCCCTTGACCTTGCTGACATGCGGCCAGCCCGGCTGGAACGCCAACTCCGTATCATGGACTTTGAAGAACAGGCTGATATTGCGCGCCGCGGCCGAGGCGTCGTGGTTCAGCGACCCCTGGTACTGGAAGAAGCCCTGCTCCACCGCGCCATGCAGGATCGAGCTGCGCAACCATTCGTCCAGCGTCGGGCTCAACACCGCCGGCAGGTACTTGGACGTGAAGCGACCTTCGCCATCCACCAGGCCGACCCGCAGATCCATGTAGTCTTCCGTGCCTTGGGCGAAGTGCAGGCGAATGAGGAAATCGGCGGCGATCCTGCCCTCTTCCCCGAGCACCTTGATGTAGGGCGCAATCAGGGTGAAACCTTCCTGGTCCAGGCGCCAGGTCAGGCGTGCATTGGCTTGCAGGTACTGCCAGGGGTTGTTGAAGATCGGGTACAGATGCAGGGAAAAATCCTTGCTGTCCATCCGCAGTTCGCCCTGGCCGAGGTCGCCGCTGATGCTGCCGCTGACGTTACGCGCCGCCGGGGCGCCATGGTAGGCGTCGAAACCGACCCGCTCCAGGTTCGCGGCGAAACTCAGCTTTTGATCACCGGTTTCTTCAGGGCGGTAATCCAGCAGCACATTGCGCAAGGCGCCGCTGACTTTCAGGTGATCGATAGCCGTGGCCAAGCCCTCGGGCAAGGGTGCCAGGGCATCGAGCAAGGGGGTGATCGGCGTCAGGTCGAGGCGATCGGCCTGCAGGTGCCAGTGCTCCGACGCCTTGTCAGTGGCGGCAAGTTGCTGCAATTGCAGATGGCTTTCCCAGCGCGTCTTCCCCAGGTTCATGGCCAGGGAATTAAGCTGCACGTCAAAACCCTGTCCGGTGTGCTGGACATAGGCGTTGAGGGCCAGGTTGTCGATGCTCACCGCCTTGCGCTGGGCATAGGCGCCCTGGAATTGCGGCGCATTGAGCCGGACCACGGCGTTCTGCACCGTGCCATTGGCCCAGTTCAACCAGAACTCGCCACCGGCCTTGAGCTCGGTGATTTTCATTTGCCCGCTCAGCCGCGCCGGCAGCCAGCGCGCCCAGTCGCTTTGCGGCAGGCTCAGGTAGGCCTGCGCGCTGCCGTTGCGCCAGTCGCTGGCGCGCAGGCGGGTTCTCAGGTTCAGGGCCACCGGCTGGCCGTCGGGCAAATTCAAGCGCAGGTCGAGGCGTTGGCGCGACACACCGCTTTCCAGGTTGAGACCGACATAAGTGAGGGTCAGCGGCGACTCGCCGAATGGCTGCAAGGTCACCTGACTGTCGAGCACCGAGAGCTGCTTGATCATCTGCCAGCGGGTCAGCAGCTGCGCGGGGTCCAACGGCTGATCGTCCTGGACCGGCAAGCCCTGGAGAGCCCAGTGGCCGTCCTGGTCTTCCTTCAGGCTCAGTTGCAGGCCGCCCAGTTCAAGATGGGCGATCCGCACTTCGCGAGCCCGCAGGCTGGCCCAGAGATCGGGCACCACCTGGACCTTGTCCAGCAACAACATCGACGCGCCCTGGCCGACCTTCACGTCGTGGGCCAGCAGCACCGGGGCCAGGCCGTGCCAGCGCCCTTCCAGGCTGCCGATGGACAGCGGCAGCCCCACGGCGGCCTGGGCCCTGCTTTCGATCTCGGCGCGATACTCGGCCACCAGCGGTACCAGTTGCCGGCCCAGGCTGACATATAACGCCACCAGCACCAGCAGCAACGCACAGAGGCCCATGCTCCAACGGGTCAAGCCGGCAACAAAGCGTGTCAGACGCTCCATGTCAGTGCCCCCTCAGGCAAGGTTCAATGAACAGGCCGACGCAGGACCGGGCTAGCAGGTTCTCAGTACAGGAAATCAGAGCAGCACCACGTCATATTGTTCCTGGGAATACATGGTCTCGACCTGGAAACGAATGGTGCGGCCGATAAAGCCTTCCAGCTCGGCGACATTGCCGGACTCTTCGTCCAGCAGGCGGTCGACGACCTTCTGGTTGGCCAACACTCTATAACCTTCGGCCTGGTAGGCGCGGGCTTCACGCAAAATTTCACGAAAAATCTCGTAGCAAACCGTTTCCGGGGTCTTCAACTTGCCACGCCCCTGGCAACTGCTGCAGGGCTCGCACAGCACCTGCTCAAGGCTTTCGCGAGTGCGCTTGCGGGTCATCTGCACCAGGCCCAGCTCGGTGATGCCGATGATGTTGGTCTTGGCGTGATCGCGCTCCAGTTGTTTTTCCAGGGTCCGCAGGACCTGGCGCTGGTGCTCCTCGTCTTCCATGTCGATGAAGTCGATGATGATGATCCCGCCGAGGTTACGCAGGCGCAGTTGCCGGGCAATCGCGGTGGCCGCTTCGAGGTTGGTCTTGAAGATGGTTTCTTCGAGGTTGCGATGGCCGACGAAAGCACCGGTGTTGACGTCGATGGTGCTCATGGCTTCGGCCGGGTCGACCACCAGGTAGCCGCCGGACTTGAGCGGGACCTTGCGTTCCAGGGCCTTCTGGATCTCGTCCTCGACGCCATACAGGTCGAAGATCGGCCGCTCGCCGGGGTAATGCTCCAGGCGGTCGGCGATTTCCGGCATCAGTTCGGCGACGAACTGCGTGGTCTTCTGGAAAGTTTCCCGCGAGTCGATACGAATCTTCTCGATCCTCGGGCTGACCAGGTCGCGCAAGGTGCGCAGGGCCAGGCCCAAGTCTTCATAGATCACGCTGGGGGCGCCGATGGTCTTGATCTGCGCGCCGATCTGGTCCCAGAGGCGCCGCAGGTAACGGATGTCCATCATGATCTCGTCGGCCCCGGCGCCCTCGGCCGCCGTGCGCAGGATAAAGCCGCCGGCTTCGGTGATGCCTTCACGGGCCACGCAATCGCTGACCACCTGCTTGAGGCGCTCGCGCTCGGCTTCGTCCTCAATCTTCAGGGAAATGCCGACATGCGCGGTACGCGGCATGTACACCAGGTAACGCGAGGGGATCGACAGTTGTGTGGTCAGGCGTGCGCCCTTGGTGCCGATGGGGTCCTTGGTGACTTGCACCACCAGGCTCTGCCCTTCGTGCACCAGCGCGCTGATGCTCTCCACCGCCGGCCCTTCGCGCATGGAAATTTCCGAGGCGTGGATAAACGCCGCCCGGTCCAGGCCGATATCGACGAACGCCGCCTGCATGCCCGGCAACACCCGCACCACCTTGCCCTTGTAGATATTGCCGACAATTCCGCGTTTCTGCGTACGCTCGACATGAACCTCTTGCAACACGCCGTTCTCTACCACCGCCACGCGCGATTCCATCGGCGTGATGTTGATCAGGATCTCTTCACTCATGGCTGGGTCTCGTTCAGGCGCTTTCACAATAAAGTTGCCGTATCGCGGGCGTGCGGCAATCAGCGCACGACAAGGTTTTGCCAACAGGGTATGCCGAAATGGCCAAGCAGTTCTGCGGTTTCGCACACGGGCAGGCCGACCACGCCGGAATAACTGCCGTTCAGCCCCGCCACGAACACCGCCGCCAGACCTTGAATAGCATAGGCGCCGGCCTTGTCCCGTGGCTCGCCGCTGGACCAGTAGAGATGAGCTTCTTCCGAGTTTATCGGGCGAAATCTCACCAGACTGCGTACCACCCGCGACTCGCAGCGCTCACCGTCGAGCACGGCAATGGCCGTCAGCACTTCGTGTTCGCGAGCGGACAAAGCCTGCAACATGGCCAGCGCATCGGCTTCATCCACCGGTTTACCGAGAATCCGACCATCCAGGACCACGGCGGTATCGGCACCCAGCACGCAGGTACCGGCCGCGGCTTGCCCGGCACCCAGGCGCGCACGCCCGGCCGCGGCCTTGCTTCGCGCCAGACGCTCGACGTAGGCCAGCGGGCTTTCATCGGACAGCGGGGTTTCATCGACCTCGGCACTGATGACGCTGAACGGCACGCCGATCTGCGTCAGCAGTTCACGCCGACGCGGTGAGCCGGAAGCCAGGTAGAGCGAGGTCATCGAGACATCTCCATGTCGGGGCTCTTTATAGGAGCTATGTCAGCAGAGTCAGCAACTCACCCGGAAATGACCGGCGAGATCCCGTCAGTTGATTTTGTAGCGGCGCCGCAGTCCGCGCAGACCGAAGCTGACCCAAGGCCAGAGCAAGGCGCTGACCAGGGCCGGCAGCACCAGCGCCAGGGTCGGTTGGCGATTGCCGGTCAAGGCGCTGAGCCAGAGTTGCACCAACTGCGCCAGGCCGAAGATCACCAGGAGCACCAGGCTCTGTTGCCACATCGGGAACATCCGCAGACGTTGTTGCAGCGACAGCACGAGGAAAGTGATGAGGGTCAGGATCAATGCGTTCTGCCCCAGCAGGGTGCCGTAGAGCACGTCTTCGGCCAGACCCAGCAGGAACGCGGTGACCATGCCGATCTTGTGCGGCAGGTACAGCGCCCAGAACGCCAGCAACAGCGCCAGCCACAACGGGCGCAGGATCTCCATGAACTGTGGCAGCGGCGAAACGCTGAGCAACAGGCCGATGGCGAAGGTCAGCCAAACGATCCAGCCATTGCGGGAAAAGGTACCAGCCATTATTCCTCCGTCCGGGGGGCTGCCCGTGGCGCCGCTGGCGGTTTGCTGGCGGCGGGTTTGGCAGCGGTTGGCTTGACGGCATGGGCCGCCGGCTTGGCCGGGGTTGTCGGCGCAGCGGCAGCAGAGGCCGGTGCGGCCGGTTTGGCCGGGGTCACTGGCGCGGCAGCCGGCTTGGGCACCGTGGCCGGCACTAGCGGCGCGCCGTCACCGCCCTGGCGTTCCGCTTCCTGGGCCTGGGCGGCTTCGTTGGCACGTTCTTCCGGGGTCCGGCTGTCGCTGAACACCAGCAACAGGTAACGGCTGCGGTTCAACGCAGCAGTCGGCACGGCGCGGACAATGGCGAAAGGCTGGCCGGAATCGTGGATCACTTCCTTGACCGTCGCCACCGGGTAGCCCGCCGGGAACCGCTGGCCCAGGCCGGAACTGACCAGCAGGTCGCCTTCCTTGATGTCAGCGGTGTCGGCCACGTGGCGCAGTTCCAGGCGCTCGGGATTGCCGGTACCGCTGGCAATCGCCCGCAGGCCGTTGCGGTTGACCTGCACCGGAATGCTGTGGGTGGTGTCGGTGAGCAGCAGCACGCGCGAGGTGTAGGGCATCAACTCGACCACCTGGCCCATCAGGCCACGGGCATCGAGCACCGGTTGGCCGAGAACCACGCCATCACGTTCACCCTTGTTGATGATGATGCGATGGGTAAAGGGGTTGGGGTCCATGCCGATCAGTTCGGCGACTTCGACCTTCTCGTTGACCAGCGCCGAGGAGTTGAGCAACTCGCGCAGGCGTACGTTCTGCTCGGTCAAGGCCGCGAGTTTTTGCAGGCGCCCTTGCAACAGCAGGTTTTCGGTCTGGAGTTTTTCATTTTCGGCGACCAGTTCGGTACGACTGCCGAACTGACTGGCCACACCTTGCCACAAACGTTGCGGCAGGTCGGTGACCCAGTACGACTCCATCAGTACCAGCGACATCTGGCTGCGTACCGGCTTGAGCAGCGTGAAACGGGCATCGACCACCATCAGCGCGACCGACAGCACGGCCAGCACCAACAAGCGCACGCCCAATGAGGGGCCTTTGGCAAAAAGCGGTTTAATGAGCCGCTCCTCCCAGGCAATGAGTCATTTTATTCATACGGCATCACACCGGCCTGGATGAAGTTGACAGAAGATAAACGCAACAGGCAGCACTGCAAATGCAAAGTGCTGCCTGCGCGCGGAACAGCATAGAGCTTCTCAGCGAACTTACTCGCTGGAAAGCAGATCCATGGTGTGCTTATCCATCATTTCCAGGGCGCGACCGCCGCCACGGGCGACGCAGGTCAGCGGGTCTTCGGCCACGATCACCGGCAGACCGGTTTCCTGGGCCAGCAGCTTGTCGAGGTCACGCAGCAAGGCGCCACCGCCGGTCAGCACCAGGCCACGCTCGGCGATGTCCGAGGCCAGTTCCGGAGGCGACTGCTCCAGGGCGCTCTTCACCGCCTGGACGATGGTCGCCAGGGATTCCTGCAGGGCTTCCAGGACTTCGTTGGAGTTCAGGGTAAAGGCACGTGGCACGCCTTCAGCCAGATTACGCCCGCGGACGTCGACTTCACGGACTTCGCCACCTGGATAGGCAGTACCGATTTCCTGCTTGATGCGCTCGGCGGTGGATTCACCGATCAGGCTGCCGTAGTTGCGACGCACGTAGGTGATGATCGCTTCGTCGAAGCGGTCGCCGCCAACCCGTACGGATTCGGCATAGACCACGCCGTTCAGGGAGATCAGTGCGATTTCAGTGGTACCACCACCGATATCGACCACCATCGAACCACGGGCTTCTTCCACCGGCAGGCCGGCACCGATCGCAGCCGCCATCGGCTCTTCGATCAGGAACACTTCACGGGCACCGGCACCAAGGGCCGATTCACGGATGGCCCGACGCTCGACCTGGGTCGATTTGCACGGCACGCAGATCAGCACCCGAGGGCTGGGCTGCAGGAAGCTGTTTTCATGCACCTTGTTGATGAAGTACTGGAGCATCTTTTCGCAGACGCTGAAGTCGGCGATCACGCCGTCTTTCATCGGACGAATGGCCGCGATGTTGCCCGGCGTACGGCCGAGCATGCGCTTGGCCTCGGTGCCGACGGCGACGACGCTCTTCTGGTTGCCATGGGTGCGAATCGCAACAACCGATGGCTCATTCAGGACGATACCGCGCTCGCGCACGTAGATAAGGGTGTTGGCTGTGCCCAGGTCGATGGAGAGATCGCTGGAAAACATGCCACGCAGTTTCTTGAACATTGGAAAGGGACCCTGGGCAACGCGTGGGTAAAAAAGTGCGGCAAACTCTAACAACGACGGGGATTTTGGGCAAGGCGCCAATATGTTAAATTAGGCGTTTTTCCGAGCACCATCCCATACAATCGCGGCCATGTGACCGTAGAAATGCGGTAGTGTTCCGACAATCGTAAGTCGCGCCCGCACTTATTGACACTCTTTATTGTGTATTGCCTAACCGAACGGACCCCTTCCGTCCGGTTTTCCACTGGAGATCCCCATGGCGCTTGAACGCTCCGACGTGGAAAAAATCGCTCACCTGGCCCGCCTGGGCCTGGTCGAAGCCGATCTTCCACGCACCACCGAAGCCCTGAACAGCATTCTGGGCCTGGTCGACCAGATGCAGGCTGTCGATACCAGCGGCATCGAACCGCTTGCCCACCCTCTGGAAGCGAATCAGCGCCTGCGCGCCGACGTCGTCACCGAGCGAAATCACCGCGAGGCTTATCAGTCCATCGCGCCAGCGGTCGAAAACGGCCTGTACCTGGTTCCGAAAGTCATCGACTAAAGGGAAAGAGCCTGCAATGCATCAGATGACCCTGGCCGAGATCGCCCGTGGCCTCGCCGACAAGAAATTCTCCTCCGAAGAGCTGACCCGGACCCTGCTGGCGCGCATCGCCCAGCTCGACCCGCAGCTCAACAGTTTTATCAGCCTCACCGAGGACCTGGCCCTGAGCCAGGCCAAGGCCGCCGATGCCCGCCGTGCCGCTGGCGAGAACGCGGCCCTGCTCGGCGCGCCGATCGCCCACAAGGACCTGTTCTGCACCCAGGGCATTCGCACCAGCTGCGGCTCGAAGATGCTCGACAACTTCAAGGCGCCCTATGACGCCACCGTGGTTGCCAAGCTGGCCGCCGCCGGCACCGTGACCCTGGGCAAGACCAACATGGACGAATTCGCCATGGGTTCGGGTAACGAGTCGAGCTACTACGGCGTCGCCCGCAACCCGTGGAACCTGGCACACGTGCCGGGCGGTTCGTCTGGCGGTTCGGCCGCGGCAGTTGCCGCGCGCCTGCTGCCGGCCGCCACCGGCACCGACACCGGCGGATCGATCCGCCAGCCGGCGGCGCTGACCAACCTCACCGGGCTGAAACCGACCTACGGTCGTGTTTCGCGCTGGGGCATGATTGCCTACGCTTCCAGCCTCGACCAGGCTGGCCCGCTGGCCCGCAGCGCCGAAGACTGTGCCCTGCTGCTGCAAGGCATGGCCGGCTTCGACCCGCAGGACTCCACCAGCATCGACGAGCCGGTACCGGATTACTCCGCCAGCCTCGGCACCTCGATCCAGGGCCTGCGCATCGGCGTGCCGAAGGAATACTTCAGCGCCGGCCTCGACCCGCGCATCGCCGAACTGATCCAGGCGAGCATCAAGGAGCTTGAGAAACTGGGCGCGATCGTCAAGGAAATCAGCCTGCCGAACATGCAGCACGCGATTCCCGCGTACTACGTGATCGCCCCGGCGGAAGCCTCGTCGAACCTGTCGCGCTTTGATGGCGTGCGTTTCGGCTATCGCTGCGAAGATCCGAAAGACCTCACCGACCTGTACAAGCGCTCCCGTGGCGAAGGCTTCGGCGCGGAAGTCCAGCGGCGCATCCTGGTCGGTGCCTACGCGCTGTCGGCCGGCTACTACGACGCCTACTACCTGCAAGCACAGAAGATCCGTCGTCTGATCAAGAACGACTTCATGGCCGCCTTCAACGAGGTCGACGTCATCCTTGGCCCGACCACCCCGAACCCGGCGTGGAAGATCGGCGCGAAGAACAGCGACCCGGTCGCCGAGTACCTGGAAGATTTCTACACCGTCACCGCCAACCTCGCGGGCCTGCCGGGCCTGTCCATGCCGGCCGGTTTCGTCGACGGCCTGCCGGTGGGCGTGCAACTGCTGGCCCCGTATTTCCAGGAAGGCCGTCTGCTCAACGTTGCGCACCAGTATCAGCTCAACACTGACTGGCACACCCGCACACCCCAGGGGTTTTGAAGCTGCTGCGCTCGGTAATGCTGCGTTGAAAACTGACTCGTAATGCTCATTGACTAGAGTCAACTCCGCTTACTCGTCAGTTTTCGCCTTGCCTTACCTTCGCTCGCGACGTTTCAAAAAACCCTGGCAAGACTTTGAGGAATAACACCATGCAATGGGAAGTCGTGATCGGGCTGGAGATTCATACCCAGCTCGCCACCCAATCGAAGATTTTCTCCGGTAGTGCCACTACCTTCGGTTCCGAGCCGAACACCCAGGCGAGCCTGGTTGACCTGGGCATGCCCGGCGTCCTGCCGGTGCTGAACCAGGAAGCGGTGCGCATGGCGGTGAAATTCGGCCTGGCGATCGACGCCGAGATCGGCCAGCACAACGTGTTCGCGCGCAAGAACTACTTCTACCCGGACCTGCCCAAGGGCTACCAGATCAGCCAGATGGAACTGCCGATTGTCGGCAAGGGCCACCTGGACATCACCCTGGAAGACGGCACCGTCAAGCGCGTCGGGATTACTCGGGCGCACCTGGAAGAAGACGCCGGCAAGAGCCTGCACGAGGATTTCAGCGGCGCCACCGGCATCGACCTGAACCGTGCCGGCACGCCGCTGCTGGAAATCGTTTCCGAACCGGACATGCGCAACGCCAAGGAAGCCGTGGCCTACGTCAAGGCGATCCACGCCCTGGTGCGCTACCTGGGCATCTGCGACGGCAACATGGCCGAAGGCTCGCTGCGTTGCGACTGCAACGTCTCGGTCCGGCCCAAGGGCCAGGTCGAGTTCGGCACCCGCTGCGAGATCAAGAACGTCAACTCGTTCCGTTTTATCGAGAAGGCGATCAACACCGAAGTGCAGCGCCAGATCGAACTGATCGAGGACGGCGGCCGGGTGATCCAGCAGACCCGCCTGTACGACCCGAACAAGGACGAGACCCGTGCCATGCGCAGCAAGGAGGAAGCCAACGACTACCGTTACTTCCCCGATCCAGACCTGTTGCCGGTGGTCATTGAGGATGCCTTCCTCGATGAAGTCCGCGCGCAACTGCCGGAGCTGCCACCGCAGAAACGCGAGCGCTTCCAGGCACAGTTCGGCCTCTCGGTCTACGATGCCAGCGTGCTGGCTTCCAGCCGCGAGCAGGCGGACTACTTCGAAAAAGTCGTGAGCATCGGTGGCGACGCCAAGCTGGCGGCCAACTGGGTCATGGTCGAGCTCGGCAGCCTGCTGAACAAGCTGGGCGTGGACATCGACCAGGCACCGGTCACGGCCGAGCAACTGGGCGGCATGTTGCTGCGGATCACCGACAACACCATCTCCGGCAAGATCGCCAAGATGGTCTTCGAAGCCATGGCCAACGGCGAAGGCAGCGCGGACGAGGTGATCGAGGCCCGTGGACTGAAGCAGGTCACGGACAGCGGTGCCATCGAGAAGGTGCTGGACGAAGTGCTGGCGGCCAACGCCGAGCAGGTCGAGCAGTATCGGGCGGCGGATGAAGCCAAGCGCGGCAAGATGTTCGGCTTTTTTGTCGGCCAGGCGATGAAAGCCTCCAAGGGCAAGGCCAACCCGCAGCAAGTCAACGAACTGCTGAAAAGCAAGCTCGAAGGCTGATAGCGGTCAGGCTCTCAAGGGCGCTAGAAGCTTCGCGGGCAAGCTCCGCTCCCACAGGATCGAGTCGTACACAAAGTTTGTGTTCACCGTCGAACTGTAGGGGCTTGGCTTGCCTGCGATGAGGTCCTCAAGGGCGCTAAAAGCTTCGCGGGCAAGCTCCGCTCCCACAGGATCGAGTCGTACACAAAGTTTGTGTTCACCGTCGAACTGTAGGCGCCTGGCTTGCCAGCGATGAGGTCCTCAAGACCACTGCAAACCCCACAGGCAAACCGTTAGAGGACACCCGATGAAGCGTCTGCTCGCCGCCCTTGCCTTCCTCAGCCTGCTGGCCGGCTGCGCCAGCCACGACATCAACCCGCGCGGCTATGACGAAACCGGCATGGCCTCGTATTACGGCGCCAAACACCAGGGCAAACGCACCGCCAGCGGCGAACCCTTCAACCCGCATGCAATGACCGCCGCCCACCGCCAACTGCCCTTCGGCACCCGGGTCAAAGTCACCAACCTGGCCAACGACAAATCGGTCATAGTGCGCATCAACGATCGCGGCCCGCACACCCGTGGGCGCCTGATCGATCTTTCACGCGAAGCGGCCACCCAATTGGGTATGCTGCAAGGCGGCACTGCCCGCGTACGCATCCAAAGCCTCGACGACTGACCGCTGGAGCCCCGCCATTTTCGGATTGACCACCCTTCCCTGGCTAAGCCTGATTCAACTGAGCGGCGGCCTGTTGCTGCTGATCGTCGGCGCCGAACTGCTGGTGCGCCCCGCCGTGCGCCTGGCCGCGAGCCTGGGGGTCAGGCCGCTGCTGATCGGCCTGAGCGTCGTCGCCTTCGGCAGCAGCGCACCGCAGTTGGCGGTCAGCGTGCAGGCGGCCGCGGCCGAGAATGCCGATATTGCAGTGGGCAGCGTGATCGGCAGCAATATCTTCAATACCCTGGTCACCCTGGGCCTCTCGGCGCTGATCATACCGTTGCGGGTTTCGCGCCAGTTGATCCGCCTGGATATCCCGTTGATGATCCTCGCCAGCCTGCTGGTGTTCGGCCTCGCGTTCAATGAAGAATTGGGGCGCCTCGACGGCCTGGTGATGCTGGGCGCCTTCGCGCTGTACCTCGGCCTGCTGCTGCGCCAGTCCCGCCATCAGCACCGTGGCGCGCCGCCGCCCAGCGCCACACACAAATCCGCGCCCTGGCTGAGCAGCCTGGCGTGGATGGGCCTGGGCCTGGCACTGCTGGTGGTGGCCGGGCACCTGCTGCTGGACGCCGCCGTCGACGTGGCCACCGAGCTGGGCCTGTCCGAACGCATCATCGGCCTGACCGTGGTGGCGGTCGGCACCTCGCTGCCGCAACTGGCCACCTCGCTGATCGCCGCCATGCGCGGCCAGCGGGATATCGCCGTGGGCAATGTGATCGGTGGCAACCTGTTCAATCTGCTGGGGGTGCTCGGCCTCACCGCGCTGCTCGCCCCCACGCCGCTGTCGGTGTCGCCCAACGCCCTGGCCTTCGACCTGCCGGTGATGCTTGGCGTGGCCATGCTGTGCTGGCCGGTATTCTATTCCGGCTACCGCATCACCCGCGCCGAAGGCCTGTTGTTTCTGGGCTTGTATCTGGCCTACGGCCTGCACATGGTGTGGTTCACCACCGGCATGCCGATGGCGGACAGACTGGAACGCCTGATGCTGTTTTTCATCCTGCCGGCGCTGCTGGCGTACCTGCTGTTCAGTACGTTCAGGGCCTGGCGTCGCCAACACTCATAGGAGCTGCTGCAATGACCGATCAGAAGAAACCCGGTGTCGAGATGCGTCGTCAGGTCATGGGCGATGCCTTCGTCGATCGTGCCCTGGGCAATGCCAGCGAATTCAGCCAGCCGTTGCAGGACTTCGTCAACGAACATGCCTGGGGCAGTGTCTGGAATCGCGAAGGGTTGTCGTTGAAGACCCGCAGTCTGATTACCCTGGCGGCACTGACGGCACTCAAGTGTCCGCAGGAGCTGAAAGGTCATGTACGCGGCGCCCTGAACAATGGCTGCACGGTGGAAGAAATTCGTGAGGCGCTGCTGCATTGCGCGGTGTATGCCGGGGTACCGGCGGCTATCGATGCGTTCCGCGCGGCCCAGGAAGTGATTGACGCCTACCAGAAGGCCGATTGACGACCTGTAGGAGCCAGCTTGCTGGCGATGAGGCCAGCGCGCCTTGCATCGCCTGATCGGCCGCTATCGCCAGCAAGCTGGCGCCTACAGGGGGTCGGTGCCAGGCGTCAGATCCAGCCGCCCCACTGCAAAACAAAGATGCCGATGTTCGTCGTGATCGCCGCCATCAGGGTGGTGATCACGATAATCGCCGCCGCCAGCTCGTGATTGCCGTTGGCCGCCCGGGCCATGACGAAGCTGGCCGCGGCCGTCGGGCTGCCGAAGTAGAGAAACAGAATTCCCAATTCCGCCCCGCGAAAGCCGCAGAGCCAGGCACCCAGCGTCGACAGCAGGGGCATGCCGACCATCTTCACCAGGCTCGCGCTCAACGCCAGGTCGCCGCTTTTACGCAACGCCGCCAGGGACAAGGTGCCGCCAATGCAGATCAACGCCAGCGGCAGGGTCATCTGCGCCAGATAATTACCGGAGGTCTCCAGCCAGCCGGGCAAGCTGATCTGAAAATAGGCAAAGGGCGCCGCCACGATCACGCTGATGATCAGTGGATTACTCAGCACACTCTTGAAGATGCTCCAGGGATCGGACTTGATCACCGGACTGTAGACCGCCAGGACAATGGTCGACAGGGTGTTGTAGAACAGGATCACCAGGGCCGCGAGAATCGCCCCCAGGGAAATCCCGTAGGCGCCGTACATGCTCGCCGCCAGGGCCAGGCCGATCACCCCGTTATTGCCGCGAAAGGCACCCTGGGTATAGATCCCGCGATCGATCTCGGGGCAACGCCAGATCGCCCAACCCCAGGCGCCGGCAAAGCCCACCAGGGTGGCGACGGAGAAATACCCCAGGACCTTGGGCTGCAGCGCCGCATGCAGGTCGGCATGGAGGATGCCGAGAAACAGCAGCGCCGGCATGGTGACGTTGAACACCAGTGCCGAGGCCGTGTGGATAAAGCTGTCGTTGATCCAGCCCACGCGCTTGAGCGCCACGCCCAGGAACAACATGGCGAAGACGGGGGCGGTGATGGTCAAGATACCGAGAAAGATGGCCAGCATGCCCAGGGAACCCGTTGCCTGTCGTTAGGTGGCTAATGATACGGCAAAATCGCCCGTCTGCCCGTCCAAAGGTGCGCGATCGAGCGAAAGCCACGTGCTCAATCGAACTGCGCGCGCATCCAGGCCTGGTACGCGGCGACCTCGGCTTCGCCCTCGCGAGGTGCCCAGCTCGCCATCTCGCCCTCACCCACCGGGCGATACGGGCCGGCCTTGCACTCGAACATCACACTGTCGGCTTCCAGCACCACCAGGCCATGGAACACCCCGGCTGGCAGGTCGACACCCGGACAATCACCGCCGGCCTGCAAGACACGCTTGTCCAACAGCGACCCCGCCTCATCGAACACCAGCAGGCCCAGGCGCCCCTTGAGCACCAGCAAGGTTTCCGCCTTGTCGGCACTCAGGTGTCGGTGCGGGGCTATATAGGTACTGGGTTGCAAGCCGACAGCCAGGCGATGGCACGGCTCGTCCATCTGGTGAAAATTGTGATGAACCCGGCCACGGGGGCTCGCCGCGGCCTTATCGGCCAACTCAGCGAACAAACCGGCATCGAGAAAGCTTGGCGCGCCCATCCCTTACATCCCCTTGACGGCGTAGATGCCGGCGGCGTTGCGCCAGTAGCCCTTGTAATCCATGCCGTAGCCGAAGATATAGCGGTCGACGCACGGCAGGCCGACGTAGTCCGCCTTGAGGTCCGGACGGGCCTTGCGGTCGTGCTCCTTGTCGATCAATACGGCGGTGTGCACGCGGCGCGCCCCGGCGTGTGTGCAGAAATCGATGATCGCGCCCAGGGTGTGCCCTTCATCGAGGATGTCATCGATGATCAGCACATCGCGGTCAATAAACGAGACTTCCGGCTTGGCTTTCCAGAACAGTTCGCCGCCGCTGGTTTCGTTGCGGTAGCGGGTCGCGTGCAGGTACGAGGCTTCCAGCGGGAAGTCCAGGTGGGTCATCAGCTTGCCGCAGAAGATCAGGCCGCCGTTCATCACGCAGAACAGCACCGGGTTGCTCTCGGCCAGCTCGGCGTTGATCTGCGCGCCGACACGGGCGATGGCCGCTTCGACTTCGGCGTTGCTGTACAGGCAGTCGGCTTCGCGCATGACTTGACGGATATGCTCGAGATCAACGGACATGGCGCTCTCCAAAAGGCGGCTTGTGTAAGAAAAGCGGGCAAAGGTACGCACCCGGCGCGACCAGATCAAGGGTTTCTGGACTAACGTACTGCGGGTCTATAGGACAACAACTACGGATAGATTAATCTAAGCCGTTTTTTGCCCGCCGTCGGAGCCTATTCCCATGCCCATCCGTGAGATCCGCCACCCGTTGATCCGCCACAAGCTCGGCCTGATGCGCCGCGCTGACATTAGCACGAAGAACTTCCGTGAGCTCGCTCAGGAAGTCGGAGCGTTGCTGACCTACGAGGCGACCAAGGACCTGCCCCTGGAAACCTACGAAATCCAGGGCTGGTGCGGTACTGTCCAGGTCGAGAAGATCGCCGGCAAGAAGATTACCGTGGTGCCGATCCTGCGCGCCGGTATCGGCATGCTCGAAGGCGTACTCAGCCTGATCCCGGGCGCCAAGGTCAGCGCCGTGGGCGTGGCCCGCAACGAGGAAACCCTCGAAGCCCACACCTACCTGGAAAAACTGGTACCGGAAATCGACGAACGCCTGGCGATGATCATCGACCCGATGCTCGCCACCGGCGGTTCGATGGTCGCGACCATCGACCTGCTGAAGAAAGCCGGTTGCAAGGACATCCGTGCGATGGTCCTGGTGGCGGCGCCAGAGGGGATTGCTGCCGTTGAGAAAGCGCACCCGGACGTGACCATCTACACCGCCTCCATCGACGAAAAGCTCAACGAGCACGGCTATATCATTCCGGGCCTGGGCGATGCCGGTGACAAGATCTTCGGCACCAAGCAGAAGGACGCCTGACATGCAGGATGAGTTCAACGACCCGCTCTGGCGCACGGTACTGTCTGGCGCGCAAATGCTTTTCGTGGCCTTTGGCGCCCTGGTGTTGATGCCGCTGATTACCGGCCTCGACCCGAACGTCGCGCTGTTCACGGCGGGCCTGGGGACTCTGTTGTTCCAGGTGGTGACCGGGCGTCAGGTGCCGGTGTTCCTTGCTTCGAGCTTTGCCTTTATTACCCCGATCATCCTCGCCAAGGGCCAGTTCGGCCTGGCGGCGACCATGGGTGGGGTAATGGCGGCCGGCTTCGTCTACACCTTCCTCGGCCTGGCGGTGAAGATCAAGGGCACCGGTTTCATCGATCGGCTGCTGCCACCGGTGGTGATCGGCCCGGTGATCATCTCCATCGGCCTGGCCATGGCGCCGATTGCCGCGAACATGGCAATGGGCAAGGCCGGCGACGGCAGCGAACTGATTCATTACCAGACCGCCATGCTGATCTCGATGCCAGCGCTGCTGACCACCCTGATCGTGGCCGTGTTCGGCAAGGGCATTTTTCGCCTGGTGCCGATCATCTCCGGGGTCCTGGTCGGGTTTGCCATGTCGTTCTATTTCGGTGTGGTCGACACGGCGAAGATCGCCGCCGCCGCCTGGTTCGCCCTGCCGCACTTCACCGCACCGGCATTCAACTGGCAGGCGATCCTGTTCATTGTCCCGGTGGCGCTGGCGCCGGCCATCGAACATATCGGCGGGGTGATCGCGGTGGGCAGCGTGACCGGTCGCGACTACCTGAAGAAGCCGGGCCTGCACCGCACCTTGCTCGGTGACGGTATCGCCACCACGGCGGCCGGCCTGTTCGGTGGCCCGCCCAACACCACCTACGCCGAAGTGACCGGCGCGGTGATGCTGACCAAGAACTACAACCCAAAAATCATGACCTGGGCGGCGATCTTTGCCATCAGCCTGGCGTTTATCGGCAAGTTCGGTGCGTTGTTGCAGAGCATTCCGGTGCCGGTGATGGGTGGGATTCTTTGTCTGCTGTTCGGCTCGATTGCGGCGGTGGGGATGAACACCCTGATTCGCCACAAGATCGACCTGGGCGAGGCGCGCAATCTGGTGATTGTGTCGGTGACCCTGGTGTTCGGTATCGGCGGTGTGTTGGTGGGCACTGGCACCGGGCCGGATGACTTCGGCCTCAAGGGCATCGCGCTGTGCGCCGTGGTGGCGATTGCGCTGAACCTGCTGCTGCCGGGTAATGACGGTTGGAAAAACAAGAAGGCGGAGGAGCCGTTGTTGTAAGGCTATCCGCTGCTGTTGTGGGAGCCGGCTTGCCGGCGATGGTAGCGACGCGGTGTCCTGTCAGACCGCGTCGCCTGGATCGCCGGCAAGCCGGCTCCTACAGGATCGTGGCGTTTTCGAGATTTGCGTTTACAGGGCCAGCGGCGCCCGCTCGCACAAGGTGTTCAACGCCGTCGCCCATTGCGGCTCATCGTTCAAACACGGCACCAGCACCAACTCCGCGCCCCCCGCCGCGACAAACTGCTCGCGCCCGCGATCACCGATCTCCTCCAGCGTCTCGATGCAATCAGCGACAAACGCCGGGCACATCACCAGCAGCTTCTTCACCCCGGCCTTGGCCAGTTCATCCAACCGCGCCTCGGTATAGGGTTCGATCCACTTCGCCCGCCCCAACCGCGACTGGAACGACACCGACCACTGCCCGTCCGCCAGGCCAATGCGCTCGGCAAACGCCGCCGCCGTGCGCCGGCACTGGGCGCGGTAGCAGGTGGAGAGCAGCGCCGGCGAGGCATTCTTGCAGCAATCCACATCCTTGAAACAATGACTGCCGCTGGGGTCGAGCTTGGTCAGGTGGCGCTCCGGCAAGCCATGGAAACTCAGCAGCAAGTGATCAAATCCCTGGGCCAAATAAGGCTGGGCGCTGGTCACCAGGGCATCGAGGTATTCCGGCTGGTCGTAGAACGGCTGCAGGATGGCAAACGCCACGTCGAGCTTGCGCTCGCGCACCACCCGCCGGGCTTCTTCAATCACCGTGGTCACGGTGCTGTCGGCGAACTGCGGATACAGCGGCGCCAAGGTCACCCTGCGGATGCCTTGCTTGGCCAGGCGGGTCAGCACCGTCTCAAGCGACGGCTCGCCATAACGCATCGCCAGTTCCACCGGGCCCTGGGTCCACTGAGCGGTCATCTGCTGCTGCAAACGACGGCTGAGCACCACCAGCGGCGAGCCCTCCTCCCACCAGATCGAGGCGTAGGCATGCGCCGACTGCTCCGGGCGTTTGATCAGAATCAGCGACACCAGCAGGCGCCGGACCGGCCAGGGCAGATCGATCACATAGGGATCCATCAGGAATTGATTGAGGTAGCTGCGCACGTCCGCTACCGAAGTGGAAGCCGGAGAACCCAGGTTGACCAGAAGCAAAGCGTGATCGGTCATGCAACGTCCTATTTCAGAGGCGGCCCGAGAGATCGTCGAGGGCCGCTGGCAGATCGTTAAACTGAAAAACAAATCCCGCCGCCAACAACCGGGCCGGCGTCACGCGCTGGCCGCCGAGCAGCAACAGCGACAGTTCACCCAGGCCCAGGCGCAGGACAAAGGCCGGCAGCGGGATCAGCGCCGGGCGATGCAGGACCTTGCCCAACGCCTTGGCGAACGTCTTGTTGCGAACCGGCTTTGGCGCGCAGGCATTATAGGGACCCCGCGCATCACTGCGATGCAGAAGAAAATCAATCGCGGCGATTTGATCGCGCACATGAATCCACGGCATCCACTGCCGACCGTTGCCGATCGGGCCGCCCAGCCCCAGTTTGAACGGCAGCAGCAGGCGCGACAAAAAGCCGCCCTCGGCCGCCAGCACCAGGCCGGTTCGCACCAGCACCACGCGAATCCCCAGGGCCTCGGCGCGCTGCGCGGTTTCTTCCCAGGCAATCGACAGGCGACTGGCGAAATCCTCGCTGACCGGCGGCGAATCCTCGGTCAGTTCACGCTCACCACCATCGCCGTACCAGCCGACCGCCGAACCGGAAATCAATACCGCGGGACGCTGCTCGCGACCTTCCAGCCAGGCCAGTAGGGTTTCCGTCAGCTGGATCCGACTGCTCCAGAGCAAGGCCTTGCGCCTGTGGCTCCAGAGCCGGTCGGCAATCGGCGCGCCGGCCAGGTTGATCACCGCGTCCAGCGGCTCGCCGGCCAATTCCTCGAGATGCCGCACACCACGCACCTTCGCGCCGCACAAACGCGCCACCTGCTCCGGCCGACGACTCCAGACAGTCAGGCGATGCCCCTGCGTCAACCAGTAATCACACAGTTGACGTCCGATCAAACCAGTACCGCCGGTCAGCAATATGTGCATGAGTGCGTCCTCGCGTAACGTTTTGTCGAGAGCGTTAGTCTATTTTTAAAACAGGGCTCTTTTCTCACGACAGAAATGTGTTTTAACAATAGGACAGTGTGAACCGACAGGCAGGTCGCAACCTATACCAAAAAACAAGATTGTACAGGTTTTGCTGACGGCGTAGTCTGTGCTGACAGGTAACGAGGCCCACCCATGACTGTACCTATCGCAATAATCGGAGCCGGCATCGCCGGGCTCTCGGCCGCCCGGACATTGCACGACGCCGGGTATTCCATCGAAATCTTCGACAAGAGTCGCGGCAGCGGTGGGCGCATGTCCAGCAAGCGCAGCGATGCCGGTGCACTGGATCTGGGTGCGCAGTACTTCACCGCCCGCGACCGTCGCTTCGTCAAGGAAGTCCAACGCTGGCAGGGTGAGGGCTGGGTTGCCGAATGGGACCCGCAGCTCTACAACTTCCAGAACGGCCAGTTGAGCCTGTCGCCGGACGAGCAGACCCGCTGGGTCGGCACGCCGCGCATGAGCGCGATTACCCGCGGCTTGCTCGGCCACCTCCAGGCGCATTTCAGCTGCCGGATCACCGAGGTGTTCCGCGGCGAACAGCATTGGCACCTGCAGGATGCCGAAGGCTACACCCACGGTCCGTTCAGCCAGGTAATCATTGCCACCCCCGCGCCCCAGGCCACCGCGCTGCTGGCCGCCGCGCCGAAACTCGCCGGGGCCGCCGCCAGCGTGCAGATGGAGCCGACCTGGGCCATCGCCCTGGCCTTCGACACGCCGCTGGAGACGCCGATGGAAGGCTGCTTCGTGCAGGACAGCCCGCTCGACTGGCTGGCCCGCAACCGCAGCAAGCCGGAGCGCGACAACCAGCTCGACACCTGGGTCCTGCACGCCACCAGCACCTGGAGCAAGCAGCACCTGGACCTGCCCAAGGAGGCCGTGATCGAGCAGTTGCACGGCGCCTTCGCCGAGCTGCTGCACGCCAGCATGCCGGCCCCGGTCTTCACCCTCGCCCACCGCTGGCTCTATGCCCGTCCGGCCGGCGCACGGGAATGGGGGGCGCTGGCCGACGCCGACCTGGGCCTGTACGTGTGTGGCGACTGGTGCCTGTCCGGGCGCGTCGAAGGCGCCTGGCTCAGCGGTCAGGAAGCCGCCCGGCGCTTGATGGAACACCTGGGTTGAAACGCATCAACCCGTGCAAGCTGCTGCTGTCGAAATGGACGGCAGCCCGCCCCCAGAACCGGGAAAAACATTTCCTGGTCACCGAACTGTTTCGCGATGAACAAGGCACTGTGCTCGAAGTCGAGCTGCAAGCGGTGATGAGTCAACGCAACCAACGTCTGAGTTGGACCCAACTGAAAGATACCGCGACCTGGCAGATGGGTTGGCGATAAGCGCAGCCAAATCCTGTACAAATAATTTGACTTGTACAACATAGAACCTATGATGAAACTTAGTTGTACAAGAACACTTTCCTGTACAAGTATTTCTTCTGGAGGTTCTCCATGCCTTTCACCCGCGAGTTGCCGTGCAAACCCAGAATCGCCGTCAGCGCCTGCCTGATGGGTATCGAGGCGGAAGAAGACTGCCGGCTGGACAATGCGGTTCTGCGGGAAAATTTCCTGACCCGGGTCGTCGCCTACACGGCCTGGCAGGTGCTGCGCCAAGCCGGCCTCACGCGACGCGCTCTGACCGAGTTCCACGCCCGCTACAAATACCTGCTGATGGCCCATGACCCGTTGCAGTACAAGGTGCTCGGCCAGTTGCTGGGGAACATGGGCAACGGTGATGCGCACACCGTCGGCCCGCGTTATTTCAGCCAGTTGATGGCGGCCCTGAAAAAATGCGCGACCCGCCGCACCCATACCAATGTCCTGCAACACCTCAGCGGCTACCTGAAGCGGAGCCTGAGCAGCGCGGACAAACAGGAAATGCTCCAGCTCATCAGCCAGTACCGCCAAGGCATCGTGCCACTGGTGGTGCCGCTGACCCTGCTCAAGCAACACTTCCGTCAACACCCTGATCCCTACATCGCCCGCCAGGTATACCTGCAACCGCACCCGGAAAACCTCAGTCTGCGTCATGCCCTCTGACATGAGCGACGCCCCTGAAGCGCCCGTCGACTACGCCAGCGCCCTGGAACAGGGCTGGTTGCCCATTCGCGAAGTGGCCCGGCAAACCGGCGTCAACGCCGTGACCCTGCGGGCCTGGGAACGTCGCTATGGCCTGGTGGTGCCGCACCGGACCGCCAAGGGCCATCGGTTGTTTGGTGCCGAGCACGTGCAACGGATCCAGGCCATCGTCACCTGGCTCAATCGCGGGGTCGCGGTCAGCCAGATCAAGCAACTGCTCGATAGCGGCCCGGCACTGGCCGAACCGCCCGCCAACGACTGGCAGGCCTTGCGCCAAGACCTGGTCCAGGCCATCAGCCAATTGGCCGAGCGCCAGGTCGATGACCGTTTCAACCAGGCCATGTCGTTATACCCGCCGCGCACCTTGTGCGAGCAATTGCTGCTGCCACTGCTGGCGGAACTCGAGCAACGCTGGCGGGGCTCGTTCGGCGGGCAGATGGAGCGAACGTTCTTCTACACCTGGCTGCGCAGCAAGCTGGGCGCGCGGGTCTATCACAATAACCGGCAACTCAAGGGCGCACCGATCTTGCTGGTCAACCATTCGGATCTGCCCATGGAGCCGCACCTGTGGCTGACCGCCTGGCTGGTGAGCAGCGCCAACTGCCCGGTGGAAGTCTTCGATTGGCCCTTGCCGCCCAACGAACTGGCGCTGGCCACCGAGCACCTCAAAAGCCGCGCGGTGCTGCTGTATTCGAGCAAGGCCATGAGCCTGGCGGCCCTGCCGAAGCTGCTGGGGGGTATCCACTGTCCGATCCTGATTGCCGGACCCACGGTGTGCATCCATTTCGCCGAGTTGTCCGTAAGCCCCCAGAAGCGCGCTGACATGACCCTGGCCGAAGACCCGTTGTCCGCGTACCAGAGCCTGACCCGGCTCGGACTGATCTAGCGCCCTCGCCCATGACACAAGGAATGGCTATGCAACTGCTCTGGCTGCGCAGCGATCTGCGCCAGCATGACAACACCGCCCTGGCCGCTGCCGCCGGGCAAGGACCGACGGTCGCCGTTTACCTGATAACGCCCGGGCAATGGCGGCGGCATGACGATGCGGCGTGCAAGGTCGACTTCTGGCTGCGTAACCTGCAGGCCCTGAGCAAGGCCCTGGCGACGCTGAATATCCCGCTGTTGATTCGCCATGCCCCAACCTGGGAGCGGGTGCCCGAGGTGCTGGGCAACCTGTGCCAGTCGCTGAAGATCGCCGCCGTGCACGTCAACGAAGAATATGGCGTTCACGAAAGCCGCCGCGATCAAGCCGTGGCGCGCACCCTTGAAGCGCAGGGCGTGAACTTCCACAGCCACCTGGATCAGCTGTTCTTCAAGCCCGGCAGCGTACTGACCCGTAACGGCACCTACTTCCAGGTTTTCAGCCAGTTCCGCAAGGTCTGCTACAGCCGCCTGCACAGTGCCTTGCCGCGCCTGATCAATACGCCCAGGGCCCAGGCAGCGCTGGCGCTCGAAGCCGATCCGGTGCCCTGCGAGGTTGAAGGGTTCGTCCCCCCCAGCCAGACCCTGCGCGACCTCTGGCCCGCCGGCGAGGACGAGGCCCGGCGACGCCTGACAACCTTCGCCGAGCAGCAGATCGACGATTACCAGAGCGAACGGGATTTCCCGGCCAAACCCGGTACCAGCCAACTCTCCGCCTACCTCGCCGCCGGCGTGATCTCGCCCCGCCAGTGCCTGCACGCAGCCCTGCAAGGCAATCAGGGCGAGTTCGACAGCGGCAGTCCCGGCGCCATCACCTGGATCAACGAACTGCTCTGGCGCGAGTTCTACAAACACATCCTGGTCGGCTATCCGCGGGTCTCGAAGCAGCGCGCCTTCCGCCCGGAAACCGAAGCCCTGGCCTGGCGCCAGGCCCCGGAAGAACTGGCGGCCTGGCAGGAGGCGCGCACCGGCCTGCCAATCATCGATGCGGCCATGCGCCAATTGCTCGAAACCGGCTGGATGCACAACCGCCTGCGGATGGTGGTGGCGATGTTCCTGACCAAGAACCTGCTGATCGACTGGCGCGAAGGCGAACGCTTCTTCATGCGCCACCTGATCGACGGCGATCTGGCGGCCAACAATGGCGGCTGGCAATGGAGCGCCTCCACCGGCACCGATGCGGCGCCCTACTTCCGGATTTTCAACCCGCTGAGCCAATCGGAAAAATTCGACCGCGACGGGCTGTTTATCAAGCGCTGGCTACCGGAACTGGCCGGCCTGAACAAAAAGGCTGTGCATAACCCGGCGACACTCGGCGACCTGTTCGGCCTGGCGAGTTATCCACAGCCCATGGTCGATCTGGGCCACAGTCGCGAGCGCGCCCTCGCCGCCTTCAGGCAGCTGCCACAACGACTGGAAACTGGAGGTGTCTATGAGTGAGTTCCTGCAAACTATCGTCCGGATGTACGCCGCCGGTGATCGGCAATACAACTTTCACGGACTGGATCACGTTCGTGAAGGCCAGGTGTATCAGCGCCGATACATGAGCTATCGTCATCCATGACTGGCCAAGGGACGGTCTGATTGAAAAGGAGACTGGGATGCGCATTACACCTCCACGACGTGTCTGGCTCACGGGTGCCAGCAGTGGCATCGGCGCGGCCATCGCCGAAGTCCTGCTCAAGACCGGTGTCCACCTGGCCGTCAGTGCCCGCAGCCTCGAACCGCTGCAAGCCCTCGAAAAACGTTACCCCGAACAGCTCCTGCAGGTGCCCGGCGACCTCACCGACAGCCAGCAAGTCCGCGAAATCGGCGAGCGCATCAGCCAGGTCTGGGGCTCCCTGGACACGGTGATTCTCAACGCCGGCACCTGTGAGTATGTCGATGCCCAGGCCTTTGATGCTTCGATCATCGAGCGGGTGGTGCGGACCAACCTGCTGGCCAGCAGCTACTGCATCGAAGCCGCCTTGCCGCTACTGCGCACCGGCCACCAGCCGCACCTGGTGGGCCTTGCCAGTTCGGTCACCTTCCTGCCGCTGCCACGGGCCGAAGCCTACGGCGCGTCAAAGGCCGGAATGCGCTATCTGTTCGAATCCCTGCGCGTCGACCTGGCCCACGAAGGCATCGCCGTGACCGTGGTCAGCCCCGGTTTCGTCGATACCCCGCTGCCCCGGAAAAACGACTTTCCCATGCCGTTGCGCTGGTCGGCCGAGCAAGCCGCCGAGCATATCTGCGAAAAGCTCAGGCAGCGGCCCCTGGAAATTGCCTTTCCGGCGCTGTTCATGAGCGGGCTCTGGCCTCTCTCGCGCCAGCCCAAACAGCAGCAACTGGCCATCAGCCAACGCAAGGCCCGCGATTCCGCCCCATACAAAGACCCGCCATGAAACTTGAGCCGGCAGGGCCGCATCCTCGCGAAAGGCGCGGGTGTCCAGCACCCGCTACAGTCGTTTCAGTTGCTCGACCAAGGCCGTCTCCACATCGGCGGCGTTGAAAAAGAATTTACGGGCCATAGGCAGACTGATCGCACTGCGCCAGATATCCACAGCCGCCTGCGCGCGGCCCGGCCGCCCTCTGCGGATCAGCTCGAAACGCTCACTTTCGGCGCGCGTCTGATCCTTGGGACCGAGAAAGCGCTCCTTGCGGGTTTTCAGGTGAGCCGCCCCGAGTTCAAAGCCATCATCGAAGGTGGCCAGGCTCTCGTAATGGAAATGGGCCACCCAGAGCAGGGCGCTCTTCTTGCCCGAAGCCGCCTTGTCGAGGATCAGGTATTCCTGCAGGTAGCCACCAGAGCCGAGCAGGCTACGCGGCCCGTTCTTCCTGATATCGATAGCGCCCTGGCGCTGGAGAAAGTCGACCCGGGCCATGTCCGGCAGGCTGGCCTTGGTCGCCTCGACCCGGATCAGCAACCCTTCATTGACCAACTCCAGGGCCAACGCGCGCAGCTTGCCCACTTGAGTCTGGCCGCTGGCCTTGTCGACCGCGGCCTCGACAGACGCCAGGCGTTCTTCGAGTTGATTGGCCAGGCGCTCGAGTTTTTTTGACTCGCCTTCCAGCACATCCTGAAGAAACACCGGGTCACGGATCGGCTGCTGCAACCGCGCGGCCTTATCGAGGGCCTTGGCCAGTTCGGCGCGGGCATCGCGCAACTCCCGATGGGCCGCCAGCCTCTGCGTATCCGCCTCCGCGAGCAGGCGCTTGATCCCGATCGGTGGCTTGGCGGCGGCCGGTGGCGGTGTCGGCTCGGGCGCCTTGATCTCCTCCCAGTAAGTCCCTTCGGCGCTTTCCTGGAACAACAGGGTTTCATCGTCGCCAACGATCTCAACGATTTCCTTCGTCTGACCGGCGGTCGTCGGCCTGACCTTCCCCAGGTAGAGCCCACCCCTGGAACCACGGGTCTGGATCAGGCCGGGGGTTGTCTCGAATTCTTCCTGTACGGCAATGTCACTGGCCTGCTCATCGAGCATTTCGCCAAGGGCCTCCAGGGCCTCGTCGCGCAGTTGCCCGATCAGTTCGCCCAGGCGCTCGGTATAGACCAGGGCCCTCTCCGCCGGCTGCTGCTGCCGCCAGAATTCGATGATCTGCAAACTCGACTCATAATTTTCGATACAGGTATTGAGCACGCGGCGGCGGCGTCTCGCGGAGATATCCATGTCCAGTTCGAGATTGACCCGCGAGCGGCTGGCCATGGCCGCCTCCTGGGTCTTCTCCCGCAACGCGGGATAGGTCCGCTCGCCGCGCTCCAACTCGTGGATACTCAACCAGCGCAAGGTATGCAATTGTGACGACTGCGTATCCAGCACGGTCCGGGCGCCCCGCGTATCGGCGTTGATCTTGTCGCGAACCTTGGCCCCCAGGCCCGGATACTCCTCCAACCGGGCGTCAACCAGCTTTTCCTGCCGATGCCAGCCCAGCATCTCATCATTGACCTTGACCTTCTTTACATGATGCGCCAGAAGGCGCTCATACAACGCCGAACCCGGCCCGGCATTGGTCGCCCACGCCCGGGCATGCTCTTCAGCCGAAAGCTTGCCCTCCTCACGAACCCTGACCAGCACATCGACGAACTCGCGACAGCCGCCAAGCTGAACCCCGAGGAATGCGCACACGGCGTCCTTCCACTTATCCACCGGCTTGAGCCTGGCCTGGTCTTCGCGCAGGGCGATGCTCTGCCCGGTCAGGTCGAAGGCCTTTCGCGCCTCCTCGATAAACCGCTGTCGGGCTTCGCTGCGTATCGCTTGGGAGTAATCCCCGGCCTCTTTGCGTTGCAGGTCGAGCCGGGCCAGGGAAGCCCTGCGCATCGCCAGCTTGCCATCGGTTTCGATGACCCTGTGCCGTTCGTCCAACGCCTTGGCGGCCGCGGCTTTTTTTGCCTGCATCTGCTTGATCGTCTCGCGCCCGCCGCGTCCCGAGCCGCCACGCAGGCGCAGCCTCAGATCCGGCAGCCAGCGGCCTTCGCCGACGTGCTTCAAATAGAAACCTTGTTCCAGGCCGTCGGGCGAGATCACTCGCACACCGCCCTCGCCATCGCTGACCACGGCAAACACCCAGCCTCCTATGCGCGCCGCCAGTTGGTTGCCCTCCTTCAAGCGGATCAGCCCCTGATACTCACCGGAAGCAATCACTTCGCCCAAGGCCTGCCAGTCAATCGAGGACAGCGAATAGCGCTTCATCGCCCAATCGACGATGCTCCTGCGCGAGGACGTCTCGCCTGGCGCCACCGGGTTTTCAAGATTCATCGGTATCGGCTTGTCCGGCCCTTCGCTGATCGTCGCCCGGGTCCGTGCACGGTAGCCCTCGTGTATCGGAATCCTGCGCGGGACTTCGACGGGGGCCTGGAGATGGCTCAGTCGATGCCCCAGGATAAACGCTATATTGACCAGGATATCGGCCCAACCGCTGGCCTTCGCACCGGGATCCTTTTCCTGCAGGCGGCGCAAATCGGCCTCGAGACTGGCGACCACGGCGAAGATCCAGCCGGCCACCGCCGCCGGCCCGCGGATAAACATCAGGACCACGTTGAACAACTGCCAGCCGCCCTCCTTCAGGGTCGCCCAGCGCAGCTCGGCGTTGGAAACCGACTGCCGATCCGCCAGGGCGATCAGGGTCCTGGCCGTCGAGACGAACAAGTGATGCAGATAGTCGCCCCGCACCCAATCCTCGCCAAGCGTGGCCGGGGCCACCGGCAACAACGCGGCGAAATCATCTTCGAACGAGCGAACCCGATGTGGTTCGATAAAACCGCCATTGGCATAGGTACGGCGGGCCTGGTCGCTCATCCAGGTCAGGACACTGTCCTGCAACGGGCCGAGTGGCTTGATTGCCTCGAACAGGGCGTTGAAGCTCGGATATTGTCGCAGTGTCTCGACCGCGGGCGTCGGCCGCGCATCCTCGTCGCGCGGGCAGAAGGTCCGGTCCGGCGCGGCCTGCAACGCCTGGAAGGCCGACTCCCGCGGCCTGGCCTTGGCGAGCAGCGGCCGATAGAGGATCACCGGACCGTGGCGGCTATCCTTCGGCCCGATCAGGAACATCGACGCCACGACATCGGCCGGCGCATCGGCCTCGGACTTGAAGGCCAGGGGGCGCAGGACAATCTGTTGTCCGTCCACCCACTGCCTGGCGGCCTCGGCCTGCATCACGGCCTCGACATAACGATACCCCGTTTCATCGAAGTCCGCTTCGCCGCGGATCTTCAATTCCAGTGCCTGCATGGGCAACTGGACCCGCAGTTGCTCGCTGAACAGTTTTTCCCGAGCGTGCGCCTCGTCGGCATCGTCGATGAGCTTGGACTTGAGCTGTTCCAGGTAGGTACGGCCGATGTCGACGGCGCTGACCAGGCCCTTGAGGTAGTCCGGGGTCATCCAGGCGGGCACCGGCGCTTCGAGGGCGCAACGACGGATACTGATCCGCATCTTCACATGCCGGAAGCCGCCGAGATTCTCCAGGGCCAATTCGGTCAGGCTCATGCGGACCGTCTCGACACTCCCCAGCGCGCCACCGCCCGCGGCGACGGCGGGCACCGCGACGGTCTTGTCGAGTTCCAGATGAATATCATCGGGATCGGCAATCCCGAGGACTTGCGGATGATCCTCGCGCATTTTCTTCAGCAGCGTCCTGGCGGCGAAGCCCGGCAGGTCGCCGACACCGTCGAGAAACGCCTTGCCGCCCGAGGCACGTTGCACCTCGGCGAGTTTTTCCAGCAGGGCGCGATAGGCCGTTATGTCTTCGGCGCGGGCCCCCAGCAGCCAATACGGCAGGGCATCGCGCAGCGCGGCCAGTTCCTCGGGCAGTTCGAGCACCGCATGGGGCTGCTTTGCCACGGGCGCGAAAAACCAGCGATCGGGGCGAATGATCGCATCGAGCCGGCGCTGGTAGTCCTCGACCGTCCACTGGGGATCGCGTCCGATCAGAGCGATCTCCTGGAGCTGATTGTCGAGCAAGGCCTCGCCGAGGCTGGCCACGGTCCGTTCCAATAGCTCGGGCGGATCGTCCTGCTTCCAGAGCAGGTGCTCGCGATACTCGATATCGCGGCCGTTGGCCCGGGCACTCATGAACAACGGCACCAACTGTCCGAGGTCCGTGGAGTCTGCCCTGAACAGTCCCCAGGACAGACTGAACACCAGGGGCATCTGCTCGATGCCGTGTTCCTTGCGCCGGGCGATCAGCAGCGGCAGGGCCTCGGGCCCTCCCCCGCCCCAGCGGTCCTTGCTCACGGCACGCATACCGTAAAGGGCGAACTGCCTGTCGGGCTTTTCCAGATCAACCGTCAGGAAGTCACGATAGTGTTCACTGCCGACCATCAGAATCCGCGTCAGCATCGCGCAGAGACGCAGAATGCGGCTGTTGCCTTGCGGGTCCTCTTCGTTCCAGTAGTCGACCAAGGCCTGCTTGAAGAGCTCAAGAAGGACCTCGCCCCACTCTCTGATCATGATCTGGGTCGCCGCCGCATCCACCAGATATCGGTGCCAGGTACCAGGCACGTCGCGGCGGATTTCCAATACGTGCTCAGTGCTGAAAACCGGCGCGACACCCGTGGTGAAATGCTTGAGCACGAGGTCGATCAAGGCGTTGTATTGGTAACCGGAAAATACCCTTTCGCCCTCATGCACCGACCATCGAGGTTCTCCGACAACCAGGTGCGAAGCGTTGCGCTGAGGTTCCCAACGAGTAAAAAAGCGTTCCTGAATGTTCGACAAAGCCACGCCGCGCAACGTCGGCGGGTCGGCGAAAAGCGCCTTGACCGCGTCGATCGACTGCTCAAGCGATAGGCGCGGCGAGGTGATTGCATCCTTCATGTCTGACTCCCTTCAAATCGGAAAATGAGCCTGGGCTCGACCGCCGTCGGTCAGGACCGAGCGCGGGTTCACCGGGAGTAAACACAGAGTGCGAACCGGCTTTGTGGTATCCAGCTATCGGGAGGCGGTCTGTTCCGGCATACAGGGCCATGGCAGTGACATACACTGGCGCCATGACCATGATCCCCCTGACCGACCTCGCCACACCGGCGATCAGCTGCTCCACCTGCGCGGCCTGCTGCTGCCGGCTGGAGGTCCTGTTGATCACCGATACCGGTGTTCCCGAACGTTTTATCGACATCGACGATTGGGGCGGCGAGGTGATGTTGCGCCTGGACGATGGCTGGTGCGCGGCGCTGGATCGCGACAGCATGCGCTGCACCATCTACGAGAAACGCCCACTGATCTGCCGGGAATTCGAAACCGGCTCGGCGGACTGCCTGGAAGAACGCCGCGGGATCGCCACGGCCTATCGATAGCGCCAAGCGCGGGGCCGCCCCCGGTAGACCTAAAGCTGGCGCAGTTGCTCACGCACCACCACTTCCCGTTCCGGGGCATTGAAAAACAGCTGGCGCGCCATGACCAGGCTGATCTCGCTGCGCCAGATCCGGAACACCTCCAACGCTCGCCCCGGTTGCCCCTGGCGGATGCGTTCAAAGCGCTCCTGCTCGGCCCGGGCCTGCGCCTTGACCCCGAGGAAACGCTCGTCCCAGCGTTTCAGATGGGCGCCATGGGATTGTGGCTTGCCGTCCTTGTCCAAGGCGCCGCGTATCACGAACAACTCCTCCGGAGTGACTTTATCCGGATAGTGGAAATGCGCTACCCAGATGTTCTTGCCGGTCGCCTTGTCACGCACCACATATTCCTGGAGAAAATCGCTTTTGCCGAGTTTGGTGCGCGGCCCGTTGCGAAAAATCTCGACCTCGTTGTGCTCCTTGAGAAACAGCAAGCGTTCGGTGTCCGGCGCACTCGACTTGGTCACGGCGATTCGCGCCAGCAATCCCTCATGCCTGAGCGTCCCGGCCTGGAGACGCAGTTCCGAGGCATGAACCTGGCCGGCGGAGACTTCGCTTTGCGCCACCGAACTGTTCGCCTCGGCCAGCGCACGGTCGATTTGCCCGGCCAGCGCCTCCAGCGCCCGCGCCCGTACTTCGAGCACATCCTGCAGATAGATCGGGTCTTTGGTGACCGGGACCTGCTGCCGGGCGATCTCGATCTCCCGGCCGGCCTGACGGATCTGGCTCTCGGCCATCAGCACCAGGCGCCTGAGGCCCGGCTGCGGCTGGGGTCTGGGCAAGGAGGCGGCAGCCGGCTTGGGCAACGGCTGCCAGTAGCCATCTTCTTCTTCAACAAAGGAGTCGATCGGTTGACCGGTCTGGGGATCCATCAACTCGACCACCTCATGGCCATCCTGAGGCCTGTCTCGAACATAACCGATATAGTTTTTCTTACGACGGGTACGGATAATTTTCCGGGTCTTGCCGGCGGGCTCCGAGGGTAGCTCAGGCTCGTCTTGCAGGGGGGCCTGCGCCTCAATGCGCTCGACCAGGCTGCGCTCGGCCTCTTGCTGCAACTCCACCAGACGCTGGACAAACAGATCGCCCCAGACCAGACGGTGACCTGGCGGCAAGAACCCGGTCTTGTACTCGACCATGGCCAACGCTTCGTTATATTGACTCACACAGGTGTTGAGCACCGCCATGTCCGCCTCGGCGGACAGGGGCGAGGTAGATCGCTCATCGAGAATGGACTGGGAGGCCAAGGCACTACGCAGGTCGTCGAGTTTCGTCCAGATATCGCTCTCGAGCTGCTGCGGATCCAGTTCCCTGAAGCAATACAGCGCGAGCCGACACGCCCTGACGGCTTTCAGTCCAGGCACATTGCTCTTCCTGTCCCTGATCTCGCGAATGGCCTGATAATCCGTCAAATTCTGGTTGCGATGATTGCCCAGTTCGCTGAACGCCTGTTTCTCTCGCTCCGACCAGTCGATAAACAGGTCCGCGGCGCGGTTTTCCCGTAGCTCCAGCCGTTGCGTTTCCAGCAAGACCCGGCCCGATTCGTCCTGATAGGGCAGACGCCCAATGATCCGCACGCAACGATGCTCGATAATCCTTATCGCATCCAGGGCAATCTGCATCGACATGACGAACTGATGCAAGGTGTCAAAGAGTTTCCCCTTGTACCCCCGCAGGAATAACGTCTCGTTCATCCGCAGCTCGTTGAGCTGTTGCTCGTAACCGTCGATCAAGGCTTTTCCCAGGTCGCCGATCCGATCCATGCGGGCGAACCACTGCTGGGCGGTATAGCGGTCGGGATTGTCGTCCATCCTCACCAGCATCTCCCGCTCGGGAAACAACGCGCGTGCATGTTGCCGCTGCTCCGTAACGCGCAGTTCCCACCCCTCCATGAAGCGCTCACGGACCGAGTCCCTCTGCTCCTGCTCCCGACGTTTTTGCTCAAGCAGGGCGGCTCTTCTTTTCCCGATGTTTCCCTGACGCCCCGATCCGCCGCGCAGACGCAGCTTCAGGTCCGGTGTCCAGGTTCCCGCACCATCGCTTTTCAGATAGAACCCATCACGCAGACCGTCCGCAGAGACCACCTGCACATTGCCTTCGGTATCCGCCTTCACAGCAAACAGCCATCCTCCGAAGTAGGCCGCCAGCCGGTTTGATTCCTTCAATCGGATCAGCCCCTTCAGATCGCCGGATGCAATGACCTCGCCCAGGGTCTCCGGCTCGGGCCAGGGATACGGGTGAATCTTCAAGGTGAACGAACTGAGCGTCGGACGCGAGGCGGCCATGCCTGGCGCCACGGGGTTGTCCAGTTTCATCGGCAGCGGCCGGTCCGGCCCTTCGCTGACTGTCGCCCGGATCGGCGCGCGCCGGCCCTCATCCACCGGGATCTGCTGCGGTGTCTCGGTGTGCGCCTGGCGGCGGGTCAAGTGATGCCCGAGAATAAAAGCAATATTGACCAGTATATCGGCCCAGGCACTGGCCTTGGCCCCGGGGTCCTTTTCCTGCAGCCGCCGAAAGTCGGCATCGACACTGGCGACCACGGCGAAAATCCAGCCGGCCACCGCCGCCGGGCCGCGGATAAACATCAGCACCACGTTGAACAGTTGCCAGCCGCCCTCCTTCAAGGTATTCCAGCGCAATTCGGCATTGGACACCGATTGCCGGTCCGCCAGGGCGATCAGGGTCCTGGCCAGCGAGCCGAACAGGTGATGCGGATAGTCGCCCGGGACCTCCGCGTCATCGAGCGTGGCCGGCGCCACCGGCAACAGCGCGGCAAAATCGTCCTCGAACGAGCGCCGCAGATGGGGCTCGACAAAGCCGCCATTGGCGTAGGTGCGCCGGGCCTGATCGCTCAACCAGGTCAGGACGCTGTCCTGCAATGCACCGGGTTGCTTGAGCGCCTCGAACAGGGCCGGTAGCGTCGGGTATTGCAGCAGCGGCTCGACGGCAGGCGTGGGACGGGCGTCATTGTCGTGAGGACAAAAATTCTTGTCCGGGGCCGACTGGAACTGCTGGAAAGCCGACGCCTGCGGACCGGCCTTGGCGAGCAGGGGACGATAGAGAATGAACGGACCGTGGCCAGTGTCCCTCGGACCGATAATGAACATCGACGCCACGACATCCGCTGTCGCATCGGATTCGGCCTTGAAAGCCAGGGGGCGCAGGACGATCTCCTGGCCATTCACCTGGCGCTTCTGCGCTTCGGCCTGCAATACCGCCTCGACAGTGCGGTATCCCGATTCGTCGAAATTCGCTTCACCGCGAATCTTCAGCTCCAGCGCCGCCATGGGCAATTGCACCCGCAGTTGCTCGGTGAAGAGTTTTTCCCGACGCAGGGCCTCGTCGGCGTCGTCGATAAGCTTGGCCCGCAGTGTATCCAGGTAGGTTTTGCCGATGTCCACGGCCGTCACCAGCCCCTTGACATAGTCCGGGGTCAGCCATTCGGGAACCGGCCTGTCCACGCCACAGTGGCGAATACCGATCTTCATCTTCGCATGCCGAAAGCCGCCGAGATTCTCCAGGGCAAAATCCGTCAGGCTCATCCGCACCTTTTCCACCGTCCCCAGCGCCCCGCCCGCGCCCCCGGCGACGGCCACCGCGACGACCTTGTCGAGTTCCAGGCGAATATCATCAGGGTTGGCGATATCGGCAGCGGGTGGATGGTCCTCGCCCATCTTCTTGCGCAGCGCCTTGACCGCGAACGTCGGCAGATCCCCCACATCATCGAGAAATGCCTTGCCACCCGAGGTTTGTTGCACATCGGCGAGTTTTTCCAGCAGGGAGCGGTAGGCGCTGATGTCTTCGCTCGATGCACCCAGCAACCAATGCGGCAAACCATCCCTGAGCGCCGCCAGCGCTTCGGGCAACTCGACCACCCTATGGGGCTCTGCCCGCACCGGCGTAAAAAACCAGTCATCGGGACGGGTAATCGCATCGAGCCGGCGCTGGTAGTCCTCGAGTGTCCACTCGGTATCGAGCCCGATCAGGGAAATCTCCTGAAGCTGGTTTTCCAGCAGGCTTTCGGCAAGGCTGGCGAGGGCCTGCTCCAACTGCATATCCGGGTCGCCCTGCTGCCAGAGCAGATGCTCGCGGTACTCGATATTCCGACCGTTGGCCCGGGCACTCATGAACAAGGGCACCAGTTGTCCGAGATTCGTGGTACCGGCCCTGAAGAGGCCTTTGGCCAGGCTGAGCACCAGCGGGCTCTGCTCGATACCCCGCTCCTTGCGGCGGGCCACCAGCACGGGCAAGGCTTCAGGATAGGCGCCCCCCCAGAGGTCCTTGCTCACCGCCTGTATGCCATAGAGGGCCAGTTGCTGCTCGGGCCGTTCCAGATCGATCGACAGAAAGGCACGATGCTGTTCACGACCGGCGGACAACATCCGCCCCAGTATCCTGCCAAGACGATAAAAGCGGCTGTAGCCTTGCTCATCCTCCGCGTTCCAGTAGTCGACCAATGCCTGTTGATAGAGTTGCAGCAGGATATCTCCCCACGACCCGAGCGTCGCCTGGATTGCCGCGGCCTCAACCACGAACCGGTCGCCGGGCAAACTCTCGAGCCTGATCTCCAGCACATGCTCGGCGGTAAAGACCGGCGCGACCCCGGTCGTAAAATGCTCGAGCACCAGGTCAATGACCGCACGGTATTGATAGCCACCCGAGAACCTTTTTCCATCGCGCTCCAACCATTGCAGTTTGCCGACATACAGATGCGAGGCATTGCGCCGCGGGTCCCAGCGGCTGAAAAAATACCCCTGGATGGCCGACAAGGCCACTTCCCGCAAAGTCGGCGGATGGGCGAAAAGCGCCTTGGCCGCCTCGATTTCGTGCTCAAGCGACACGCCCGGCAGTGTGACAGCATCATTCATACCGACTATTCCCTTCAAACAGATCCGACAGGCTTGGATTCAAGCGGCCATGCCTGGCACCGCACAGGTACAAGGGAAGTAGGCGCCTGACACACCCAGTCCATGCGGTATCCGGCTATAGCTCCAAACGCGGGGCCGAATCGGGGCGATTTCAGCTCCGAGTCAGGGACGCATCCCATATATCCAGTGAACCGGCTCAATCCACACTTGCGACCAACGCGTCACAAGCAGCGGGCAGCTCGACAGTTGCCCCCCCGGACCCCGAGACCACTGACCCATGAACACCCCCTCTCCCGTTTCCTCCCCTCCGCCCTGTATTTCACCCTCCTGCGCGACCGACAGCACGCCCATCCAGACGCGACTGCTGCTCTCGCTCAATACCGCCAATGCGCAAGTGGCGGCCCTGTTCAACGAACTGCCCGAGCCGCTTCTCACCACGGGTGAAACGCAGGCGACAGCCACGCTTGAGCAGATACGCCAGCAACAGCCGAGTTACCTGGCACAATTGCAACAGTTCTGGAGCCAGTCCAATGGCGTCACCGCCGGTCAGCCCGCCGGGCAATGGCTCGCGCAGATCCTGAAAACCCAACTCGACAGCGAGGCGCAGCTGCGCAGCGCCGATGGGACGCTCTGCGCTGACGACCGACAACTGATTGACCAGGTGCTCAACCATTCCACCCGGGCACAACGCGAGGAGTCATTGCCGGTACTGCCCAAGGTCCGGCGGCCCGGGGTGTACGATATTCTCCGCCAGGACGCAAACACCTCGGACAATCCACCGTGGCCCGGGGCATTCGTGATCACCGGCAGCGACGGTGCCGCTTTGCCGGGTAGCGACCCCGACCCAAGACATTTCAAGGGCAAGACCGCGGTCGAGATCCACAGTGAGCTGGGCCGGGTCGTGCTGTACAGCCTGGAGGACGGTCTCGAGTCCTTTGACTCGCTCAAGCTTTTGCACACAACGCTGCAAGCGCGACTCGGAGAAAAAATCGCCCAGCGTTTCAGCGCGAACGGTGACAAGCACGAAAGCGTCTTCGAGCGACAGGTACAGGCATTGCGCAATGCCCAGCAAGAGCGGGTGCGCGAGGCCTTTGCCGAGCACGAGGCGGACACGCCGGCGGACCTGCTGGAACGCATCAAGGCCGCCGCGGACCTGCGCGACATCCTGGATATCGGCACTCGCCTGAATCGGCGGGCGCAACTGCTGCACTACCGCACCTGGCAACAGCGCTTCAAGGGGGGCAGCATCGAGGACTGGAAATGCTATCAGGCGGCGTCCTGGCAAGTGCGGGCAAGCCACTTGGCACTGAAGGCGGCGAGCACTGTCGCGAGCGCGGAGCGGGAACAGGCGCTACGTAACACCTGGCAATTCGCCAATGCCGCCGCCATGCAACTGGCGGCCCTGGAAGCCACGTTCCACGGTCGCATCGACGCCCGCCAGCGACAATGGATCGAGGTGGTGCTCGACTATCCGGACCCCGACACCCGCCCCACCCTCGGCGCCTACGCCATTATCGCCAATGCCCTGGGCTGGCGGGCGCCCACCCAAGCGCCGCAGAGCGCGACCCCTATCATCAGTGGTGGCGTACTCGCGATCAGCAGCGCGGATCCGAGCGATCCTGGCGTACTGCTGTATACCCCGGACGCACCTGACAGCCACGACTGGGTAGCACTGAACCAGCTCCACGACCTGGGCCAACGCTTCCCGGAACCCGCGTGGACCGACTACTTTAGCGCGCGACTGGCAACATCGGAGAACCCCGCAGTACCGTTGCCGACACCCGAAAACGCTGCTCACTTCCAACTGCTGCCCATGCCAGGCAACGTGCAGCAGCACCTCTACGAAATACAGGCAAGCGGGCAAATCGACACAGTACCGCAGCCGAACAGTCACTCCATTTGGCGCAAGATCAGCATCGACGCCACGCAACCCGAGGCACCGGCAATAGCCGGGCGCCTGCGATTACTGGGTGGCGCGCCGACACAGCCCTCCTCGTCGCGACGGCGGTCGGCAATCGCCGGCCTGGTTCGCCTGGGGTCGTGGAACCCCCAGGTGATGAACATCGTGCCGCCGATCATGACCAGCCTGCCTGACTGGCCAGCGGGCTGCAGCCTGGTGATTATTGACAACAGCCAACTGGGACCTGGCTGGTCGGTCCGTTACGGACTCAATGAAGACAGCTATGGATACCGGGTGAATCCGGATATTTTTACCACCCGTCACGATGTCGTGCTGTACCGGTCCGCTCCTGATCATTACAGCGTCAGGCTCAATGGCGGACGGTTGGACGTTCCCGCCGGAGATGACAGCTTCTTCCATGCCGTGGCCCTGTCGCTGAACCGCGGCCATGAGAGCGGCGCGTTCAACATAGAAAGACTGCGCAATGCCGCCGCCGATCAGATCGAACACAATCCGCGGATCGCGCGCCTGGTGAGCTCGGCGTATCTGCCTCTTTATACCCGCGCACTTGAACGCTGCATGGAACTGGGCGTCTGGCTGGGCGATGAGGTCTATCGAGAGCTGCTCGCAATCCTCAAGGGCGAGCCCAATCCCCACGGTCTCTTCCTGCCGGCCATCCGTTACCTGGAGGCGACCTTGCCGTCCCATTCGGCGAGCCTCAGGGACGCGGTCGATGCCGCATTCAATGCCGTCCGCGAGGACTATCAACTGCGCGCGCTGCCTGCCGAAATACGCCGGATCATCGATGCTCACATTGACGCCCACCCGCGTCCAAGCTTGTTCCTGTCGAGCGACGCACCCGACAGGAAAGCATTGTTCGAAACCCTGCTGGTCCGCCCCTCACCTGCGCCAGACATCGAATTCCTGGTTGAACACAGCTACATTTTTGATCACAACATCCGCCATCTCACGCTGGAGTACGGGGCCACAGCCACACAGCTACGCCAGTATGCAACCCTGTATCCGGGGAATTCGATTACCGCCCGGCGTGACTTGCTGAGGGCCGTGCTCGGCCGTTTCCCGGCGCTGCTTGAACGGCTGGATATCATTTTCAGTTCACCCGCCTTGACCCCTCCCCTGGGTGCGGGACTCAATATCAATCAAATCGCCCACTTGCTGCGAGACCCGCAAACCTCGACGAACAGGCTGCGCTTGATCGCCCGCTGCGCGGATGCCGGCATCGCGCCGATCAACCTGCTGGGCAACGCCGACTGGCTGAAGTCACTGACTGACGATGTGCTCGGCCGACTCCTCGACTATCGACAACCACTGCGGGAACTGGCCGATCATATGGAGCTCCACGACATCAGATCGATGCTTTCCCCCTTCGACCCCGGCTTCGCCTTATGGAGCCCGGACCGGTTCCACTCGGCGCCGCTGGCGAATGCCCGACTCAGGCTGCTGCTCGATACGCCCCGGCTATTCAGCCTGCTCAGGCAACGCTCGGGCCGAGTGGCCGCCAATATGTGGAGGCAACTGAGCAGTGCGACCCATGACGAGGCCAGGATTCGTCAGGTGCTGGCCAATCCGCGCACGCTCAGCAGCCTGCGCCAGCTGGAAAGGGCGCTGAGCGCAGAGCTGCCGATCACGACCGCAGGCGCCGGGCCCTCGACCAGCGTGGCGCAGTCGCAGCCGGCCGGCCTGAGGGGCTATGCGGTCAACTGGTCGGAACAGGCATTGCCAGGGCCGGATGAGCAAGGCCTGTATTATGCGACCGATGGCAGGACGTACATCCTCCAGGCCGGCCGCTACTACGAGGTCCGCCGCATCGCCGGCAAGTTCCAGATCGTCCATCCCATCCATGGCCTCATGAGCCCGACCTATGAAGTGGCGAGGCGCAGCGACGGCTCGTGGATACTCATCGACGTCCCCGGCCTGGGCGGCGATGTACGCCACCCCTATCCCGCCATCGCCGAGCAATCGCGGAGACAACGCGACGCATTCGCCGACCTTGGCCAGGCGGCGCAACAGGAGTGGCAACAACTCGCGGCCAGTGCACCACTGTCCGAGCGGGTTCCCGACCTGCGCACCCTGGAGCCCATCGGCGGAGGCTACACGCTGGAGCTCATCGGCGCGCCACGCCGGCGCCTGACGCTGGAGAAAGCCAGCCCATTGGCCCAACTCTCGACACGCATCCGCAATACCCTAAGCACGCTCCAGCAGCACTTCGAGCTCCACAACGGTCAGTTGCAACCGCGCCCGGGCGTGACTCACCACGAAGTGATCCACAGCCTGGCGCAACTCGATGGGCTGCACAGCCTGAATAGCGGCTTCGCCTTGTTGCTGCTCAATAGCGGCAAGCGCTTTTCCCTGTCGGCGCAACTGGCCAGTGCCGTCCAGGTGCAGTTCTATACCCAATTGGCTCTGGTGGTCGTGGGGGTCGCGACCGATGCGAGCCTACTGGTCAAGGCGATTTACCTCGGTCTGAAGGATGCCGGCCACCTGGGCAGCGAAACCCTCAGCCTGCTGGACAAGGCCGGTCGCGGTATCCGCCTGGGCGGCAAGACGCTCACCCTGCGTGGACTGCTGGCCGCCGGCAATACTTTGCTGGTCCTGGCCAGCCTGGGGGTCGACAGCTATCTGCTCGCCCATGCCGAGAGCGCCGAGGACAAGGCCCTCTACGGCAGCAACGTGGGGCTCGATAGCGTGGCGCTGGGCACGGTCCTGGCCGGCTTTGCCGAGGGCGCCGAGGTCCTCGGGCCGCTGTCGATACCGCTGGCCGGCCTGGGCCTGGGCGCCAGCAGCCTGGTCTCGGGGTTCTTTGCCAAGGCCCATCAGGTCCTCGCCACAGGGGAGCAATTCGCCCAGGAGATCGAGGCCTACCGCAGCGGTTACGTCGAGAATCCTGAAACCCATGGGCTGCGCACAAGCGGCCCGGTAGTGGTGCGCCATCTGGATCAGCGTAACGGTCAGGTCTATCTGGGCAGCCCGAAGATCTACAGCGTCGACAATTCCCGTTCAGGCGATCCGCGAGTGATCCTCGACGAGCGTGAGGCGATCGATGTCGGTCGGCTCCTGGAGCTGCCCACGCAGCTGCCGCTGCCCGTTTCAAACAGCATCCGCGCCCTCCATCTGCCGGCCACGCCCGAGCATACCTACCGGCCACAATATGGCTGGCTGGTCGGCGCCACCCAGCGCAATGACGCTGAATTGCAGCTGTTCAAGGCGCTGGAACAAAAGACCCGGGGCAAGTTCATCGAAGCCGAATGGGTGACGCTGTTCGAGAAGATCGTGGAAAAACTGCAGCCGCACTACCACCTCACGCGCATCCGGATCAGCCTGGGGCAGAAGGCGCCGGCGCTGGTCATGGACGATCCCGGCGAGGGCGCCGGGTATCTGAGCTATGACATCGAAGGCCAGGGCAGCCAATATGACCTGTATCTGAGCGACGGCCCGCGGGTTCATCTGTCCAGTTGCACCACATCCCCGCCCTCCACCTGGGTGCTGCACACCGACAACCTGAGTCGCCCGGACGATATCGGGTTCGAGGCCGAGCACCTGACGGTGGGCGACGTTGTGCTGCAAGTCCAGGACCAAAACACGGTGTATGTCGTCAACAAGGCCGACGAGGCCTACCGGTTGGACCTCGCTGGCGGCCGACAGACACTGGTGACACTGAGCGCGCGGGACTACGAGAATGTCGGCACGCTGGTGCAGCGCCTGCAAACGCTGCAGGGCCAGCAACGACTGGGATCGCCGGTGCATCTCGAAGACCTGTGGGTATCCGGCTATCCGGGCCGCGGCATTTACTATCGCCCCACCGACGGCACCTTCATGGCCATTCCCGTGGACGGGGAAGATCACGGCGAGGCGCTGTACCAGATCCCGGTGCCGCCCGAAACGCTGATCATCGCCCCCAGCGCGCAGCGCGAGAAGGTCCAGGAAGCCGCGGCCACACTGGCGACGATAACGGCCCATCTGAACACCCAGTACCGGAAATTCGGCGGGCGCTCGGCAGGCTTCTGGAGTGCCCACCCCGCCAATGGCCTGCCCGACAACGAGAAGCTCTATGGCGATTTTTTGCGCGCGCAATACCGCCTGCAGGTCCGGCGCGCACATCTGCACAACGGTTACTCCGAGACCGCATACTCGATGATGGTGCAATTGCTGCCCAACCACGAACGCGACCGCTCGACCCAGGGGGCCCGCCAGGTGCCGGTGCATCGGTTGAACATCAACGGCTACCCCTCCGACGACGTGCTGATACTCGGCGACCCCCATCAGGGACTGCTGCTGTTGTATGTGCCGGAGCCACAGCCGGCCTTGGCCGAGTTCAGTGGCATCAGTGAACTCAAGGCCGGTGTGCAACAGCTGGCGGCTGGGGATAGCACCCGCCAGGCACTGCAGGAACACTTCCCGCGCCGCAACCGCGCCAGTAACCACAGCGCGCTCTGGGGCTACACGGGAACGGACGAGGCGCTGGAAAAGCTCGGCGACAACGGCGACTGGAGCCTGCTCCAGATCGACCGCAGCGCCATCGATAACGAGGACGTGTTTGCTGCCCTGGCCAGCCTCAAACGCCAAAGCGAAGGTGGCTGACCCGCGGCAAATGCTCCGTTACAACGGCATCGTATAGTGCAGCGCGTAGCTTTCGATGCCTTCGTTAGGCGTGCGCAGACCCGCGTTGGAGTAGTGGGTCGCACGGATCCCGACTTCATGCCCGCCGGCGAAGCGCAGGCCGAAGCCCACGCGGTCCTCGAAGAGGAAGGCCGAGCCCAGCTTGTTGCCTTCCACTTCGGTGTGGGCAAACAGGGCGACGCCGATCCCCGCCTCGATATACGGCTTGATCGATGCCCCGGAAAACTCGTAGACGAACACCGGTGAGAACGACAGGCTGTGATTGCCCGAACTCTTGTCACCTTCCCAGTAGGTGTAGGCACCGTTCCAGTAACCGGTCAGGCGCCCCACATCGCTTTGCAGCCAGCTTTTCTCCCAGTCCGATTGCAGGCCCAAGCGATAGCTGCGGGTCGAATCGCTGGTCTGGCCAATCGAGAACTCGACGCCGGCGGCTGGCGCCATGGCGCCATACCCCAAGGTAGCGGCCGCAATCGCAGCCAAGCAGAACAGTCGTTTCATAAGAAACTTCCTATGTCCAATGCACTTCAGGTACGGCTCAACAGCCCCCCGCAACAGAAACCTGACGTGAGGCATAAGCTCACGGGGATTCGCCGCTCTACGCCGACGTTTACCCTGTAAAGCTTTGCACAACGCCGGACTTCTGCCAGAGCATTGGCAGAATTTTCCTGAAATGATCCGGGTCGGCGCTGGTCCAGAATTGCGCTTCGCGCACAGGTCCCGGTGATAGCAGGTCGCGCGCTTCCAGCAGACGCTGAAGTTGCCGGGCCACGGCGGCGCCGGTGTCGATCAGGCTGATGGACGGCGGAATCATCTCCAGCAGCAGCGGCTTGAGGAAGGGATAGTGGGTGCAGCCGAGGATAATGGTGTCGCAGCCCGCCGCCAGCAAAGGGTCGACATAGTAGCGTAGCAACTGGCGCAAGGCCTCGCTGTGCAAATCCCCGTCTTCGATCATTTCCACCAGGCCCGGGCAAGGCTGGGTGATCACCCGTACATCGTTGGCAAAACGATCGAGCAAGGCAGCGAACTTGGCGCTTTGCAAAGTCCCGGTGGTGGCCAGCACGCCGACCACGCCACTGCGGGTGGCCGCCGCCGCGGGTTTGACCGCCGGCTCCATGCCCACCAACGGCCAATCCGGGTAACGCAGGCGCAAATCGGCAGCCGCGGCCACCGTCGCGGTATTGCAGGCAATCACCAGTGCCTTGGCGCCTTGCTCACGACAGAAGTCAGCGATCACCGAGCAGCGCTGGCGAATGTACTCCGGGCTTTTTTCACCGTAGGGGATATGCCCGCAGTCGGCGACATAGAACAGCGACTCATTGGGCAACAGCGCCTGGATTTCCTTGAGCACCGACAAACCGCCGACGCCAGAGTCGATGACCGCGATCGGTGCGTCACGCATCGCCGCCACCACAGACGCTGCACTGCGGATCGCGCTTGACCCGCAGCTCACGGAATTTCGTGCCCAGGGCATCGATCAGCAGCAGGCGGCCGACCAGCGGCGCGCCGAAACCGGCCAGCAGCTTCAAGGCTTCCAGCGCTTGCAGGCTACCAACCAGGCCCACCAGCGGACCGATGACGCCGGCCTCGCTGCAGGTCAGCTCAGCTTCGCTGCCGTGCCCGTACAAGCAGTGATAACAAGGGCTTTCCGGACGACGTGGGTCGAACACCGAAAGTTGCCCTTCGAGGCGAATCGCCGCACCGCTCACCAGCGGCTTGCCGGCGGCGACACAGGCCGCGTTCACCGCTTCGCGGGTGGCGAAGTTGTCGCAGCAATCGAGCACCAGGTCCACCGCCGCCACCGCGACACCGAGGGAATCGGCGTCGAGGGCCTGGCGATGGGCGACCAGGGTCACTTCAGGATTGATCGCCGCCAGCCGCCGCAGCGCCGAGTCGACCTTGCTCGAACCGATGCTGGTGGTGTCGTGGATGATCTGACGCTGCAGGTTGGTCAGCTCGACCGTGTCGAAGTCCGCCAGGTGCAGTTCACCGACGCCGGCGGCGGCCAGGTAAAGCGCCACTGGAGCGCCGAGGCCGCCCAGGCCGACGATCAGTACCCGGCTGTTTTTCAGACGCAACTGGCCGTCGATATCGACCTGTTGCAACAGGATCTGCCGGCTATAGCGCAACAGCTCCTGGTCGCTCAGCACGATAGGCACCCCAGACTGATGCGTTGATGGCCGCCCAGGTCAGTACGGCTGTGAACGTCGCTGAAACCCTGCGCCGAGAGCAACGCACGAACGGCTTCGGCCTGATCGTAACCGTGTTCGAGCATCAACCAACCATCGGCCTCCAGGTACACCGGGGCCTGGGCGATGATCAAACGCAGATCGTCCAGGCCGTCGGCACCGGCCACCAGGGCGCTGGCGGGCTCGAAACGCACATCGCCCTGGGCCAGATGCGGGTCGCTCGCGGCAATGTACGGCGGGTTGCTGATGATCAGATGGAAACGCTGACCGTCCAGGGCGCTGAACCAATGGCTGCTCAACACCGTGGCGTTGTCCAGGCCCAGGCGCTGGCGATTGCGTTCGGCCAGGGCGACGGCTTCCGGCACGCGGTCCACCGCGGTCACTCGCCAGGCCGGACGCTCGCTGGCCAGGGCCAGGGCAATCGCCCCGCTGCCGGTGCCCAGGTCGAGCACCTGTGCCGGGGTCGCCGGCAGCCGCTCAAGGGCCGCTTCCACCAGCAGCTCGGTGTCCGGACGGGGAATCAGGGTATGCGGCGCGACTTCCAGGTCCAGTTTCCAGAAACCCTGCTGGCCGAGAATATAAGCCACCGGCTCGCCACCACGACGGCGTAGCAGGAAGTCGGAAAAGGCCAGCGCGGCTTCGCTGCTGACGATCTTTTCCGGCCAGGTGTGCAGGTAACTGCGGGACTTGCCCAGGGCGGCCGCCAACAGCAGTTCGGCATCCAGGCGCGCGCTCGGCGAGTCAGGCAGTTCGGCGGCGCGCAGCAAGCTGGCAATAATGGTCATTCAATCACCCAAGGCGGCCAGTTGATCGGCCTGGTATTCGGCCAACAGCGGCTCGATAACGGCTTCCACCCCCCCGGCCAGGACTTCATCCAGGGAATACAGGGTCAGGTTGACACGATGGTCGGTGACCCGGCCCTGGGGGAAGTTGTAGGTACGGATACGTTCGGAGCGGTCGCCCGAGCCTACCAGCAGCTTGCGCTCGCTGGCGATGGCGTTGGCCGCGGCGCTGGTCTGCTGGTCGTTGAGCTTGGCCGACAGCCAGGACATGGCGCGCGCCCGGTTCTTGTGCTGGGAACGCTCTTCCTGACATTCGACCACGATGCCCGAAGGCAAGTGGGTGATGCGGATCGCCGAGTCGGTCTTGTTGACGTGCTGACCACCGGCGCCGGAGGAGCGATAGGTGTCGATGCGCAGGTCCGCCGGGTTGATCTCGATGGCTTCCTGTTCGTCCGGCTCGGGCAGTACCGCGACCGTGCAGGCCGAAGTGTGGATGCGCCCCTGGGATTCGGTGGCCGGCACGCGCTGGACGCGGTGGGCACCGGATTCGAATTTCAGCTTGCCGTAGACGTTGTCGCCTTCGACCCGGGCAATGACTTCTTTATAGCCGCCATGCTCGCCGACGTTTTCCGAAAGGATCTCCAGGCGCCAGCCGCGCCGCTCGGCATACCGCGAGTACATGCGGAACAGGTCGCCGGAGAAGATCGCCGCCTCGTCGCCGCCGGTGCCGGCGCGGATTTCGAGAAACACGTTGCGGCCGTCATTCGGGTCCTTGGGCAGCAACATGCGTTGCAGGTTGCCCTCCAGTTCGAGCAGTTGCTCCTTGGCTTCGCGGACTTCCTCGACGGCCATTTCACGCATGTCCGGATCGCTGTCCTTGAGCAGCGCCTGGGCGCCCTCGAGGTCGGACTGCACCTTCAACACCAGTTTGTAGGCCGTGACAATCGGCTCGACTTCGGCGTACTCCTTGGAATAGGCGCGGAACTTATTCTGATCGGAAATGACTTCGCCATCGCCAAGCAAGGCGGTCAGTTCCTCGAAACGGTCCTGGAGGATGTCCAGCTTATTGAGCAGTGACGCTTTCATTGCGGTTTCTTATCCGAAAAGCTATCCGATGAGCCCTCACCGAGGGCAAAGAGTTCCTGGGCCATGGCCAGCGCATCGAGGCGGCCTTCGGCGGACAACTTTTTCAGTTGCACGCTGGGCGCATGCATCAACTTGTTGGTCAGGCCGCGAGCCAGTTGCATCAGCACCTCCTCGGCGCTGCCGCCATTGGCCAGCAGCCGCTGCGCCTTCAGCAATTCTTCGTCGCGCAGGCGCTCGCTCTGCTGGCGGTAGGCGCGCAATACATCCACCGCGGCCAGCTCGCGCAGGCGCGCCATGAAATCGTCGACACCGCTGCTCACCAGTTCTTCGGCGGCTTGCGCGGCGCCCTGGCGGCTCTTCAGGTTCTCGGCGACCACTTCGTGGAGATCGTCGACGCTGTAGAGGTAAACGTCGTCCAACTCGCCGACTTCCGGCTCGATATCCCGGGGAACGGCGATGTCCACCATGAAGATCGGCTTGTGCTTGCGCAGCTTCAAGGCACTTTCCACCGCGCCCTTGCCGAGGATCGGCAACTGGCTGGCGGTGGAACTGATGACGATGTCGCTGTGCACCAGCTCCTGGGGAATATCGGCCAACAGCACCGCATGGGCACCGAACTCTTCAGCGAGGATCTTCGCCCGCTCCAGGGTCCGGTTGGCCACCACGATACGCTTGACGCCCTGCTCGTGCAGGTGGCGGGCGACCAGGGTGATGGTTTCGCCGGCGCCGATCAACAACGCGCTGCTGCGCTGCAGATCGCTGAAAATCTGTTTGGCCAGGCTGACGGCGGCAAAGGCCACCGACACCGGGTTCTCGCCGATGGCGGTGTCGGTGCGCACCTGCTTGGCGGCGCTGAACGTGGCCTGGAACAGGCGCCCGAGCAACGGACCAACGGTTCCCGCCTCCCGCGCCACGGCATAGGCCGACTTCATCTGGCCGAGAATCTGCGGCTCGCCCAGAACCAGCGAATCCAGGCCCGAGGCCACGCGCATCATATGACGAACGGCGGCATCGTCTTCGTGCACATAGGCGCAGGCCCGCAGTTCTTCGAGGCTCAGGTGGTGATAATCGGCCAGCCAGCGCAGGACCGAGTCCGCGGTAATGTGCTCCTGCTCGATATACAGTTCACTGCGGTTGCAGGTGGAGAGGATCGCGGCTTCGCGGCTGTCGGTGAGGCGACACAGCTGCTGCAGGGCCTCCACCAATTGCTCGGGGGTAAAAGCCACGCGCTCGCGCACGTCTACGGACGCCGTCTTGTGGTTGATGCCGAGTGCGAGGAAGGCCATTCAGGGTCGCTGATGATGTCGGGAAGCCGACAATTGTCCACCTTCGACTGATTCAGAACAACCATTGCCGACTATTGTCCTAATGTAACGTTGCTATAAGTGTCTGGTGAGCGTCTCGGGTATGGTTCTGCCCACCGCTTGTGTCATGATGACCCGACCCGCAGGTAAGTCGTCCTTCTCCTATATGAATAGATCCTCCGCGTTGCTCCTCGCTTTTGTCTTCCTCAGCGGCTGTCAGGTCTTGGCACCCGTGTTGCCGGGGCGTACGCCACCGGCTGAAGACACCACTCCGGCCCCGGAAAAGCCCAAGGTCTACAGCTCGTTCACCGAAGATACGGTGTTCAGCCTGTTGAGCGCGGAGTTGGCCGGACAGCGAAATCGTTTCGATATCGCGCTGGATAACTACGTGACCCAGGCGATCAACACCCAGGATCCGGGGATTTCCGAGCGGGCCTTCCGCATTGCCGAGTACCTGGGCGCCGACCAGGCCGCCCTCGATACCTCGCTGATCTGGTCGAAAAACGCCCCGAACGACCTTGAGGCGCAACGCGCGGCGGCCATCCAGCTGGCGCGCAGCGGGCGTTATGACGACTCCATGGTCTATATGGAGAAGGTCCTGCAAGGCAAGGGCGATACCCATTTCGACTTTCTCGCCCTGTCGGCCGCCGACACCGACCAGGACACCCGCAACGGCCTGAAGAAAAGTTTCGACCGCCTGCTGCTCAAGCACCCGAAGAACAGCCAGCTGATTTTCGGCAAGGCCCTGTTGCTGCAACAGGATGGCGATACCCAGGGCGCCTTGACACTGCTGGAGAAAAACCCGCCGGAAGACGGCGAAATCGCCCCGATCCTGCTGCGCGCACGCTTGCTGCAAGTGCTGAACCGCGGCAAGGAAGCCTTGCCGATCCTGGAAAAAAGCATCAAGCATTACCCGGACGACAAGCGCCTGCGACTGACCTATGCGCGGATGCTGGTGGAACAGGACCGCATGGCCGACGCCAAGACCCAGTTCTCCAGCCTGGTGCAGCAATACCCGGAAGACGATGAGTTGCGTTTCTCCCTGGCACTCGTCTGCCTCGAGGCCAAGGCCTGGGATGAAGCCAAGGGTTACCTGGAAGAACTGATTACCCGCGACAGCCATGTCGACTCGGCGCACCTGAACCTGGGCCGCATCGCCGAAGAACACAACGACCTGCAGACCGCCCTGGATGAATACGGGCAAGTCGGGCCGGGCAACGATTACCTGCCGGCGCAACTGCGCCAGACCGATATCCTGGTCACCACCGGGCGCGGCGCCGAGGCCTCGAGCAAACTCAAGACGGCCCGCGACGAGCAGCCGGACTACGCGATCCAGCTCTACCTGATCGAGGCCGAGATTCTTTCCGCCAACCATCAGGGTGATCGTGCCTGGAGCGTCCTGCAAAAGGCCCTGTTGCAGTATCCAGACGACCTCAACCTGCTTTACACCCGTGCCATGCAGGCGGAAAAGCGTAACGATCTGGCACAGATGGAGAAAGACCTGCGCGCCATCCTCAAGCGCGAACCGGACAATGCCATGGCGCTGAACGCCCTCGGCTACACCCTGTCGGACCGCACCACCCGCTATGCCGAGGCCAAGGAGCTGATCGAGAAGGCCCACCAGCTGAACCCGGAAGATCCGGCCGTGCTCGACAGCCTCGGCTGGGTGAATTTCCGCCTGGGCAACCTCGACGAAGCCGAACGCCTGCTGCGCCAAGCCCTTGAGCGTTTCCCCGACCAGGAAGTCGCCGCGCACCTGGGTGAAGTCCTGTGGGCCAACGGCAAGCAGCGCGAAGCCAAGCAAATCTGGGGCAAGTTCCTCAAGGACCAGCCCGACAGCCCCCTCCTGCGCAGCACCATCAAGCGCCTGACCGGTTCCGAGACTCTTTAAGCTTATGTTTTTGCGCCACCTCGTTGTTTTCAGCCTGATCGCCCTGCTCGCCGGTTGTGCGGGCTTCGGTGCCCGTGAATCGGTCGAAGGTCACGGTGACCCGGCCCTCTGGGCCAAACACAAACAGCAATTGAGCAGCCTCGACGGCTGGCAGATCAATGGCAAGGTCGGTATCCGCGCACCGAAGGATTCCGGCAGCGGCACCCTGTTCTGGCTGCAACGCCAGGATTACTACGATATCCGCCTGTCCGGCCCGCTGGGTCGCGGCGCCGCGCGCCTGACCGGGCGTCCCGGCCAGGTGACCCTGGAGGTTGCCAACCAGGGCCGCTATGCCGCCACCAGCCCCGAGGCCCTGCTCCAGGAGCAATTGGGCTGGGAGCTGCCAGTGTCCCATCTGGTCTGGTGGGTCCGCGGTCTCCCCGCGCCTGACAGCAAGAGCCGCCTGAACCTGGACAGCGACAGCCGCCTGGCTTCCCTGGAACAGGATGGCTGGCAGGTCGAGTACCTGAGCTACAGCGAGCAGAACGGTTACTGGTTGCCCGAGCGCGTCAAGCTGCACGGTCGCGACCTCGACGTGACCCTGGTAATCAAGGACTGGCAGCCGCGCCAGCTGGGGCAGTGAGATGAGCGCCGCACGCCTGACGCTGCCCTCGCCGGCCAAGCTCAACCTGATGCTGCACATCCTCGGTCGCCGTGAAGACGGCTATCACGAGCTGCAGACCTTGTTTCAGTTTCTCGACTACGGCGACGAACTGAGCTTTGCCGTGCGTGACGACGGTGTGATCCAGTTGCACACTGAATTCCCGGGCGTGCCCCACGACAGCAACCTGATCGTGCGCGCCGCGAAGAAACTCCAGGAACAATCGGCTTGCTCCCAGGGCATGGATATCTGGATCGAAAAAATCCTGCCCATGGGCGGCGGCATCGGTGGCGGCAGCTCGAATGCCGCGACCACCCTGCTCGGCCTCAATCACCTCTGGCACCTGGGTTGGGACGAAGATCGCCTGGCCGCGCTGGGCCTGACACTGGGCGCCGACGTCCCGGTTTTCGTCCGTGGACACGCGGCTTTCGCCGAGGGCGTGGGGGAAAAACTCACCCCGGTAGACCCCGAAGAACCCTGGTATGTCGTGCTCGTTCCGCAAGTCTCTGTAAGTACAGCAGAAATTTTTTCCGATCCGCTGTTGACACGTGACTCTGCGCCCATTAAAGTGCGCCCCGTTCCCAAGGGAAACAGTCGTAATGACTGCTTGCCGGTTGTCGCAAGGCGTTATCCAGAGGTACGTAACGCTTTGAATTTGTTAGGTAAATTTACCGAAGCAAAGTTAACCGGAACTGGAAGTTGTGTGTTTGGGGCCTTCCCAAACAAAGCTGAAGCTGATAAAGTCTCGGCCCTTCTTACAGAGACCCAAACAGGGTTTGTGGCAAAGGGAAGCAATGTTTCGATGTTGCATCGCAAGCTGCAGAGTCTGCTCTAGGAATCGAGTACTGGGTACTCGTTGCAACAGATACAGGGGCGTCGCCAAGCGGTAAGGCAGCAGGTTTTGATCCTGCCATGCGTTGGTTCGAATCCAGCCGCCCCTGCCATTTTCCTATACTCATCCAGGTTACCCTCAGCCTTCAGGTACTGCGCGTGTCCAAGATGATGGTCTTTACGGGGAACGCCAACCCCGATCTGGCTCGACGTGTCGTACGTCAGCTGCATATCCCACTCGGTGACATCTCTGTCGGCAAGTTTTCCGACGGCGAAATTACCGCTGAGATTAATGAAAACGTCCGCGGTAAAGACGTCTTTATCATTCAGCCGACTTGCGCTCCGACCAACGATAACCTGATGGAACTCGTCGTGATGGCAGATGCCTTCCGCCGTTCCTCAGCCACTCGAATCACTGCGGTGATCCCTTACTTTGGTTATGCCCGTCAGGATCGCCGTCCGCGTTCCGCGCGTGTGGCTATCAGCGCGAAAGTCGTCGCTGACATGCTCACCGTCGTCGGCATCGACCGTGTTCTCACGGTTGACCTGCACGCAGACCAGATCCAGGGTTTCTTCGATATTCCGGTAGATAACATCTACGGCTCCCCCGTTCTGGTGGATGACATCGAAGACCAACGCTTCGAAAATCTGATGATCGTGTCTCCGGACATTGGTGGCGTCGTGCGTGCACGGGCCGTTGCCAAGTCGCTGGGCGTGGATCTGGGCATCATCGACAAACGTCGTGAGAAGGCCAACCACTCCGAAGTGATGCACATCATCGGTGACGTCGAAGGCCGCACCTGTATTCTCGTCGATGACATGGTCGATACCGCCGGCACCCTGTGCCACGCGGCGAAAGCCCTCAAGGAACATGGCGCTGCCAAGGTCTTTGCCTACTGCACACACCCTGTGCTGTCGGGTCGCGCGATCGAGAATATTGAAAATTCCGTGCTGGACGAGCTGGTGGTGACCAACACCATCCCGCTGTCCGCTGCCGCACAAGCCTGTGCGCGTATCCGTCAACTGGATATCGCACCGGTAGTCGCCGAAGCGGTTCGCCGCATCAGCAACGAAGAATCGATCAGCGCGATGTTCCGCTAAGGGCCCTGCCCTTTCGGATGTCTCGCTGACGAAAAGCGCCCCGCCCCAACACCTGTTGGGGCGGGGCTTTTTTGCCCATACCGCCTTTAGCGCTGGTCGCAAACGCTAGGGTGGATGTGGTTAATTTGGAGAGTCAACATGAACGAATTTACCCTGAATGCTGAAGTGCGTTCCGACCTGGGGAAAGGTGCGAGCCGCCGCCTGCGTCGTCTCGCTAGCCTGGTTCCAGCTGTAGTTTACGGTGGCGAAAAAGCCCCTGAATCCATCAGCATGCTGGCCAAAGAAGTTGCCAAACTGCTCGAAAACGAAGCGGCTTACAGCCACATCATCGAGCTGAACGTTGGCGGCACCAAGCAAAACGTGATCATCAAAGCCCTGCAACGTCACCCGGCCAAAGGCCACGTGCTGCACGCAGACTTCGTGCGCGTTGTGGCCGGTCAGAAACTGACCGCTCACGTGCCTGTGCACTTCGTCAACGAAGCGGCAGCCATCAAGAAAGGCGGCGAGATTTCCCACGTTGTGGCCGAAGTCGAAGTGACCTGCCTGCCAAAAGATCTGCCTGAGTTCATCGAAGTCGACCTGGCTGACGCCGAAGTCGGTTCGATCATTCACCTGTCGGACCTCAAAGCTCCGAAAGGCGTTGAGTTCGTCGCACTGGCTCACGGTAACGACCTGGCTGTTGCCAACGTTCACGCGCCACGTGTTGCACCGGAAGCTGACGCTGCCGAGTAATATTTACTCCGTAACGTTGGAGTCATGGAAACATCGCGAGCTGGCAAGTAGCGAGTAAAGCGGGCGGGATCGCGAAGTTTGCATCATGTAAATGAGCGCGTTTCGTCCACTTTCGCCGCTACCTGAGTAGCGCCGATGTTATCCACAACTCCTAGGAAGGGCCCCTGTCGTGACTGCCATCAAACTGATCGTTGGCCTGGGAAATCCAGGCCCCGAATACGAACAGACCCGGCATAACGCGGGGGCCCTTTTTGTTGAGCGCATCGCCCACGCCCAAGGTGTCAACCTGGTGGCCGATCGCAAATATTTCGGCCTGACCGGGCGCTTCAATCACCAGGGTCAGGACGTTCGTCTGTTGATCCCCACCACCTACATGAACCGTAGCGGCCAGGCCGTTTCGGCATTGGCTGGATTCTTCCGCATCACGCCTGAAGAAATCCTGGTGGCCCACGACGAACTGGACCTGCCTCCCGGCGTCGCCAAGCTCAAACAGGGCGGCGGACACGGCGGGCACAACGGCCTGCGTGACATCATCGCGCAGCTCGGCAACCAGAATACCTTTCACCGCCTGCGGCTTGGCATTGGCCACCCGGGCGTTGCCAGTATGGTTTCAAATTTCGTCCTGGGTCGTGCGCCACGCGCCGAACAGGAAAAGCTCGATGCCAGCATCGATTTTGCCCTCGGCGTGCTGCCGGATATCCTCGCCGGGGAATGGAACCGCGCGATGAAAAACCTGCACAGCCAGAAGGCCTGACTCTTACCCGAGGGGAAACACCATGGGATTCAACTGCGGCATCGTCGGCCTGCCCAACGTCGGCAAATCCACCCTGTTCAACGCCCTGACCAAATCCGGTATCGCGGCGGAGAACTTCCCCTTCTGCACCATCGAGCCGAACAGCGGTATCGTGCCGATGCCTGACCCGCGCCTGCAGGCCCTGGCCGAGATCGTCAAGCCCAAGCGCATCCTGCCGACCACCATGGAATTCGTCGACATTGCCGGCCTCGTCGCCGGGGCTTCGAAGGGTGAAGGCCTGGGCAACAAGTTCCTCGCCAACATCCGCGAGACCGATGCCATCGCCCACGTGGTCCGCTGCTTCGAAGACGAGAACGTGATTCACGTCTCCAACAGCGTCGACCCCAAGCGCGACATCGAGATCATCGACCTGGAACTGATCTTCGCCGACCTCGACAGCTGCGAGAAGCAACTGCAGAAAGTCACCCGCAACGCCAAGGGCGGTGACAAGGACGCCGTGGTGCAGAAGGGCCTGCTGGAGCAATTGATCGCCCACTTCACCGAAGGCAAGCCGGCGCGCAGCCTGATGAAGAGCATGAGCGACGACGAGAAAGCGGTGATCCGCGGCTTCCACCTGCTGACCACCAAGCCGGTCATGTACATCGCCAACGTCGCCGAAGACGGCTTCGAGAACAACCCGCTGCTGGACGTGGTCAGGGCCATTGCCGAGGAAGAAGGCGCGGTGGTGGTGCCGGTGTGCAACAAGATCGAAGCGGAAATCGCCGAGCTTGATGACGGTGAAGAGAAGGACATGTTCCTCGAAGCCCTGGGCCTTGAAGAACCCGGCTTGAACCGTGTGATCCGTGCCGGCTACGAAATGCTCCACCTGCAGACCTACTTCACTGCTGGCGTCGAGGAAGTCCGCGCCTGGACCGTGCGTGTCGGTGCGACCGCGCCACAGGCTGCCGGTGTGATCCACACCGACTTCGAGAAAGGCTTTATCCGCGCCGAAGTGATCGCCTACAACGACTTCATCCAGTACAAGGGCGAAGCCGGGACCAAGGAAGCCGGTAAATGGCGCTTGGAAGGCAAGGAATACATCGTCAAGGACGGTGATGTGATGCACTTCCGCTTCAACGTGTAAGCGCGCAGCCGGATTCCGGCGGACACTAAACCCCCGTACTCACGCAGTGATACGGGGGTTTTTTTATCCGTTTAATCGAGTAGCTCTGCGACGGGGGCTCTGGGGGATCCTGGACGGCGAGCTCGTCTTTTCAGCTCAGCCCGGCCCTGACTGGTGATCTTTGCTGAGCGGGTAAGCACGTATTTATTAAATTTGAGGACTTGCACCGAGGTTTGCTGGCATTGCGCTATGCTCTACTCCATTAGCTGGAGGATGCCATACCCATCGGGGGTAGCTAGAAGAGCAGCTACCCGTCGTACAAGCCGCAGGCGTCAAGCTACACCTTTGACAACCGGCTAAAGTCATCAAAATGTTTAACCATGGAAAGCTTTCGAGGCTTTGTAAAGGGACGGCGATGACTAATGGCATGCATTATGATCATTTCAGACTTGTCGTTGATGCAGCGCCGACGGGTATCGTTATGGTCGACCCCAAGGGTGACATCGTCCTGGTGAACCGGCATCTGTTGGGCGTATTTGGCTATGCTGAATCAGAACTGCTAGGGCAACCGATAGAGTTACTGCTGCCTCAGTCCCTACGTCCGACTCACCCGGCGAAAGTACGCGCTTTTTTCAATAGCCCTTCTGTCCGTTCCATGGGCGCTGGACGTGACCTGTACGCGGCCCGAAGCGATGGAAGCGAGTTTCCAGTAGAAATTGGCCTGACCCCCGTGGACACTGAAGAAGGCCTTCATGTCCTTGCTACTATTGTGGATATCACCGAGCGCAAAAATGCTGAGAAGCTGCGTGCCCGCACCCGTGATCAGTTCAATGCTGTCGTGGAAGCCTCTCCAACCGGCATTGTGATGATCGATGAAAATGCGCGTATTACCTTGGTTAACTGTCAGATTGAACGCCTATTTGGTTATTCGCGCCATGAACTGATCGGCCAACCCATTGAAATTTTGTTACCCGCGCGAATGCGTATGAGCCACCCTGAAAAGGTGAGAAGTTTTTTCATTAACCCCACCACCCGATCGATGGGAGCAGGGCGTGACCTTTATGCGGCCCGTTTTGATGGAACTGAATTCCCTGTCGAGATTGGTCTGAATCCGCTTGATTTGTTCGATGGGCGCCAGGTCATGGCGACTATTGTTGATATCACCGAACGAAAAAAAGCCGAGGTCAAGCTCCTGCGCGCCAATGAGGGATTGGAGCAATTTGTGTACGTTGCTTCGCATGATCTGCGCTCGCCTCTGCGGGGCATTGCCGATCTGTTGGAGTGGATCAAGGAGGATATTCAAGACACCCCCAACGAAAGCGCGCTGAAGAATATTGATCGGGCCAGGCTCCGGGTGGAAAGGCTTGAATACCTGATTTCCGATTTATTGATTTACGCACGCGCTGGCTCAGTGGATGCGGAAGTCTCGTGCATCGACTTTCAAGCTTTTTTTTCACAACTATTGGAACTGCAATCCCTGCAGGCAGGTTTTGAAATCAAGCTCAACATTGGGCCAGCCAATATCTATGCTGCGCGCACGCCAATTGAGACGGTGATGCGTAATCTGGTCTCTAACGCGGTTAAACATCATGATCTTGATCACGGTGTATTGACGATCAGCGTGCTGGACAAGGGAAAGTTCATTGAATTTTCGGTTGGCGATGATGGCCCCGGAATACCTGAGCACGCACAACAACGTATCTTCAAGTTATTTCAAACTGCGTCGTCGAGTGAGCGACAAAGTTCGGGGGTGGGCTTGGCTGTCGCCAAGAGGCTGACGGAAGCGCACGGCGGCTGGATTGTTGTTGAATCCCAGGATGGTCAGCGTGGAACCACTTTCCGCGTCAATTGGCCGAATACTCGGCCGGACATGGGAGCAAGCTAACCATGGCACAATCACACAACTCCGGGTTCTCGATTTTATTAATCGAAGATGATGACGTCGCGGCTGAAGCCGCTATGCGCAATCTGAAAAAAAGTGGGCTTGACTACCCGTTCTATACGGTTGCCAATGGTGCCGAAGGCCTCGCTGCTCTGCGCGGTAATAGTCCCCACGGGACACTGCCTAAATCCACCATCGTACTGCTCGACCTCAACATGCCGGTGATGGATGGTTTTGAGTTTCTCGAGGCTCTGCGCGCAGACCAAGAACTTCGCTCCAAGGTCGTGTTCGTGCTAACGACGTCGGACGCTGATGCGGACCGCACGCGGGCTTATCACAACTGCATTGCTGGTTACATAGTGAAATCTGCCTTGGACAGCAGGCTTTCCAATCTTGCCAATCTGTTGAAGTCCTATGACGCAGCCATCACACTCGCCTGATACGGCAGTTGAGATAGGCATAATACGCCTCTTGCTCGTTGATGATGACGATGTCGACCGCGAGCGTATTTGTCGCCTCTTGGCTAAAAGCAGCGTCCCGTGTACGGTGACTGAGTCCTCGACATTGGATAAAGCACGTTCCTTGTTAGTCTCGAATGACTTTGATTGCGTGTTTTTAGACTACCACCTTGGTGAAAACATTAGCACAGAACTCCTGCGCGAGATTAAATCAAGCTCGAAACCCTATCTACCTGTCATCATAGTAACCGGAAGCGACAATGAGCGCCTGGTCGTACAAACTATGCAGGATGGTGCGTACGACTTCATTTCCAAAACCCATCTACAGGTAGGCCTGGTAGAAAGCATTTTGCTGAATAGCCAGGTCCGCATCAAGCTGGAGCGCGAATTGCGTTCCGAGCGCGAGCGGCTTGAGTACCTGAGCTTTTACGACACATTAACCGGCCTACCAAACCGCGCGTTGTTTTTTGACAGGGCAGAAAACAACCTGCAAACGGCATCCCGTAGGGGTGAAGCGTTTGCGATCATGCAGATTGACCTTGATCTATTTAAAAACGTGAATGATAGCTTTGGACATTGGGTCGGAGATGTCGTGCTGACTGTCGTGGCACAGCGCATCAAATCCGTTCTGCGAGGGGCCGACACCGTCGCACGTTTTGGCGGCGACGAGTTTGCGGTCGTATTGTCCGAAGCCTCTACCTCAGAAGTTGCTTTGCATGTTGCTGAAAAGATAACCCAGGAAATTCGCAAACCTATCTCTGTTGACAAACATGTGGTGATCATTGAGTCCTCGATCGGTATTGCCCTATACCCATCGCAGGGCGAGTCCGTTCAAACGCTCCTCCTTAAGGCCGATTGGGCCATGTACGCGGCAAAAAAAGGCGCCAACCTTTACCTGACGTACGCGGAGGGCATGGAATCCATGCGTCAATGTCCAGCTCTCGAGAGCGAGCGCTTGCGACAAGCACTTGACCGCCAAGAGTTGTTTGTTGAATATCAGCCCATTATGGACCTGTGCAGCCAAGACATTGATGGTTTCGAGGCGCTTGTACGCTGGCGCACTCAGGACGGAAAAGTCGTACCACCTGACGTGTTCATCCCTCTTGCCGAACGATCTCCACTGATCCGGCCACTGACTTACTGGGTGCTCGGCGCGGCTTTAGACCAAGCTCAAGCTTGGCGCGCTCAGGACTTGGCACTAACGATATCCGTCAATATTTCTGCGCGAATGCTCGATGACACGACCCTTACGCAACGTGTCTTGCAGGAACTGAAGGTCCGTGGACTTCCGACGTCGCTACTAACACTAGAACTCACCGAAACGGCACTTATGTCTAACGTAGAAAGGGCCAGGAAAATTCTGGAAGAACTTATAGACTCAGGTATTCGTATTTCCATCGACGATTTCGGTGCAGGGTTTACTTCATTTAAATATCTGCGCCAGATGGATGTCTCGGAAATCAAAGTGGACATGGCGTTTACCACCGATTTGAAAGAAGGTTCGCGTGATAGGGTGATTGTTCGCTCCATCGCACAGTTAGCCAACGGCTTTGGAGCTACAGCCGTGGCCGAAGGCATAGAGAACCTTAGCGACGTTCCCAAACTGCTGGCGCTCGGTTGTCATAAGGGGCAAGGTTATGGGATTGCGCATCCGATGCTGGGCAAACTCGTTGCTGGATGGATAGCCAATTGGAATACAAGCCGGGTTTTGTTAAATAAATAACCAGAAAAGCCATCCCCCTTTGACCTTGCTGGCACTATTAACTATATCCATAAAACCAGCTTTACCATGGAAAGATCGTGGACCGCCCCAAACCGCTGGCGTGCTTGACGTCTTTCAGGCGAAGACTCATCAAGCCTCATCATCGCGATAGATGCGCACAGGATTTTCGTCCACATCCGCTGCCGACCGAAAGATAAACGCCCATTGTTCATCACTGAACAATGGGCGTTATCAGGTCAGTTGAACCTAACGGATCAGAACTGCCAGCGCACCTGCACATCACCGGTATTGGCGGTGTAACCGCTCGCCGCCTCCAGGGTGTACTTCGCCGACAGGCTGAGGTTTTCGCTGCGCAGCAGCGTCACGCCCAGTGCCAACACCCCGGTGTCGGCGACCGGTTTCGCCCCCGGGCTGGTGAAGCTGGTGGCGCCCGAGGTATCGGCGGCGTAGTTGGCGACCGATTGCAGGCCGTTGTCGTGGTACTCATGCCGCCAGGTCAGTTGCGCCGAAGGCACGACGCTGCCGTAGGACGTGGCGAAGGAACGCTCCAACTTGGCGCCCAGGTCGCTCTTCAGCGAAGTGCTGTTGCTGGAATCCAGGTGCAGCGCCGCGCCATTGCCGCCGCTTTCGGTGTAGCTGTCCTGGCGCAAGGTGCTGTAGGTCAAGCCGGCAATCGGTGTCAGGATGACGTTGGCCATCGAGGCGCCGAGGTCGATAGGGTAGCCGGCTTGTGCCGAGGCAATGTACTGCATGCCATCGTGTTGACCTTTGGCCGCGCCATTGAAACCGCTGAAGCTGATTTCACGCTGGGTATCGTACTGATGCTGGATGGCACCCAGCGACAGGTCCAGATACCACGGCTGGCCCTGGTAGCTGGCATAACCGAACAGGCCGTAGGACTTCACGTCGGCGGAACTGCCGCTGTTGTCGCCGTCGTTGTTCACCGTGGTCTTGGTGTAGCTGAACAGGCCGCCGGCGCGCCAGCTGTCGTTCAGCGCGGCATCGGCGCCCAGCAGGAAGCCGCTGTAGCGGGCGTGGTAGCCGGCAATATCGTCGCGCTCGCCCAGGCGCGAACTGCCACCGAAGGCCTGGCCCCAGAGCCCGGTGTTGCGGGCGCTTTCTCCGGTGGCCACACCGCTGCCGGCGCTGTCGTTCTGTGCGGTGCGCAACCCATCGAGGTGCGCCGCGGCGACATTGAGGACTTGCACGGTGGAGGCGGTGGACGCCTGGGTGGCGGCACTGCTGTTCGCGGTCGGGCTCAACTGCGCCCCGGCGTGGTTGCCGGCGGCCGAAGAGTCGAGGGCCGCGGCGGCGTTGAACAGGTTCATCAGACCGGCATCGACACCGCTGTAATTGAACAGCCCGGTCAGGGGGGCGTTGCTGTTGGCGCTGGAGGCCTGATTGATCGGCGTGGCCCCTGCCGTCGCCGTCCCCAGCGTCACCAGCAAGTCGGCATTGGCGCCATCGGCCACACTGGTACCTGCGGCGTTAAAACCCGCAACCGTGTAGTGCAGGCTGTCGGCGTTGTAATTCGTCCCCGCGGAATTGGCTTGAATCACCACGTAGCGTTGGCCTTGGGCAAAACCATAGCTGCCCAGCTTCTGCAGGCCGATCGTCGAACCCGAAGCGACGTTCGCGCTGCCGGACACCACCAGGCGCCCGTAGCCTGCGTCGGTGTTGATATTACCGGTGGTCACGGCATTGTTGGCCACGCCGAGGATCAGGCTGGCGTTGGCGGCCTGCTGGTAATTACCGGTGATATGGATCGTGTTATTGACCTGCAGCGTGCCTTGGTTGGACACGTTGAAGCTGCCGACATTGATATTGTCGTTAAGCAGTTGATTGCCAAGACCGAATACCAGGTTCGAGGTGGTATTACTGATCGTGCCGATCGTGCCGCCGAAACCGGTCAGGGTGCCGAAGGTCAATCCCGTGCCACCGTTGATGGTCAGGTCCTGGCTGGAGAGGTTCGTGATATCGCCCGCCATCGTGCCTGAGTTGGTAATCACGCCAGGGGTGCCGCCGAGCACGCTGGCCGCCTCGTTGTAAAGCGCATAGCTGCTGCCGGTGATCAGGCCGCTGTTGCTTAGCGTACCGATCGTGCCGCTGTTGTCGATGCCATAGCCGGTGCCGGCGCCGCTGACAGTGCCGCTGATCGTACCGCTGTTGTTCAGCGTGCTGATCGTGCCGCTGTTGACGATGCCATAGCCGAAAGTACCAGCGTTGCTGTTACTGCCGCTGATGATGCCGCTGTTGTTCAACGTGCCGATGCTGCCGTTGTTGCCGATGCCCTCATAGTAGCCGCCGCTGATGGTGCCGCTGTTGCTCAGCGTGCCGATCGTGCCGCTGCTGCTGTTGGCGAAGCCGGTACTATAGCCGCTGATGGTAGCGCCGGCATTGTTGGTCAGCGTGGTGATGCTGCCGTAGTTGAGCATGCCGTCGGCAGTGCTGCCGTTGATGAGGCCATTGTTGGTCAGCGCGCCGATCGTGCCGTCGTTGCGGAAGCCGCCGTTGCCGCCACCACTGAGAGTGCCACCGACATTGTTGGTCAGCGCGGTGATGCTGCCACTGCTGTAGATGCCGCTGTTGTTGCCGCTGATAAGGCCGCTGTTGATCAGCGTGCCGATCGTGCCCTGGTTGTTGATACCGCTGCTGCCGCTGGCGCTGATGGTGCCACCAGCATTGTTGGTCAGCGTGGTGATGCTGCCAGCATTGTAGACACCTGTACCAATGGCGCTGATGGTGCCACCAGCATTGTTGGTCAGCGCGGTGATGCTGCCGCTGCTGTAGATGCCGCTGCCAGCGCTGCCGCTGATGAGGCCGCTGTTATTCAGCGCGCCAATACTGCCGCTGTTGTTGATGCCATTGCCGCTACCGCTGCCGATGAGGCTGCCGTTGTTGAGCAGCGTGCCAAGCGAGGATCCCGTTGCCGACACTGCCGTGCCACTGGATACCGAGACGCCGCTGTTGACCGTGAGATCGCTATTGGTCCATGAAACCTGGTTAGTGGTATTGGAGGAGATAACCGTCGGGACCGGAGCCGCACTCGCCATCGCCGTCGTGGGCGCCAGCGCCGCCAGCGCCGCCGTTATCGACATGCTTAATAGGGTCAAGCGGCCAGCCGTCGATGGCTGTCGATACCTGGATGGGCGTATCGTCATGTACTGCATTTTTTCTCCCCTGTGTCACTTTTTGAAATAATTATTAAATTCGCCGGAGTTTATTCAATCCGCTTTCACAGCCTTGACCGTGCGTCCAAGTTACTGAAATAAATCATTACAACTTACTCTTAAAGGGAATGACTCGCAGGGACGACGGAAAAACGACGTATCGCTGGCGTCAAAGATCGCGATCCTCGACAACCGCGGCGCAACATGCGCAGACAATCAATGCGAGGAAGAATACGTGTCCAATCCTGGAAGTTAACGCCCAAGCGAAGCGGCATAGGCATGCAAATCCTGCGGAGCCATGTCATAGGCTCGGCGAAATGCGCGCGTAAAACTCGATGCGTTGTTAAACCCCAGCCCGAAGGCAATATCTTTTACCGCCAGATGCGGAAAGCGGACCAGATCACTGGCCGCCGCACGCAGCCTGCGGCTGCGGATATAGGCCGCCAGGCCGCCTTCATGGGCAAACAAGCTGTAGACGCTGGCGCGCGACAGATGCAACTGCTGCAAGACACTGTCGGGCGATAAATCAGGCTCGTGCAGATGCGCCTCGACATAACGCCGCACCTGTCCATATACGGCTGCGCGCACCGCCGCGCGGGCGTTACCGGAAAGCCCCGCCTGCTGGCTGAAAGCCGTGGCCAGCAACTGAATCCCTGTGCGAAAGGCACTATCCGCTTCGTCCTTGCTTAGACCGACGATCTGTTGATTGAGTGTCAGCAGATGCGCAACCAGCACCCGTGTTAACGGCGTGGTCGCTTCAACCCGTCGACCATGCAGAGAGGCAGCATCGGGAAAGACCTCTTCCACCAATGCACGCGGCACGAAAAATATCAGCATTCGGCCATGAAAACTCTGGATGGTGCACGGCTGAGCCAGGTCCTGCACCAGAATGCTCGGCGCCGAGGGCCGGTGCGTGTCGAGCCAATGCGCGTAACCCTTCATGTGCGCGGGCGTTCCCTCCAGGAACAGGCTAAAAGAGAGATCGCAGACGCTCTCCGTCGACACGCGCCCGAGTGAGCGCTCGGCCACATTCGGGCTGGTGTGAATATCGAAGAAGCTCAAAGGACCGATCGAGTAACGGCAAAGCGAAGCCGCGAAGGTTTCCTCGCCCTTGGCTGATGGCGGGCGCAGATCGTAGACCGGATCCATCCGTTCTTGCCAGGCCAAAAAGCTCAGGTTGGCATCGCCTTGCACGCTGAAATGACTGCACGTGATGCCAGGCGCGAGGATGGGCCGCTCCGGCGGCAACAGCAGGCGCCTTTCCGGCATGCCATCTAACACCATATCGCTCATTCGTCAGTCTTCGTGAACGGTATCGGGAAACCGGATCAACGCGAACAGGCTGATGCATAAGGTTGCCAGCAGATACCAGGCGGGCGCCATCGGGTTGCCGGTCACGCCGATCAGCCAGGTCACGATAAAGGGCGAAAAACCGCCGAAAGTCGCCACGCCCAAACCGTAAATGATGGAAATGCCGGTGGCCCGGTGGTGACGCGGAAAAGCTTCGAGCATCATCACCGAACTGGGCCCGGTGTTGGTTAACGCCAGCGCGACATAGCCCATGATAATGAGCAATGAAGCAATCTCTCCGACACCATGCGTCAATGCCAGGAACGCGGGGTAAACCAGCAGGATACAGCCGGTCAGCAGCAGGTACTGGATCGGTTTGCGGCGGGGTTGTCGATCGGAAATACCGCCCAGCAACGGTGTGCCAAGGAAAATGACCGTGCTTGCGAGACAGGCGCACAGCAGACTGAAGATGGGTGGCAGATGCAATACCGTCACCAGGTAAGTCGGCATGTAAAACACCATGATGTAAGCACTCGCCGAGGGCCCCGCCATCGACAGTATCCCCAACCACAGCGCGCGCGGATGGTGAGCGAACATACTCTTCAGCGAGGGGCGATAGGTTGCATCCATCGGACGCTCGGTCATTTGCTGTCGCAGATACCATCCGACCGGCCCGATCAGCATTCCCAGTATGAAAGGGATCCGCCATCCCCAAAGCTGCATGGCTTCGGGCGTCAGCACTGCCGTGGTGCAGGCGCCGATCAACGCGCCGGCCAGCGCGGCCACCCCCTGGCCGGTGCCCCGCCAACTGGTCAGGTAACAGCGGCGGCCTTTTTCAGCCAACTCCATCAAGGCCGCCGTAGAGACGCCGATTTCCCCGCCCGCCGCGAAGCCCTGCAGCAGCCTTGCCAACACCATGAGCAGCGCTGCCGCCCAGCCGATGGAGGCGTATGACGGGGTGAATGCGATGATGCCGGTGCCCAGCGTCATCAGCGTGATCGAGAGCGTCAGTCCCGCCTTGCGCCCCTTGCGATCCGCCAGATTACCGATGAGCAGCGCCCCCAGCGGACGCATGATGAAACCGACGCCGAATGTGGCGAGCGAAAGCAGCAGCGATACGAGGACGCTGCCCGATGGAAAAAAGAGTTTGCCGATGATGACAGCGGAAAAGCTGTACACCGTAAAGTCGTAGGTGATTAAACCGTTACCAATGGCAACCGCCCAGATGATGCGCTTTGACTGTTCATCGGCGCGCAGGGCCTCTTCAGCGACGGGCATTGGGACTGAGACGGGAAGCATGGTCATTTTAGCCTTTAGTTATCGAGCAAAATCCATGCCCAACTCAGCAAAATCCATGCCAGAGAATTCAAAGCGCTGTACGAGTATCAAAACAGAAACTGGCCGTGATATTTCACACCGAACCGATCACAACGGCCACTTTTCTTCGTGTGCCTGCGGATTCCACACACATCCGAGCACCTGCTCCACGCTCATCCGGTCAGGGAGGAGTCGCGGCCTTCAGCCATGTGTCATGATCAAATCGCAGGCCCGGACCGGCGCGCCGGAACTCAGCATGTGGCCCTTAGCCTTATACACGCTAGCGCCGACTGAGAGTTCGCCGTTGAATTTGAACTGCCAGATGACATCGGGATTGCTGATGCGGTAGCCGATGCCCTGCAAGTCCAGCATGTTGTTGGCGATGTTACCGGTCAAGGTTTCCACCACGATATCATTCTTACGGTAGGCGTTGACGGTACCGCCGTTCACTTCCATGGTGAACTTGGCCTGATAGGCGCTTTTACCGTTGTTCGTGTTCGCATCGCAGCTCATCAAGCCATTCCATTTCTCTGCTGTCAACACAGGCGCCGGTCTCGCCTGCGACGGTGGTGTGGCGGGGTTGTGGAGGCCTCGGCTTGCGACAGCACCGGGGCCTTCAATTGCCTCTGTGACGGGATGAAAAACTCATAACCGTTTTGCGTGGTCAATTCGGCGCAGCGATAAATCCAGTAATACCAGACCATGTCGCGCGAGGTTTGCCCATTGCCGTTGAAGACGACACGATAGGTGCTGTCGTCGATTTTGGTTTCAGTGTAACCGCCGGTGAATCCATGCGGTCCGTAGGCAGTGGTGCATCCGCTCAGCAACGCTGCTGTCAGCAACAAGCAGGGTAAGGCCTGGCACCACGGGTTAATCATCATGGATGACGAATTGACCTTGTTATTGTTGTGGATATATCTTGAAAAACGCCAGAATATTATCCTGACTTACGGCTGTATGGGGGTACAAAGTTCTACCCGTGTTCCGTCGGGGCATCAAACATAGGAAACCGTTTGTCCCCAGCCGCGATTTGTGTGGCGCCTGTGTTAACCCTCATTATGATACCGGCAACACAATGTTGCTTTCCTGGTAATAACGTAGCGCGCCAGGATGAAAGGCTATGGACGAGCCCAAAACAGCATGCGCAGGTGTGATTTCCTTTGCGGCGGGAAGTGTCTGTGCAAGTTCAGGAGCGTGCTCCAGAAGTGCCTTGGTGATCTCATAAGCCTGTGACATCGCCATTCGCTCATGCGCCACGAAGAGTGTTTTCCCAACCGCAACGCAAATGTCCTGGTCGATCCCTGGATAGGTGCCCTTGGGTATCGGTGCCACGAAATAGAACGGACCGTATTTTTCGACCATCTTGGGGACGGCATCGCCGGTGGCCAGCAGACGAACCTTGATCCCCGGCGTTGCCGCCAGATCGAGAATCACTGGCCCGGGCAACGTGGCATCCCAGGCGAAGGCGTCAAGCTTGCCGTCCTTGAGCGCCTGGGCAGCCTCCGGATATTCCTGGTGGACATGTGCGCCCAGGTTATCAGGCGTGACACCATAGGCTTCCAGTACCCGAAGTGCTTTGACCTCTGTCCCGCTGCCTGTCAACCCAGTCGATACGCGCTTGCCTTTCAGGTCGGCTACCGTGTCGATTCCCAGTCCTTCGAGAGTCACGATATGCATGTATCCGGAGGTCGTGCTCAGGAGGGTTTTCACCGGCACTCGCTCGGGGAAGCCGTCGAGCCGACCTTGAGTGGCAGCCCATGAAACATCGGCCTGGGCGAGAGCGAGCTCAATTTTCCCCTCTTGAAGAAGTTTCATATTCTCAGCGGCACCACTGGTCACGACGGCTTTAGCATCGATCTCTGGTGCGTACCTGGAGATCACTGCTGCCAGACTATTACCCAACGGGTAAAACACCCCGCCTTTGCCGGCAGTCCCGATAGCAAGTTGGCTGCGCGTCTGGGCCAGGAGTGATTCAGGCATTGCCGCAATCACTAGCGATGCCCCAACTCCCGTCCCAATGAGCTTGATGATCTGCCTGCGTGTCATTGTTGTCATAGCACACCTTTCATTGATATTTACGATGTTTGACCCACCAGGATCTTCGCCGGGCATCCGTATATCTGATGCCGGGCGAATGCTATTTTCCCGCGACGGGAGCAACAAACGATTTGTTTGGCATCGATGCATGAGCTAGAGTCATGCATGATTTTTACCGACAGACTTCAATGAAGCGCGCACTCCCTCCATTACTCGCACTGCGTGCCTTCGAAGCCGCCGCGCGTAGGTTGTCGTTCACCCATGCGGCGCTTGAACTCAACGTCACCCAGAGCGCAATCAGCCGACAGGTGCGTGCGCTGGAAGAGCATCTGCAGCGCAAGTTATTTATCCGTCTGACAAGAAAAATTGAACTGACCGAAGAGGGCCAATCCTTCTACGAAGCGATACGCAAGGCGTTTGAACAGATCGAGGAAGCGAGCGCGATTGCAATCGGCAGGCGTGCGCGCACAGTACTGACCATCAGTGTATTGCCAACTGTCGCCTCACTCTGGCTGATGCCGCGTCTGAGTTCATTCTGGCAGTCGAACCGGGATATTGAAGTACGGATAGTTGTCTCGACCGAGCCCGTTGATTTTCAGGCGCAGCAGGTCGATATGGCGATCAAGGTCGGACCGTTGCCGGGCAAGTGTTATCAAGCGAAACAACTTGAACTGGGTATTGGCGGCGAGATGGTGAAAGAATGGCGTGGTGTACAGGCCGATATGCTCTTTCCAGATGTGCTGGTGCCGATCTGTAGCAAGCACTTGCTTGAGCGCGGAGCACCGTTGAAAGAACATGCCGATTTGCAGTGGCACACGCTCATCCATACGGCGATCCGCCGCCATGCGTGGCGGGACTGGCTGAGCGCCCATGACGTTCATTTCGATACACGTAAGAATGCCATCGATTTCGGCCAATACTTCATGTCCCTCCAAGCCGCGCGCGACGGCGAGGGTGTCGCATTGATACCTTCCATACTGGTCGACAGTTTTGATTTGAATACCGAGCTGGTTCGACCGTTTCCGACAACGCTTGCCAGTGCCGGGGAGTATTACCTGCTGACGCAAAAGGCACGCTATGAAGAACGGGCGATCAAGCGTTTCCGCCAGTGGATTCTTACGCAGACAGCCATATCAACGTCAGGCAGCACTCCAAGTGAGTCTGTTTTGAACTGATGGGTCAGTTGGCCTCGGCACGGACAGCCAGCAACAAGCCCATCGCACTAGAACAGATAGCCCATGTAGATCGCGGCGCTACCACCGGCCTGCACGCCAGCGTTCATGCCGGCCATGACCACCGCCCCCTTGGCCGACTGCAGCAACTGCCGGTTGACCGTGGTGGAGGCAATGAGCGAGGTTGCCGGGTTGGAACTCAGAACCGCCGCCAACGCCAGCAGCTTGGGATCAAGTCCGAACAACAGCGCCGTGGCCGAACCGCCGACCACCAGCCCCGCCCCCACTTCGGTATACAGGCAAGGCCCGGTGATGTCGTCGCTGGTCAGATCACGACTGAGCAAGGCATCGCTGACAAACACCTTGCCGGTACTCGGGAAAGCCTCCGCCGCACCGGCTGCACCCACGCTCTTACCCTTGAGCTGGATATTGATCTTGCCGAAACGCGGCAGGCGCGCGCCAAATCCGACCCCCACCCCGACGCCACCGTAGCGATAGCTGACGTTCTCGCCCTGGGGCGAACGCAGGATGATCGAACCACCACTGCCCGCCACCAGGGCCACGCTCAGACCGCCGCCGCTGGCGGTCTGATACTGCCAGCGACTTTCATTGACCGGGATCGGGATGTTGTAGCTCATACGTTCAAAGTCCTTTAAGTGAATGAACCGCACCGCGACCGCGCCGGCTGATAGCCCTCAGCAGACCGGTAATAATGAACACCAGACCGATACCACCCAGTACCCCCGGAGTGCCCCACAATGCGGCCGGGTCATCGACGGTGGCGCTGCTGGCCGGCTGCTCGGGCAGGTAATACACCCGCACCGGCTGATCCTTCTGGTAGCCGAAGATAAAGCCGCCCTGGGGGTAGGAGATCTTTTCACCACTGCTGGCGGTGAAGGCGATCTCAGGATGCGAGCCACCGGCATTCAAGTGGCTGACGATGCCATCGGCGGTCTGTGCGTGGGCGAGGAATTCGCGTCGATCAAACGTGAGATTGACGGCAATGCCCAACAAGACGATACCAATCAGGGCAAAAAACAGTCCCTGGAGTATCGTCCCGAGGCGTGACGGGGTGAGGTTAGCCATGGCTTGTCTCGGTATTCGTCCATGAAAGAGGCGCTCAGGATAACAAGAAACTTCGCTATATCGCACTCCAGCAAAATAGGCCCCCCCCCTGACATGATGGTGCCCTACCCTCCCGAAAAGATTCTGACCCGAGAAACAACCGCGCCTCTCAAGCAGCCCTCAACCTGCCAGTCCTGCCGGCTGTTCGTCGAGAAGCGAATCCAACAACTGCTGCACCACTTCAATCTGAAGTGACAGCGTGGCGCACCGCCGACTCAGGATGGGCGCAATTGTGATAAGCCAGCGCACGATCAATGGTTTTCGGATCAAAGTCTGTGCAAGCACTCAACGAGGGATTGGAGATAGTCTTGAGCATCTCTGAAACTCCTGTAATAGATAGTAAAGAACCTCTTGGCCTTGACCTCTTCAAGGCCAGACAGGTGCGACTCGCGAGTCAGTGAACTCATATGAGCTGATACCAGACCCGCCCAAATGGCCAATGCACCCGACGCCCTCATCGCCGCCCTCCAGCGCCGAACCCAAGGCAGCAACCCTTGGATCAGCTCTAGTGAACTGCTGAGCGAAGTGAACATAAGCTGGTCCACGATCAAGCGCCATCTGGACGATCTGGTCAGGTCTGGAGAAGTCATTCGGGAAGGTAAAGCACGCGCCACTCGCTATCGACTGGCTGGCAGCAATGCTGCCCCACTGCCCGGCAGCATTGCGGTCTCCACACCAGGGGTAGCTCCTGCCTGGTCAACCGAAAGTCAGACACTGCGCCAAGCTCTGCTGCAACCTCTAGGCCTGCGCAACGCCGTCACCTACCAACGCACCTTCGTGGACAACTACGTCCCCAACCAGACCTCGTTGCTACCAACCTCACTCGCCACGACCCTGATGGAAGAAGGACGCATGCGCGGCCAACAACCGGCGGGCACCTACGCACGCAAGGTCCTGGAGCCCCTGCTTATCGACCTGTCCTGGTCCTCTTCGCGCCTGGAGGGCAACCGCTACTCATTGCTCGCCACCGAGCAACTGTTCAAGAGCGGAGCCACCGGTGGCGACCTGGATGCCGTGATGCTGCTCAACCACAAGGCAGCCATCGAGTTCATGGTCGACACCGTCCCCACCTACGGCCTGACCACTCCGGTGATCCAGAATCTGCATGCACTGCTGATGCAGGATCTGCTGGCCGACCCGAGCGGCCTGGGCACCATTCGCCAGAAAGTCGTCAATATCAGCGATACCACCTACCTGCCCAGCCAGGTCCCGTCCCTGCTTGGCGAAATGCTCGAATCCATCCTGGAGAAGGCCAGGCAGATCAAGAACCCGGTCGAGTCGGCCTTCTTCCTGTGGGTCAACCTGGCCTATCTGCAACCTTTCGACGACGGCAACAAACGCACGAGCCGTCTGGCGGCCAACGTCCCGCTGATGCTGTACAACAGCGCGCCGTTGTCCTTTCTGGATGTGGATGTGCGCGATTATGCGCACGCCATAATGGGCGTCTATGAACACCTGGATGTATCGCTGGCCGCAGACCTGTTCGAATGGGCCTATCGCCGCTCGATCAGGAAGTACGAAGTGACCCTGGAGGCCATGGGCAAACCCGATCCCGTTCGGGTGCAATTCAGGGAAGCGCTGAACGAGTCCATTGGCGCCATTGTGCACGACGGCAAGACCTGTGAAGAGGCCATCGCCGACTTATCGCTGCCCCTCGATCAGGCGCAGCTACTGCGCCCATTGCTGATGGACGAACTCAGGGTGCTGGGTGTCTTCAACTGCGCGCGCTACCGGTTGACGATGAAGCAGACCGAGAGCTGGATCAATGCCGGCCGCCCTTTGTAGGGGCGAGCTTGCGGGCAAATGAGAGCGGCCCGTCGCTCGGCTCAACACTACGGCGCGATCTGCACTTCACTCGGCAACACAGCCAGCCCCCTCAAGCCAGTACCACTTCCACCCTGTTGCGGCCAGCCGATTTGCCCTCGTAGAGCGCGCGATCGGCCCGGGCAATCGCGTTGCTGAGTGCCTCTTGAGCGCGATATTGGGTGATGCCGATGGACAGCGTCACGCTGACTTTATTGTCGTCACTGTCAATCACCAACGCCTGGATCGCCTTGCGTATGCGTTCCGCGATTGCAGCCGCCTGGTCAAGATCGGTTTCCGGCAATATCGCCAGAAACTCTTCGCCGCCCCAACGGCCAATATAATCCTGCTCGCGCATCGAGCTGTCGAGTAAGTCGCTCACGGCATTGAGCACCCGGTCCCCCACATCGTGACCGTACTGATCATTGATGTGCTTGAAGTGATCGATATCCATCAACATCATGGTCAGGTTGTTGGGGCGTCGATGGTGCCGCGTCAACTCTTTCTCGGTCAGCGCAATCATGTGCCGACGATTGAACAGGCCGGTCAACGAGTCGGTCGTCGCCATCCGCGCCAGGCTCTTGTGCGCACGGGTCACGGTGATCACATAGAACAGCGCCAGGTAGCTGAACATGCAGAACACCACCGTCAGGTTGAAAACATGCACACCCAACAAGGCATTGGAGGAAATGGGTTGCAGCGGCTGGATGTACCACATGAGCACATCCAGCCCCACATAGTAGGCCCACAGGCAAGCGGCGAGGGTCCAGGCGCTGCGGGGACGCATGGTCACGAACAGGGCCGGTATGAACATCAGCAGAAAATAGTGAAAGCCACTTTCCCAGCCAATCAGCACGGTTCCCAGTCCTGCGTGCACCAGGACTTCAGTGCGGATCAGCAGGATCGCCAGCCGATTACGCCGCTGGCTGAACGCGCGATAGGCGTAGACATACATGGCCACGCTGATCACGTTGACCCAGGCCAGGATGGGTGAGCCAAGCAGGAGAAAAATAAACAGAAAGGCGACATCCACCGCGCCGGCCAACTGGCAGCAACGCATGGAAAGCTGCCAGAACTCGGGACGGGCGACACTCTTGTGCGAGTTTTCCGAGGGTATGCCTGGCATCGAACCTGTTACCTCAAGTGCCGGTCGCGAGTCGCGGTTTTTACTTAGGTTGACTACCTGATAACCGGCAGCCAGGGAGCGTCTGAAGTGTAGTGAATCGCCGGGCGGTCAGCCACCCGGCAATATCATAATGCCTCTACGACTTGAAGCGCCCCACCAGCCCGTTCAGTTCATCCGAGAGGTGCGAAAGCCGACCTGAGTCTTCTTGCGCGGAATTGGCCAGGCTTTCGACCAACTGCGCCTCGTCGTAGATCTGCTGGATATGTCGATTGATCTCTTCGGCGACACTGTGCTGCTCTTCCGCCGCCGCCGAGATCTGCAGGTTCTGATCGCGGATTTCATTGACCGACAACTGGATACCTTCAAAGCTGTCACGGGCGCTCTCGATCGAGGACACACTGGCCCGCGACAGGTCCAGGCAACTTTCCATCTTCTGCGAAACTTCCTGGGTCTTGCTGCCGAGCGTATTGAGCAGCTGGTCGATTTCCCCGGTGGAGTCGGACGTGCGCTTGGCCAGGGCCCTGACCTCATCCGCAACCACGGCAAAACCGCGGCCCTGGTCACCGGCCCTGGCGGCTTCGATCGCCGCGTTCAGCGCCAGCAGGTTGGTCTGTTCGGCGATGGCGCGGATGGTCCCGAGAATCTGGTTGATATTGCGGCTGCCCTCCTCCAACTCGACCATGGCCTGGGACGATTCGGTCAAGCGCCGCCCTAGCCGGCCGACATTCTCGGTGGTCAACTCGATCTGCTGCTTGCCTTCGGCCACACGGTGGTGCCCGCTCTCGGCGGAGTCGGCGGCGGCACTACAGGAGCGGGCCACTTCGTTGGCGGTGGCGACCATTTCGTTGAAGGCCGTGGACACCAGTTCCACCGCTTCACGCTGGCGACCGGCCGCCTGGTTCATGTTGTGCGCCACCTCGCTGTTGACCCGTGAGGCATCCTGCAGGTTGGTCGAGGCGGCACCGATACGTTGGATCAACTGGCGTATCGCGGCGAGAAACTTGTTGAACCAGCCGGCCAGCTCCGCCGTCTCGTCCCGGCCCTGCACCTCGAGATCGCGGCGCAGGTCACCCTCGCCCTCGGCAATCGATTGCAACCCGGTGCTGACTTGGCCGATCGGCTTGACGATGACCTTGGCGAACGCCGCCGCGAGCAGTGCAAAGAGCAGCACCAGCACCACCACGATCCCCGCCGTCAGGTAGGTCATGCGCGTGGCCGCGCCCATGACTTCGTTGTACTCGATCAAACCGACGTAGCGCCAACCCAGGCCGGGCGATGTCCAGATATTGGCCATATACCTGACCCCGTTGATCTCCACTTCGGTGGAGCCTTGCTGGATGGCCGCCAGTTTGCCGTAGGGCTCGCCCAGGTCCTTGAGCGACTTGAAGTTGTGCGCGGCGTCACGCGGATCGACCAGCACGGTGCCATCCTCGATCAGCATCACATAGCCGCTTTCGCCGAGCTTGATGCTTTTGACCAGCTCGGTAAGGTTTTTCAGCGAAACGCTGACGACAAACACACCCTTGGCCTTGCCCGCGTCATCGAGCATTGCCCTGGCGCTGCCAACCAGCGCCAGGGCGTCCTTGTCATAGTAGTAAGCCGGCGTGCGCACCGCCTTGCCCGGGCTGGCCATGGCGGCCTTGTACCAGGGCCGCGCACGCGGATCGTAGCTCGACAGCTGCGGGTCGTCCGGCCATTTGGCGTAGCTGCCATCTTCCAGGCCGATGGAAATGATCGCCGCGGCCGGGTGCGTCGAGCCATAACGCGCAAACAGATCAATGACCTGTCGGGCGGCCGGCGGCATCGGCTGGCTGGCGGCATCGGCAGTCTCATAGTGCTTGAGGCTGGTGACCGATGTGTATACAGGATCAGCGGCCATCTGATCGACGTTCTGCTGAGTTCCGTCGAAAAACTGCCGGATATTGCCGTCGATCTGGCGTATCTCGCGGGTGCTGCCATCAATAAACTGATCGACCGCCTGCGACCGTATATTCAATACCGATATCACCGCCACCAGGCTTACAGGAATGAAGGCGACCAACACAAAGGCGAGAACGAGCTTGTTTTTTATTTTCATTGTAACGATCACCATCCGAGGAAATGCGGTGCGAATGGCCAGACTACACGGACAAATAGCGATTTGCCACCGAGCCTGCCTCGGTTGATTTGACGGAATATCCGCCGATTTTTCGTATACAAAATTAATAAATATTGTGGCGAACACAAAGACTGATCACACGAACTCTCACTTCATGTCGCAGCACGGTTGAGCTGATTCCTGTATTCGCTCAAATCAGCTCATCCAAACGCCTATACCCAACCCCCATCGACGATGAAGTTTTGCGCGGAACACATGGCGGACGCCGCGGAGGCCAGGAAAAGCGCCATGTTGGCGATATGCAAAGGTTCCACGCTACCTGGCAGGCACTGGCTGCGACTGATCAACGCCCTGGCGGCATCATCGACCCAGAGAGCAAGCTGCTTTTCGGTCATCACCCAGCCGGGAACCAGGGTGTTGACCCTGATGCGCCATGGCCCCAACTCCCGCGCCAAGGCCCGGGTCATGCCGTGAGTGGCCGCTTTGCTGGCCGCGTACACCGGGTATCCGCTGGAGGCCATCATCCAGCCAATCGAACCCAGGTTGATGATCGTGCCTTCTCCCGCGGCCTTCATCATGGGGACCACCGCCCGAGCGGCAAAAAAAGCATGCTTCAGATTGACCGAAATCAGCTTGTCGAATGTCTCAGAGTCAACTTCATCCAAGGTATGCCGGACATCATTGGCGGCATTGTTGACCAGGACCGTCACCGGCCCCAGGGTTTGCGCAAAGCGCCCGATCGCCTCTTTATAGGCGCTCTCGTCAGTGATATCGCAGTGAGCGAACTCAACCCGATGGCCCTCGGCCGACAATTGCGCCGCCAGCCGTTCGCCTTGGCTCTTGGCCATATCCACAAAGGCCACCTTGGCTCCCTGCCGGGCAAAGGCGCACACCATGGCCTCGCCAATCCCTGAAGCACCACCGGAAATCAGTACGGTTTTATTTTTCAGGTCCGCATACACGGCCTGCGGACCGGCGTCCGTTTCGTTATTCATCTGACGGTTACTCCACAGTAAGCATTTCGATTCAAGCAGTTGGACTCAAGGTGTGCCTGGGCACGGATGGATCACTTTTGCCAACCTGCCAATTAGTCTTATTTTATATTGCAAAACCGGCATTCAAGGCTATAAATTTGTGGGAATTTCGGAAAATTATCGCGAATTAGTAGAACTATTCAACTCAACAACAATAAAAGGAGTTCAACCATGCGACAATCCCGGCACCTGCTTTCCGGCCTCGGTCTTTCCCTGATGATCAGCAGCTTCGGCGCCCAGGCTGGCGGCCTGTCCAGCGAACACAAAGCGTTTGGCAAGACCCATGATGGAACCGCCGTCGAACAATATGTGTTGCGCAACAGCCATGGCCTGCAAGCCACGGTCATTACCTACGGCGGCGTTCTGCAGTCGTTGAAGGTGCCGGATAAAAACGGCAAATTCGAAGACGTGGTACTGGGCTTTGACGATGTCCAGGGCTATCAGAGCGGCAAGGCATTCTTCGGCGCAACCATCGGACGCTACGGTAATCGCCTGGCCAAGGGTGCGTTCGAACTGGATGGCAAGCGTTACCAGGTGCCGCTTAACGACGGCCCCAACGCGCTGCACGGCGGTGCGCTGGGTTTTGACAAGCGTGTCTGGAAAGCCCAACCGGTCAAGAGCAAGGATGCGGTCGGCGTGAAGCTGAGCTATCTGTCGGCGGACGGTGAAATGGGTTTTCCCGGCAACCTGAAAGTCGAGGTCACCTACAGCCTCAACGACAACAACGAGCTGCGTATCGAGTACAAGGCCAGCACCGACAAACCCACGGTACTGAACCTGACCAATCACAGTTACTTCAACCTCGCCGGGGCCGGTAACGGTGATGTGCTCAAACAGCTCGCGACCTTGAATGCCAGCCATTACACCCCGGTCAACGGCACGTTGATTCCAACCGCTGAACTGGCTCCGGTCGCCGGCACGCCGATGGACTTTCGCCAACCGACCGCCATCGGCCAGCACATCAGGGACGATCATCCGCAACTCAAGTTCGCCGAGCCGAAACAGGGCGGTTTTGATTTCAACTGGGTCCTGGATACCAAGGGTGACGTCAGCCAACTCGCCGCCGACGTGCGCGACCCACAATCCGGCCGGCGCTTGCAGCTCTATACCAGCGAGCCTGGGGTGCAGTTCTATACCAGCAACTTCCTCGATGGTTCGGTCAAGGGCAAGGCGGGCAAAACCTACGCCCACTGGGGGGCGTTTACCCTGGAGACCCAGCACTATCCCGACTCGCCGAACCAGCCGGGCTTCCCGTCAACGCGGTTGGACCCAGGCCAGACCTATACCCAGAACACTGTCCTGAAATTTTCCGCTGATTGAACCTGAAACCTGAAACCTGAACTGAACCTGTAGGAGCTGTCGAGCCTTGGCGAGGCGGCGATGACGACGGTACAGGCAACATTGATGTTGCCTGATCTACCGCTATCGCCGCCTCGCCAAGGCTCGACAGCTCCTACAATATCGAATATCGGTGTCAAACCGCGAAGCTTTTGGCAGCCTCAAGGGCCTCTTCGCGGCGTTCCAGCTCCCACATTGAACAACCGTGCTCAGCGTTGTTTCAGGCGATCAATCACCACCGCCAGCAGCAGGATCGAACCACGGATCACATACTGGTAAAACGTGTCGATGTTTTTCAGGTTCATCGCATTCTCGATGATCGCCAGTATCAGCACCCCGGCAATCACATGCCGAATCATCCCCACCCCACCACTCAACGACACCCCGCCCAGCACGCAGGCGGAAATCACCGTCAATTCGAAACCCTGGCCAATCATCGGCTGGCCGGAGGTCATGCGCGAGGCCAGGATCACCCCGGCCAACGCTCCGATAACCCCGTGCACGGCGAAGATGATGATCTTGGTCCGGTCGACGTTGACCCCGGCCAGCAGCGCCGCTTCCGGGTTGCCACCAATGGCCATGGTGTTGCGCCCATAGGTGGTGTAGTTCAGCAGCCAGCCAAAAAACAGGAAACAGCCGATAGTGATCAAGATCGGCACCGGCACGCCAAACAACTGGCCATTGCCGTAGATGAAGAACTGATCCTGGGACACGCCGACCGCCTTGCCGCTGGCAAAGATATAGGCCAGGCCCCGCACGATCTGCATGGTCGCCAAGGTGGTGATCAGCGCATTGACCCGCAGCTTGGCAATCACGATCCCGTTGATCAGCCCGACGATCAGCCCCATCAGCAGCGCCGCGCCGATACCCAGCAACACGCTGTCGGTGTCGCGCATCACCACCGCCGCAACGACCCCGGCACAGGCAATCACCGAGCCCACCGACAAGTCGAAATGCCCGGACGCCAGGCAATACAACATGGTGCACGCGGCAATGCCGGTGGTGGAAATCGCCAGGCCCAGACCGCGCATGTTCAGGGGCGAGAGGAAGTTGTCGATGAGCAAGGTGCAGAGCACAAAGATCCCCAACGCCGCCAACAGCATCGCCCAATTGTCGAGAAGGCTGCGCAGGTCCAGGGCTTTACGCGCCGTTGGTAAAGTGTTGTCTTGGATGGTCATAGTCACCTCTCAATTCTCCAGGCCGTCAGCGCGTTGGCGCGGCAAGGCCAGTTGCAGCAAGTTGGATTCATTGGCCTGTTCGCGGCTCTTTTCGCCACGCATCGCGCCTTCACAAAGCACCAGGGTGCGGTCGGAAATGCCTATCACTTCCATCAGGTCGCTGGACACCACGATCACCGCCACCCCACTGGCGGCCAGGTTATGGATGATCTGGTAAATCTCGGCTTTCGCGCCGATATCGATACCCCGCGTTGGCTCGTCAAGCAGCAGGACCTTCATCGGCATCGACAGCCAACGGCCAAGAATGGCCTTCTGCTGATTGCCCCCCGACAGGTACATGATTTTCTGCGTCGAATTAGGCGTTTTGACTTTCAACGCCTTGATCTGCTTGTCGGCATTGCCCCGCTCCCAGCCGTCGCGCAACAGCCAGCCAAAGGCGGAATTGGCGCCGCGGGCACTGATGTTGATGTTCTCGGCAACGCTGGAAAGCGGCATGATGCCTTCCTTCTTGCGGTCCTCGGGACACAGCAGGACACCGGCGGCGATGGCATCGCGCGGCGAGCGTAGCTGCAGCGCCTCGCCACACAGCTGCAGACTTCCGGCGGTGCTGCGCTCAAGACCGCAGAGCAGGCGCAGCAGCTCGGTGCGCCCCGCGCCGACCAGGCCGAACAGGCCAAGAATCTCGCCCTTGTGCACCTCGAAACTCACCGGCGTACGCAAGCCCGGTCCCAACAGACCATCGACCTTGAGCGCCACCGCGCCACGTTCACGTGGACGGTAATCGTAGATGTCCTGAATGTCGCGACCGACCATGCAGGTGACCAGTTGATCGTGGGTCAGCGCGTTCATGTCCTCGAAGGTACGCACGTAGCGACCGTCCTTGAACACGGTCACCGCATTGCAGATACGGAACACTTCCTCCATGCGATGGGAGACGTACAGCACCACTTTGCCCTCGTCCCGCAGGCGCTCGATGATCGCCATCAAGCGCTCGATTTCCCGGGCGGACAAGCTGCTGGTGGGTTCGTCGAAGGCAATCACATGGGCGCCACGGGACAACGCCTTGGCGATTTCCACCAACTGCCGTTGCCCCAGGGACAGACGACCGACCTTCGTCTGCGGATCGATTTCATCGGCCAGGCCCTTGAGACAGGCCAGTGCATGCTGGCGCAATGCAGCACGGTTGATCACCCCGAAACGGGCCGGCAAGTGCCCGAGAAACAGGTTTTCCGCCACGCTCATTTCCGGCACCAGGTGCAATTCCTGGTGGATGACCGCCACGCCGCTGGCAATGCTGTCGGCGGCGCACTTGAAGGCCATGGTCTGCTCGCCGATCTGCAAATGGCCGCTGCTCGGGGTATAGGCGCCGCCGAGGACCTTGAGCAAGGTCGACTTGCCCGCGCCATTTTCGCCCATCAAGGCATGGACCTGCCCCGGGTGGGCGGTAAAGCTGATGGCGTCCAGCGCCTTGACCCCGGGAAAGGTCTTGCCGATGCCGTTGAAGCGCAAACTGGCGCCGACACTGTGCTGTTGTTTGTTCAATTGCGCGTGCATAACCACCTCATCACACCGATCAGGCAGCCCCGTCGCCAAGGCCGCCGAGGACAGCAACCGATCTTCAGTTCCACAGACCGATCTTTTCCAGTTCCTGCTTGAAGTTGTCGCGCGTGATCAGCGTGACCTTGTCCATCGCGGTGTATTTCAGTGGTTCCTTACCGGTGGTGACCCACTCGAACATCATGCTCGCGGTGTTGTAACCCTCAAGATGCGGGCTGGGCAGCATCGAGCCGAAGAACCCGCTGTTGGGCTTTTTCAACTCGCCGATGGCGTCAGTGCCATTGATCCCGACACCGATGACATTGGTGGCGGCGAAACCGGCGCTTTCGGTGGCGCGCACGGCGCCCAGCACGGAGTTGTCGTTCATGCCGCCGACGATCAGTTTTTTCGCCGCGCCCGGCAGTTTCACCAGGGCCGAGTTGGTGGCGTCCATGCTGCCTGGCACGTCGAGGGTCTTGAGCGGCGCAAACAGGATGTGGTCTTTCGCCAGGCCAGCGTCTTCGAGCGATTTGACCGAGCCATCGGTACGTTTTTTACCCGTATCGAGCTCATTGTAGGTGGTGATCACCGCGTAGGTGTCTTTCCAGTCCCAGCCACGCTTCTTCGCTTCGCCAGCCATCGCCGCGCCCTGCTGCTGGCCCACTTCGAACGCCGCCATGCCCAGGTAAGGCACGTCTTCCATGAACTTGCCCTTGGCATCGACAAAGCGGTCATCGACGGCGATCACCTTCAGGTCATTGGCCTTGGCCTTGGCCATGATCGCCGGCCCGAGGGACACGTCCGGCGCGCAAATCACAAAGCCCTTGGCACCATTGGCGGCGAGACTGTCGATGGCCGAGAGGGTTTTCTCACCGTCCGGCACGGCGATCTTGATCACGGTAAAGCCCTTGTCCTTACCGGCCTTTTCCGCGAACGCCCATTCGGTCTGGAACCAGGGCTCTTCCGCCTGCTTGACCAGAAAACCGATCTTCACCGGCTCGGCGGCCAGCAACAGGCTGCTCAGGCTGACGGCCGATGCTGCCAGGGCGATACAGCACAGGGAACGGATTGCACGACGACGATTCATAAGGTGACTCCTTGTTTTTGTTGTGAGTGCGAGTGGTGAACCGGTACAGCCTGGTGTTCGACATTTATCCGGCAAAGCGGTGACAGAGAGTCCCCGGGGTTTCGACCTCAATGGCCAGCACCGCGCCGTCCAACGGGTGATTGAGCGGGCTGGCGGCACTGGTGATGTACAGGGTTCGCAGATCCTTGCCACCGAACACGCAACTGGTGGGGCGGCTGACGGGCAGCTCAATCACCCGATCGACCTCGCCGTTGGGTGCCAACCTGAGCAGGCAGCCACCGTCCCAACGGGCGTTCCAGAGGTAGCCTTCGGCGTCCATCGCCGAACCGTCCGGGACGCCGCGCGGGTGCGGGCCAAACCATTCCCGCGCCGGGCCGAGCTGGCCGTCGCTGCCGAGCGAATACTGATACAGCGTGCCGTCCAGGCTGTCGCCGAAATACAACTGCGTGGCGTCCTCGCTCCAAAGCAAGGTATTGGGAATACCCAGGCCGCGCGCCAGAGGCGTGACTCGCGCATCCGCATCGATCCGAAACAAGCCACCGCAACGGCGCAGAACGGGGAGGTCTTCGCCCTGCTCGCCGAGGTTGTTCTGCATGGTCCCCAGCCAAAGCCGGCCCTGGGCATCGCAGCGGGCCTCGTTGGCCCGGTTGCCCGGTTGCGGATCAGCCACGCAAAGCAACGTCAGGCGCGGCGTTTGTGCCACGGAGCTCAGGTCGAGTCGATACACGCCACTGCTCAAGGTGACCAACGCATCGCCGCTTGCGCAGGGGATAAACGCCGATACCGGCTCCGGCAGTTGCCAGATCTGTACGTCGGTACCCGTCATGCGCAAGGCCTGTTTGCCAGCAATATCGACCCAATACAGGGCCTGGCCCGGGGCGTCCCAGAACGGGCCTTCACCCAATTGCGCACGGTGTGCGGTGACTGCGGTCCACGACATGAAGCCTCCTCGGGTGTTCGGATTTTCAGTGGCCGACAAACGGGTTCACGTTACAGCGGGTCGCGGGATGGCAGCCCATCCACCAGTCGTTGAATGCGCAACGGGTTGGCATTTTTCAAAGCGTCCGGGAGCAGGCTGTCGGGGTAGTTCTGAAAGCACACCGGGCGCAGGAAGCGGTCGATGGCCAGGGTCCCCACTGAAGTGCCACGCGCATCGGAGGTCGCGGGATAGGGCCCGCCGTGCACCATCGCGTCACAGACCTCAACGCCGGTCGGATAACCGTTGAGCAGGATCCGCCCGACTTTCTGCTCCAGGAGTGGCGTCAGCTCGCTGAACTGCCGCAAGTCCTCGGGCTCGCCAATGATCGTCGCCGTCAGTTGGCCGTGCAGGCCGTTCAACGCGGCGCCGAGCTGCGCCTGATCGGCCACTTCAACGAACACGGTGGTCGGACCGAAGACTTCTTCTTGCAGTACTTCATCCCCCGTGATCAGCAGGCTGGCATCCGCCTTGAACAGCTGTGGCTGCGCCTGATTGCCCACTTGCACAGCGCCGGCCAAGTGCTCGATGCCAGGGTGGGCAAGGAGCTTTTGCAAGCCGTTGCCATAACTGCTCAGGGTGCCGGCGTTAAGCATGGTTTGCGCGGGTTGGTCGCCGATCAGTCGGGCGACCTGCTGGATGAACGCGGTGAACTGCGGCGAACGGATACCAATCACCAGACCGGGATTGGTACAGAACTGGCCGCAGCCTTGGACCACCGAGGCGGTCAGATCACGGGCCACGGTTTCCGCCCGCGCTTGCAGCGCCCCGGGTAACACGATCACCGGGTTGATGCTCGACATCTCGGCGAACACCGGAATCGGTTGCGGGCGCGCCGCCGCCATGTCGCACAATGCTCGTCCGCCCTTGAGCGACCCGGTGAAACCGACCGCCTGGATCGCCGGATGCTTGACCAGCGCTTCGCCGACTCCGGCGCCGAAGATCATGTTGAACACACCGGCTGGCATCCCGGTGGTTTGTGCCGCCCGCATGATCGCATCGGCGACCCGTTCGGCAGTTGCCATGTGGCCGCTGTGAGCCTTGAACACCACCGGGCAACCGGCCGCCAGCGCCGACGCCGTATCCCCGCCCGCGGTGGAAAACGCCAGGGGAAAGTTGCTGGCCCCAAACACCGCCACCGGCCCCAGGCCGATGCGGTACTGACGCAAGTCCGGGCGCGGCAACGGCTGGCGCTCGGGCAGCGCCCGGTCGATACGCGCCCCGTAGAAATCGCCGCGACGCAGTACGTTGGCGAACAGACGCATCTGGCCACTGGTACGGCCTCGCTCGCCTTGAATCCGCGCGGCGGGCAACGCGGTCTCACGACAGACCAGGGCGACAAATTCATCGCCCAGCGCGTCCAGCTCATCGGCCACCGCCTCCAGGAACTGGGCCCGACGCTGCGCACTCAGGGCCCGATAGACCGGGTAAGCCAGCGCGGCCGCCTTGGCGGCGGCATCGACTTCCTGCGCAGTCGCCTGGTAGAAATCATGGGACAAGCGTTCACCGCTGCGGGCATCGATACTCTGAAGCCTGACGCTGCCGGTCGCGCTGCGCTGGCCGCCGATGTAGTTGTGGCCAAAAAACTGGGTCATGCCTGTCTCCTTAAAGAGTCCCTAGGGTTCCGGGTGCAAACACCGCGTCGACAGCGCGAATACCGTTGATCAATGGCGCACCGAACTCCGCCTGGCTGATTTCGAACACATCGCCCGGCTGCGTCCGGACACCGTCCGCGAAAGACAGGGTGGCGGTACCGAAAAAGTGAATGTGTACATCCCCCGGCCGCAGGAACTGAGCGTACTTGAAGTGGTGGTACTCAAGATTTTCCAGGCTATGGCACATATTGGCTTGGCCACTGAGGAACTCGTTCTGCCACAACACCTCACCATCACGCACAATGCGACTGGTACCGGCCAGGTGCTGGGGTAGCTCACCGACCCGCAGTTCTGGACCGTAGCTGCAATTGCGCAACTTGGAGTGGGCCAGGTACAGGTAATTCTTACGCTCCATCACGTGATCGGAGAACTCGTTGCCCACGGCATACCCCAGGCGATAAGGCTTGCCGTCCTGGCCGATGACATACAGGCCGCCGATTTCCGGCTCTTCGCCGGCGTCTTCAGCGAACGGTGGCACGGCAAATGCCTGGCCCGGACGCACGACGATGCTGCCGTCGCCCTTGTAGAACCATTCCGGCTGCACGCCGGCCTGACCGGCGGCGGGTTTACCGCCCTCCACGCCCCATTTGAAGATGCGCATGGTGTCGGTCATCGCGCTGTCGTCACCGCCCTGCTGATGCATCTTGTCCCGCGCCGCCGCACTGCCCAGATGGGTCAGCCCGGTACCGCTGACCAGCATATGCGCCGGGTCCGGATGATCCAGTGGCACCAGCACCCTGAGCTCAGCCAACAACTCGGCGTAGTCATGACTGGCCCCCAAGCCGAGGTTCTGTACCTGTTGCCGCAGATCGACACCCGCCTCGATGGCGGCCAGCGCCAGCTCGCGCACCGTGCGCAGCGATTGCACTTCACGTACCCGGCCGTCCTCGACCACGCCAACCCGACGCTCGCCGTGACTCAATTCGAACTGAACTAAACGCATGAAGCTTCTCCTGATTGCCGATCACGAACGGACCGATGTAGCCGCCCAGGTTGTCCGCCGGGTTGATCAACGCAATCCCTGTCGCCGCACTGGCGCCGGCAAAAAAACGCCCCGGCAAGGTCCAGAACACCGCGGTACAGGAAAACAGCGCGAACGCCACCAGGCACAGCGCCGCCAGTTACAGCAGCGGGACGCTCAGCCTGATCCATCCAGGCAACCTGCCGCGGGCCATCGGGCAGATAACGCAGCACCGGCCAGGTCAGCAAAATCGCCGGCGTACCGATGGCGATGAGCAGCCACTGCCAGCCGTGCAGGCCGAGGATCCCGTCCATGCCGAGCAGCAAGCGCATCAGATAGAAACTGTAGGGCCCCTGGACAAATGCCATGCCAATGGTGATGGCGCCCCAGGTGAGCATGATCCGCGCGAACCAACGCCGTGCGCCGAATCGGTCGAGCATCAGGTTGCTGGGGATTTCCAGGAGGAAGTAGCCAATGAAGAACAGGCCGGCCCCCAACCCATACGCCGCATCGCCGATGCCGATATCAGCGCCCATGTGCAATTTGGCGAAGCCTACTGCAGAGCGATCCACGTAGGCGATCAGGTACAGCAGGATCAGGAACGGAATCAGTTTCAGCGTGATGCGACGAATCAGCCGCAGTTCCTGGCTCATGAGATCGATTTCCGATTGTTGTTTTTATGGAAGCTCGGGGGACGCCTCTCGCGGAAAACCGCCAGGGTCATGCCTCAGTTGCAAACGACTATATAGTATTACTATTTACCCAACAACACTTCCAAACCCAAGATTTTGCGCTTATGTTAGACCCAGCAAAGAACAATATAGTCTTACAATAAGAGAGCTGACCATGTCCGATAAAAAACCCGACCTGCGCTCCGCCCAGTGGTTTGGTACGGCCGACAAAAACGGCTTCATGTACCGCAGCTGGATGAAGAACCAGGGCATTGCCGACCATCAGTTCCATGGCAAGCCGATCATCGGGATCTGCAACACCTGGTCGGAGCTGACCCCATGCAACGCGCACTTCCGCCAGATTGCCGAGCACGTCAAACGCGGCGTGATCGAGGCCGGTGGCTTTCCCGTGGAGTTCCCGGTGTTCTCCAACGGTGAATCGAACCTGCGTCCGACCGCCATGCTCACCCGCAACCTGGCGAGCATGGATGTCGAGGAAGCCATTCGCGGCAACCCGATCGACGGCGTGGTGCTGTTGACCGGCTGCGACAAGACCACCCCAGCGCTGCTGATGGGCGCCGCCAGTTGCGACGTACCGGCCATCGTTGTCACCGGCGGGCCGATGCTCAACGGCAAGCACAAGGGCCAGGATATCGGTTCGGGCACCGCGGTCTGGCAACTCAGCGAACAGGTCAAGGCAGGCACCATCAGCCTCGACGACTTTCTAGCCGCCGAAGGTGGCATGTCGCGCTCGGCGGGGACCTGCAACACCATGGGCACCGCCTCGACGATGGCCTGCATGGCCGAAGCACTGGGGACTTCCCTGCCCCACAACGCGGCGATTCCGGCGGTCGATGCACGCCGTTATGTCCTCGCGCACATGTCCGGCATGCGCGCGGTGGAGATGGTTCGCGAAGACTTGAAACTGTCGAAGATCCTCACCAAGGAAGCCTTTGAAAATGCCATCCGTGTCAACGCCGCCATCGGCGGCTCGACCAACGCGGTGATCCACTTGAAAGCCATCGCCGGGCGCATCGGCGTCGAGCTTGACCTGGATGACTGGACCCGGATCGGCCGTGGCATGCCGACCATCGTCGACCTGCAACCGTCCGGGCGCTTCCTGATGGAAGAGTTCTACTATGCCGGCGGCCTGCCGGCGGTGTTACGCCGCCTCGGCGAAGCCAACCTGATTCCCCACCCCAAGGCCTTGACCGTCAATGGCAAGTCGCTCGGCGAGAACACCCGGGAGGCGCCGATCTACGGCCAGGATGAAGTCATTCGCACGCTCGCCAACCCGATCCGCGCCGATGGTGGTATCTGCGTACTGCGCGGCAACCTGGCGCCGCTCGGCGCGGTGCTCAAGCCGTCCGCCGCCAGTGCCGAACTGATGCAGCATCGCGGCCGCGCGGTGGTGTTCGAGAACTTCGACTTGTACAAGGCGCGGATCAACGATCCGGAGTTGGACGTCGATGCCAATTCGATCCTGGTGATGAAAAACTGCGGCCCGAAGGGTTATCCCGGCATGGCGGAAGTCGGCAACATGGGCTTGCCGGCCAAACTGCTGGCCCAGGGTGTCACCGACATGGTGCGGATTTCCGACGCGCGCATGAGCGGCACGGCGTACGGCACCGTGGTCTTGCACGTGGCACCGGAAGCGGCGGCCGGCGGACCTTTGGCCATCGTCCGGGAAGGCGACTGGATCGAACTCGATTGTGCCAATGGGCGCCTGCATCTGGACATCCCGGACGCCGAACTGGCGGCGCGCATGGCCGACCTGCAAACGCCGCCGCCACTGATCGTGGGCGGCTATCGCCAGCTGTACATCGACCACGTGCTACAGGCGGACCAGGGCTGCGATTTCGACTTCCTGGTGGGTTGCCGCGGCGCCGAGGTGCCACGGCATTCACACTGATCGTCATGAAGCGGCAGCATTCCCCAGCGGTTCAGGCGCGCAGGAGCGCCTGAAAGGAATGGGAGCGATGCTATGATGCGGCGTATTTCGTCAGAGCAGCCTCCCTGTTATGGAACACCAGCCCCCCAAGCCACGCAAGAGCATGCATGCCCAGATCGTTCAGGAACTGGGCATGCACATTGTCTCCGGACGTTTCAAACCGGAAGAGCGTTTACCTATGGAGGCAACGCTGTGCGAGGAATATAAAGTCAGTCGCTCGGTGCTGCGCGAAGCCACTCGGGTACTGAGCGCCAAAGGGCTGGTGTACTCCAAGCCACGGGTCGGCGCGGTGGTCCGCCCCCGCGTGAAATGGCACTTGCTGGACCCAGATGTGCTGTCCTGGCTGATGCAGTCGACGCCGCACAGCGAGTTCTTCAACACCCTGGCCGGCGTGCGTCGCATCCTCGAACCGGAAATCGCCGCCATGGCCGCCACCACGGCGACCGATGCGGATATCGCGATCATCGAAAAAGCCTATAAAGCCATGGAAGCGGCACAGACCCACGCGAACCTGTTGCAGGCGGACCTGGATTTTCACCGGGCGATCGCCGATGCAACCCGCAACGACTTGCTCGCCTACATGTGCAACATGCTCTCGCTGCCGCTGCGCGAGTCCATCAATATCACCAATCAGCGTCCCGACAGTCAAAGGCTCAGCCTGCCCCGGCACAAGGCGATCCTGACCGCCATCAAGAATCGTGACGCCCTCGGTGCCCGGCATGCCTCGCTGGTGCAACTGGACGATACCCGGGTCGCCCTGGATGCCGTGATGAACGTCCTCACGCCGCTGTAAGCCAACGCGCTATCAACCAGGCCCGCACGTATCTGACTCAGGCCTTGGCCCCCAGCTCCGCGGAGAGCCGCGCGGCAACCTGTTTGATCAACGGGATCAGTTCGGCCATTTTCTCCAGCGGCATATAGGGCACGGTACTGGCGATGCTGATCCCGGCGACGATTCGCCGGCTGGCATCGCGTACCGGTGCCGCGACGCAGCGGATCGACGGTTCATTGTCTTCCAGGTCAAAGGCGTAGCCGCCCGCCACGTATGCCAGCATGCGCTGCTGAAATTGCTCCCAGGATTGCTCCGGGAGCTGCGGCCATAACAGATTTTTCCCGGCCACCGGCACGCTGAGCCGATACAGGCGCTGCCATTCCTCTGGCGAGTCATCGAGCATCAGTGCCTTGCCGATCCCGGTGCGCGCCAACGGCATGCGATGCCCGACCCGCGAACGCATTTCCGGACCATTACGTCCAGGGTTCTTGTGCAGGTAGAGCACGTCATCGTCGTCCCGAATCGCCAGGTGAATGGTGTCGCCGGTCAACACCGACAATTCATCCAGGTAGGGGCCGGCCAGGGTCACCAACGGCAACTCTTCGCGCGCCTGAAAACCCAGCTCGATCAGCTTGGGCCCGAGCAGATAACCGATTTGCGGCACCACCCGCAGATAACGTTCATCCACCAGGCAACTGGCCAGTCGATGGGTGGTGCTGCGGGTGGTGCCGATCAGCCGGGCGATTTCCTTGAGGTCACGCGCACCACTGGCCACGGCTTGCACCACACCGAGGCCGCGGAGCAGCGTCTGGGTACCGGTTGGCGCGGCGTCCTTGGCATTTTTTGCGGCGTCTTCCTGCATATCCGGCCTTCAACAATGAGCGAGAGAACGGGCGGCATTATGGTCGCCCGGTCTGGCGCTTGCTAGAGCTCGATCCGCGCCACCTTGCCCACCAGCAACACATAAGACAGTGCGCCGATCAGCGCCAGCACGGCGATATAGGTGATCGCCGGGGCGAAAGAGTCGCCGCTGGCGAGAAAGCCGATGACGATTGGCGTGGTGATTGCCGCCAGATTGCCGATAAAGTTGAACACGCCCCCCGTCAGCCCCAACAAGCGGGCCGGCGCCAAGGTCGAGACCAGCGACCAACTGATCGAGGCCATGCCATTGCCGAAAAACGCCAGCGCCAGGCAGGCGATCACCCACGGCGTCGATTCGACAAAGTTGGCACCGATGATCGAAGTGGAAATCAGCAAACCGCCAATGATCGGCAACTTGCGGGCAAAGCCGAGCGGCGCGCCACGGCGGATCAACCAGTCGGAGAAGAACCCCGAGCAGAGCACGCCGACGAACGCCGCGAGAAACGGCAGCGATGCCAGCAGGCCGGACTTGATAAAGTCCATGCCACGGTATTTCACCAGGTAGGTCGGAAACCAGGTCAGAAAAAACCACAACGTCGAATTGAGACAGAACTGTCCGAGGTAGATACCCCACAACTTGCGTTTGCTCAACACGATGCCCAGGTCCGTCCAACTGAACGCGGTCTTGCGCCGGGCGGTCTCGGCCTGGATATCGACCAGCCCGCCGCCCTCACGGATGAGCTCGATTTCCGCCGGATTGGCACCCTTGAAATCCCGCGGCTCGCGATACACCGCGTACCAGACAACTGCCCAGAGAATCCCCACCACACCGGTACTGACAAACACCATGTGCCAACCGTATTGATGTTGCAGCCAGGCCAGTACCGGGGTCAGAAAGGCCAGCCCGACGAACTGCCCGGAGGTGTAGAAACCGATGGCGGTCGCACGCTCACGCTCGGGAAACCAGGTGGTCACCACCCGACTGTTGATCGGATAGGCCGGCGCTTCCAGGGCGCCCACGGCCATGCGCAACACGAACAGCGCGATAAAGCTGGCGGCGAAGCCGAGCAGCACCGTGGCCAGCGACCACAGCAGCAGTGCGACGCTGTAGAGGATGCGCGGCGGCACTCGGTCCACCAGCCAGCCACCGGGAATCTGCATGGCCGCGTAGGTCCAGCCGAACGCCGAAAAGATCAGCCCGACATGGATCGGATCGATCGCCAATTCGCTGGTCAGCGCCGGGGCCGCGATCGACAGGTTGCTGCGGTCCAGGTAGTTGATTACCACGGTGATGAACAGCAACAGCATGATGAAAAAACGCTTGCGGCTCGGTGTCACCAACGACACTGGCCCGGTAAAGATTTCCGGCTGCATGGGGAGTGCCTCTTCTTATGATTATTGAGGGCGTTGGCTTGCAAAAAGACGGCGGTCTGGGCACCGACCGTCAAAGTCCGGCAGGGCTTACCACTCGGCAAAACTGCCATCGGCATGGCGCCAGATCGGGTTGCGCCAGCGGTGGCCGATGGCGGCGCGTTCAATCACATATTCCTCGTTGATCTCGATACCCAGGCCCGGGCCGTTGGGGATTTTCACGAAGCCTCTGTCGTAGTCGAACACCCGCGGATCCTTGACGTAATCGAGCAGGTCATTGCTTTCGTTGTAGTGGATGCCCAGGCTCTGCTCCTGGATAAAGGCGTTGTAGCAAACCGCGTCCAGTTGCAGGCACGCCGCCAGCGCAATCGGGCCCAACGGGCAATGCAAGGCCAGCGCGACGTCGTAGGCTTCGGCCATGTTGGCGATCTTGCGGGTTTCGGTGATGCCGCCGGCATGGGACGCATCCGGCTGGATGATGTCGACGTAGCCTTCGCTGAGCACCCGCTTGAAATCCCAGCGCGAGAACAACCGCTCGCCCAGCGCGATCGGCGTGCTGGTCAGCGGTGCCAGTTCCTTCAAGGCCTCATAGTTTTCGCTGAGCACCGGCTCTTCGATGAACATCAGTTTGTAGGCATCGAGCTCCTTCATCAGCACCTTGGCCATGGGTTTGTGCACCCGGCCATGGAAGTCCACGCCAATGCCGACATTGGGGCCCACCGCATCACGCACGGCGGCGACGTTGGCCAGCGCCAGGTCGACTTTCTCGAAGCTGTCGACGAATTGCAGCTCTTCGGTGCCGTTCATTTTTACCGCGGTGAACCCCCGCTCGACGGCTTCCCTGGCCGCCCGGGCGGTGTCGGCCGGACGGTCGCCGCCGATCCACGAGTACACCCGGATCTTGTCACGCACCTGACCGCCGAGCAGATCACTGACCGACACCCCCAGGGCCTTGCCCTTGATGTCCCACAGCGCCTGGTCGATCCCGGCCAGGGCGCTCATGTGCACGGCGCCGCCACGGTAGAAACCGCCGCGATAGAGGACGGTCCAGATATCTTCGATATTGCGCGGGTCCTTGCCGATCAAGTAGTCCGACAGTTCCTCAACCGCCGTCGCGACCGTGTGGGCGCGGCCTTCGACCACGGGTTCGCCCCAGCCGGTCACACCTTCATCGGTTTCGATCTTGAGGAACAGCCAGCGCGGCGGAACGATAAAGGTCGTCAGTTTGGTGATTTTCATCTTGTGGTCTCTCTTGCTCAGAGGCGGCGCACGCGGCGCCGGAAAGTCTTAACGCAACGTGTTCCAAGCCTGCACATAAGCGTTGGCGCGGACCGCCACTTCATCCGCTGTCAGCCCCGGTTTGAACAACCCGGACCCCAGGCCGAAACCGCTGACGCCCGCTTCGACAAATACCCGCATGTTGTCCGGCGTGATCCCGCCCACCGGAATCAGCAAGGTCCCGGCCGGCAGCACCGCCAACCAGGCCTTGACCACCGCCGGGCCCATCTGCTCGGCGGGAAACATCTTCAGCACATCGGCGCCTTCGGCCAGCGCGGCAAAGGCCTCGGTCGGCGTGGCGACGCCTGGCGACAAGTACAGCCCCGCCGCCTTGGCCGCGCGCAGAACCTGGGGATCACTGTGCGGCATGACGATCACCTGCCCGCCCGCCGCCTTCACCTGCTCGACCTGTTCCGCAGTCAACACCGTACCGGCACCGACCAGGCAATCGGCGGGCAACAGGTCGCGCAGGATGCGGATACTGTCGTACGGTTCAGGCGAGTTGAGTGGCACTTCAATGACGCGAAAACCGGCCTGATACAACACCTCGCCGATGGCCGCCGCCTCTTGCGGACGCAGGCCACGAAGGATCGCGATCAGACCGTTTTTCGCCAGTGCTTGCTTGAGCATGTCAGACCTCTTGGTAATTGAACGTCGGCGCTCAGCCGAGCAGCCCGGCCGCTTCGGCCAGCTGCCATAAACCGCGCTCGGTGGCCTGTTCGGCCAGGCTCACCTGAGTAAAGCCGCAGGTAGCGAGCGCTCGGCTGTAGCGGGCGCAGAGTTGGGAATTGCCGATCAGGATGATCGACGGCAAGTGGGCGCTGTTGCGTCGATGGCGCTGCACGCTGGCGAGGGCCGCGAGTTCATGGCCAATCAACAGGCCCGACAGATAGTCGGTTTGTTCGGCCGCGCTCAGCTCGCCCGTCAGACCGAGGCTGCGCGCACTGAACAGGGTCGACAGAGGCCCGATGTCGCCATCGGCGGACAGCGCCACCTGCACGCCGCGATCAAACGCTGCGCCGTCAAAGGGCGCGCCGCGCTGTTGGGTACGCCCCAGAATGCTGTGTTCACTGAGCACGGCGAACACCTCGCCGGTCATGAAGGTGTCGAAATGGCGGATGCAGCCGTCGGCCACTTCGACCCATTTCGAATGGCTGCCCGGCAAGCCGATCAGCAGATTGTCGCCAGCGCCCGGCGGCAAACTTTGCAGCACGCCGAGGACCTGGGTCTCTTCACCGCGCATCACATTCGGCAAGCGCGAACGCTGGATTACCCCGGGCACGATATGCACAGCGACACCGCGCAAACTGTGCACGATGTTCAGGGCGGAGCCCAGATTGGCGACATTCGCCGGGGTGTCGCAGTAGGCGGCCTCAGCCCACCCCTGGGCGCTGCCGACCATACCGCAGGCGATCACCGCCAGTTCGGGCTGAGCATCGAGCCAGTCGCCACAGGCCTCATCGAAAGCCAACTCAAAACCATTGGCGCACATCTGGCCGGCGATCATCCGCGGCACGCTGGGCAACTGCATGATGCCCGACGACAGCGAACGCTGTTCGAGTACCTGGCCACCAGCCGCGAGTTTGTAAGCCCGAAGTGAGGTGGTCCCCCAATCGAGCGCAATCAATTGCGCCTGCATCGCTTCACCTGAAATTTATTTTTGGACAGTGAGTGCGTAGAGCTGATGAGGACGACTATAGACCTAACGCGGCAGAAGTCTCAATATATAAATTAACATCCCATATATAGGGATTAAAGTTGCAAAAATGATCTACGCCCGAGTGCAATATTCCCCGCCGTTTGCGTCTTGCAGAAGGATCGCGCCCAAGCCGGGCAAGGGCCCGCCAGATGTTCCAGCAGCGCCGCACCGATCCCGCCAAAACCGAACATCAGGCCGAAGCCCCCCGGCAATCATCCCGACATCGCCCTGACCGAACGCAATGATGATCAGCGCCGCCAGCAACGGGCTGGTTTGTGGCGGCGCCGACGCCAAGGTCGAGCCGTCAGAGGTTTGCATAAGGGCCATGAAGTGATTCCGTAACACGGATGGATGCACAGTTGCAGGTGCAGCAACGTGCCATTTTTCGGTGCAGCCACACCAGATACTTGTGGAGCTAACAATCGGATTTTCTCGATGAAATGACTAGTAGCGTAACGCCATTGGTCTGAATCTTGCGTGCTCTGAGTGCTTACAGCACGCCCTCTTACAAAGGGGAGCGAGAATGGGAAGTTTCGCTACAACGGCTGACCTACAACGCCTCACTGGCGGACTTCCAAAGTATCTAACGACGGCTCCCGTTACGATCGCACCAAAATCGTGCGCGGCGCCTTGAGGAGTAGTCGACCATGCACGCTTTTTTATCACCGGGGATTCGACTGCTGGGCCACTTCGGGTTCGCCCGCAAGTTTCAGGTACTGTTCCTGTTGTTTATCGTGCCGCTGATGGGCAGCCTGTACCTGATCGGCCAGGATTATCGCGGCAAGCTGGCACTGATCACTGAAGAACGTGCCGGCGTCAATCAACTGCTGTCCCTCGACTCGCTGGACAACCTGCTGGAGGCCCAGCGTGACCGCGCCGCCCGTTGGCGCGCCACGGAAACCAACCGGCAACCGACACCGGCCACCCTCGCGGCCATGGCGACGCTGGACAAGGCCCAACCGGAAATCGACCAGGCCGTCGAGAAACTGGGCAAGACCCTGCAAAGCGAAGGGGCCGATGCCGACACCCTGAAGCGCTACCAGGCCCTGCAAGCCGCCCTCGCTGGCCTCGACTCCGCCAGCCTGAGCAAGGTCGGCTGGTGGCCGGACGGCTACGATCGCTTCACCAGCGCCTTGAGTGCATTGCAAGCGCTGCGCGAGCAGGTCGCCATGGACAGCCGTCTGATCCTCGCTCCGTGGATGGAAACCTACCTGCTCACGCAAATCGCCACCCAGCACGCGCCGGACCTGATCGAGCGGGTTGGCCGCCTGGCCAGCGTCGGTCAGGCCTCGGTGGTCTCGGGCCAGTTCAGCCTGCAAAGCCGCCTGCAACTGAAGGACCTGCGCGGTCGTATCGGCGATGCCCGTGAACAATTGACCAAGACCGGCAACCTGCTGGAAAGCCGTCTGCCGCCGGAGCTGAAAAGCTGGGCCGAGCGTTACCATGCCAGCCTGAAATACCTGGACGATGGCCTCAAGATACTCGACGACGGCATGTTCGGCGGCAGCATCAGCCTCAAGCCCGATGGCTTCGAACAGACCCTGGACAAGATGCTCGGCGAACTCGCCAGCTTGCGCCAGGACAGCCTCACCTCCCTCGACAGTCGCCTGGACTATTACCACGGTGCGGCCATCCGCCAGTTCAGCCTGATGGCGGGAATTTTTGGTTGCCTGCTGCTGGCGGCGCTGTACCTGTTCGTCTGCCTGCAAGCCTCGATCCGCCGTAGCGCCAGCGGCATCACCCTGCTGGCCGAATCCCTGCGCGACGGCAACCTTTGCCTGCAAGTGCCGGTGGAAGGCCGTGACGAGCTCGCGGCCATCAGTACCGCGCTGAACGTCGCCGTGGTGCAACTGCGCACCAGTTTGCAGGGGGTCGACCATGAGACCCTGCAACTGAGCGCGGCGGTGCGCACCCTCAACACCCACTCCAGCGGCGCTCTCAGCGAAGTCGAGACGCAACAGGCGCAAATCAGCCAGATCGCCGCGGCGGCCACGCAACTGGCGGCCACCTCCCTGGGCGTGGCGCAGAGCTGTGAACAGGCTTCCGGCAGCGCCCAGAACACCCAGCGCATTGCGTCGGAAAGCAGCCGTGACAGCCAACGCACCACCGCCAGCATCCAGCAGTTGAACCAGCGCCTGAACGAAACGGCCGCGGCCCTGGGTCGAGTCAGCGAACAGGGGCAACAGATCCAGCTGGTGGTCGACACCATTCGTGGCGTGGCCGAGCAGACCAACCTGCTGGCCCTGAACGCCGCCATCGAAGCGGCGCGGGCCGGCGAGCAAGGGCGCGGCTTTGCGGTGGTGGCGGATGAGGTGCGCAGTCTGTCGCAGCGCACTCAATCGTCGACCGCACAGATCGCCAGTACCGTCGACAGCCTGCGCTCCACGGTCAGCCAGGCGGTGAGCCTGATGGAGGCGGCCTGCCTCCAGGCCGAGACCGACGCCCAATCGGTGACCGGGCTGGGCCAGCGGCTGGTGGAAATCGCCGGTGCCGTACAGACCGTCACCGACACCCTGGCACAGATCGCCACGGCGGTGGACGAACAGGCGAGCACGGCGGACGAGGTCAGCGGTAATATCCAGCAGATCGACCAGGCGGCTGTACGGCTGCTGGAAGGGGCTCGCGCGGTCAACCGCGCGGCGGACAGCCTGAGCGAAGGTAGCAAGGCCCTGAGCGACAATACCGGGCGTTTCCGCCTGAGTTGAGGGGCTTAAGGCCCACGGTTTTTGCCGTCGGGCCTTAAGCGGTTGATAGCGTAGAGAAAATTTTCAGATATTTGCTTGACACAATATCGTTACCGGCGAATAATGCGCGCCACTTGGCTACATAGCTCAGTTGGTTAGAGCATAGCATTCATAATGCTGGGGTCCGGGGTTCAAGTCCCTGTGTAGCCACCAAGTACTAAAAACGGCTTACCGAAAGGTAGGCCGTTTTTTTATGCCTGGAGAAAAGTGGTGGACAAGGAAGGCAGAAACGACAGACCCGGAGATGGGCCTCGCGGAGCTCAGAATTTACGGGTGGATGAATTTTGCCGCCGTGAAGGCGAGCCCTGCGAGAACGGCCGAAATTTGCACGAAGCGCCAAGTCGAGTCACTGACGACTTTTTGAACGTCAGTAGCGATTGAGCCGCGCAGAGCCTCCACATCGAACTTGGTTGCCATGTTCTTTTCGACGCTGTCGAGTTTTGTCTCGACGCGAGCAAGCCGCTCCCTGATCTCAGGGATTACCTTCTCCAAGGCCGCTACGCGTGCTTCCATGGGATGATCTCCAGGCGGTTCCTCACCACCAGTATTGCTCGCGTCCCCTTTCTTGTCATCCCACTGACCAGAAACGACATCACCCATTTTCCTTCTCCATGGGAGACAAGCCTTCCACAACTTTTTTGACGCTGGTGTAAACCTGGCCGCCCCTGGTGCCTTAGTGATGCTCAAGTGCCGCCAACACATGCCCCGGATCATTGTGCAAAGCCCGCAACAACGCCCTTGCCGGCCCCTCTGGCTCACGTCGCCCCTGCTCCCAGTTCTGTAGCGCCCCTACCGGTACATCAATCGCTTTCGCAAACCGCGCCTGAGAAAACCCGGTCGCCTGCCTGATCATTTTGACCTTCTTAGTCGTTCAGGTACGGTGACGCAACACTCAACCGACCACTCGCCTGAGAACGCACTCACGTACAGTAAGAGGCTTTCAGAAGACAAGGCAGTGCGACTTGGTTTGGGGGGCCAGGAAACTTCGTTCGAACCACGAGGCGCTTGCGCTCACGGATGTGTGCAGACAGGAATGGGCATGATGAAAACGACCGCCAGTTTATGAACTGTACGTTTTCCAGTCTGCTAGAACGGTCTGCGATGACAGGAACACACCCTATGACTTTCGAGGCACCCAGACTGTAAAAAAACGCTCCCTCCGACACCTCTCAAATCCACACCAGACATCTCGCAGACGCCAGGCCGAGGTAAATCATACGGCTGCAAAAGCCGCCTTCGGCACACATGTCACTTGTCATGGTAACTTCACTACCTTCGATACAGGACCTCAGGCGCAACCATGAAAATGCCCGACATCGATGCTATCCAGGCGTTTGTCCTGGTCGCGGAACTCAAGAGCTTCACCCGCACCGCTGATGTTATAGGCGGCACCCAAGCGGCTATCAGCCTGAAGATAAAGCGCCTGGAAGAAACCCTTGGTCGCAAGCTGCTGGAACGCACGCCGCGACGGGTCACGTTATCGGCTCACGGGCAGACTTTCCTGGCCAGCGCACGGCACTTGCTGGATAACTACCAGCAAGCGATGAACTGCTTCGGCAAGCAGAAACGCACCCTGCGGGTCGGCGTCAGCCATCACATTGTCGGGGCCGATCTCACCCTGTGGCTGCGACGCATGGCGAACACCGACCCGGAGGTTATCGTCGCCTTCAGCCTGGGCACTTCCCGGGACATGCTGGAGAACTACGAACAGGGCAAGCTGGATGCGGCCTTGATCCTGAGGCATGACAACCGACGCCAGGACGGTGAGGTGATTGGCGCAGCGCGATTCATCTGGATGGCCGCACAAGACTTCGAACTGCCACCCGGAGCAGCTTTACCCCTGGCGATACAACCGGAGCCCTGCGGTATGCGGAGCATGGTGATGGCGGCGCTACAAACACAGAACCGCCCTTGGGAAGAGGTTTTTGTCGGCAGCGGGATTCTGGCCATCGGCGCAGCAGTGGCGGCCGGCATTGGAATAGGCGCGATGGTCGGGCGCATGGCGCCAAACGGCTGTGTCGACGTGGCACAACGGATCGACCTGCCGCCCCTGCCCTCGCGTGAAATCGTGCTCTATACCGCACAGCGCGACGCCCAGGCGCAAGCGCTGATCAGTACGTTGAGTGCCGACATTTCAAACGGTTGAGCTAGAAGAACAAGCGTCCGGTCAAGGCCATCATCATCGTCAGGCTCAGCAAGCCCAGGCTGACGAGGACGAATGCCGCGAGATGTACAAGTATGATCATCAGCGAGCGCATTCGATACTGTTCCATATTGGCTTCCTTGGTGGGTTCCAGAAGCACCAGTATGGAGAGGGGAATAGTGCGTGAAACAGACGTCGCGGGCTATTTCAGTGATAAGCGTTGCGCTTGCTGCGAGCGCATCAAGGTGGCCAATCAGATGCATGGTTTTCTAGCACCACGGCAGCCCCCAGGCACGATCACCGTCACGCAGCACAAAGCAGCACGAGCGCATCCGCCAAGCCCTCCGTGAGCGGCAGCGGGCAAAGCATTGGCGAAACCATCAGCGTCACCGCCTAAGCGCTGTTGAAGTCAGTCAAACCTCCAAACCCCGCTCGGCGGGGTTTGTCGTTATACGGCGGGACCTACGTAGCAATGCCTCGCAACGACTTAACGCGCCGGAATCGGTTGTGGCTGGTAGTAGTAGCCCGGTGGCGGTGCCTGGTAGTAGACCGGCGGCGGTTGCTGGATATACACCGGCTGCGGCTGGACATAAACCGGCTGTTGCACGTAAACCGGAGGCTGGGAGTTGGCGACGACCGAGCCTACTACGAGACCACCGACCACTGCGCCCAACAGGGCTGGACCACCCCAGCCCCAGCCCCCACCGTGACCGTAACCATGACCGTAACCATAACCGTAGCCACCACGGGCCTCAGCCTGCCCTGCAATGGCGAGTACGCCAATGAGCAAGACAGCTACTTTCATTTTTGAGAGTCGACTAATCATGATAAGTCCTCTTCTTTACACCGAACCGGCTTTAATAATATCTCCGGGAATACCTCTCAGACAGTTTTTTTCGATGAATTCACAACCTACCAAAGTAAATATTGGGTAAAGCCTGTACCCCGTCCGTTACCTGAACCGATGCTGAATTAAACATCTGTATTGAGCGGTTTCATGAATAACCCCCTCACAATCGCCGGCCCGGGCGGCGAGCGACGAAACGCCACCCCAGGCAGCTGACGAGTTGAAAGCCCAGCTGGGTTGATGTCGTTGGCGGTTTCAGGCGTCTAAACAACCGCTGGATACTCATCGGACTTGTCCGGCCAAGGGGTCAACACCTCGAAGCCGTTGTCAGTGACGGCCACCATATGCTCCCACTGGGCCGAGAGTGAGTGATCCTTGGTGATCACCGTCCAGCCATCGGCCAGGGTTTTCACATGACGTTTGCCGGCGTTGAGCATGGGCTCGATGGTGAAGATCATTCCGGCTTTCAGGGTCATGCCCTGCCCCGGATAACCGTAATGCAGAACCTGCGGCTCATCGTGGTAGATCTTGCCGATACCATGACCGCAGTACTCGCGCACCACGCTGAATCCGTCCCGTTCGGCAACGCTCTGAATCGCGTGACCGATATCGCCCAGCGTGACCCCGGGGCGGACCACACGAATACCGGCGCACATGGCTTCATAAGTGGTCCTGACCAGGTGGCGAGCTTGCGCGCTGGGCTCACCGACGAAGTACATGCGACTGGTGTCGCCGTACCAGCCATCCTTGACCACGGCGATGTCGATATTGACGATGTCGCCATCCTTCAGGGCCTTGGCCGTCGGGATGCCATGGCAGACCACCTCGTTGACAGAGGTACACACGGTTTTCGGAAAACCGTGATAACCGACATTGCCGGGAATGGCCTTCTGCACGTTGACGATGTAGTCGTGACAAAGCTGATCCAACTGGTCGGTGGTGACCCCCGCCTTGACGTGGGGAGCGATCATCGCCAGCACCTCGGCGGCCAGCTTGCCCGCCGTGCCGGACTGGGCTATTTGCGCCGGCGTATTGATTTTGACGTTGCTCTTCATTGCTGGGCTCCCGGCGCGGCATGAGCCCGAGCGCCTTGCGAAAGATCCGCGAGCGCGCACAACTGTTTCACATCGAGGCCGCCCTCCAGTTCGGCACGTACCAGCAAGCGGCTGATGTCGCGGTGATCCAGGTTGGGATGCAACTCCGCCAGCATGCCGATGCGCATCCAGTGCTCGGCCTGGGCATTGATCGAACGACTCAACGCATCGCTGGCGACACGCAGGTTCTCATGCATGCTCTCTGAAATTTTGACGATACCCATGGGCCCACTCGATATGAATTATATATGAAACGTATATTATCCGATCATGACCTGGGATCGCAATCTCAGCGCCAAGTTCTATGCCGACCTGTTCGGTAACGCCCCCTCCAATGGAGTAGTTGGCAGCCTCCGACCACCCCTGTATAAAGCTCGTGCCAGTGGCACCTTGCCACCCTCCCGATGCCAGCGCTTTGGCCGATGTCATCAGGCTGATGAGGGGGTTGGCACAGGCTTATGTTTCAACTATCTCGTCACCGACCCTCCGGATGGAGACACGCTGATTTGGATATATTCGAGGAGCCCCTTAGAGGCAGCCCGGACGATCATCGCGTACAAGGCGCCCCCATAAAAAATCATGGAATTTGAGCGGAAATAATGGAGAAAGCTTCTACGCAGCACAGTCTGGCCTACAACCCGGCGCTCGATGGACTGCGCGGCCTGGCTATCGCCCTTGTCTTTATCACTCATTTAAACATGGGTTTTACCGGCGGTTCCTTTGGCGTCGACCTATTTTTCGTGCTCAGCGGATACTTGATTAGCGAAGTGCTTAACAATGCTCGAGAGAGCAAAAATTTCCTCTGGATATTCTATTTCAAGCGTTTTTTGAGACTGTTTCCGGCACTGGCCGTCTTGTGCATTGTTGTCGTTGTCATCTGTGGCGTTTCTGGTGGCCGCAGCAACATATATGAAGATGTATTATCGTCCATCTTGTACTCGCAGTCGTGGACGTCAGGGTTCAGTGACGGGTTCAGTTTCTATCTTGGACATACCTGGTCCCTTTCCGTCGAGGAGCAATTCTACCTTTTATTTCCTATCGTCTGGATATTGGCCACACGGACAACGGCAAAGACGACGTTCTTTATTTTTTTGCTAGTGCTTGCGCTGGCCGTTGCCTATGCCATGTACATGGCCAAAGCGCAACTGTCGTATGCCCGAATATATTATTCGGCTGATACCCGGTTTCAAGCGATCTTGATCGGTGCCGTCGGCGCGGTTGCCAGCAGAACACCGTTCGCCCGGCAGTTCTTGGAACGTTTTATCGCAACCCTCCCTCTCTTGCCCATGCTCGCTATCGGTTGGATTTGCAGTTCCTGGACGTGGAGCATCCAACATAGCCTGATCATGTCCGCTTTCAGTCTTATGCTGATTCTGCGATTGACACTGAAGAGCGGCACCCTCGACGCAAAGCTATTGAGCCTCCCGCCTCTCGTCAACCTCGGCAAGATTTCGTATAGCTTTTATCTCTGGCACGTTCCCATACTCGTACTGCTTCAGTTTCATTTCAAACTGAGCTTTGGGTATGTGGTTATTATCGGGCTGCCCGTTTCTCTGCTCGCCAGCATGGCCTCGTATCGGTTGATTGAACAGCCAACACTCAAACTCAGGACCCTCGTTTCGCCTGAAAAACAGGCTAAATTCGGACGTTATGCAGTGCCGGCTTCAGTGCTGTCGATTAGCCTCGGGCTGGTATATTTCCAGTTTTCGGACATTGATAACTTTGTCCGCGGGACAAAACTCGCCGTAACCGCTTATGGCCCTACCGTCTATCAGATAGGCGATAAAGGACCGCTGCAACCGGACGGCTCTCTTGTTATGTGGATGGCGCTGAACAGCCGGGCGGACATGCTCTCGAACGCCACTATATCCGAATTACAGTCACTCACTTTTGTCGGAAAGTCCGGCATCACCATTGTGGTCCCCCAGTCCATATTGACCACCCCCGGAAAACATATAGTCAAGGTCTTTACCGCGGCTGGAAAGTTACAACTACCGCCGATGGACCTTGACATCGTCGCCGCACCTTTATAAATAATACCGATGCCCAAATCGTCCTTCTTAGCCGCCCTCCTCAAGCTGCAACAGCGTACTCAAGCTCTGGCGCGTCCTGATCAGGCGAGACTCGCGCTCAGTCACCAACACTTCCGCCGCCTGGGTACGGCTATTGTAGTTGGAGGACATCGAGGCGCCGTAAGCGCCAGTGGTATGGAACACCAGGTAATCGCCCACCTCGGCAATGGGTAACAGGCGAGACTCGACGATCCCGCCTTCGGACTGGGTGAAGACGTCGCCGGACTCGCAAAGAGGCCCGGCCACAACCGTCGCCCGCATGGGCAATGGCTCATCGCGCCGGGTCAGCAATGAGATTTCGTGATAACTGCCGTACAGCGACGGGCGCATCAGGTCATTGAAGCCGGCATCGACCAGGGTGAAATGATTGCCGCCCATTGGCTTGGTGGCACGCACCTCCGATACCAGCACACCGGCCTCCGCCACCAGAAAGCGTCCCGGCTCGATTTCCAGGCGAATGGCGTGGCCCAGATGGCGCTCAATCCGCTTTCTGGCGTGATCCCACTGCGCAAAATAATGATCGACATCGACCGGCTGTTCTCCGGCCCGGTAGGGCACCGATAAGCCGCCACCTGCTGAAATGGCCTCGATATCCTGGTCCAGGCCCACCACCAATTCGGCCAGGCTGCCGCACACTTGCTGTAGATGCTGGTAGTCCACCCCGGAACCAATGTGCATGTGCAGCCCCACCAGGCGCAGGCCGTAATCCCGAACCAGCGCCAGGGCTTCTTCCAACTGGGCATGCCAGATCCCGTGCTTGCTGTTTTCGCCACCGGTATTGGTCTTGCGGCTGTGCCCGTGGCCAAAGCCCGGATTGATCCGCAGCCATACGCGGTGACCAGGGGAAAGCGGCCCCAGCTGATGCAGCATGTCGATTGAACCGATATTGACCTCGACCTGTGCTTCGACCACTCGCTGCAAGGTTGCTCGATCAAACACATCGGCCGTGAACACGATACCTGCCACGCCTTGCACAGGATCAGTGCTGAATCCGGCCTGCAGTGCGCGCTCGATCTCGCCGAGAGAAACTGCGTCCACCTTCGCCCCGGCCTCGCGCATCGAACGCAGGATATGGAGGTTGGAACAGGCTTTCTGGGCAAAACGCACCGTGTCGAAAGCAGCCAGCTGCCGGATGCGTTCTTGAATCAACTGACCGTCATACACCCACAAGGGGGTGCCATGGCGCTCGGCCAGTTGCCGCAACAGGTCGTCAGCGAGGGTTTTCATATCAGCAGGCCTCCGGTAAGCAATGCGCGCGCAGCAAAGGGGCTATCGCGCAGTCGGGGGCATGATGCAGAAAGAAGGCTCAGTCATAAAATATCAATATTCGGTAAAGCTATTCATTTACGATATGGGCATCAAAGAGGCCGAGCCCAGACCATGTCAGCCACGTTACGCCATATAGAAGTGTTCAGGGCAGTCATGACCACCGGCAGTGTGACGGAAGCCGCGGCCATGCTGCATACCTCTCAACCAACGGTCAGTCGCGAGTTGGCGCGTTTTGAACAACTCACTCAACTCAGATTGTTTGATCGTGTGCGTGGCCGCTTGCGACCGACGGCCCAAGCCCTCTCGCTATTCGAGGAGGTGCAACGGGCCTACTTCGGCTTGGGGCGGATTCTCAACACAGCGGCGTCATTGCGGGAGTTCGAGCAGGGCCCGTTGTCCATTGCCTGCCTGCCGGTGTTCTCGCAATCCTTATTGCCCAGGGCGTGCCAGCGTTTCGTTACGCAGTTCCCCAAAGCGAGCATGAGTATCACGCCACAGGAATCGCCGTTGCTGGAGGAGTGGCTGTCGGCTCAACGCTTCGACCTGGGGCTGACCGAAGTGGCGAACGCGCCGCCGGGGACAGAGCTGTCGCCCTTGATGACGGTGGATGAAGTCTGTGTCTTGCCGACGGGTCATCCGCTTCTGGAGAAGCCGGTACTGGCACCTGAGGACTTCGTCTCGAAACCCTTCATCAGCCTGTCCAGCCTCGATAGCTACAGGCAGCAGATCGACGAGATTTTCCGCCAAGCCCAGGTCGAGCGGCACATGGTGCTGGAAACCCATAGCGCCGCTTCGGTCTGCGCCATGGTTCGCGAGCGCGTCGGCCTGGCCATCGTCAACCCGCTGACGGCACTGGATTTCGTCGGGCAAGGCCTGGAGATCCGCCCGTTCAGCGTTTCGATTCCCTTTACTGTCAGCCTGATCAAACCTTTGCACCGCCCAGCTTCCAGGTTGGTCAGCCTGTTTGAGGAGGCGTTGCGGGAACTGGCTTCGGCGGTTGAAGCTCGATTGGCGGCGATCCGTGCTCAATCGAGTGTGAACTTGTAGACTCCAGGCATTGATTCTCTTACCCGCTACAAGGACGTACGAAATTGCTCGATGTATTGGCCGAAGTGATTTTTCACGCCATTTGCTTTCCCGTTGGCTGGCCCATCGTGAAACTGATCACCCGAGGTAAATACCCAGCCAAGGGTTCATGGTTCGCCGAAACGCCAGAAGCCCAATGGACGAGTGCCGTGGGACTTGCGGCCTTGACAATTGCCATGATGGCGGCCCTGAAGCAGTTTGTCATGTAGCCTCCTGCCCCCTCATGATTTGCAAACTATTCGCGCTTGACGATAGCCTCAACGGTGAATACTCTTGTCAACAGAGCGCGAAATCGACTGCCTTGCAGGGCAACAGGCGACGTAGGTACCTCGGCGATACTGCAAAATCGGCGTAAGGTGAGACCTCTCATCCCATTTCCTGAGGATGCTAATATCAGGATTCAATTCCCAAAGGGCAGCTTATCAAAGCTGCCCTTTTTCTTTGCCCTTCAACTCATAACGCCGATACAGCAACTCGCCCTGGCGATGCTTATTCATCGACCTTGAGGGAGCATGAAAGAAACTCCAGAGAACGTGCCCTCGCTGAATATCTACCACTACGATCATATCGTTTTTGGCTTCATCGGCATTGATAAATGCAGTCGATGCCCCCCATGGGTATATGCAATGCGCCATACCTCAAAAGGGCCTGTCAGGGTATCCAGAGCATGCCTGACATAGCGCTCTCGCGAATCTGCACGTTTCTCAACAATATGATCCAAGCTATTACGTGGCACCCACACGATACCCACAGGTGTTTCAAAACTGACGACGGCAATTGAAATGTCAGTGAAACCGAAGTGTTCGTAAAGAATAGCTAGCGCCCCTTCAAAATTGTCGGCACGCGTAACCTCCTCAAGCGCAGCAGATCGCAGCTCTCTGGTGAGTTTTCGAAGATCGGGCAAATCGAAATCAAACCACTTGAGCTGACCAGGCTCTTCCCTGGTCTGTAGGCGCACATCTGTAGTCATTAAATGTATTCAACGATTGCGGGGCACCTAGACTAACACCAACTTCACACTGATTTTTCGCCCCCCTTATCATTTAATCGCCAAAACCTCTTGGCATCACCATTCACACAAATAAAGAGGATAATCCCTACATGCAATATCAAACAGCCCTGTATTGACAGACGGTGCAAATTTTCAAAAAGACAACTTCAAGTACCGATAAAAATTCGAAATGAAAAATCAAATAATACCTGTGGCTCAGACCATATCGGTCTGAGCTCTCCCCTCTGTTACACAAAGATCAAAGATGAAAGGCCTGCCGCCCCACCAACAGCCATTTGCCGTGCTGTTTCTGCCAGACCTGGAAGTTTTCGATCTCGGTAGGCACCAGTTCGCTGCCCTTGATCGCCTGTCCCGAAAAATGATGACGGACAAACGCCACGTCACCTGACAGGGTAATGGTCTGGTTCTGCATCTCCAGCGTCTTGAAGGCGCTTTTCCCTGTTTCGATATCGCCGATAAAGTCTTTCTTGCCCTGCACCTTCCCGCTGGAATGACCGTAGGTCAGGTTCTCGGAGGTCAGGGCTTTCAACTCAGGAATGTTCCTGCTCAACATCGCCTGGGTCAGATGGTCCACCGCGGCGGCAACCTCCTTCTCTCCCGCCGAAGGGGCCGCGGCTACGTAGCCACTGAAGAGGCAGAGGAAACCAATAAGCAATTTGATTCTTTTCATCGGGCATTTCCTTGTTGTTATGGGTACATGAGCGGCTCTCGCTGCCGACCATATCGTCAGTCATCGTACAACACAACAGCCTTTTGCCGAGCGGCCCCACGGACAAAGTGCTTGTTTATCCAGGCGACCTGGATGGGGGCCGAACGGTTGAGGTCAAGAAAGCGTTCTACAAGGCAACCGCCGAGGGGATTCACACCAGGACCGGACTGCGCAAAGAGGATGTGTGGATCAGCCTGGTCGATGTAAAACACCAGGACGGGTCGTTCGGCAACAGTGAGATGCAGTACGCGCCAACCGAATGAGATGACATTTTAAATATTGGGGTGGCGCACTCAATGCGGCGCCCCATTGACGGCTACACTTCAAGGCACGGCCGCCTATCATTCGTTCAATTGATAGTAACCATCAAGGAATGCAAGTTCAGTTTTTCTGTCAAAGGAGGAGGATAGCGTTATGCCGAACCGACTTCAGAAGGAAAACGCGCGATGAGAATTTCTACCTTGCTGGCTCTTGTCGCCGTATTGACCGGCGGTTTCCTCGCCACCACCCCCACCTACGCGGCCGACGATCAGTCCTGCCATTTCCTGCCGGTGGCCGATAGCGCCGCCAGCCTGAAACATGCCCAGTCAGTGGGAGTGCTCTACAGCGAAAACACTGTCAGCACGCTCCAGTACCTTGAGCGCTACCACAGCGTTGCGCTGAGCGGCGCGAAGAACGCCGCGCTGGACCCGCGCATCAGCGACGCCTTCGTCAACAGCTCCGATCCGAAGCTGGCCATCGACTGGCTGATGGGCTCACTGCAGAAACAGTTCACCTCGGTGACCGTCTATGACAACCTTGATGCATTGGTAAAGGCCCGTCCTGACGTGGTGGTGATGCTCGACACCTACAGCCGCCTGGTGACCAAACGCAACAACCAGTTCGAAGCACGTTTCGTCGCCACCTTCTACGATTCGAACCTGCAATACATCGGCAAGGCTGAAGGCGTCGGTGGCAAGGAGCTGCCTTCGATCTGGGTCCATGGCAAGGCCGCGCCGGAGATTGCCGCGCAAATCAACCAACAACGCGAGTTGCAGGTCAACGCCCTGAAGCAGTTCGATACCTCGCTCAAAGCGCTGGTCAGCTCGGGTGAAACCGACCGGGTCGCCACCAACTGATACCACCCATCGCCAGGGGGAGCCACGCTCCCCCGGCTCTTTTCGACTCGCCCGCCAATCAATATCCCTCCTCCGCCGATAACCGGATATAAGGCTATTGGCGTGAGTGCGAGTGCCTTCGAACAGTCGCTGACGAAACATTAAGATTCGCATTTGAGAACATAGGCGATCGGTATACGAAACAATTTTTCAATCGCCCTGATTATTTAAATAGCCTGTGTATCCCACCCAACTTTTAAGTATGCTTTGTCCCTTGTTCATGCCTGTTTCAAGGCGAACGCCAATGATTGTCGATCACATCAAAGCTGCCACTTAATTAGCCGGAACGCCTTGAGTGCCGCGAGCGGATAGTCATTTGCGAATAATGGAAAAGCACATGATGAATGATGAAAAGTTCTCCGAAGACGCTGAGGACCAATACTGCACTCCCGCCGAACGAGCGACAGCGGCTTCCCGTTGTACCTGGGCGAGCGTGGGCGTCAATCTGGCGCTGTCCTGCACGCAGATCGTCGTGGGTATCCTGTCGAAGTCCCAGGGCCTGATTGCCGACGGTATCCACTCTCTGTCGGACTTGATTGCCGACTTTGTGGTGTTGTTCGCCAGCCATAAGAGCAAGCAGGACGCCGACGATGGCCATCCCTATGGGCACCTGCGCTTTGAAACCGCCGCCTCGATGATCCTCGGCCTGCTGCTGCTGGCCGTGGGCATCGGCATGGTCGGTTCGGCCGTGCTCAAGCTGCAAACCCCGGAGTCCATCCAGACGGTCCATATGACGGCCTTGTGGGTGGCGGGCGCCGCGTTGCTGACCAAGGAACTGCTGTTTCGCTACATGCTCGGAGTGGCGAAGAAGGTGAAATCGAGCCTGTTGATTGCCAACGCCTGGCATGCACGCTCGGATGCGGCCTCGTCGCTGGTGGTCGGTATCGGTATTGTCGGCAACCTGGCGGGCTATCCGATTCTCGACCCGATTGCCGCGCTGGTGGTCGGTGGCATGATTGCCAGGATGGGCTGGTCGTTCGGTTGGAACGCCTTGAATGACCTGATGGACAGCGCCGCTGATGAAGAAGAGGTGGCCTCCATTCGCACCACGCTCCTGGAAACCCCTGGCATCAAGGGCGTGCACGATGTACGCACGCGCAAAATGGGCGATATGCTCGCGGTCGATGCGCATATCGAAGTGGAAGCTTCGATTTCCGTTGAGGAGGGGCATGCGATTGCCGTGGCCGCGCGGGAAAATGTCATGCTGCGCCATCGGGTCCTGAACCTGATGACGCACATTGACCCCTGGCATCGACCGGACCTGGATCATCTCGACCCGTCCCGATCCGGAGCCTGAAACCCAGGTTCTTCCAAGCGTTTACCAGGCCTGAAGCGCGCGAAGCGGCTTCGGGCCTTTTAACGACTGTTCTTCAGATTCTTGCGCATCGCATGCCGCTCCAGCGCCAGTTCGATCAGACGGCTGACCAGTTCGCTGTAACTCATTCCCGCCGCCTGCCAGAGCTTGGGGTACATGCTGATGCGGGTAAAACCGGGCAGTGAGTTGACCTCGTTGATCAACACTTCACCGTCCGCGGTAAGAAACACATCGACCCGCGCCAATCCGGAGCAACCCAACACCTGGAAGGCCTCAATGGCCTGCGCGCGAATGCGCTCGCTGTCCTGTTCGCTGAGCGCCGCCGGCACCACGACTTCGGCAGCCTGCTCGTCAATGTATTTGCTGTCGTAGGAATAGAAGCCGCTGCGCACGACGATCTCGCCGCAACCGCTGGCCATCGGCTGGTCGTTGCCGAGGATCGCGCATTCGATCTCCCGCCCGCTGACCGCCGATTCAATCAGGACCTTTTCGTCGAAGCCCAGCGCCAGGGCCAGCGCGGCCTGGTACTCCTCGGCCGTCTCGACCTTGCTCACACCCACCGAAGAGCCCTGGTTCGCCGGTTTGATGAACAGTGGCAGGCCCAGCTTCACCTGTGCGGCCTCGAAGCCGAACCTCGCGGCGCTGGCCCGGTTCACGGTGATAAAGGGGGTCACCGCCAGCCCGGCATCGCGCAACAGACGCTTGCTCACGTCCTTGTCCATGCACACCGCCGAGCCCAGCACATCGGAGCCGACAAAGGGCAGCTCGGTCATGCGCAACAAGCCTTGCAGGCAACCGTCTTCGCCGAGGGTGCCGTGGACGATAGGGAAGATCACATCGACCTGCTCCAGCAGCGCCTGGCTGCTGGTGTCCACCAACTGCTGACTGGACTTGCCGGGGACCACGGCCAGTTCGCGATTGGATTGGTTCAAGGCGATAAGCGCCGGGTTTTCGGCATTGATCAGGTAGTTGGAGCTGTCGTTGAGGTGCCAGCGGCCCTGCTTGTCGATGCCGATCAGGATCGGCTCGAAACGCTCGCGATCCAGCGCATCGACCACATTGCGCGCCGATTGCAACGACACCTCGTGCTCGGCCCCCAATCCACCGAAAATAATCCCGACTCGCAACTTGCCCATCTTCCGACCTCGTGTCCAAATCTGTGTTTCAGGGGAATTCCCTCTGTACGCAGACTATTCGCAAGGCGGGGATTTGGCATCCCCCTGATGGGGAATTTCTTGATGGCCACACTACAGTTGGCTTGCCAGTGATTGCGCTGCAAGAGGCAACGCGGTTATCACCGGCAATTGTGATGCCGTACGCACCGCGCCACCGCTGGCAAGCCAGCGCCTACAGGACGCGCACTATTCGTTTCGCCAATGCACACTCACCGTCTGACTGGCTTCGCCATTGAGGACGACACTCTGTCTTTCCTCATGACCATTATATTGGCTGACAACCTCGTACTTGCCTGCGGGCAACTTGACGTACACCATCGGCCCGACCTGGCTCAGAGACAGCACCGAGGCGCCCCCGACCTTGTGGATCGTGATATCCACACCAGGCATGTATTCCCCTTTGGGCCCCACGGTCGAAACAATATGCAGGTTGTAACCGTGGGTATGAGCCAATGCCTGGCTTTCATCCTCGCCGATACCGCCGGTCAGGTAAGACACGCCGTTCTGAGTCTGCGGCGATAGCTGCACCGCTTCCTGGTTGATCGGTTCACTGTCACCCACAGCCCGAACCGTCGGCGACACGCCCAACAGCACAAGGCCAGGCAAGGTACAGAGCAAAAGAGCACGAATGGAGATCATGATGAACACTCCCTGGCTCCGGTGGAGCCCGAGTCTCATCCTTCTGCGGGCTGTCGCCCGATTTCATTCGACAGTCGGGTGCGGGTCTCTGGATGGCGAGCAAGCTGCGTGGATGAGCGGGGGGGTTAACTTCATTTCGCAGCGACTGCACCTTAAGTTTAGTGCCAACCGACAGCCCGCTTAGATCAATTTCAAACCAGGCCGGGCCCGGATAGGACGACCAGTTTCCAGAGAGAGGGGTGAAAACGCCCGATGCGCGACATCGGGCGTGGGGTCAGGCCAAGCCTGGACTCAAGCGGCGCCCAGCACGCTCAGGTCCAAACGTCCTTCGCTCAACGGCGGGCACCAGTAGTAGCCGCCGGTAATCGGCCGACTGAAGCGATACAAAGCGTCGACGATGCCATCGTCCAAGCCACTCATACGCCGCAATTGCGCCTCGAAGGCCGCGAAGGAATGGCCGAACGCCAGGAACATCAGGCCGGCGCCCTGCTCGTTCGACCAGGGCATCGAGCGACGCACCACGAAGGCCTCCGGGGCAAAGCGCTCCTGGGCGGTACGTTTGACGTGGGCGGACTCCGGCGCGGCGTCCAGCTCCTCATTGTCGCTCTTGCGCCGCCCGATGATGTTGTCCTGCTCATGGGCTGGCAGCGCGGCGAAACCGTCCAGGTCATGCTGCCACTGCTGGATCGCGGCAAAACTGCCGCCGTCCGCGGCGATCCCGGCCTCGACGGCGGCCTCGTCCTGCGGGTTTTCGGTGCCGTCTTCATAACCGGTCAGGTCATGACCGCTCTTGTGCCGGAACGCCTCGGTCATTTGCACCAACCTCAAGGCCGGCGCCAGCGCCTGCTCCAGCGCACGGCTGCGGTGCAACAACTCGCCACGGTCTTCACCCTGCAACCAGCACCACAGGGCATGCTGGGTCGACGGATTATCCACACCCGCCCCGGTGATCACGGGAAAGGCCCGCAGCCCCGGGACATGAGCGCCCAGCACCTGCACCAGCGACTCGCCAAAACCGACCACGGTGTGCTTTACGTCCACCAGCCGGGTGAGATTGTCCAGTGCAGCCGGCAATGCTTCGGCGGATTCAAGGGCGAAGAACAGGTGGCGTGCCTGCAAGGGCACAGGCTTGGCGAGAATGCCGGGCTGGTAGTGACTCATGGGAACTCCTTTGGGAAAGCTTGGAGTTTACCTTTGTTGCGCCCGCTACGCTTGCGACTGAGCCGGGAGCATCCTCAGAGCTTGTGGGTCATGTAGCGACCGCGCCCGGTTTTCTTGGCTTGGTACATGACCCGATCCGCGGTCAGCAGCAGCGCATCGGCGGAGCTTTCGCCGTTGCCCAGGGCGATACCGATCGAGACCCCCACCTGGCAAACCGTACCGGCAATGAGAAACGGCGTACTCAGCGCCGCGATGCACTTGGTGGCCACGGTAATCACGGTTTCCTCTGCATCGGTGCCCAGGTCGCTGAGCAGGACAACGAACTCATCACCGCCGATACGCGCCAGGGTATCGCTCATCCGTACCACAACCCCAAAGCGCTTCGCCACCTGACGCAACACCTCGTCACCGGCCTCGTGCCCAAGGGTGTCATTGATCCGTTTGAAGCCATCGAGGTCCATGAACAACAAGCCGACCTGCGTGTCTTTGCGCTGGGCCTGGGCCAACACCTGACGCAGGCGGCCAGACAGGTGATGTCGGTTGGGCAAGCCCGTCAGCGTGTCGTGATGAGCTATCTTTTCGAGTTCCGCCTGTTTCTCGTTGAGTTTGCGCAACAAGCGATTGAACGCCGAGATCAAGTGACCGACTTCATCGTGACGAACCACCGGCAAGGGTGCATGCGGCAGTTCGTCACGGGTCATGCAGTCTGCCTGCGCGGCGGCCTGGAACAACGGACGAAAGACAAAGTACAGCACGATGGAGCAGATAGTGCCGAACAGAAAAATCGAGGAGATAGCCCCCTTGATCAGGAAACTCTGGGTCCGCTCAACGGTTGCAAACGCCTCGCGGCTCGGCAAACTGGCCACGATAAACCAGCCCGTACTGGGCACGGAGGCCATGGCGCGGACCTCCTCCTGGCCCTCGGCGTTGAGGGTAATCCCGGCACCGCGAAACCCCTCCATGGCCCGGTCCTGCAGCACATTGAGCCCCTCAGGCGCTGTCGGTTTGAAGGCCATCCCAAGCCGGGAGGAGCCGACCTGCAGGTGACTTTCCGGAAAAACCAGTTGGAACGCCCCGGTTGCCATTCGCCCGCGACTTTGCAGCAATGAATCAAGGAACCCGGGAGCGGCGAGTGCCGTCATGCCAACCAGTACCGCCCGCACCTTACCCGCGCCATCTCTGATGGGGGCGGCTACCGGTAGCATAAGCTGGGCGTCTGCCTGACTCACCACTGGCCGTCCGATCAGCGACTTACCGGCCAATCCCGCCTGAATATAATCACGATCGGCATAGTCCGTGTCGGCCGCGTCCTCGTCGGGATAACCCGCCACCCGTTTGCCCATGGCGTTGACGATGAAGGTATCGGTCGAGAACAAGGCCTGGTAGGGGGAGCGCTCTTTCAGCCAGGCTTGCAGTTGTTCAGGCTGTGCCAGTAGCTCAAGGGGCACGCTGTCCGCGAGGCGCTCGACCAATAGCCGAGAGCGAATAATCTTGGTGTCGACATCGTGCGCGACATAACTCGCCAACGCCAACTGCTGGCCTTCCACGACGGCGCTCAAATCCTCGCGCAGAAAGTTGGTCAGCACGTAATAGCGTATGACAGCGCCAGAAATAACAATGCACAGCGCCAACACCAGCAGTCGGGTCAACACGCTGTTGTAGATTCGGGCAAAGGTCAAAACTGCATGATGTTTTTTTGACATTACGGGAGTGTAACCGACGACATTGCACTTTTCGCTATTTTCCCCAACCCTACGCGAACGCCGCCGCAGAGCCTTACACAGGCCGGATCGCGCTTGGCCCGCACGAACCGAACCTCTCTTATCAGGAGCTGGACCATGTCAGACACCAGAAACGCCTCATTTGATGCCATCGCCCGGGAACTCGGCTACAGCTTCGACGGTGAAATGAAGATCGGCGGTAACTACGTGCCGGCGGTGCGCAACGATCTTGAAGTGTATGTCAGCGGGCAGATTCCGCGCATCGACAATACCGTGATGGTGACGGGCCGGGTCGGCGCCGAAACCACACTGGAGCGGGCACGGCACGGGGCTCAGATCAGCACCATGCGCGCCCTGGCGATTTTGCGACAACTGCTCGATGGCGACCTGGGGCAGATCAGGAAAGTCTTGCGCATCAATGTGTATGTGCAGAGCGCGGCGGACTTCACCCAACAGAGTGAAGTCGCCGACGGCGCGTCCGAGGTACTGTATTCGGTGTTCGGCGAAGCCGGGGTGCATACGCGCACCTCGGTCGGGGTATTCCAACTGCCGAAAAACGCCTCGGTCGAGGTGGATATGGTGGTGGCGCTCAATTAGTCAGCTGGTTGGCGAACTGCCCGACCGCATTGACCACCTTCTGCGCGCCGTCCTGGATCTCGACGATCACCGTGCCCGCCTCCGCCGCCAGCGCAAGACCTTCCTCGGCCTGGGTCTTGCCGCTGTTCATCAGCGACACCGCATCGCGCGCCATATCCTGGTTCTGCCGCACCACGCCGACGATCTCGTCGGTGGCCTGGCTGGTGCGCGAAGCCAGCTGCCGCACTTCGTCGGCCACCACCGCAAAACCACGACCTTGCTCACCCGCGCGTGCCGCCTCGATCGCCGCGTTGAGCGCCAGCAGGTTGGTCTGCTCGGCGATGCCACTGATGGTCTTGACGATGGAGCCAATCACCTGGGACTGCGCGTTCAAGGCTTCGATGCCGTCACTGGCGGTTTGCATGTGGGCCGCCAGGTCACGCATCACTTCCACGGCCTGGGTCACCACGGTGGTCCCGCGCTGGGCGGTGCTGTCGGTCTGCAGTGAAGTGCTGTAGGCAATGTTCGCCGCTTCGGCCACCGCCTTCTCCTGGTTCACCTGGTCGGTGATCACGGTGGCGAACTTGACCACTTTGTAGAGCTTTTCGTTGGCATCGAGTACCGGGTTATAGGACGCCTCCAGCCAGACCTCGCGACCACGGCTGTCGACCCGTTTGAAACGACCGGCGACGAACTCGCCGGAATTCAAGCGTTTCCAGAAAGCCTGGTAATCGGCGCTGTTGTATTCCGCCGGCTCGCAGAACAGGCGGTGATGCTTGCCCTGGATCTGCGCCAGGCTGTAGCCCATGGCGCCGAGGAAACGGTCGTTGGCCGTGAGCACGTCACCGGCCAGGTTGAACTCGATCACGGCGGTGGAGCGCAACAGCGCGCCGATCAGGTTTTCGTGCTCGCGGGACGATTCGATGGTCCGGGTCAGGTCGTTGGAGTAAATCGAAAAACTGCGGATTCGCCCCTGGGAATCCCGAATCGGCTGCAGGATCGAGCGCAGCCAGGCTTCCTGGCCGTTGCCGCGCAACAAGCGCACCGCGCCGCTGAAATGCTCGCCACGGGTCAGGGCATTCTTGAAACGCTGGTGAAAATCCGAGTGTTTGAGGTAGTCCGGCACAAACTCGTCAAGACTGCGCCCCAGCAGCGAACCACTCGGGTAGAGCATTTCCTGGGTGAAGTTCTGGTTGACCGATTCGATGCGACCATCGGGGTCCAGGGTCAGCACGAGCATTTCCTGTTCCAGGCTGTCCTTGACTTGCTGGAGACTGGAGAGTTCTTCACGAAGAGCCGACAGCTCCTGCTTCAAGCGTTTGTTAAACATGGAAGGCACCGATGGGCAAATGAAAGCGCGGGTAATCTGACATTGGCATCGGCTAGGGCAGTTTTTTCTGAAGGAAGATTCCGGGTTATTCAATCAGCCGCGGTTCCTCAAGAAAGTCACCGAGACGCGCTGAGTGCAGCGCGTCGCTACCGACGGACGCGGCTCAGCAGCCGCGAACGCTCGAAGCCTCGGCCGTCGCGGCTGCACGTGGAGCGAAGTACAACGCGATCAGCACCCCGACGCCGCCCATCACCGCGCAATAACCAACGCAGACCCAAGGGCTCCAGGGCATCAGGCCGATCAGAAACAGCGGTGTGGTGCTGGCCCAGAGTGCATAGGCAATGTTGTAGGTAAAGGAAATACCAGAGACCCGGATGCGCGCCGGGAACAACCCCACCATCACCGAAGGCACCGCCCCCACCACGCCACAGGCCAGGCCCGCCAGGGCATAGGCCAGGCCAATCCATTCAGCACCATGGATCAGGCAGCTGTAGAGCAGCGCGATGCCCAGCGGCAGCAAGGCGCTGTAGAACAGCACCGCGCGCCAGGCACCGATGCGGTCGACCAGCAGGCCCGCCAGCACGCAGCCAATGTTCAGAAACACAATCCCCAGGCTGCTCAAGGCGAAGGTATGACTGGCACTCATGCCAAAGACTTTCTGCATCACGGTCGGCGTGACCACCACCAACACCACCACCGCCGAGGTCAGCACACAGGTCAGCAGCATCGCCGGCAGGATCGCCCGGCGGTGGGTGCGCAAGACCGCCTGCAGCGGCACCTCCTCGCCCTCCTCCCGGCGCGCCTGCAAAGCCATGAACACCGGGGTTTCACTCAGCCAGCGACGCAACCAGACCCCGATCACGCCGAATACCCCGCCCAGCAGGAACGGAAAACGCCAGGCGAAATCGAGGATCTCACTGGGGCTGTAGATTCGCGCCAGGGCGGTCGCGGTCAAGGCGCCCAGCAGATAACCGAAGGTCAGCCCGGCCTGCAAAACCCCCAGGGCATAACCACGCTGCCCGGGCGGTGCGTGCTCGGCGACGAAGACCCAGGCACTCGGCACCTCGCCGCCCACCGCCGCGCCTTGCAATACCCGCAGCAGCAACAGCAGCAGGGGCGCCCAGTAACCGATCTGGGCATAGGTCGGCATGATCCCGATCAGCAGACACGGCAGGGCCATCATCAGGATGCTCAAGCTGAAGACCCGCTTGCGCCCCAAGCGGTCGGCGAAATGCGCCATCAGGATGCCACCAAGCGGTCGCGCCAGATAGCCGGTGACGAAAATCCCGAAGCTTTGCAGCAGGCGCAACCATTCGGGCATTTGCGGGGGGAAGAACAGGTCGCTGAGGGTCAGCGCGAAGAACATGAAAATGATGAAATCGTAGATTTCCAGCGCACCGCCCAACGCCGCCAGGCCCAGGGTCTTGTAGTCGGACCGGGCAAAACGACGGGCATGTGGAATGTGATCGACAGTCATGAAAACACTCTGGCAACGTATTCAAGTAGCGCATCGGCCCGTTAGGCCGGCGCTGCAAAAAATCGGAGGATACCTGAGTTTGCCAATGGCATTGGGCCGATATCGCCAATGGCCCCTGGATAAGCAATATCACTCTGCTACTAACCAAAATCGGAAAATGCCACGGGATTGATTTATCGTGGACACCAGCCCGCAGGTTGCGCCCCCAGCGTTGCGCCTGTGGCCCCCAATAAGATCAAGAACAAGAGGACCGTCCAATGGCCGCTGCTATCGAAACCAGCCGCTACGCCCGCTTTGCCCTGCACTGCTCGAATTGGGCCGAGCGCTGGTTTCCCGACTCCTGGGTGTTCGCCGCGCTGGCGGTGATCGTCGTCACCCTGGCCACCCTGGCCATCGGCGCCAAGCCGAGCGAAGCCGCGATGGCCTTCGGCGACGGTTTCTGGAGCCTGATTCCCTTCACCATGCAGATGGCCTTCGTGGTGATCGGCGGTTATGTGGTCGCCAGTTCGCCACCGGCGGTGAAGCTGATCGACCGCCTGGCCCGGCTGCCGAAGAACGGCCGCTCGGCGGTGGCCTGGGTCGCGCTGATTTCCATGGTCGCCTCGCTGCTGAACTGGGGCCTGTCCCTGGTCTTCGGCGGCTTGCTGGTCCGCGCCCTGGCGCGCCGCACCGACCTGCGCATGGATTACCGCGCCGCCGGTGCCGCGGCCTATCTGGGCCTGGGCGCTGTCTGGGCCCTCGGGCTGTCCTCGTCCGCCGCCCAGTTGCAGGCCAACCCGGCCAGCCTGCCGCCGTCGATCCTGTCGATCACCGGGGTGATTCCGTTCACCCAGACCATCTTCCTCTGGCAGTCCGGTGTGCTCCTGTTGGCGCTGATCGTGGTCTCGCTGGTGATCGCCTACGCCACCGCACCAGGGCCTGATTCGGCCCGGGATGCCAAGGCCTGCGGCGTCGACCCGAGTTTCAACCTGCCACCGCTGAGCAAGCGCTCGCGCCCCGGTGAATGGCTGGAATACAGCCCGCTGCTGACCATTCTGCTGGCCCTGCTGGCCGCCGGCTGGCTGTTCCACGAGTTCTCGACCAAACCGGCGATCAGCGCCATTTCCGGCCTGAACACCTACAATTTCCTGTTCCTGATGGCCGGTGCGCTGCTGCACTGGCGTCCGCGCAGCTTTCTCGACGCAGTGGCCCGCGCGGTGCCGACCACCACCGGCGTGCTGATCCAGTTCCCGCTGTACGGTTCCATCGCGGCGCTGATGACCACGGTCAAGGGCGGCGATGCCCTGACCCTGGCTCACCACATCTCGACCTTCTTTACCCAGATCGCCTCCCACGACACCTACGCATTGCTGATGGGCGTGTACTCGGCGGTGCTGGGCTTCTTCATCCCTTCCGGTGGCGGCAAATGGATCATCGAGGCGCCCTATGTGATGCAGGTGGCCAATGACCTGAAATACCATCTGGGCTGGGCGGTGCAGATCTACAACGCCGCCGAGGCGCTGCCGAACCTGATCAACCCCTTCTACATGCTGCCGCTGCTGGGCGTGCTGGGCTTGAAGGCGCGGGACCTGATCGGCTTCTCCTTCGTGCAACTGCTGGTGCATGCGCCGCTGGTGCTGTTCCTGCTCTGGGCACTGGGGACAACGCTGGCCTACAACGGGCCGGTGATGCCATAGCACCGCGAGCCTTCGGGCTGCAATCCTGGACGAATTCAAGAGCGCTGTGACCAGCGCTCTTGCGACTCGCTCCGACCTGAAAACCATCAATGCAAGCTTCAGTCTCAAAAACGACGACGCGAATAGTCACAATGCTGAATTGATGCTGAACACGTGCACAAGAACGCAAATAATTATGTAGGCCGCTGTTCACGTCATGTATTAGTCTGCCTAGACAAAACCAGCACGATCGTACCATCGACTTTTTCAGAACGTGCCCAGCCCCACCCGTCGTGCTTCAAGGTGGATGCATCATGAACCAGTGGAAAGAAGAGCAACTGCGGCTTCTGGGTTCAAAGCAAGACGAGCAGGAACTGCTCGAACTCTTGCCCGGCCTGGTCAGGCAACTAGGCTATCCCTATTACCGCTACGTCAAACTGGGCCACGGGACCGCCGCCTGGATAAAGAACAATTATCCCGAGGAATGGAACCGGTACTACCAGGACCAGAATCTCCAGAAAATAGACCCGCTGCTGACCCGCGTCCGGCATTCGCACCTGCCCGTGTTCTGGTCGCCGGAAACTTTTGCCAAGTCCCCCGCGTTCTGGACAAAAAAGCAATCGTTTGGCATACGCTATGGCTGGTCCCAGGCAGTACAGCATGTGCAGGGGCACCAGAGCATCCTGTGTGTCGCCCGCTCCGAGGGGGAAATCGACCGTCGCGAGTTCTATCACCACGCCGGACATATCCTGTGGCTGTGCAATGTCCTGCATTCGGCGGCCACCCGCGACCTGCCGACAACGCCCATGTATCTGTTGTCGCCTCGGGAAGTCGAGGTATTGAAGTGGTCGGGCGAAGGTAAGACCGCGCCGGAAATCGCCCAGTTGCTCGAGCTCAACGTGCGCACCGTGAACTTCCATATCGCCAACGCGATCAGCAAGACCGGCACCACCAACAAAATCGCGGCGATGGTCGCGGCGATTCAGTGCGGGGCCTTGTAAGGCCCCCGGAAAAAGCTCAAGCCCGCCACTACCACCAGCAAAATTCCGTAACCCAATTCCTGCCCCACACCCTCGACAATCGGCATACTGCCCGGCGGCAGAACGGATCTGTCGCTGTTCCGTCATATTGCATTGCTAAGTTGCGATGCGAAATATTTTGATACGTCAAACCCAGCCAGCAGGAACCCAGGATGAGTGACGAGAAAGACCTCGACCAGTCGCAAGCGCCCGAAACCGATAACCCCACTGACACCAGTCGTCGCCGCTTCCTCGGTGGCGTGGCGGTGCTGGGTGTTGGCGCGACGCTGACCGCCTGCGGTTCCCCGAGCGAACCCGGCAAGCCGGACAGCCGCGAGCTGTCGGGCGCCGAGTTGGACAAGGCGTTGCGCGACCAGGTGAAAACCGTGGTGGTGATCTACGCCGAGAACCGCAGCTTCAACAACCTGTTCGCCGACTTCCCCGGCCTCGAGAAACCCTTGTCGGCCCTCGCGCCTGCCGACTACCAGCAACGCGATCGCGATGGCAGCCTGCTGCAGAGCCTGCCGCCGGCCTGGGGCGGTGTCCTGCAGATTGGCCCGCAAACCGTCGATGGCGTGACCTATCCGGCGCAAACCCAGTTCCAGCAAAACCTGCCCAACGCGCCTTATGCCCTCAAGGGCCCGGACGGCGAGGACCTGCCCCTGAGCCTGGTCACCCGCGACCTGTGGCACGTGTTCTACCAGAACCAGATGCAGATCAACGGCGGCAAGAACGACCAGTTCGTCGCCTGGGCCGACTCCGGCGGCCTGACCATGGGGCACTACGCCCAGAACCGTTACTCGTTGCGCCTGTGGGACGTGGCCAAGGAGTTCGTGCTCTGCGACAACTTCTTCCAGGGTGCCTTCGGCGGTTCGTTCCTCAACCACCAATACCTGATCAGCGCGGCCGTGCCCTTCTACCCGGACGCCGCCAACTCGGTGGCCAAGCCGCAGATCGCCACGCTGCAAAGCGACGACCCGCTCGGTACGCACCTCAAGCCTCTGGACAAGTCCCCAGCCAGCGCCATGAGCGGCGCGCCGCAGTTCGGTCCGAGCGCACTGACCCCGGATGGCTACGCGGTCAACACCATGGCTCCGCCCTACTGGCCGACCTGGATCCGCGACACCGAACATCCAGACTATTCCAAGCCGGGCCTGCCCACAGTGCTGGTACCCCAGGCCCACGAACACATCGGCGACAAGCTGTCGAAGAAGAACGTCGACTGGGCCTGGTACGCCGGTGCCTGGCAGGCCACCCTGGACCAGTTCAAGGACTCGGGCGGCATTCCGAAGATCCCGAACTTCCAGTACCACCATCAACCCTTCAACTATTTCAAGCAGCAGGGCCCGGAAAACCCCGGTGAGCGGGCCAAGCGCTTGCGCGACGGCGGACTGGGCGAGGACCCGAGCAGCAACAAGTTCCTCGCCGATGCCCAAGCCGGCAAGTTGCCAGCGGTGACCTTCTACAAACCCCAGGGCAACCTGAACATGCACGCCGGTTACGCCGACGTGGCGTCCGGCGACCGGCATATCGACCGTATCCTGAAAGTACTGCGCGAAAGCCCGCAATGGAAAAACATGGTGGTGGTCGTCACCGTCGATGAAAACGGCGGCTGGTGGGACCATGTGGCGCCGCCGCAAGGCGATCGCTGGGGCCCGGGCACACGGGTTCCGACCCTGGTGGTTTCGCCCTTCGCCCGCAAGGGCACGGTGGATCACACGGTGTATGACACCGCCTCGATCCTGCGCCTGATCACCCGGGTGTTCCAGTTGGAGAAACTCGATGGGATCAAGCAGCGCGATGACGCGATGACTGCCCGTGGCCAGAAGCCGATGGGCGACCTGACCAACGCCTTGCGCTTTACGCTCTGAGACAGGCACTCCGAGGAGTCAATGGCTGACCCATGCTCCTCTCGCCCCGCCCCTGCAGGAGTCAGGCTCCTGCAGGTTCCGGCATACCCTGCATCGATCAAACAATAGCCTAGAGCCACTATCCGCTTTACCCCCTCCGCACTCCGGTAATATCCTTGCCTGATAGTATTCTGTTTCAGAATTTTACCGAGCGAAAAGGGAGTTCGTCGTAATGATCGTAGGGATTGACCTGGGGACCACCAACAGCCTCGTTGCCGTCTGGCGCGGAGAAACCAGCGAGTTGGTGCCCAATGCCCTCGGCCAGTTCCTCACACCCAGCGTGGTTGGCCTGGACGATGAAGGCCGGGTACTGGTCGGGCAGGCGGCGAAAGAGCGACTGCATACCCACTCGCAAACCACCACCTCACTGTTCAAGCGCCATATGGGCAGCGCCCAGGAAGTACGCCTGGGCAATCGCCTTTTCCGCCCGGAGGAACTGTCCGCCCTGGTCCTCAAGAGCCTCAAGGAAGACGTCGAACGTGCCTACGGTAAAACCGTGCACGAGGCTGTGATCAGCGTCCCGGCCTACTTCAGCGATGCCCAGCGCAAGGCCACCCGTATCGCCGGAGAGCTGGCGGGGCTGAAAGTCGAAAAACTGATCAACGAACCCACTGCCGCCGCTCTCGCCTATGGCCTGCACCAGCGGGACAAGGAGACCTCGTTCCTCGTCTTCGACCTTGGCGGCGGCACTTTCGACGTATCGATTCTTGAACTCTTCGACGGTGTCATGGAGGTCCGTGCCAGCGCCGGCGATAACTTCCTCGGCGGCGAGGATTTCGATAGCGTATTGCTCGAGTCCTTTATCGACAGTCAACGCGCAGTCGCGGACTTCCCAGACCCGGCAAGCGTCAGCCAGGCACTGCGGCGCGAAGCCGAACGGGTGCGCAAGGCGCTGGGCCAGGATGCCAGCGCCGAGTTCAGCCTGCGGGTCGACGGCCGGCAGTGGAGCAGGACCGTTACCCAGCAGCAATTGGCCGAACTCTACGCACCGCTGCTGGAACGTCTGCGCGGTCCTATCGAACGGGCGCTGCGCGATGCACGGATTCGTGTCAACGACCTGGACGAAATCCTCTTGGTGGGGGGCACCACGCGCATGCCACTGGTGCGCAAGCTCGCCGCCAGCCTCTTCGGACGCTTCCCGTCCATCAGCCTCAATCCGGACGAAGTCGTGGCCCACGGTGCCGCGGCGCAGGCCGCGCTGAAGGCGCGTTCCGCCGCCCTGGAAGAAGTGGTACTGACCGACGTCTGTTCCTACACACTCGGGATCGAAACCTCTCATCAGTTCGGCCAGCAGATCGACAGCGGGCACTACCTGCCTATCATCGAGCGCAACAGCATCGTACCGGTCAGCCGGGTCAAGCGCGTGTATACCCTGCAAGACAACCAGGCCGTGGTGGTGCTGAAAATCTATCAGGGCGAAAGCCGCCTGGTACGCGACAACGTCTTTCTTGGCCAACTGGAAATGACGGTGCCCAAGCGCAAGGCCGGCGAGGTCGCGTTGGATGTGCGCTTCACCTACGACAACAACGGCTTGCTCGAAGCCCAGGTCAATATTCCACTGACTGGCGAACAACACTCGCTGATCATCGAGAACAACCCCGGGGTGCTTTCACCGGAAGAGATCCAACAGCGCTTGCAGGCCCTGACCTTGCTCAAGGTGCACCCACGCGATCAGCAGGTGAACACAGTCCTGAGCGCACGCCTGGAACGCCTCTACCAGGAAAGCCTCGGTGAGCTGCGCGAACGTATCGGCCAGTGGGCCGGGCAGTTCCAGCAAGTGTTGGAGGGCCAGGACGAACGACGCATTCGCGAGGCCCGTCAGAATCTGATCGAACAGTTGAATAAACTGGACAACGGTATCTGGCACTGACAGGAGTCGCGAGATGAATTGCTGGACGCTGTTGCACCTGCCGGAAGACGCCGATGAACGCAGCATCAAGCGCAGCTACGCGCGACTGCTGAAAAGCAATCGCCCGGATGAAGAGGCCGAAGGTTTTCAACGCCTGCGTGAGGCATACGAAAATGCACTGGCGATCGCCCGCTGGCGGGATGAAACCTCGACAGAAGAAGCACAGCACCTGCCTGTGAGCAACTTCGCCGCCGAGCCGCTGGAACACGCGCAGAAGCACGACTGGTCCCGGCCCGCGGAGATTCAGCCACTGGGCACAGGCCTGTCGGCCCCCGTCCTCGATGACCCGGTTCCCGCGCTGGTGGCCGAGCTCAGCGAACAGAACCTGGCCGAGCGTTGGCAGCAGGCCCGGCAACAGCAATGCGCCGAAGCGTTCCAACAGGCATTGCTGCGGCTGTGTTTTGAACAACCGGGATTGCGTAGCCCAATCGCCGCCTGGGCCGTTCAGCAGCTGGAATGGCTGACGCCCTGGCAAACCGTGCGCATGACACCCTGGCAAGCTGAAGCCTTGTCCAGTGGGTTGCTGCAGGAATATCGGCAGACACTGCAGGACCTGCTGGAGGCCGGGCAGGAACGGCCATTCCTCCAGCAGTTGAAAAACTACTCGCAACAGCCTTGGATAAAGATTTTCGACCGAAGCCAGGAATGGCAACGGATCGTGCTGCAGTTGCTGAACGAAACCCAATGGAGCGTGCCGCTATTCGACCGGGTCTGCCAGGCGTTCGGCTGGGACGACAAGGCCGGTGTTACCCCCGAGCCACACTGGGTCTGGCAATCACTGAACCAGCGCTGCGAACGCGAAGCTTTCTACGAGGAACTGCAAACCAGGGCCTTGAACCATTTCTATGGGGGCCCCGCGCCAAAAGCCGCCTTTCTGCTGCTGACGCCCCTCACGCTCTGGCAACAGGGCCTGGAGTTCAAGCACTTCACCCATAATCATTGGCAAGCCTGCCAGGATCTTTCGGATCAACTGGCCCACCGGTATCCGGAACTTATCGAACGCCTGCCAAATCGCGACGTCTTTTTCTGGCGCCAGTTCCTGCCGCGCTCCGTGCCCCCCTCTGGCTGGCGATGGTTATGGGCCGGCTGCTCGCTGGCAGTGACCTTGTCAACGCTGCCCTCATGGCAAATCTGGCAAGCCAAGGGCACGCTCTGGACGAGTCTGATGACCTCACTGTTGACTGGTCTGATCCCAGTGATCATCGGCGTCTACGCGATGCGTTTTTGGCAGCCCCTGTGCTGGCACCTGATGACGATCGATTTGTGGCTGAGCCAGCATCTGTTGCCCAAACGCATCAACCCGACCCGGCATTGGCTGGTTATTCGCCATGGCGTGCCGCAGGCGTTGATTGCGTTACTGTTCCTGGCCTGGTCAGGTGGCTTGGGCATGGCGACATTCATCGGCATCGGCGCCATCGGCCTGTTCGACAACAAACGCCCGCGTTGCGAACGCCCCGACTCGATCTGGCGACACCCCTGGCAGGCCATCCAGCACCTCACTCAGTGGAGTCCCCTGCAGCTGGGATTCTTCCTGCTGATGTTGTGCATCACCGTCACTTGCTTGCTGGTGGTCCCCGGCTATCCGTTGACCACGGGCAGCAGCCGATGAAGTCCGGGGGGAATGCCTACGCTTGGTCAGGGATATCAAGTACAAGAAAAATCACAGTTTCCCCATAACGGGAAAGCAGTACCTGCCGCAGTATGACAAGTCACCTCACCCGATGGTCAACGCTGAAAAGGATCTGAGCATGTCAAAAATCGCTGTATTGACGAGTACCTTAGCCGCACTCACCCTGAGTACCCTCGCTCACGCCGATGTCGAAATGAAACTGGGCAGCCGGGAGCGCGTCACCCAGCTCTTCGCCTATCCCAACAATTGCAATGTCATCTGCTTTCGCCCCTGGACCCTGGAACAGACCGCCGAGCACTATCTGAACCAGAGCGTGAAGCGTGACGGCTACCTCAACGCCAAGGTGACGGTGAAAGCCGACGCCGGCCAACTCTATGCCCACTTCAGCGGCGTGCCGAACGGTTATGACAAACCGCTGGAGCAAGTGCTCAATGCCGGCGAACTGGCCTACAAAGGCGCCTCCAAACTGAATGCCGACGGTAAATGGGCCTACAACTGGTACCTGTTCCTGCCGCTGGGCCTGGCTCTGGACAACCGCAAGAGCGTCGAACTGCTGCACTTCCCGCCGGATTACTCGTTGACCCAGGCCCAGGACTACCTGGAGTCGGCTACCACCGACCGCTGGGCCGAGCTCCTGACCGACAATGGCATCCCCAAGGAGCAGACGCCGGGTTACCAGACCATCGTCGACATCGCACCGATTGCCGCGCCGTCCAACGCCGGCAGTACCCTGGAAACCGTCTACAGCTACTTCACCGACTACCAGACCACCATGGTCAAGGAAGTCAGCATCACCACCAAGGGCACGGCGTTGCCGATGGTGGCCTTCGGTACGCCGGTGCGTAACTGGATCAAGCAGCAATATGGCGCGGACGTCGGTGTGCTACAGCTGGGTCTCATCCGCCCGACAGCGGGGGCGATAGTACCGGTATTGGGCTCCAACCACCCGAGCTACATCTGGTACGCGGCGGACCCGGCCAGCTACGGTGGTGACCAGGCGAAAGCCGATGCGGCGGGCTTGAAAGTGATGGGGCAGGACTTGAGTGCCGCCTGCTGGCAGGCCGGCATGGGCCAGAAACCGGACAGCGATCCGGCGGCGCAGCTGAAAAGCTGTACCGACAACTGGCAGGTGACCAACACGCAGAAAACCTGCGTGCTGTTCTACGAGTCGATACGCAAGCTGTCGGAAGCCGATGCCGAGAAGAAATGCTCGACCACGGCGATCAAGACGCAACTCAACCAGCTAAAGCAACCGGCGCCAGCGCCAGTGACCGCGATGCCGGCCATCTGACCAACGCCGCAACACCCACTGTGGGAGCCGGCTTGCCGGCGATGGGGCCCTTGGGTCTGGCATTGACCTCAAGGCCGCCATCGCTGGCATGCCAGCGCCTACAAGGTCCGTGTCGTGTACAAAATCCGTGTTCGACACGGCACTGATGTGGGAGCCAGCTTGCTGGCGATGGCATACTCACAGCCTATGCAGGCCTCAGGGCGCTTCCACCGGCCGCAACCGGTACTGCGGTGGCAGCTGCTCAATCCCGCTGATGGTGGCGTTCAGACTCTTCCAGCGCCCATCCTTGATCCCGTAGATGCAGCCGTGGATCGACAGGCTCTGCCCACGATGCCAGGCGTTCTGCACAATGGTGGTATGACCGACGTTGGCCACCTGCTGGATCACGTTCAACTCGCACAAGCGGTCGACCCGCTCCTCTTCAGTGGGCAACTGCGCCAGCACTTCACGGTTCTCGTAGTACAGGTCGCGAATTGACCGCAGCCAGCCATCGATCAGGCCCAACTGGCGATCCTGCATCGCGGCCCGCACGCCGCCACAACCGTAGTGGCCGGTGACCAGGATATGCTTGACCTTGAGCACATCCACCGCGTACTGGATCACCGACAGGCAGTTGAGGTCGGTGTGCAGCACCACGTTGGCGACGTTACGGTGTACGAACAGATCGCCCGGCAGCATGCCGACAATCTCGTTGGCCGGCACCCGCGCATCGGAGCAGCCGATCCAGAGGAACTCCGGAGTCTGCTGACGGGCGAGCTTGGCGAAGAACTCCGGGTCTTCTTCCTTGATCGCAGCGGCCCAGCGCTCGTTGTTATCAATCAGATCCTGTAGTTCGTTCATGCTCTGCTGCCTCAAGATAGTCCGAAGTTATGACACCCGACCCCGACTTGGGGTCACGTGGGGAAATCCTCAGTCAACCAGCGTACACGCCATCACCACCGCATCTTCGCGTCCGCCCACCGCCGGATAGTAGTCGCGACGACGGCCGACTTCATTGAAGCCATAACGCTCATACAGGCGGAAGGCCGCCTGATTGCTGTCGCGCACCTCGAGGAAACACTCCCGGGCCTCGGCCGCATGGGCCCGCGACATCAAGTGTTCGAGCAGGCGCAAACCCAGGCCACGGCCCTGGCTCTCCGGCTTGACCGTGATATTGAGCAGGTGCGCCTCATCGAGAATGATCTGCACCACGCCATGCCCGACCTGCTGGCTGCCTTCGAACATCAGCCAGATCTGATACTTGCCCAGACCATCGAGGAAAATCCCACGGGTCCAGGGATGGCTGAAGGCCGCGTATTCGATCTTCAGGACCGCATCCAGGTCCGCCTCGGTCATCGGGCGAAAACTTACCGCATCACTCATCGTTACTTTTCCATCGCGCCATCAGCCGGCGCATGGCTTGCCAGACATCAGCCTTGCGCTGTGGCTCATCCATCAATAATTCCAGACCGGGCAGCGCCCAGGCCGATCCCAGGCCTTCGACCTGCAGTTCACGGTTGTATGATTCGGCATTGGCCTCACCGGCAAAACGCACCGCCGGCAGGCCGATCAGCCACAGGCAGGCGCACTCGCCTTCTTCCCGCCGGGCCTGGACGAAGCCCTGGACAAAGTCCCGCGCCGCCTCCGGGCCCTGGTCGAGGTTGCCGCGGACCAGCAGCGGCCAGCGCACCGGCTCGCCGACGATCTGCGGGCTGTCCGGCAGCCCGGCGGCGCGCAGCATGTCCTTGAGCAACAGGTAGGCCGGGTCGCGGCTCTGGAAGGGTTCGCCCGTGGGTAACTCCACCAGCACCAGGCAACGTCCGGCGCGTAACAATTGCAACGCGAAACGCGGCGGCGGCACCTGAACCACCTTGACCGGGGCCGGCGCCTCTTCGGCGACAACCGCCGGCTTGCTTTCCGCGCGCTGGATTGGCGAGGGCCGTGGCACTTCGATCTTCGCCCGTTCGACGGGCTTGGCCAGCGGTTCGGCGGCGTTACGCGCCTCAGGCACGGGGGCCTGGACCTCGACCAACGGCTCCGGCTCCACAAACAATTCCGCCCGCGACGGCGCGGCGAACGGCAGTTCGGTGCGGGGCAGCCAGTGGACCACCTGCATGGCGGTCAGATAAGCGCGGCGGCGGGACTCGATAAGCAAAGGTCGGCCATCTGTGGATAAGTTGAAGCAGGGATTCTACCGCCCTTCGGCGAAGATCGCCCGCAGTTGATCGCAAGAACGCCAAGCCTCTGATCAGCTGGGGATAAATCGGACGCGGCATGCAGTACAATCGCTGCTTTTAATTTGCTAACCAGCCGGCCTCCCCCATGATCGAACCCAAGCGCGTCTTGCGCGCCCTCGCCGAGCACTGGGCCCTTCTGGAGCCTCTGTGCGAACACTTCGACCAAGGCACCCTGAGCCTCGGTGAACTGCGCCAGCAACTGGCCGCCCAGCAGTTGGACAGCACGCCCCAGGACATCACCAGCCTGCTGGACGTGTGGATTCGCCTGGATATCCTGGTGCCCGTGGCGAAAAGCCCGAACCGTTTCGAGCTCAATGCCCAGATCCACGACTTCCTCGCCTACCTGCGTCGCGAACACCGCCTGGGCCTGTGCCTGGAGATCGAAGCCTACCTGCGCCACCTCGAACGCCTGGCAGGCTACATCCAGGACGCCTTCGACATCCGCGACGGCAACGACCTGGCCCGCCAGCTGCGCCTGCTCGACATGCGCGTGCGCGATGTACTGAAAAAGCTCGCCAACGACGAACAGGCCCTGGTGGCCGTCGCCGAACGGGCCAAGACCAGCGACCGACAGATCCCTCTACGCCAGCGTTACGCCGAGGTCCTGGCGACCTGGGACGAATACGTCGAACCGATGATCCAGTTGGTGAACGCCGACGGCGCCTTCGAACAGGGCGTGCGCAAGGTCGAGAACGTGCTGTTGCGCATGCTCAGCGAACAGCAACGCCTCGGCCACCTGGTGGACGACGACATGCTGCTGCGCACCCACGCGCGGATCCTGGAAATGCAGACCAGCGCCCAGTTGACCCTGCGCCATGCCCGCGAACTGCTGCTGCCGCTGCGTGAAGAAGCGCGCCGGCACAACGCCGTGACCCGTGGCGCCGCCCTGGCCCTGTCGGTGATCCGGCGCAAAGGCCTGGACGCCGTGCCACAAGCGGCGATGCCGATGTTCAGCCGCCCGCAAAGCACCTTTCTCGGCAGTTCCGGCCAGGTCGAGGCGTATGTCTACGCCCTGGCCCGTTTCGAGGCCAAGCCGTCGCGTTTCCCCAAGGCGCACAAGTCGTCCAATGGCGGCGAGTCGCCACGGGCCCCGCGCACGGTCAAGGAAATGCTCGAACGCTGCAGCGATGCGCTGCCGATGCCGGACCTGATGAGCTGGCTGCTGGAGCAGGAACCGGACGGCGCCACCGACGAATTGCTCTACTGGTTCTCGCGCCTGTCGCGGGAAAAACGTTTCCAGCGCGAGCGCCTCGAACGCCGCGACTACCACACCCAGGAGCACCAGGTCAGCCTGCGCTCCTTCGCCCTGCTCTCGCGTGTCGAAGAAGCCGGCGAGAATTCCGCGAGCACTCCCCATGCATCTTGATCTTTCCGAACTGTCCCAGCTGGCGCCGATCTTTCGCGAGCTGTTCAAGGGTTACCACGTCAGCCGCCGCGACCCGGAGCTGTACGCCCAACTGTCCAATTGCCAGGACCAGTACCGCAGCCTGTTCAAGGCCCTGGGCTTCGAACTGGTCTGCGACACCCGTGGTTTCTACTACTTCGTCCCGGACAACGCCGCCGCCCAGGTCAACAAGACCGCCCAGCGCCTGGCGCTGTTCACCTTTATCCTGGTCGAACACCTCGCCGACCAGGGCCGCGACCCGGTGGCCGTGCTCGACGGCGGTAGCCTGGGCCGTGACGAACTGCCGTCGCTGCTGGACAAATACCGCGACCTGTTCGTCCAGGCCGAAGTCACCACCCAGGAGGAACTGGAAGAGAAGATCATGCGCCGCATGACCCAACTCGGCTTCGCCCTCGAGGAGCCCGGCCTGTTCCGCTTCCTGCCACCGATGCACCGTTTCCTCGACGTCTGCCTGTCGGTCCAGCAGGACCGTGACATGGCCGCCAGCCTGCACAGCGTGCTGCCATTGCCGACGCCGGTACTGGTGGATGACGACAGCGACGAAAAACTGCTGGAAACCGATGACCCGCTGGACCTCAGCGAATTCGTCGAGGCCCCTGAAGAAAGTGAAGAAGACGCGCTGGCCCGGGCCATTGCCGCCGAGCAACAGGAGATGGACGCATGAGCCAGGAACGCTACGGTATTCGCCGCTTCGCCCTGCTGAACACCGCCGGCTACAGCCTCGGTCTGTTTCCGCTGGAACATCCGCTGTCGGTGTATGGCGCCAACAACCTGGGTAAATCGGCTTCGATCAACGCCTTGCAGTTCCCGATCCTGGCGCGCATGTCGGACATGAGCTTCGGCAAGTACAGCCTGGAGCAGTCGCGGCGCTTCTATTTCGCCACCGATACCAGCTACATCCTCGTCGAAGTCGCCCTGCCCCACGGCCCGCATGTGATCGGCGTGGTCGGACGCGGCCCGGGCGGTGGTTTCGGCCACCAGTTCTTCGCCTACGCCGGGCGCCTGGACCTGGCCCACTACCAGAAAGACGACACCTGCCTGCGCCAGAAGGAGCTGTTCAACAACCTCGAGCGCAACGGCCTCAAAGCCTACGAGCTCAAGCCCGATGAACTGCGCCGGCTGCTGGTCGGCGGTCACACCTCGATTCCACTGGACCTGACGCTGATCCCGCTGCGCTCCACCAGCGAACAGAGCCTGAAGACCTTCCGCGCGCTGTTCATCAACCTGCTGCACATGCGCGAGATCACCGCCGCCAAGCTCAAGCAGCTGTTCCTCGATGCCTTCGAGCACAGCCTGCGTTCCGGCAGCGTCGACTATATCGCGGCCTGCGAGGAAGCCTTCCGCGACGTGCGGCGCATGGAACAGGACTACAACGCCATGGTCGCCGCCGGGCCCCTGGTCGAGGCGCTGGCCTCGGGGGTGCGCCAGCGCGATGTGCTGCGCGGCAAGCTGCACCGGATCTCGCCGTTGCTGGACTCGTTGCTCGGCACCTGGTCGGACTATGCCGGTGCGCGCAAGGAAGAGCTGCTGATCCAGTCCGAACATTACCGCAATGAACAGGACGCCCTGCAGAACGACCAGCGCAGCAGCACCCAGGAACTGATGCGCCTGGAGCGGGAAATCAGCGACCTGCAACGCTGGCTCGGCGAGTTGTCGGTGCTCAAGCATCGCTTCGCCCTGGTCAACGATGTGAAGGTGCTGGAGCAGCAGCTGCTGGCAGCCAAGGATGCCCACGACGAACTGGCCGGTGCCCTGGCCCAATCCCGGCAGTTCAGCGCCGAGGACCTGGAAGAGCGTCTGCGCGACCTGGAAAAACGCCTGAAGTCGGTGAAGCAGCAACTCGATCACGCCGACAACAACAGCTATGCGCGCTTGCGCGAAGAGTTCTCGCAACAGGACGTCGAACGCCTGATGCGTCTGTTCAACAGCGCCCTGTTCAGCCTGCCGCTGGGCGAGCACGGTATTGCCCTGGACGAGGAAGGCCAGTGGGTCAAGTCCATGGAACTGATCCTCGACGGCTTCAAGGGCGAGCGTTTCGAAGTACCGGGCCTGTCCATCGACCTGTCCCATATCGAGCCGCCGGCGCTGCAAGCCCTGGCCGATCGCGCCGCGTTACGTGACCAGAAAGAGCGCCTGGACAAAGAGCTCAAGCAATTGAAAACCCAGCAGGCCGTTGCCGCCGACCGGGCCGCGAGCAAGACCCAGACCGAAGCGCTGTACCAGCAGGTGCTGGATGCGCAGAAAGCCCTGGAAGACTTCCGTCGCGCCCAGACCCTGAGCGCCGAGGAAGGCGACAAGTTGGAGCAGTTGGCACAACTGGAAGCCGCGCAGGATGAACTCAAGCGCTCCAGCGACGCCTTCACCGAGCGCGTCCAACAGCTGTCGGCCAAGCTGCAACTGGTCGGCCGGCAGATCGGCGACATGGAAGCCAAGCAACGCACCCTCGACGACGCCCTGCGCCGTCGCCAGTTGCTGCCGGCCGACCTGCCGTTCGGCACGCCGTTCATGGATCCGGTGGACGATTCCATGGACAACCTGCTACCGCTGCTCAACGACTACCAGGACAGCTGGCAGGGCTTGCAGCGGGCCGACGGACAGATCGAGGCGCTGTACGCCCAGGTGCGCCTCAAGGGCGTGGCCAAGTTCGACAGCGAGGACGACATCGAGCGCCGCCTGCAACTGCTGATCAACGCCTATGATCACCGCACCGACGAAGCCCTGACCCTGGGCAAGGCGCGCCGTGCGGCGGTGACCGATATCGCCCGGACCCTGCGCAATATCCGCAGCGACTACGACAGCCTGGAACACCAACTGGCGTTGTTCAACCGCGAGATCAACAAACGCCAGGTGTCCAACCTGCAAAGCTTCCGCATCGTGCTGGCGCCGAACAAGGAAGCGCTCAAGCACATCGACCAGATCATCCACAGTGCCGGCCAGTATGAGGAAGGCGAGACGCTGTCGGTGTTCGACCTGAGCCAGAGTGCCGATCAGGACAACAAGAACGAAGAAGCCAAGGAATACCTGGCGCGGCTGGTGGCGGCCAACCACAACCAGCTGGGCTTGAAGGACCTGTTCGAGCTGGCGTTCGAGATCACCAAGGTCAACGGCCAACCGGTGATCCATACCGATATCGACGGCGCGGCGTCCAACGGCACCACCATGACCATCAAGGCGCTGACCAACATGTACCTGTTGCTGCACCTGATGGACCGCGACCAGGCCGGGCGCGTGCGTCTACCGTACTACCTCGACGAGGCCGCGGACATCGACGAACGCAACCAGGCGGCGCTGCTCGAGACCAGCCTGCAACTGGGCTTCGTGCCGATCCTGGCGAGCGTGAAGCCGCAGGTGTCGGCGCACGTGGCCATCGACCTGGAAGGCGGCAGCGGACCGAACGGGATCTATATCGACGAGGCGGACTGGAAGTACATTCGCCGGCACGATCAGGTGCGGGCGCCACTGCCAAGTGAAGCGGCGGAACCGGAGCTCGACGAGGTCTGACTCCGGAAGCTGGAAGGCAAAAGGCCGCGATCATTGATCGTGGCCTTTTTATTTTTGGGGGGTGCTTCACCGAGAAACACCACCACACCGAGAACCCTGTAGGAGCCAGCTTGCTGGCGATGAGGCCAGTAAGCCTTGCATCGACCTTTCGGCCGCCCTCGCCAGCAAGCCGGCGCCTACACAAACAGCGCTATTTGCCGAGGCTGATCTTCGGCGCCCAGGTCAGCCATTCATCCTCGAACTTGTCGAATAGCGGGAAGGTCTGCAACGGCCGCGCCGCCCCGCCCATGCGCTCGCCATCCGGCGTGGCAAAGGCGATCCCGCCCTGGATCAGGGTCTCCAGCGACTCGGTGCGCACCGTCGCGCCCTTGAACAGGCCGAAGTCGAGACCAAAGCCACTGGTGTTCCAGAACCGGCTACCACTACGCACCAACGGCGCGTAACGCGGCTCGATCAGAATATGGATCAGCACCCGGTCGGCGGTGTCCCCCAGCTCATACCCCGTGACCTTGCCCACCGTCACCTCGCGGTAAGTCACCGGCACCCCCTCCTTCAGCGAACCACGCCGCGCCGCGCTCAGGGTCAGGCTCAAGCCGGCTTGTGGCACCGCCACATCCGGCGCTTCCTTGAGCGCGACAAAATCCTTCTGCACCCCGAGCTTCTTCGTCGCCGGCTGCACTTCGAGATACTGCCCGGTGACCAGGGTTTCCAGGTTGGCGGTCTTGATCAGGCCCAGCTGCGGCTTTACCACCCAGAACTGACTGCCGATCCGGGCGATGCGCTCCGGCACTTCGGTAATCCGCGCCGAGAGCAGCACCGACTGCAAGTCGTCACTCAGGTCGACACTTTCGATCTTGCCCACATCCAGGCCCTTGAAACGGATCGGCGTGCCGCTGCGCAATCCATCGGCGCGATCAACCCGAATGGTGATCAGGGTGCCTTGCTGCTGTGCCTCGTCATGGTTGGCGAACAGACGGAAACGCGGAATGCGTTTCTGCAGCGGAGCTTTGTCCTGTGGGGTCTCGAAGGCAATACCGCCGGACATCAGGCTTTGCAGCGATTCGCTTTTCACCTGGATGCCCCCTGTCAAACCACCGCTCAGGGTGATACCGCTGGCGTTCCAGAAGCGACTCGAGGCGTTGACCAGGTTTTCATATTCCTTCTCGATATGGACGCCAATCACCACTTGCTTGCGCGTACGGGAGAACTGGTAACTCTGCACCGAACCGACTTTCACCTGGCGGTAGAGCACCGGGCTGCCGACATCCAGGGAACCGAGGTTGTCGGTGAACAGCACCATGTGCAATCCCGGGGAGCGCAGGTCGAGGGGCGGGGCCTTGGCCCGGGCCTCGAACTCGCGTTGCGGGTGAGCGCCCTTGTCGCCGGGACGAATGGCAATGTAGTTGCCTTTGACCAGGGCCTCGAGCCCGGTGATGCCGGCCAGGGAAATCGACGGCTTGACCACCCAGAACTGGGTACCGTTCACCAGGTAGTCTTCAGCCAGCGGATCGAGGGTCAACTCGGCGTTGGCACTGGCCAGGTCGGGATCGATCTTCAGGGCTTTGAGGCTGCCGACCTGGATCCCCTTGTACATCACCGGCGTACGCCCGGCCTGCAGCCCTTCGAAGTCGCTGAGCTTCACTTTGACGCGGATCCCCGCCTGGGCCGCGTCGAAATCCTCATAGAGGCGGAACGGCAGGCTCGGATCGGTGGGTGGGCTGTCCTTGCGATTCTCCGGCGTGGCGAAGGCAATACCGCCGGCGACGATGCTGGCCAGGGACTCGCTGCGCACCTTCACACCGGACAGGTTGGCATCGATACTGATGCCGCTGGCGTTCCAGAAGCGCGTGTGTTTGCGCACCAGGTTGGCGTAGGCCGGTTCGATAAAGACCTTGAGCTCGACCATGTTCTGGTCCGGGGACAGTGCATAGCTTTTGATCTGGCCGACCTGGATCTGCTTGTAGAACACCGGACTGCCACGGTTCAGGGAACCCAGGCGATCGGCCTTGATGGTGATGTGCAGGCCCGGCTTGAGGTCCGACAGCGGCGGCTCCTGGGTCAACGCCTTGAACTTGCGCTCCGGTTCGCCATCACCGGGGCTGACCGCGATGTAGTTGCCGGACACCAGGGTGTCCAGGCCGGTAATCCCCGCCAGGGTCACGCTCGGTTTGACCAGCCAGAAGCGGGTATTGGTGCGCAGGGACGACTCGACGTCCTTGTTCATCTCAATGGTCGCGGCGACCCCCTTGGTCGAGCCCTCGACATCCAGACTCAAGCCCTTGACCTTGCCGATGGGCATGCCCTTGTAGACAACCTCGGTCTTGTTGGCCTGGATGCCCTCGCCGCTTTCAAAGCGCACCTGGATTTCGATGCCGGTCTGGTTGTAGGCCCGCCAGCCCAACCAGCCGCCGATGACCAGGGCAATCAGCGGCAGGACCCAGACGGCCGACCAATTCGAGGCCGGACGGGTTTTGGCTTTTGGCAAATCACTCATGGTCGTCGTCCGACTCCGTGTTATCCCAGATGAGTCGGGGATCGAAAGTTACTGCGGCAAGCATCGTCAAGATCACCACACTGGCAAAGGCTATCGCGCCGAGATTGGCCTCGACACTGGCAATTCTGCCAAAGTTCACGATCGCCACCAGGATGGCAATCACGAAGATATCCAACATTGACCAGCGGCCAATGAATTCGATGAAACGGTACATGATGATCCGCTGGCGGGCCGACAGCGGCTGGCGGCGCTGCACCGAGAACAATAGCAGGGCAATGCCCACCAGTTTGAACGTGGGTACCAGGATACTGGCGACAAAAACCACGGCCGCGATGGGAAACATGCCGTGCTGCACCAGGGTAATGACACCCGACATGATGGTACTGGGATCACCCTTGCCCAGAGAGCTGACGGTCATGATCGGCAGCATGTTGGCCGGGATGTAGAGAATCGCCGAGGTTAGCAGCAGGGCCCAGGTCCGCATCAGGCTGTTGGGACGCCGTGGGTGCACGGAGGCACCGCAGCGGGTACAGATCTGCTCGTCGCTGTCTTCTTCCTGCCGGTTCAACTCATGGCATTCCGTGCAGATCAGAATGCCTGCATCAATCGCCCGCATGTACATCCTCTCCCGATAACGCCTGCCAGATCTGGTGGGGCGACATGACCACCTCCAGCAGCACTTGGACCAGCAGCAAAGCGACAAAGCAGGCCAGGCCCAATCCGAGGCTCAGCTCCGCCAGGTCGGCGAGTTTGACAATCGCCACCAGCACACCCATGAGATAGACCTCAAGCATGCCCCAATCGCGCAGGTGATGGTAAATACGGTACAGCAGCAAGCCGTAGCTGCGCCCAATATCCCAGCGAATGCTCAACAGCACGGCCAACTGGCAGAGCAGCTTGAGCAGGGGGATCCCCATGCTGCACAGGAACACCACCACGGCGACGCCGGACATACCGGTATGGTACAGGCCCAGTACACCGCTCCAGACCGTGTCGGCGGAGGTCCGACCCAGAAGATTGAGCTGCATGATCGGTAAAAAGTTCGCCGGGATGTACAACAGGAGCGCGGCGAGCACCAGGGCCAGGCTACGCTCGATGACATTGTGGCGATTGGCGTAGAGCTCATAGCCACAGCGTGGGCACTGGGCTTTTTCGCCGAGGCCGAGTTGGGGTTTGAGCATCAGCAGGTCGCATTCGTGGCAGGCCACCAACGTGTCCAGGGGGAGTTCCGACACCTTTGCGGGGTCAACCGGATCCGACATAAATGGGCTCGGGTTCTGTAAAAGACGGTGCCTATTCTAGTGTTCCTGCTCGAAAATAACTGTGCAAAATTCGTCTGGAGTTGAGCCTTGCAGCGCCCATGCGGCCGCCATCGCCGGCAAGCCGGCTCCTACAAAGACCGGGCACGGCGCTATCCCTGCGCTGGAACACCCGCCCCCTGTAGGAGCCAGCTTGCTGGCGATGACGATCGAACAGTCGCCACAGGAGGCCGGACCTGGCGCCGGACATTTGCGCAGCACAAAAACAAAACCCCTACCTGCATACGCAGATAGGGGTTTCGGAATTTAATCTTGACGATGACCTACTCTCACATGGGGAAACCCCACACTACCATCGGCGATGCATCGTTTCACTGCTGAGTTCGGGATGGGATCAGGTGGTTCCAATGCTCTATGGTCGTCAAGAAATTCGGTAGCCAGGTCGTTTTCTCTTGCGAGATCACGCTCCAGCAAATGGGTATGTGACAGCTTGGTGTTTTGTGAGTCGCAAACTTTCGGTCTGTATCGTCTTCACACACCGCAATCTGGTGCTCTTTCGCTTTTCAGCTCGAAGCAAGCAAATTGCTTGGGTGTTATATGGTCAAGCCTCACGGGCAATTAGTACAGGTTAGCTCAACGCCTCACAGCGCTTACACACCCTGCCTATCAACGTCGTAGTCTTCGACGGCCCTTCAGGGAACTCAAGGTTCCAGTGAGATCTCATCTTGAGGCAAGTTTCCCGCTTAGATGCTTTCAGCGGTTATCTTTCCC